>CAZQXB010000001.1:0-913817 GCA_964597575.1 uncultured Gammaproteobacteria bacterium
GCTCCCCCAGTAGGACTCGAACCTACGACATCCGCGTTAACAGCGCGGCGTTCTACCACTGAACTACAGGGGAATGTATTGAAAGATCCGCCTTTTGGGCGGATCGTTGTTTCTACATGAAAACACGCTTCCGCTAGCGGATCGTTAAAGTATTATTATTATTCAAGCACATCATACAAAAAAAGCGTATCACAAGAGTAAAACTAATGTCAAATAAGGCCGTGCACTTCGAGATGACTCTCAATAAACTCAGAAATGGTTTCAACGGTTTCATCGAGTGCTCCATCGCGATTATCGACCACAAGGTCATAATCCCCTGCGTGAGCCAACGACTCTTTTGTATACGCCATACGTTCAGCCACATACGCATCTGTTGGATTATCACGGCGACGAATACGCGCCTCGAGCTCATGAAGTGGTGCTGTTAATAATACGGCCTGAATACCTGGAAAAAGCTCTTTGGCATGTTCAACACCCTGATAATCAAGTTTCCAAATACCGAGCTTTCCTGAGTTCGCCACTCGATCAATTTCCTCTTTCGTAACACCGTAATACTGCCCATTATATTGCTTGGCCCATTCAAAAAAATCACCCTTTTCAATGCGCGCATGAAACGTATCAGGATCCGTAAAGTAATACGGATCCCCTTGTCTTTCTGTAGGGCGCATAGAACGACTCGTCGTCGTAATCACCCGTTCAATCGCAAATCGCTTTTCAAGGGCTCGAATCACGGTATCTTGCCCTGAACCACTTGGTCCAGAAATAATAATGATGTGTTTTTGAGCATGCATACACAAACTAAACAAGTTCTTCGATAAAGGTGGCCAATTCTTGTGGAAGTTCGTCCACCACATCAATTACCTCGCTCTTCAAATCTTTGAAGATAAGTTCAGTTGCATGAAGAAACAAACGACCAAGTTCTTTATCGCGTTTGCGATTGAGTTTTTGATTGTAATAAAGCACATCGCCCACGAGCGGGTGGTTATAGGCATAAAAATGCACACGAATTTGGTGCGTTCTTCCCGTATGAATGCGTACCTTAAGAAGCGTGAATCGCACAAACCTCTTTTGTACCCAGAACTCAGTTAAGGCTTCTTTTCCTGGTTGCATAAGAAGCGCGGTTCGAACAGCATGCCGTTCTGTTTTTGGTCGAGCCACCATCATACCTTCTGGTCCACGGTCGATCGCAAAGTCGATCACACTGTGATCGCGTTCTACTTCTTCATGCACAAGAACGGTATAGTATTTTTCAACACCTCTGTTTTGAAATTGTTCTTTCAAATGTTTGAACATCTTTTGTGTTTTTGCAATCACCATCACACCTGATGCATCTTTGTCTAAGCGATGCACGATACCTGGACGATCTTTATTTTCTCCAACGTTTTTAAGCGTAGGGTATTTGTTCAAAAGCCATGCAACTAATGTTTGTTTTTCTTGTTTTTTCGTTGGGTGCACTAACAAACCAGCTGGTTTATGTAACACAACGTAGTCTTTTGTCTCACGAAGAATTCTTGGTTCTTCTTGCATTGCCGCCTCTTCTTCCGTTTGAGGTTTTTCACGTACAACTGGGGTTTGATCAACTACCACTTTGTCTCCTGCTTTAATTTGATCGCCAGGTTTTTTAGGAAGTTTTTCGTTTAAGGTCACTTGTCCTGCATGAATAAACTCCTGCACTTTGGCCCGAGATATTTCGAGCACATCAACCAAAAAAACATCCAATCGTTTTGACGCGTCTTCTGGAACTTTAATGTTTTTAACCTTAGGAGTTGGCATAGAATAAATTACGGAACTAAGGTAATAGGATCAGCAAAGTGTACCGCCCAATTATATAGAGTATTTCCATATAACGATGGAGTTAAATCACTGTCGCGTACATTTCCTCTGGCTGAATTTGGACGACCGACTCCTGGCCATGAATTTGGTGTCCCACTATACGCATATCGAAGTTCTTCGCGTCCACTTGTTGGTGTACCCGATAAGGTAATTTGAACGGTATCTGCGTCGAGAAGTGTAGTAGTCGCTATGGTGATCGTATTTGTACCACTATTATAGTATTCAAATCCGTAGTTCGCTTTGAGTGGCACAAGTTGTGTATCAAACACCAAAGGTGGATTTGGCACATGGAAATCCGCCGTAATGATATTTCCTTGACGAGTAATCCGTGTTGGCATAACTGGTAACCACTGCTCTTTATCAAGAAGAACTCGTTTCATCACTTTCCCTTGATACTCCCCAAGCCAACGATAGCTTACATTCGTCATATGCGCACTGTCGGCATAGGTGAACAGGTACTTTGGCGTAACCATAAATATTTTTTGAGGATTCGCACGCACCGCTGCAAGTTGCGCTAACGCAATACGAGGATGAGAGAAGCCATATCCCGTATGTGAACTCATTTGATCAATAAACATTGGTACGTCAGTTGTTTGACGTGTGAGTGCCTTCACATCAGTTTCAATATCACGCTGCCAGGCTTCAAGATATGATTGATATGAAGCAAAAGTTCCATTCACTTCATCACTTTCTCCGTGGGTATTTGTTACGGCTGATACTTCATATGGTCGACCTGTTCCGAGTGCTGTATTCATCGCACGACGGATTGTTACAAACATACTTACGTATAATGGAGATCCTTGGCGTAATTGACTATACGCCATCCCCCCTGCTCCATGCAGCGTCGCAATACTTTGATATTGTTGTCGTGACGAAAGAGCCGTAAGCGTATTTGCTGCAGCTGATATTGGTGTTTCAACTAGCGTACCCACATATGAGGTTACATTTGTACCCTCTACTAAAGGAATAAAGGTGGCAGCCACCCCTGTCGTCATCACATTTTGAAACGGTTGTGCAATGGTAAGCGGTGGAGTACCAAGTGATCCACGTGACAAACTTTGCCCTGTAGAAATAATATGGTGCCAAGGCTGAACCGGTTCAGTTTCCGTTTGAATTCCATACGCTACTCCTGGTGATAAACTTATACCACTCGCATTCTTAGCGTACACCTGCACATCATATGTTGTTTCTGGAAACAAGTTACGAATAGTTTCTGTTAAAGAAGAATTGTTTGTTCGATGAACCATTTGCCAAACGGTATTCAGAGAAGGATTGCTTGAAAGCTCTATATTATTATACGAAACAATTGATCCATGTGCTCCAAGCCCAATCACCCCCCCCTCACGTAAGGGTGATCGATCAATGGCAGTTACTGTTGGATTCGTTGGACGCGGTGTTCCTTTTGCATATACATACGCACGAAGGGTTGCCTGGCTTCCTTCACGAATAAATTCAACCTCAATCGTATTCCACTCGGTGCCGACAACTGAAGTATTTGTTTGTGCGAGTTGCGTATATTGCCCATGTTCAACTCGAAATACACGAAGAGCATTATATGGTCCAGAAATAAGATATCCACTCGTTACACCCTCAGGACTAGCGCGGTTAAGCCATACTTGAGGAGAAGAACCTTGTTGAGCCGTATTAAGACGTGCATCAACCGTTAGGCGCACGTTCTCTCTGCCAGTACGCACTCCACTGTAGGTTAATACACCCGTATTTACATTTGCGGTCGTATCACGCGTTCCGAGGGCAGAGGCACCCGAAGTGAGTGACACCTGCCAATTTCCTGTTGGGCTGTCGCTTGCACGCACCCAACCTCGATTAGCAAGGGTTTGTAGAGAGTCTGACAAAGTAAATACATCACGAAAAAGAACCGTTGGCGATTGACGGTACGCCACATTGTACGTATCCACTAAACTTCCAGGCGATGTACGTGGTTTATTCCACGTAAGTGTTACCGTGTCAGGTTGTGCACTTACCGAAAGATCTGTTGGTTCTGTTGGTGGAAGCGGTGGCAAGCTTTCGTCATCAAGATTATATACTGACACATCATCATATTCGGCAGTACCACCATGGGCACCAAGAGCAATGAGACCACTTCGACTCGCAAACGTGGTATCACGCGCTTCAAGAGAAGGAGCCGCTGGGCGTGTTTCCCCTTTAGGGTAAATGTAGGCACGTAACAGTACATGAGTTGACGTATCAATCGCTTCAAACTCGATAGCAGTCCAAGTTAAGAGTGGCCAACTCACTTTTTTTTGGACTAATTCTGTGAGAACTCCATTTTGCATACGATACAGCCGCACATTTCCTGAAGGACCTGCCAAAAGATAGCCATTTCCTGTGGAGTCTGTACTTGTACGGCGAAGCCAAAGTTGCGGATTTGAGCTTACATTCGACGTCGTCATGATATTAGCGCTCAATCGCACGTCATCATATATACCAAAAGTAGTATTGGTAAGCATGCTACTTAGCACCTTGCTTTGAGTACTTTTTTGTATAAGTGTTTGACCGTTTGTGGTAGCATTTATCTCCCATACGCCTGTTCCATTCATTGCAGCGACCCAGCCACCTTGTCCATTCATTGAACCAACGGTGCGATCTTCAAACGAATCAGATGAAACTAAAAGAGGGGCTGCCCACACTTGGTCAATGCCCCACAAATGATCTGCCAATAGTAATCCTCCAGAAATAAGGGATACTCCTAAAAAAAACCCACTATATACATGACGAAATGTACGAATCATATGTTTCATAAAAACTTATGTAGGCCTGGATGGAATTGAACCATCGACCCCAACGTTATAAGCGTTGTGCTCTAACCACTGAGCTACAGGCCCAAAAGTGACTTGAATGCATATAATGTAGCAGAAACAAGCCAAAAAATCAAGGCCCCCTTCTTGCTATTTCCTCTTTATTTTGCTATAGTTTGGCATATGTCTACGCGTCACACCCATTTAATTGAAGGGGCAAAACGCCTTATGCGTCGCTCTCGTGACCCTATGCACGACCTTGCCCATGCCGGGCGGGTGATGGTGCATGCCAAAAATATTGCAGAACGCATGAGCGTACAGGGTGGTGATATGGAGGCGATTATGTTAGCAGCCTGGTGGCACGATGTAGCCCGAACGATCACAAAAAAACCATCACTTGTATGGATGTCGTTTATCGATGACATGGTATCGGCATGTATGTTCTGGTTCACAGCTCGAAAAGACCAGAAAGATCCTTCGGTACGCTTAGCAATTAAGCTCATGCTTGCCAAAAGTCTTGGCACAGGCAGTTTGTTCGCCTATCTTCTCCCCCCAGAGAAACGATACCTGATCGATATTGTTAAAGACGCTGACACTCTTGATGTATTAAACAGTGCTCGGGTAGAAAACGCGATGACGCTTGCTACAAATTCACGTATGTATCGATTTGCATACAAACGATCGATCCATTGGTTTATTGTGAATGCAAAAATTTCCATGAAAACTACCGAGGCTCGGGAATATTTTGAAGAACTTCTCCGCACACTTGTAGCGTGGATGAAAAAGCAAACTATTTTTATTTGGCACGTTGAACAATACGGAAGAGCGTGGGTTGAACGCATTATCGACCAATGTGAGCAGATGATTACAACAATGGAACTTGCGCGTACACGCGCATAACACAAACATATACACGTCCCCGTCGTCCAATGGATAGGACATCAGCCTCCGAAGCCGAAAATCCAGGTTCGACTCCTGGCGAGGACACTAATACAAAGAGACTCCCCATTGGGGAGTCTCTTTGTATTAGACTCTTCGTCTACGCCAGGAGTCGAACAAAGGGGTGGTGGGGAAAGTATTTCCCCACTTATTGAGGAAAGGTTAGGAAAACCAGAAGGTGTTCCTAAGAGGAGCTTTAGCTCCGAGTGAGATTCCCTGGCGAGGACACCAATATAAAACCCCCTAAATAGGAGGGTTTTATATTTGATTTCTCATAGCAATTTTGCCACCCTCCGCTTTAACGATTCGCTAGCCGACGCTCGAAGACATCATGTTCGCGTATGAATTTCTCAAGCGCGGAGCACGCCCCGTCACCCCATGACTCTGGAACGACAATCGCAACCACCGGAACCGCACGCGTTATCACGCCTACGGCTTTTCTTTTTAAGAAAAAAATGAAAAGATATTTTAAAATTTCAAAAATAAAATATTTTTTAATAAAAAATTTCTTTTATTATTTTATTTGTGCAAAGTTATACACAGGTAACACCATTGATTTATGTTCCTGCACATGAAAATACGTTATACTATGTAAGTCGATATGTGTGTACGCGTGCACACATAAAAATTTTTTACATCCATGCTTGTCATGTAAAAAATAAACGCGCGCGTTTCTCTCGCGACGGCATGTCGCATCTCGCGCACTTATCTTATAAAGAAAGGGGGTCGCCCTATGCCTGCTAAAAAAAGAAAAGTTGCTAAACGTAAACCTGCTCGTAAAGCAAAACGTAAAGCCGCTCCAAAGAAGCGTAAAGCTGCAAAAAAACGTAAATAACGTTTTTAAAACATCAGGTCGTGAGACCTGATGTTTTTTTTAAAGAAATGTATCTTGTTTTTGAAGACGTCGTTCATGCTCCCCAAATACTTTAACCACACCAAACTCTCCATCGTACCCCGGAGTAATAGCGATATTTCCTGAACGTACCCGTTCGATAGCATTCCGAATCTCTTTGCCGCCCACACTTTCAATATCTTCTGGAAGTGCGTGTAACAAAATATGAAATTCATTTTTTAAACTTGTTACTAACTTTTTGTATAGGGCTTGTGTTGCTTTCGCTGCAACACCAAGGTCAAGAGTATCGGCCACAATTTCAATTAAGGGAACAATACTTTTGTGAGGCACTTTCCTTTTATTTGCACTCTCCTTTTCATTTCGATCGGCCAAATCACACACACGATGAAGTACGCCGAACGTTACTTGGCGCCCGCATTTTGGACACACGCCATCTCGACGTTTTGTTTCTTCAGGCTCCATAACAACACCGCACTCTCGATGGCCGTCGAGATGATATTTTCCTTCTTCAGGATAAAACTCAATAGTGTATGCAAAACGTGAACTATCTTGCTCACGAAAAATACGCATGATTTCACTGTACGTTACCGCTGCATCATTTTCAAAACGCAATACATTTGCTTCTCGCCCTAATTTCTGTGGACTATGGGCATCGGAATTCGAAATAAGCGTGATGCCATCAAGTTTCGACAAGCGTGCATTCATGTGCGGATCACTTGAGAGACCTGTTTCAATAGCAAAAATATGCGGCGTAAGTTCTTCGTAACACTCTTCGAGAGAAGTGTAGCCGCCCTTTGAGCCAAATACCCCAAACCATGGTGTCCACGCATGGGCTGGAATCATGACCATGCTGGGGTCAGTATCGAGCATCATTTGCAAAATTTCTTTTGAAGTTCTCCCAATAATAGGCCGGCCATCTGCTTTTAAGTTGATTCCCTCACTCTGCAGGCGCTCATTAAATTTTTTTGCCACCTCAAGTGAAGGCGCAAACAATAAGTGATGTACACGGCGAGTGGCTCCTGCATGTTTTCGAACCGAGGCCACTTCCGTCCCAATAAGAAACCGAGTTGGAGCAGTGCTTCCTTTTACTCTGTAGAGACCGTCCGTATCTGGAATAAGCGTTTCTTCCAGGTGTTTAAACCATGCAGGGTGAGTAAAATCCCCGGTTACAACCACATCAATCCCGCGCACCGCACATGCCTCAGCAATATTTGGTAACACCAAATCTTTCGAACAGGCTCGAGAATATTTAGAATGAATATGGAGATCTAAAACGACATCTTTCATAGCCATTGTTTGGGAATATCCATATGAAGCTGTATGCGCTCACCTGTGGTCGCTGTTTCAAACGAAAGGTCGGTAGCCATAAGCGCAATGGCCCCAGAGATATATGAAGAATCTGAGCCGTATTTTTTATCTCCGACAATAGGGTGGCCAATGGCCGACATCTGGGCACGAATTTGATGTGAACGCCCAGTATGGAGAATAATTTTTACAATACTTCTTTTTCCATTCGTAAATTCCGTTTCATACGAAAGTCGAGCCTCTTGAGTTTCTTCGGTCGGACGATTCATGGCATGAACAAAATTACTCGCAGAATCTTTCCGTAAATAATGAGTGAGTGTGGCTTTCGGCTCTTTGGGCTCTCCCTCAACCCAAGCATGATATATTTTTTCTACGGAATGATCGCGAAACTGTTCCGAAAGACGCGATGCCCCTTTACTTGTTTTCGCAAGAAGTAAAATACCCGCAACCGGCCGATCAAGACGATGAATCACTCCTAAAAAAACATTTCCTGGTTTTTGATATTTTTCTTTCAGATACTTTTTCACCTCGTCGAGAATTGTGGGATCGCCGGTTTCATCCGCTTGAACCAAAACACCGTGGGGTTTAGCCACGGCGATGAGGTGATTATCTTCGTAGAGTACATCGACCATACCTAAAGATATCTCTAAAAATCACACTTTATCGGATTACCGTTTCTATCATATTGATACGGAAGATCTTTTATCGCCTCACAGGAAACTGGGTTTGCAAAGATGGTTGAGGGGAGCACACCAAGACCCACTAAAATGAAAAGTACTACTAACGAAATGAGCCAGGCTAAACACCCCCAGGTATTATCTCTCCACAACATGTCTTTTACTTCTCCAGCCATATTATGAGACGTTAGGTTTCTTGAAAAAATTTCTCCGAAGAAATCGGACACGATCAATTGCCAAATAAGCAAATACACCGAATGCTATAATCATGAGAAGTGTATCGAGAGAGAACAATAAATGCGGCACCTTCAAATTAAACAGGATAATTCGTCCCATGTTAAGACATAATCCAGCAGCCATAAGAATAAGCAGAATACTTGCTTCTTTTTGAGGAAAACTTTCGAGCCAGACCGAAAGAATTCGTAAAAACTGCATTGAAGCTAATTTTAAATTTACCCACTCTGGCGACGAAAATGGCTGCGTAAATCGGTTCATAATATTTAGTATGATTACCCTCCAGTATACTGACTAAAAAGCCCAAAGACGTAATCTAAGAAACTTCCTCCGAAATAGACGGTCAATACCAGCAAAAGAAGGCTAAGAAAAACACACCCGCCACACCCCGAAGACTCCAGGATCGCCTTACGATCTTCATCTGTTACACCAAGATCTTTTAATACCTTATCTTCGATAATTCCTGGAGGGGTCATATAATATGGCCTCCTCTAAAAAAACGAAAGCATCGCGATAGCACTAATCCGCAAAAGAGAAAAATAAGGACTAGACCAATAAGGGATGTATCAAAAAAATTCCATTGAATAACCCTCCATATTGTCACACAAGAGAGAAGGGCAATGTATGTATATACCGCAAATGTAACACTCGCCAAAAGGCGGACAGGAAGTGCCTCACCCCAGGCGAGAAGCGCGCGAATAAGCTGCCAAAACGTGGCACGTACTCCTATCCAGGCAGTATTTCCCTTAAATAAAACGGGCTGATCCATATACCTTCATCCTACTTAAAAAGCATTTATTTGACAAGAGAGGCCTCACCTTTGTTTGGAAGAAATTTGGTGAGCATTTGATCGTGCATCCTCGACAAGAAAAGAAAGGCCGTAGTCGCACCAATGAGGCACAGGAGCATATCTGACTGGGTATCCCAGACATAGCCCTGGGTTCCAAGGAAATCAGTAGTCGCTTCCCCACCAGTAACAGCCCCAAACCATTCAATAAATTCGTATACCGCACTCATCGCTAAACAAACTGAGACGACAATAAAAGGCAGCCATCTTTTTTTCGCCACCACCCCGAGACGAATAAACACTTCTCGAATAGCTAATGCCGGCACAAACCCCTGCATGAAGTGCCCCACTTTATCATAGTTATTTCTCTCAAATACCCCCCACTCCTTCAACCACTCGAATGCAGGGACTTTCGCATAGGTGTACTTCGCCCCGATCATCAGAACAATGGTGTGGAGGGCAATAAAGCAATACAAAAATGGTGTAAGGGGAAATCGTTTTCGTGTAACAAAAAGAACAATAAACGCGATGGCCGCTGGGGCCACCTCTAGCACCCAAGTAAAGTAATCATGGGGTTTGTACGCCGACCATCCAAGAACAAAAAGACAGATGGCAACAAGAATCTTTTTATAATGCGTCTCCAAAAATGACATAGCTTATGAAGAAGCGCTCCAACGCGCAAAAATACCACAGGGAAGTAATCGACCGCTTTCTTTTTCTGCAATGGTAAGCTCACCCATTTCAACCGACCCACCAAATGATTTCATAAAATGGTCGAGGTTATTTTTGTAGGCAATTGCCGAATATCCTGAGGCATACCCATTCACGAGGAAAAAAAGAGCTTCTTCAGAAAACAATTGTTGGCACAGGCCAAAAAGAGGAAGTAAACTTTCTTCAATCTTCCACACCTCCCCATCGGGCCCATGCCCAAAGGCTGGTGGGTCCATTATTACCCCCTCGTATTTGTTGCCGCGTTTGATTTCTCGTTTTACAAACGCCACGGCATCATCCAAAATCCAGCGGATGGGTTTCTCTTTCAGTCCTGAGAGTTCAGCATTATCTCGACCCCACCCAATCGCGACTTTTGAACCATCGACATGCACCACTTTCGCTCCCGCTTGTGCCGCAGCTAAACTTGCACCACCAGTATAGCCGAACAAATTCAGCACCCGAACCTCTTTTCCCTCGCGTCGCTTCACTTGCTCACGAATAAAATCCCAGTTCGTGGCTTGTTCAGGAAAAAGACCGGTGTGTTTAAAACTTGATGGTTTAATATAAAAAGAAAGGCCTGCAAAATTGATCGGCCACCGTTCTGGAACAACACCACGAAATTCCCAACCTGCATTTTTACTTTCACGAGTAAAATGCGCCTGGGCGGCTTGCCACTCTTTTTCACTAAGGCGTTTCGGCCAAAGCGCTTGTGGATCCGGGCGAGATACCACAACATCACCATACCGTTCTAATTTTTCACCATCTCCAGAATCGAGGAGTTCGTAATCCTTTGAAGGAGTGACTATAAGAAGAGAGATCATAGAAGAAGTAATTTCCCCTATCATACGGGAGAAATCGGTTTCAGGCAACGGGTTTTTCTTTAGGGATAGATAAGGCTATGAAGTGCCTTCCCTAACCTCTCTGGATCATGTCGGACTAAACTTCTGGTCAAAACATCGCCAGTATCACGCACAACCTCTTCCCGAGCAGCAAGGTCTTCCCGCACCACCTTGTAGTGAGTATCATCACTAAAATCATCTATGATAGGATGCTCACCCTTCTCAATATACGCTTGGGTTGCCTTTTCTGGAAGTGTACCACGATGAAGTAAAACAACATCAGGCTCTCGCCCAGTATACTTTGCTAACTCTGTCACCATATGTGCTCCACCCATCCAATGGGTCTGGCCTTTTTTAGTCATTAAATTCGTCACGAATACCAGCTTAGCCTTCGAGCTTTGAATTGCTTCTTTCATTCCGGGTACGAGAAGAGCGGCAATGATTGTGGTATACAGGTCTCCGGGCCCCACAATGATAACATCCGACGAGAGAATCGCTTCAATAGCGCGCTCATAGGGTTTTGGTTTGGGCTCAAGCGTCACTTTAACAATTTTTTTATCTTTCGGGTGTTCTGGCTCATCAATAGCATGTTCGCCTTTTACCACAGCACCGTCATCATATGTAGCCACCAGGGTGGTTTTTGTAAGTGAGGCAGGAAGAACATTTCCCTTCACATGAAAAAGCGTCCGCATTGCTTCAATAGCCTCGACTTCACCCCCACGCATTTCGGAAAGGCCGATCATGACAAGGTTTCCGAGTGTGTGCCCTTTTAACCCACGGCCTTTTGAAAAACGAAACGTAAATAGCTGTCGCAAAATATCGTTTCCACTTGGGGCGAGCGCGATAATTGATTTCCGCAAATCAGACAGTGGGAGAAGTCCAAACTCATCGCGCACCACACGATTACTTCCCCCGTCGTCAACCATATTTACAATAACTGACAAGTCGATGTCCTCGTAGGTTCGCAATCCAGAAAGAGTAACGGTTGTACCGGTCCCTCCCCCAATAACAACAACGCGTTTCATACAGGGAGTGATAAAGCGACGCGAAACTTTGGATCATTAAAGCCGGTACAAATAACGTCCGCGATATCAAATGCCCCATGGCTCCACCGTGGATCCGGAACAGCAATGCAGGTCATACCAGCTGCCTTTGCCGATCGCACTCCGTTTTCAGAATCCTCAATCACAACACATTCCTCAGGTTCTACCCCAAGCACCTTCGCCGCATGAAGATACACATCGGGTGCCGGCTTCCCCACTCCCCCCACATGATCAACGGAAATAAGTGCATCAAAATAGGGTTGCCACAAAAAACGTTCAACAATTTTTTCAATACGGGGTAATGTGGCGGCCGAAGCAATCGCTGTTTTATACTGATGCTCTTTTGCCAAACGGAGCACTTCTGCTACCCCCGGAAGGGGGGTAGCGTGTGTTTCATACACTACTTCACTCTGTGCTGCGTACTCTTCAACTAACGCCTCAATTGGCTCATTCCAACCATACACAATCTTCGCCCACTCCATATTTTGTTTGAATCCTTTTCCGGATAAATTTCTTTTTAATTCTTTGGAATATGGTACACCTCGCGATTCAAAAAACATGGAAATAGCCGTATCCCAGTGAATCTCGCTATCAACCAAGACTCCGTCCATATCATAAAGAACTGCCGCAAATGATGATTTCATAAAAAATGTAATCTATACTACCTCTCCCGTTTCCGCTCTTTGGCAACGCGAAGTTCTTCCGGAGTATTTACCCCGCACCATTCTTTTGGATTCTTGAGAGGAATCACCTGGTACAACTTTCCATCTGCTTTGGCAATCTCAAGAGTTTGTGGTAAACCCAATTCACCCAAATTCTTGATCGGTGTAATACGGGGAAAGATAGACTCAAACCACACTCGGTCAAACACGAAAGTTCCTGTGCTAATTTCAGAAATAACCCGCTGCTCTTCGGTAAGGTTCTCTTTTTCCACAATCGAAACCTCTCCGTTTCCCCCTCGTACCACCCGGCCAAGAGTTGTGAGTCCGGGAATATCCGCCGAGAGTAAAGAAAGAGTGAATCCCCCAGCAATATGACTTTCTACCAATTGACGCAATGTCTCCGGACGATAAAAAGCGCTATCGTCTCCACCCATCACGAGTACATGGGAAATTTCTTGGGACAGGGCACGTATGCCCGTATATGCTGCATGGGCAGTCCCCTTTCGCTCTTTTTGCTCAGCATACACCACTTGAGCACCAAAATGGGCCTGAATGGTTTCCCCATGAAAGCCAATGACCAGAACTATCCTCTCAGGGGTGAAACCGACGTCCCCCAACGTTTGAACAGTATATTCAATCATTGGCTTACCTTCTAAAGGAAGCATGACTTTTGGTATGTCGGTACAGCCAAGTCGGGTGCCTTGACCCGCTGCCATAACCACAGCACCACAGGTTTGAGGGAACATAGAGGACATAGAAAATAAGCGCTCCCTCTTTTTTTAAAAACGGTTTGCACTTCCAAACAAATGTATTTTACGCGCCACCACCTCGCTCATCTTGTCTCGATCAGCACCAAGGTAGGTGCGCATATCAATCACATCGGGTTTGGTATCAAGCGTCTCTCGAATACCTGCAAGCATTGCCAAACGCAAATCAGTGTCAACATTAATTTTAACAACACCGTGCGCAATCGCTAAACGAATCATCTCATCAGACACCCCGTGCGCTTCTTCAATCTCTCCACCATGGGCATTAATTGTCTCTACTAAATCTGATAAAACTCCTGAAGCGCCATGAAGAACCAGTGGCACATTAGGGAGGAGCGCATGAATTTCTTTGAGGCGCTCAATATCTAAATGCGCCTCACCCTTAAACTTGTGCGCCCCGTGTGAAGTACCGATAGAAACGGCCAATGAATCACAACCCGTTCTTTCAACGAACTCTTTAGCTTTGGCAGGGTCCGTGTATGCACCACCACTCATTTTTCCGCCTTCCCCTGCATCAAACTGCTCACCCACCAATTCACCGAGTTCCGCCTCAACCGTCACGCCCTGCGGATGCGCATATTCAACTACTTTTTTTGTCAGCGCAATGTTTTCTTCAAATGATTTTGCTGAGGCATCGATCATAACCGACGAAGCTCCGGCTTCCATCGCGGTGCGGCACGTATCATAATCTGGCCCGTGATCTTGATGAATCACAAGTGGCACATCAGGATGTTCTTTCGATGCGGTTTGAAGAAGGGCAATGAGATATTCTGTTCCGGCAAACTCACGAGCACCTTTACTAAACTGAGCAATAACGGGTGAATGAAGTTTCGCAGCCGTTCGCACAACCGCCTGCACCATTTCCATGGAATTTACATTGAACGCTGGGATCGCGTACCCATGCTGCATGGCGTCTTTAAATAATTCTTTGGTGGTCACTATGGGCATACACAAAAAGATGAAACGTTTGCCATTACTCTACCAGTCGCTGATGCAAAATACAACTCAACTGGAGCCAGAAGGAGGTTTTAAAAAGGCACCCTGCGGTGCCTTTTTCTTGATTCTATTCTTCAACTGCAGTTGTGGCCTGCTCCCAAAGTTCTTGTACCTCTTGCTCAAATTGCAAATCTTCAGAGTGATCAGAATACCACTGCTCAAAAGCAACGCGGAGCTCATCAACGTCAGTCGCATTTTCAAATAAATCTTCAAGAAGGGCGTACTTTTCTTGATGCGACATCACCATGTCTTCTTCCATCTCTTTAAACAATTGCTCAATATGAGTAAGCACTGCTCGTTTTGTTTGTTGATAGCGTTCTTCGTGCATAAAAAAGAGAAAAAAGAAGAAAGAGATAAAAGATGAACATGATGAATATAACACATTATAGAAACTGTGCAACAGTCTCGACATGTGGACAAAAAGAAAAGCGTCGACAAAAGTGGAACGCGGGAAAAAAACTTCTCATTTCATCTTATGTACCGCCAGAGATGAGAGGGGGCTCGGATGATATGTCTCACTTTTTGTAAAAAATTAAGAATCTAAAAACCGGACCAGATTAGAGAGGGGAACAAAGTTGCTCGACACCTTCTAACCTAGCCCGGCCGGTGCGCGAATGCGCGTTTCGCTCGAGCGTATATTACGCGAGCAATTTCGTGAGTTCGAGCTTCGCCTGGTGCACGAGCCCCTTCACGGCAAGTACCGTGGTCTGGAGTTCTTCGGCGATCTCTTCGAGAGACTTTCCGATGAGGTAAAGCCTGATGGCACTTTGCCGCTTCGGAGTAAGCTTGCTGATTGCCCAATTCAGAGCATAGGCTTGGCGACGCTTCTCGAGCACAGAGTCAGGAGACTCGTCGTTGTCGGCCGCGGCCACCTCTTCGTCGAGCTCGTCAGTCACGCGATGCTTCCTTCTACGCAACTCATCGAGGGACAGGTTGCGAACGATCTGGAAAAACCACGTGGATGGTTTGGCCCGGCCGTTGAACTTCGAACGGTTTGCGTAAGCCTGCATGAAAGCCCTTTGCGCAACGTCCTCTGCAACCTCAGGATTCCGAAGAATCTTTTCTGCCACTCCGCAAGCTGATCCGCGATATCTGCGGAAGAGCTCCACGAAGCTCGCATCATTGAGCACGTTTGTAGTTGCCACTGTTCCGCTGTTCATGATTCCCTCTCCCCGTTCTCAGGCGAATTTGCCCGCATGTTTGTCTCAACTGTTTCTCTAAAAAAATAATACTGCCATCTGGCAATAGGTACAAGCAAGTACCAGAATGACCAATCACAGTATCACAGAAGCACTCTTTTGTCAATGTGATTGTGCCAATACTATATATAAAAATATCTAAAATAAGCTAAAAAACAACAAAACCACGATAAACGTGGCATGTAGGAAATTGATCGTGAAGTATATAGTTCCTGGCACTGGCCTACTCTTGCCTTGCGACTACCATTGGCGCTGACAGGCTTAACTGCCGAGTTCGAGATGGGATCGGGTGTGGCCCTGTCGCTCATAGCACCAGGAACAATATACTCCATGATTTGTACCCAACAAAAAAATGTATTCAAGCACGTGCGTTAAAGCACCGCTTTGTGTTTCCGTAGTACACTCGATCGATTAGTACGCCTCGGCTAAAGCCCTCACGGGCTGTATACCTAGCGCCTATCAACGTCATAGTCTCTAACGGATCTCAAATGAATGTTAATCTTGAGAATAGCTTCGCGCTTAGATGCTTTCAGCGCTTATCTATGCCGAACTTAGCTACCCAGCTATGCCCTTGGCAGGACAACTGGTCGACCAGAGGTTCGTCCATCCCGGTCCTCTCGTACTAGGAATGGGTTCTCTCAACATTCTCCGCCCGCAGTAGATAGGAGACCGAACTGTCTCACGACGTTCTGAACCCAGCTCGCGTACCGCTTTAATTGGCGAACAGCCAAACCCTTGGGACCTTCTCCAGCCCCAGGATGCGATGAGCCGACATCGTACTTTCTTCCACAATTTCGTGTGGCGCAGACTATATCTTCTTCTTGCCGAGGATGGTAGCAGAACCAGTTTGCACTGGCCGTGACCTGCATGATCTCCCGTTTTTGTTGCAAGAGTCGGCGTCTTACCTGTGTCAAAACATGACAGCAAGTCTCCCCTTTCGGGTCAGTCGTTACGGGGTCAATCTGTTTTCACAGACGACTTCCCACGGTATTGCCGGGTAACCACACATTTCATATGGTCCTGACGGGTCCACCGTTATAAGCCGATTGTCTCTTTTTTACCTATCTAACTCATTAAAGTTTTAACGAAAAGATTGAGGATAAACATCACTGTTTCATGCACCCCGATATGTTAAGGTGCCAAACCGCGCCGTCGCTATGGACGCTTGGGCGCGATCAGCCTGTTATCCCCGGAGTAGCTTTTATCTGTTGATCTTCCACTCTCCTATATGAGGTGGTCGGTTCACTAACTTCCACTTTCGTGACTGCTCGAGTTATCGCTCTTGCAGTAAAGCCAGCTTTTGCGTTTGCACGTCCACCCCGGTTTCCATCCGGAGTAAGCTGACCTTTGTAAACGCCTCCGTTATGATTTGGGAGGCAACCGCCCCAGTTAAACTACCCATCAGACACTGTCTCTCTCGGCCGATTCAGGTCAAGAAATAAAGGGACGTCATTTGACAAGGGTGGTATCTCACTGGCGCCGAAGCTCCCACCTATGCTGAACATGTCAAATAACGTACCAATGTCAAACTGTAGTAAAGCTTCACGGGGTCTTTTCGTCTAACTGCGGGTACGTCGCATCTTCACGACACTTGCATTTTCGCCGAGTACATAGCTAAGACAGTCTTCACACCATTATGCCATTCGTGCGGGTCGGAACTCACCCGACAAGGAATTTCGCTACCTTAGGACGGTTATAGTTACCGCCGGCGTTCATCAGCGCTTCGGCTCAAGGCTTCGCCTTGCGGCTAACCTCTCCCCTTAACGTTCTGACACTGGCCAGGCATCGCCCCCTATACGTCAGCTTGCGCTTTTGCAGGGAGCTGTGTTTTTGGTAAACAGTTGCATGAAGTCTTTTACTGAGACCTCGCTTGCGCGAGGTAGGCCTTATCCCGAAGTTACGGCCGTTGTTTTGCCTAGTTCCTTAGCCATGTTTCTCTCGTGCGCCTTGGTCTACTCGACCTATCCACCTGAGTCGGTTTACGGTACGAATTAACTACGCTTAACGTTTTCATGCTTTTCTAGGCACCCCATTTGCATATCTTGCTCTTAGCCGAAGCTTCGAACTTGCCCTTGCGGGACGTGTAGCCATACAACGCATATACAGTTGAAAAGTGCGCACATGAAAACAAACGTAAATAAGTGCAGGAATATTAACCTGCTCTTCCATCGGTTACCCCGCCTTGCGACGGGCTGGCCTTAGGATCGACTAACCCAGGGACGATTCTCGTGGCCCTGGAAACCTTGGATTTTCGGCGTGGAGGACTCTCACCCCCATTCTTGCTACTTGTGCCTACATTCTCACTTCCCAACGCTCCACCGTGGCTCACGCCTTCGGCTTCACAGCAGTTAGGAACGCTCCGCTACCAAATAAAAATCTCGAAAGATTTTTAAGTTCGCACCTGCGGTGTATCACTTAGCCCCGGTACATTTTCGGCGCGAAGACTCTCGACCAGTGAGCTGTTACGCTATCTTTAAAGGATGGCTGCTTCTAAGCCAACCTCCTGGTTGTATAAGAGTCGACACTGCCTTTTACACTTAGTGATAACTTAGGGACCTTGGATTGCGATCTGGGCTCTTCCCCTCTAGACCGATGAAGCTTAGCCCCCATGGTCTGACTGGTATGTTTTAACTTCTGGTATTCGGAGTTTGATTGAAATAGGTATCCCGAAGGACCCTAGTCTCATCCAGTGCTCTACCCCCAGAAGGAACACATACCGCTAGTCCAAAAACTATTTCGCGGAGAACCAGCTATTACCGAGTTCGATTAGAATTTCTCTCCTATCCACAACTCATCCCCTAGTGTTGCACAGCTAGTGGGTTCGGACCTCCTCTCGCATCTCTGCGAGACTCATCCTGGCCATGGATTGCTCACCCGGTTTCGGGTCATGTTCGTGCCACTTGTCGCCCTGTTCAGACTTGGTTTCCCTATGCCTTCGGACCATAGGCCCTTAAGCTTGCGACACGAATCATACTCGTAGGCTCATTCTTCAATAGGAACGCTGTCACCCACATCAGTAAACTGACGGGGCTCCAACTCATTGTAAGCGTATGGTTTCAGAAACTATTTCATCGCCCTCTCCGGGCTGCTTTTCACCGTTCCCTCATGGTACTTGTTCACTATCGATCAGTATTCATATTTAGCCTTACGACATAGTCGTCGTTACTTCCGACAAGATTTCACGTGTCTCGCCGTACTCAGGTACAATACCATACTGCGTTATATACATTTCGTTTACCGGGCTATCACCGTCTTTGGCGCTCTGTTCCAAGAGTCTTCAACTATATATATCGCGCAATATCCGGCATCACAGGTAGCCGACGTATTGCCCTCTAACACCATTATTGCAACGGCCTGTCCTTTAAGTGCATAGTCTAAAAAGTCTTGCGACTCGTCATTCTGTGCACCACACAATAATGGTTTGGGCTGTTCCCCGTTCGCTCGCCACTACTAGGGGAATCGACATAACAGACAGCTCTCAGACACTTCACAAACCGAAGTTTGTAAAGCCTGAAAGCTGAAAGTTATACATGTTCTTTCTATTCCTCTGGGTACTGAGATGTTTCACTTCCCCAGGTATGCTCTATACACCTATGTATTCAGTGTACAGTAACTCGACATTCATCGAGCTGAGTTTCCTCATTCGGACATCCACGGATCAACGGTTGCTTGGGACCTTCCCGTGGCTTTTCGCACCCTGCAACGTCCTTCTTCGCTATAATACTGTCAAGGCATCCACCATACGCTCTTGTGTATACTACGAAAACACAAAATTGTACTTCCGCCTATTTTATATACTCTATAAAATAGATGTGTTGCTTACATTTGTTGGTTGGTACGTCAATTGTAATGGGCAATACTCCAGCACAGTCAGTCTGTCAGCATCGAAACAGTCACACGACTTTCCAAAATGTTTTTGGACAATCGTGTATTTATTTCACGAAAAAAACCGCGTCGTCGCGGCCTATGGGTCGCACGTCTGACGTCTTGGTTTGGTCACTGGTTTTACCCAGTGGTTAGTTGTAACACGGAGAAGCGAATGTTACTGTGCCAAACCCAGAGGTCTAGAGGCTTTTCAGCCAGACGTGGTCCTTTTGAGGGAAACTTGCACATTTCATTTGTGTTGACATGATACACGCCTTCTTGAGGGGTGTCAAGGGGAAGAAATACGTCCAAACTGTGGAAAAGTGTGGATAGGTGTGGATAAGTAAGCGAGGCCACTCAAATGAATTGAAAACAGCGCAGATTCCGAGAGTTATGGATTCTGCGCTGCCCTTGAAAAAATAAGATGGGCTCTCCCCGCCATCTTCCCTACTTTCCGGGCCTCGATCGTGGTCGGACTGCGGCGTCCCCCGGACCAACAGCACGAGAACGGTGTCGCCACGGCTCTGCGATAGGTGGCATGGGGTCGACCTCGACGTCTTCGGGGTTCCCTTGCTCGCGCTCACACACCTGCTTCAGCTTTCTCCGAAACGCTGCGATACACCGAGTGGTCACGATGGCGTGGTTGTCCCCAAACAAAGGGGCGGCGGCCAACGCGAGCGCCTCATCCCGTTCACCACTCAGAATATCCGCAGCCGAACTTTTTTCGAGCTCTGCCACAAATACGGCGAACAATTGGTCGAGGCTGGGGATCTCGGGGGACGTTCCGGAAGGTGCACGCTCCCTCCTTCTTGTGGCCGAACTCGATAGATGGGCGTAGAGCCCAATAACCTCGTTATCGAGATTGCCCACACCCGTTTTTTCGACGAGCACTCTTCGCAGGATTTCGTCGAGAGAAGCTTGCCTGAATCCGGTCATTTTTGTGTAAACCTCCGGCACATATCGTGCGCTCAATTGCCGCTTTTGTCAATACTTCCTTCAGTTGAAACTTCCCTCTTTTTCTTCTATACTCACCGTACATTCCTCTATGTTATCTATTCATATTATTGTTGTTGGGAGCCACAAAGAATCGTATTTTAAAGAAGCTGAAGCAGAATACCTGAAACGACTCACTCCGTATGCAAAAATAAAAATAACACAAATACCCGAACACTCTTTTCGAGCAGATGAACCCCGAGAAAAAAGCCAAGAAGTTGAGGCCGAAAAAATCATGAAATATCTTTTGGGAGATGCAGGGAATACCTATATTATAGTGCTCGATGAAAAAGGAAAGCTGAAAGATTCCGTTGCACTGAGCAAGCACCTTCAAGAAATCGGCCAAAATGGCACGCCGCTTACGATTATTATTGGAGGGCCTCGCGGACTCTCCCCTTCACTTGTGAAAAAAGCCAACCTGGTGCTCTCCCTATCTCCTCTTACATTTCCTCATCAGCTTGTTCGTGTTATACTCGCGGAACAACTGTACCGAGCGGGAACCATTGCCGCCGGTAAAACCTACCATTATTAATATGTCTCAAGCAAAATCACGTTCTTGGCTTCTCCCACTTTCCATTCTTCTCAGCGGCGCGCTTATTGCTGGAACTATTCTATATACGCAAAAAAATCCGAGTGAAGAAAAACAAAGAGAAACAAAAGCTATTCCGGAATGTACCGGTGCCGCGAGTCAACAATTTTCCTGCTTGAAAGATCGCTACCATGAACTGGTCATGCAACGCTCCACAAAAGAAGCGTTTGACGAACTGAAAACGACCTACAACACGAACACATTTGTGCAATCAAGCTGCCACCAACTTACTCATATTATTGGCCGCGCAGCTGCTGAGCGCTACGGGGATGTTCCGACTGCTTTTGGCCAAGGCGATAGTTTTTGCTGGAGTGGACATTACCATGGAGTCATGGAATTTGTGGCGGCAAAAATCGGTTTAGAAAACCTAACAAAAGAATTACCGAATATTTGCAAAAGCATCGCCGAAAAAGACACGTACTCATTCGACCACTATAACTGCGTGCACGGTTTGGGTCACGGGGTTATGGGGGTAAATAGTAATGAATTATTTGTAGCACTTGAAAGCTGTAACGCGCTGACCGATTGGTGGGAACGCGAATCATGTTACGGCGGAGTATTCATGGAAAATGTGATGGTGGATTTTAACAATGAAACCACAACAAAATATTTGAAACCAGAAGACCCGATGTACCCATGCAACGCGGTTGAAGAAAAATACAAACAACAGTGCTACCTCATGCAAACATCGTATGCGCTCAAAGTGCAGGGCTATAACTTCAAAACCGTGTTTGGCTTATGTGATGCAACAGAAGAAAAATTCCGTGATACCTGCTACCAAAGCTTAGGCCGCGACGCTTCTGGCAACACGGTCAGTAACTTGCAAGGCACCAAAGAGCGTTGCTTACTTGGGAAAGACTATCGTGCACAGTCAAACTGTGTTATCGGGGCCGTGAAAGATTTTGTTTCGTATCATCACAGCGATGTTCAGGCGAAAGAACTCTGTAATGCTTTTGAACCAAAGATTGCTGAGCTGTGCCACGCGACGATAACCGAATACTACAAATCCTTCTAAACTTTTTTATGAAGAAAAACATTCTTGTAAGCATTGCCGGAGCCGTACTTCTCGTGGGTGGAGCACTTTTTGTAGCCGCACAAAATAAATCTTCTACGGAAGAAGTACCAGAAATTACTTCGGCAGAAAAGAGAGTGGTCACCAGGGCCGAACTTAGCGCAGGCACGGGTGTTGATGGGAACCCGTGCTATACCGCAGTCGATGGAGTGGTATATGAAATTCGCGATTCCATTTTGTGGGTCATGGGCCTCCACACTCCAACGAAAGGAAAAATAAAATGTGGAGACGACCATTCAGAGAGCATTCTAAACTCTCCTCACGGCAAAAGTAAATTAAAATATCTTGATGTTGTGGGAACCCTCGAACCATAATTACACTCACCATGCCCCGACGCGCATCTTTTATTTTCTTCTCTCTCACGGCGCTCATCGCCGTGAGTCTTTTTCTTTCTTTAAAAAATTCTCGTGTTTTCTTTTTTCCTCAGTATGAATATGCGCACATCCGACTGCGTGTTTTTGTGGAAGGTACCGAGATCGATGTGGGGAATAACCCAAACGGCACGCGACTATTTCAAGGGGCGTGTAGTGCAGTGCTTCAAAAAGAACCTCTCGCCACGATCTTAAAAGACCCGCACAGTATTCGCTTGATGTGGAAAGGGGTAAAATTGCAGGATGTTTTCACCTATCTTGGTCTTCGCGACACTGATTTTTTCGGCTACGTTTTTTCTCCGTCTTTTGGGGTTAAAAAAATTCCTCTTGAAGCAAAGTCGATTATTGTAGCACCAGAAGCTACTCCCCGCTTTTTATTTATTCGAACGGGTGAAGGGTACATTGAACGAGAAATTTCGGACTGGTTTGGAAAGTCGATCGAGGATGTATTTGGCCGAAGCAGTCAGATTCGCCTCAGCTGGTACACCCCCAATATTGCTTCAGCCCACGAAGAGGAAGGGGAAATAAATACGTCGAGTACCGACCCTCTGGTTATTCTTCAAGAACAAGAAGAAGCTCGGCGGTTAAATAATGTTTTGGGAGAAGGAGTCCTTTTTATCCAACATTCCAGACCAGAAAACGATCAAATTCAGCGAGCATTCGACACCTTCCCTCTTCTTTCAGGAAGTTTGTGCGATGAAGCCAGTTAAAATGAGTTGACAAAACGAACAAAATGTGCTACACTCAGCATAGTTCGTTTTTGTTTCTTTTCACAATCAACGGCCGCTGCTCGCGGTTAAGAGCAAGGAGTGACAGGTGCGTACCATTACGCTTCTCGTGTTTGCAGTCATGCTCCTTGGATTCGTCCAGAAGCAAGACTCGCACAACACGCCCGTTCGCATGGAGTCGGATGTGATCCCGCTCTACGTGATCGGCGACGACTTTCCCATTCCGGAGCACCGCATTCGCGAGGCCCTCAGCACGTGGACCGCCACGTGTTCGAACCTCGAAGTGGTGCTGACCGAGACCCCGGCCGATGGCGTGATCCCTGAGGGGTCGATCACGGTCCAGTGGGACATGGTGTGGACGAGGAAGCCAGGCCTACCCGCTGAAACCGACACAGAGATCAGCGGAGGAAGAATCATCGGGGCTCACATCTTCATGAACGGAACCCAGAAGGATCTCTCCCCGACACCGCCCGACTGCTCGTCAGGCAAGTATGATGCAGCCCGAGTGTTTGCCCACGAAGTCGGGCACGCAATCGGCTTCGATCACGCCGAGGGTGATCCCGGGCGTCGAATGTTCGCGACTGCGCTGAAAAACAAACTTCTTGACCCTCTCGACCAAGACGGTCGAAATGGAATCTGCGCCGTCTATCCCGTTCGGGAAGTTCCACCAGAAGTTGGTTGCTCGTGCACCGCTATCCCAGGAGGTCGTGTCGGTCTTGCGACCATCCTTCTCGTCATAGCACTCCTCCTTCTCCGAGTGAACAGCTTTTGGGAAGGAAAGTGACTACCCACCCCAAGGCAGATACTTCGAGGACATCTGCCAACTACCTTTACTGCGAATGAATTCGCGAGAAAGGCAGTTACAATCCGATAATCGCACTTCCCCCACTTACTTCTTCTTGAATACCACGTACCAACGGGTGTTTTTTTAATTCTTGCAGAACCGCCGCACGCATTTTCCCCTCTCCAATACCATAAATCACTCGGCACGCGCTCACATGTCGAAGTGATAAGCGAGCAAGTTCTTGATCAAGAGTTATAAGCGCGTCCGTAATCGTGCCCGAAATATGCAAATCAATCACAGGGAGATCCGCTCCAATTGACGCTAAAAGTTCAAGGTCTTTCATAGGGGTCGTTCATCTGGGTACACCTCCCATGCATGGGTGATGTCTGAAAAAAAACGAATGACAGCCTCTTTTTTTCCTTCTCTTTCAACAACATCTTCATAAAAATTCTCACCCATTGATGTGGGAATCATTTGTTTTCCTTTGTGAAATGAAAGTTCGTACTGTGGCAAGGCTCCACGGAATTCTTTTTTCTCGCGAAGCTCTTTCAGTATTTCTTGACCCAGGCGAACTGAGGTGCGAAAATGTTTTGTTCCGGGAACCGGCATAGCATGAGAAAAATAATGAAGTTCAACTCCTTCCTTTCGGAGGACATGCCAAAGATCTCCAATAATTTCGGCTGAATCATTTATACCTTTCAAAAGCACTGTTTGATTATACAACGAAACACCTACACGGCGCATGCGGCGAAATACAAGAACAGCTTCATCTGTTATTTCTTGGGGATGATTTGCATGCACACCAAATCGAAGAGAGATACCTTGTGGTTTTTTTGTCCACGCTTCTTCAATTATTTTTTGACATGAACTTATAAAGTGTTCAGTAAAACGAAATGGATTATGGAGCCACGCACGGGTGTTTACCCGCACAATTGTGATATTGGGTAAAAGTGCAATGTCACGAAGACGAGAAAAGAAAACTTCATCCGTGAGTACCAAAGGGTCACCTCCACTTAAAAGTACTTGGTACGCGGTTTGGCTTTCAGAAATTATTTTAAGTGCATTCTTCCACTCAGCCTCACTCGTATCTGTTGGCACATTCTGAAGCAATGTTCTTTCTTTCTCAAAACAAAACCGGCAGAAGCTATGACAGGTGCTGGTCAAGCGAAGTAAAATAATATCCGGATATTTTTGCTGGATGAATCGATTTTGATTATGGAAAAAATCTTCTGGCTGTTCCCATACTTCTGTATATGAAAAGGTATCCAAAATATTTTCTTCACGTTGTGGAAGATGCTGTAGAAGAATAGGGTCTTTTGAATCTTCCCAATGAATAAGAGAAGCAAGAAATGGAGTGAGTCGAAATGAAGAGATGGTTTCCTTCGAAAATGTTTCTAGGTGTTCTTGGATGTACGGCGGAATCAAAAAAAACCGCGAGAGATGTTCGGGTTTCCGAATACTATTGGCAAGCTGCCACTGCCAATTTGTCCAGCATTCTTTTTGCTGGATATCTTTTTTCATAGAAATGGACAGTGTAGTAGCAAAAGAGATAGATATAGCAATGAAACGACGATATGAGCCTCCGCTGCGTTTGTCCAATAAACAAAAGAATTGTATTAGTCAGTAATTTCATCTTAATCCCCTTTGCTGTTTTTGTAACTCTCTCAGTTTGGCATAAAATTAGGAAAGAATCAAGATAAGAGAGGGATGAAATTTCGGTTGCGAATACGAACACAATTATAAAACCCCTCAAAAGAAGGGTTTTATAATTGTGCCGCGAGAGAGACATCTCACTCGTCGCTTCACTCCTCTTGGGAACACCTTCAGGTTTTCCCAACCTTTCCTCGGCAAGTGAAACCTCACGGTTTCACCCTTCCCTAGTTCGAGTCTCTCACTCCACCGTAAATCATAAAAAAAGATCCCACAAATGGGATCTTTTTTTATGATGTGCCGCGAGAGAGACTCGAACTCTCACGCCCGAAGGTGCCTGCTCCTAAGGCAGGTGCGTCTACCAATTCCGCCATCGCGGCATATGCACGATAGTTAACCAGAAAAACGCATCTTGGTCAATAATCCCTCTTAGGGATATTCGACTCTTTTTTCAGAAATTTCTTTATAGAGCATCTTTGCTTTTGCACTTTCTGCCTTATGGTCGATGATCGGTGATGGATAGTCTGTGGAAAATAAAGTTCCCTTTGGTTTATACCATTCATGAATTTCTTTCGCTGAAACATCTCTTAGCTCAGGAATCCATTTTTTAATATATACAGCATCTGGATCATACGTTTTTTGTTGTAGCCACGGATTAAAAATACGAAAGTATGGTTGCGCATCGCACCCGGTTGAGGCTGCCCACTGCCAGTTTCCATTATTGACCGACGGATCATAATCCACCAATTTTTGCGCAAAATATTTCTCCCCTTCTCGCCAGTCAATATGTAAATCTTTTACCAAAAAGGAAGCTGTGATCATGCGTGCTCGATTATGCATGTATCCAGTGGTGTTTAATTCACGCATACCAGCGTCGACAATAGGGAACCCGGTTACGCCATTTTTCCAAGCAGTAAGGTGTTGAGTATCTTTCGACCACACGAGATCGTCATATCTGTCATGAAATGATCGACCAAACACCTGCGGAAAAAACCAGGCGATGTGCGTAAAAAAATCTCGCCAATATAATTCATTAATAAACGTGTGATCAACCCCCAATGCCTCGGCGATGTGATGATATGATTCACGAATAGAGACCGTGCCAAATTTGTGATGGGCAGATAATAGACTTGTCCCCTGCACACCCGGAATATTTCGAATTTCACTATAATTTTTCAACTGACATGCCTCACGTAAAAGTTTTAACCCTTCTTTGCGACCACCCTGAACTCGAAGTTCTGGAAGTTTTGGAGGCAGAAGTGAATCCAAAAAAGAAAGTGATGTTTCACCAGAAAAAAGAGTACCTGAAAAAGTACCCGGACCGTACTCGGCAGGTGCATCGACACTCAGCGTTCTCGACTTTCTCATGAATGGAGTAAATACCGTATATGGTTTTCCATCATCCTTATGTACAGTTCCAGGGGGATGAAGCAGTGTATCATGAGAGGCATAAAAAGAGATACCTCTTTTTTCGCAGAGTTTTTTTATACCTTCATCTCGCTTTCTACTAAATGGGGTGTAGTCACTATTTACAAAAACTGCCTCTGCTCCAGTTTCCCTTAAAATACCCTCGAGCACTTCTTCTGCAACCCCAGACCACAGAGCAAGATGGCTTTTTTTCTGACGCAAATTACGATCCAGTTCTTTGAGCGAGGTATACAGAAAATGAAGTCCTGGCTCACTTCGGTAGGGATGTGCTTTTACTTGGCGTGTATCAAAAATAAATGCTGGGATAACTTTTTCCGATTTTTCGAATGCCTGAATAAGCCCGGTATTGTCGACCAGTCGCAAGTCACGACGAAAAAGAAAAAGGACTTTTTTATACATAGACTGCTCTATTTTACGAAAAAAGACGCTTCACTGCAAATTGATAAAAAGAAAAAGCCGTGATTCCTCCAGATCACGAGCTGATTCCCTCCCGAGCGAAGCCGTACGGAAACCTTCATCTACGCCTCTTCTTCATCCGACGGGCCCGTTCTTGTCGAACACCCTCATAGCGCGCTTGAACGAAGCTCGCATACGGCAGGGTGACGCCTCTTGTGAGGCACTGAGGCGCACCCACCGCTTCTTCCTTAGCACACTCGTACGCCTTGGTGAACCACTTCTCGGGAAGGAGACGAAGAAGGGTGCACGGTGGCCACACGAACAGAAAGAACCTGACGGGGGAAGCGAAGAAGAGTCCAGACAGAGCGAGCGTTACCGCTCCCATGGCTGCGCCGGACGTTCTGGCCGGAGCGTGAGCTCCGAGCCGCAGAAGCAGGCCGACCAACGACCAGCCGAGAAGAAGCAGGAGCACCATACAGAGGAAGAGCCGGTGAATCATGACCCACCGGTAGACCTTTTTGCTGTATCTCATATAGCTCTCCTTTTCCCATGAGGTGAACTCACGATGCCTCGACTCTGCATCTCGAGGCGCAAGTGCGCGCGACGAATACGCAATGCTTCGATTTTTTTCGGGTTTACAGCGGCATTATAATCCGCATCAACCTTCCTGTAGAGAAGCCTCAGGTTTGTCGTCGGCAGGCGACGAATGAACCAAGCTGGCGGATTGAGAAACAGCAGCACCTCAACTGGTCGAGAGAAATACGAAATCGCAAAGGCGATAGGTAAGACGAGAATCCCCATGGCAACTCCCAAAATCCACTGGGGCACCCGCACTCCAAGTTCGGCCAAGAGCAAAACGATAACTCCGACCAGAAGTGGCAAGTAGATACAGAGAAAAAACTTCCAGTGGCACTGGGTGGGCACACTTGCTTTGTTCATTTCACCATCCTCCTACCAAGAACCCTACCATTCTCTATTTCTTGGGTCAAGAAAACCCGATCGAGTGACCGGGTTATTCTTGTTTTTTGTGTTCTTAGTTTGAGCGAGGGCCATTAAATGGCTTACGCGGAGGGCGAGCCATTGGCGGCTGCTCTACATATCCTTCTGGCTTCGGTAGCAGTGCTTTCATCGAAAGATTTACTCGACCGAGGTTATCAATTTCTTTTACTTTCACCTTTGCCTTATCTCCAATTTTAAGTACGTCGGCAGGGCGACCAATGCGAGCCCAAGCAATTTCACTCACATGCACCAAACCATCTTTATTTGGGGTAAGTTGAACAAAGGCGCCGAAATCTTCTAAACGAACTACAGTTCCTTCAAAAATTTCTCCGACTTCAGGTTCATGAGTTAAATCGCGTACCATTTGAATTGCCTTCTTCATCGCTTCCCCATCGCTTGAAGTAATCATAACACGACCATCTTGTTCAATATCAATCTGCACTCCCGTGTCTGCAATAATTTTATTGATTACTTTTCCACCAGGACCAATAACATCACGGATCTTTTCTGGATTAATTTGAAGCGTTTCAATACGAGGAGCGTATGGGGAAAGATCAGGACGAGGCGCTGAAATGGTTTGCTTCATCACTTCCAAAAGCTGCATGCGGGCATCTTTGGCCTGAGTGAGAGTCTGCTGCACGGTTTCCCAAGTCAACCCATGCGTCTTTGTATCCATTTGCATGGCCGTAATACCAGTATCTGTTCCGGTAATTTTGAAATCCATTCCACCAGGACCGTCTTCTACATCTTGCAAATCCGTAAGGACGGTTGCGCGACCAGTATCATCAGATGCCAAACCCATCGCAATTCCGGCTACTGGTTTCTTGATTGGTACACCGGCTGCCATGAGTGACAGAGTTGAGCCACATGTTGAAGCCATCGAACTTGAACCGTTTGAGCTCATCACTTCAGACACCACACGAATGGCGTAAGGAAACTCGCTCTCTGGAGGAAGAACCGGAAAAAGAGCGCGTTCTGCAAGTGCACCATGTCCAATCGCTCGGCGACCTGGACCGCGGAGTGGCCCTGCTTCTCCGTAACTATATGGAGCATCGTTGTAGTGATGCATATAGCGCTTGGTACCATCCTCTTCCATGGAATCGAGCGTTTGCACGTCCCCTGGGGCTCCGAGAGTAACAACCGAAAGCACATGCGTATCTCCGCGCATAAATAATCCAGAACCGTGCACACGTGGAAGGAGGTCAACTTCCGTATGAAGTTCACGAATATCGGTAATGCTTCGTCCATCAAGGCGTTGTTTTTTATCTAAGATGCGTTTCGTAATTTCATGCTCAACGTAGAGTTTAATATTTTTGAGACCAGCATCAAACGCTTTTTCCTCGAGCCCTAAGCTGATCAGGTTTTCTTTCGCCTTCGCGCTAATGGCATCAAGCATTTCGTTGCGTTCTTTTTTGCCAATTTTTGGAGCATTAAAGATCATGCTCTCAGCCACACTTGAGACAAATGCCTTTGTGGCTTCTTCTACCTGACCTTCTGGAGTTTGCTTACGCTCTTCATTTGTTGGAAGAATCCACTTGGTCTGTCCAGCGTCACTTTGAATTTTTTTAATGAATGCAATCACTGGCTGAAGAGAATCTGCACCCCACTTCATGAGGTCGTACATGTCAGATTCGCTCACTTGATTTGCGCCAGCTTCTACCATAATTAATTTCTCCGGTGTACCTGCCACAACCAAGTTCAAATCACTTGTTTCAAGTTCCGAAGTACGGATATTCAATTTTTTCTCTCCCGCTACACGACCCACGCGTGCCGCCGCAATTGGCCCTGACCATGGAATTGGAGAAAGAGAAACAGCAATGCTTGCCGCTACAAGTGCTGTAATCGCTGCATCGTTTTCACCGTCAACCGAAAGAGCGGTGACGATCACCTGTACATCATTACGAATTCGCTCATCAAAAAGAGGGCGAATCGCACGATCAACTAAGCGACCGGAAAGAATCGCCTCATCACTTGGACGACCTTCTCGTTTAATAAAACGAGAGCCTTTAATTTTTCCAGCGGCGTACAACTTTTCTTCGAAATCCACCATGAGTGGAAAGAAGTCAATTCCTGGACGAGTATTCTTACTCTGGACCACCGTCGCCATGATCATGGTGTCGCCATACTGCACGACACACGACCCATGCGCTTGCTGCGCAAATTTACCTGTTTCTACACGCAAGGTTCGGCCACCCCAATCGAGGGACCATTCTTTTTTTTCAAACAACATACATGTGTTTTGTCTGACCCGAATACGATAGACCAACGTTTCCCTAAAAAAGAGAAACAGATCTAGGTGTCTTCGGACCAGAAATGAATAAATGGATATGCTCCAGAAGAAAGAGAAACATTTCTCTTTCCGAAGAACAAATCATTATACTGCCCCACCTTTTTGTTCAGGGGCACGGCGATTCTGCGCTTTCCGCTTATCGTAAATAAGAAAATTTCCTTCGTTTTGACTCAAATCAAGAAAATCATCCGCCTCATCACGAAGACGGCTTGAGGTCGTTTCTCCAAAAGCGACAACTTCTACCTGCTTTCCAAATCCTTTCTGAAGGTACTCAACCAGTGGCAAATAATCTCCGTCACCTGAGACAATCACAATCGCATCGAGGCTTGTGGCCATGCGAATAGCGTCAACGGTCAAACCCACATCCCAGTCGGCTTTTTTATTTCCGCCTTGAAAAATCTGGAGATCCTTTTCTCGGGTTTCGATTCCCAAATTATAGAGCGCTTCAAAAAAAGGTTGCTCTTCCTGTGTTTCGGTTCGAACCACGTACGCAATCGCGCGGACGAGTTTTCGACCGGCCACAGCTTCTTTTACAATATTTCCAAAGTGTACTTTTCGGTTGTGCACATACCGTGCACTGTAGTACAGGTTCTGCACATCAATAAACACCCCTACGCGCTGGTCGGGGTGTTTAATCGGGTTGCGTTTAGGCTGTAATGGCATGCTCTTCAATTTCTTCAGGAAGATCGATCGCATCTTCGGTCTTCATGAGAGGCTTAGCCTGCTTCAATTTAAGCTTCGCAATGAGGTCTTCATACGAAGCTGCGTTTTCTTTTTTCAAGAAACGGAGCAAGCGGCGGCGTTCCCCTACCTTACGCAGAAGCCCGCGGCGTGATGAATGATCTTTATGGTGTGCTTTTAAATGTTCCGAAAGCTCTTCAATCTCTGCGGTCAAAATAGCAATCTGGACTTCAGCTGAACCAGTATCGCCGTCGTGCAGGCGGAACTTCTTAATGACGTTTTGTTTCTTTTGCTTGCTTAACATACAACATGCTTAGGTTATCGGGCCATAAGGCGAGCATGGCGCCAAGGTCCGGGATGAATGACGTTTAGGAGTGTAGCATGGAGCCAAAAAAGTGTCAAGGGGAAAATGCCGTTTCTTCTCTTACTATAGAGCATTTCTCGCCATTGCGGCAGTCGTTATAGCGACCGCAAAACCATCAGCTGCGTCGTCCTGTAGGCGCTTGTTTTTAAGACCAAGATGCATAGAAACAACCGCCTGAACTTGAATTTTATCCGCCTTTCCGTACCCAGTCACGGCTTGTTTAACCTCAAGCGGGGTACATTCATGTATAGGAAGTCCGGCCTCGGCCAAAATAAGCATCATTACCCCCCGTGCATGGCCCACATCAATACCAGTCGTCACGTTTTTGGCAAAATACAGCGTTTCCATGCCGGCAATAGCTGGAGCATGCTTTTTAATGATTCTTCGAAGTTCAATGGCAATATCTTTCAGTCGCCCAGCTAAGGGGGAATTTGGGGTGGTCTCAATACACCCACATGCAATCGGGACAAGGCTATGGGCGCGAGCCTCGATAACCCCCCACCCCACACGCCCAAAACCAGGGTCAAGCCCGATGATTCGCACCGATGGCGGCGTCAAAGGAGTCTTTTTTTTCATAATGAAGCAATAACGCTCTTCATGCGATTAAGAAACTTTTCCGTAGAAAATTCACTTGCTTCCCGAATACACGCCTCTTTCATTTCCAAAGCTCGCTCTTTGGTTAGATGATTTACTGCATCACAAATATCCTGAATGGTATACGCTGAAGACAGAAGAATTCCGGTTTTTTCTGGAAGGATCGTTTCACGAAGCCCTCCTTCTGCAACCCCAATACATGGCTTCCCGGCAGCCATGCTTTCAACGGATGACATGCCGAAATCTTCCTGACGCGGAATATACACTGTGGCAATACAGTTACCAACTAGCCGAGCCAACTCCTCATTGCTTAACCACCCTCGAAGGGTAATATTTCCGGCTCCTTTCGCTAAATAAGCTACTTCGTGTTCCGCTTCTCCACCGGAACAGATGATTAATTTTTTTTCTGGCATACGACGAAACGCACGCACAATATCATCAACTCGTTTCAGTGGGTCGAGCCGTGCAAATGAAAGATAGTAATCGCCTTGCGAAAGCCACTGAAATCTTTTGGTATCAATTGGTGGGTACACTACCACAGAGTCCCGATGGCAAAATGTTTTTAACCGTTCCTGAATGGTTCGAGAATTGGTTACCACATGTTCCATGCCACGAAGACCCCACTCATAGATAAGCGACATCGGAATACGGCCAATTGTATAGAGAACGATTCTTTTGAGAAAATTCCGTTCTTCCCCTCGATGGAAGTCGAACAGATCATACACATGCCGTGGCGGGGTATGGCAGTAGAGCACGGTCTTGGTACGTTTCGGCACATGTACTCTCGCGCTCAAGCAATTATTCCCAGAAAAAATAATAAGGTCGTAATTCCGAAATATCTTCCGAGTCTTCGTCAAAAAATTCCATTGCGCTCGAAAATACCGCCACACCATTCTCTTTGGATGCCCCGCATCAAGGACAAATACTTTTCCCGATGCTTCAGAACGATCGTATGTTTTTTCACCCCAAAACTCGGTAAGAATATCGGCGTTTAGTCCATTGGCTAATTCCAATACCAGCCGCTCTGCGCCGCCTTTAAAAAGAAACCGGTCGTGAACAATAAGAATGTGTTTAGGTGACATGCAAATTGGTATATACCGCACGAACATCATCATGTTCATCAAATGCGTCGTAGAGCGCGAGTACTTTTTCCTCCTCTTCTTTTCCGACAGATATTGATTCTTTAGCAACCCACTCAAGCGCTGATTCTTTCGGCGGCATGTGCCATGACTCAAAGAGCTGAACGACTCTAGGGAAGCCGGCCACTGTTGTTACCACATGAAGCCCATGATCATTTTTTGAAATATCTTCAGCTCCAGCATCAATAAGCATTAACTCTTTTTCCTCGGTGTTTTGTTCGTATACAGAAAGAAACTCGTCCCCCACCTGAATTACTCCCTGGTGCACAAACTGCCACTCCGCGCTTCCGGGGCTCCCAAGAGAGCCTCCGTATTTCGTAAAAATATGTTTCATGTCTGAAGCAGTACGGTTTCGATTATCCGTTACGGTTTCAACTAAAAATGCCGTGCCGTTTGGACCAAACCCTTCATATTTAAGGGGCTCAAGCTGAACCCCATCGGCTAATTCTCCGGTGCCACGCTTAATCGCCCGATCAATATTATCTTTTGGAACATTGGCAGCCCGTGCTTTTTCTACTGCAAGGCGAAGCGAAAAATTCATGGTTTGATCTCCCCCACCTTGCATCGCTGCAACAGTAATGGCTCGACACAGTTTCGTAAACACGTTCGCCCGAGCAGCATCGGTTTTCCCTTTTCTATTTTTGAGTTTATGCCATTTAGAATGCCCTGACATACATTTGAGAGGAAGTAATATCTAAAAGGGTAGCAGACAGGCCCAATATTGACAAATAAAAAAAGGCATGCTACAGTATACTGTTATTTTTTTGCTTCACACAGATAAAATATGCCTCTGCACGAGTACCTCCAATTGCTTTTCACGACGAAAAAATAACGACCGGCATGCGAAAAACTTTCGCTCCTCAATTCCCAGCTCTTCCAAAAGAACTGGGCGAGAGGAAAAAATGAACAGCAAAATTAACATTTCCCACCTACTCCTCCCGGCTGTAAAGATCGTGGAGGACCTGAAAAGACGAGTGCCTGGTCTTAAAACCTGGCATGTGGAACTCACCTTCGTTGTGGTGTTTCACACGATTTTCAATCTTCTCATCTTGGGTAACTTTCGCGAGTTCTTCGTCGGAATCGGACCCATGGTCTCAGGCATCTGCCTTGACCAGGTTCAATTCCGGCTCGATGAGCTCGAGCAAAAACGGAGTGAACGGGGCGAGGCTGTACTCCACTGTCATATGTGGAGAATGAGATACTACTGGCTCGGGCAACTGAGTTGGATTGTATACTACGTTGATCACGAGGCCTACACGGGTCTCGTGGCAATCGCAGTTCTCGGGTTCGGTTACCCGGCCTGGCGCAAAGCCTGGAGAGAACACCACCCAATCAAGCTCGATAGAGCTTAGCTAAAGAGCGAATCGACCACCCTTCTGGCATTCTAGCTCCAGAGGAATGGAAGATGGACCCCGCTTGCCATCATCGATTCTTTTTTGAGGAATACATTTCTTTGAAGAAGAATGATGACAAGCGGAACGATCAAAAAACTGACCACACGGTCGGTTTTTTGTTTTCCTCCTGTGTGACTTTTTTGAATGTCTCGACAAGCAAAAGTTTACTCTCGATGCGCGCGCATCTGTACATCTATACACAAACCTTGACTTATTCACCGATTGGTGATGTTTTTGTCATGCTTTACCCAGACAAACCCATCGAGGTGTCTTGATGAAGCAAGGAGTCAGTGATGCAAAAAATGAAGGAAAGAGGGTGGATGGCCCTCATCGGCATCTTCCTCTCCGTTCTCGCCGCCGCGTGCGGCGGAACCGATGATGGGTTCGAGACCAGCGAGGCCGCAGTGGTCTCATGCAATCTCAGCTCTGTCCATGGCACGTCCCTTCTGCCGGCCACTGTGCCTGGTCTGCAGATGCACACCTGCCTCGCGAACGGATCGTGCACCCCGATCACGGAGTACAGCGAGGACGGATGCGTCCCCCTGAACGGTGATACCTGGCAGTTCTGGTTGGGCCTGAGCACGAACGGTAACAAGGTGCTCGTACGCCAAGGGGGTGTCACAGGTCGTGACTTCCGGGTCACGAACAATAGCCAGATCCGGAACATTCGCGTTGGGTTCGAGCAGGTGGCCGGCGTGTTTTACTCCACGCCGACCGTCATCCTACCGGGGCAGACACGTGACGTGTACGGGCCCACAGGCGTCATACCCGTCGTTTCCAAGTTCCGCGCGGAGATCGTAACGCCCCCCGAGAACAACTGGAACGGATTGTTGCCGATCCAGGTCCTTCTCATCGACTGAGGCAGCCTCTGTCGCCTAGACTGAGGCCATACACACAACCACCAAGTTCATAGCGCACCACCGGCTACGCGCAGTCGAGACTATTTCATATTCGAAACAAGACTCCTAAAGAAAAGCTGGTTCCTATAAAAGAGCTTTTATAAAGGCTCTTTTTTGGTATAAAAAGAACCCGACCACGAGGCCGGATTCTTCTTTTATTATCTATCTTTTAAGCAGCCACTTCCTCAGATGCTACTACTTCTTTTGACAAGTCATTAATCGGTGCATCAGCCGCTTCTTTGCGAAAGCCGGTTCCAACAGGAATCAAGCGTCCAATAATAACGTTTTCTTTCAACCCATCGAGGTAGTCCACTTTACCGGTAATCGCGGCATTAATGAGGACCTTCGAAGTTTCCTGGAATGATGCAGCCGAGAGGAAGCTCTGTGTTGAGAGCGATACCTTACTAATACCCAGGAAGAGTTCCCGTGCGAGCGCAGGCTTCTTTTTCGTTTTCTTCATTTCTAGGTTGGCCAAAAGGAACTGCGCTTTTTCAATGACTTCCCCTGGAAGAAGTTCCGTGTCCCCTGCGTCTTCCACGTAAACACGACTAAACATTTGTTTAATAATGATTTCTACATGCTTGTCGTTCAAGCGTTGACCTTGACCAGCGTAGATCGCCTGAATTTCAGCCAAGATATACCGCTGTACGGCATCGCGACCTTTCAGTTCAAAGAGTTCTTGTAAGTTTACACTTCCCTCTGTCAACTGATGACCACGTTCCACGGTCTCGCCTTCTTTCACCCAAATCTTATACCCAATTGGAATCACGTATTCTTTGGTCAGACTTCCAGGGAGAGAAACGACCATCTCTTTACCACCAGTACGAACCGTTCCACCTTGGATTGCTTTCACCTCTTCACCGCTTCCGCGAATCATGAGAACATCACCCTTTTCAACAACCATACCGGTCTCCACTTTCACATCGTCAGCAGGAAGAACTTCATAGGTATCTTCCGCTGGGCCAGTACCAGTAATTTTAACAATCTTTTGCCCACGACGACCTTCAAAAATCTTGCGGCCAGTTGGGCCAGTAATTACCTTTCCATCAGCATCTTCAATCGTTACTTCACCGGCAATTTCTGAAAGTACGGCTGAACGCTTTGGCGCGCGTGCTTCAAACAATTCTTCAACACGAGGAAGACCTTGAGTAATATCGCTTCCGCCGGCCACACCTCCCGTATGGAAGGTACGCATCGTAAGCTGAGTACCCGGTTCACCGATAGACTGCGCTGCAATAATACCAACAGCCACACCATGCTTCACCGAGCCATTGTTACTCAAGTCGAAGCCGTAGCATTTCATACACACACCCTTCGGGAGCAAACATTGAAGAACTGAGCGTACATGCATGTTGGTCACGCCGCGTTTTTCTACCTGACGCGCAAGTTCTTCGGTGACGACTTCTCCCGCAGAAACAAGAACCGAACCATCTGACGCAAGTGCATCAGCCAATACATATCGACCCATCACACGCTCTGACAATTTTTCTCCGATCTTTTCTGAACCTTCTTTGGTTACGAGTTCACCGACAGTGTCGCCACAGTCATCTTCCATGATCACTACGTCTTGCGCAACATCAACCAAACGACGAGTGAGGTACCCAGCGTTCGCAGTACGAAGCGCGGTATCCGACAGACCTTTACGTACACCGTGACTTGAGATAAAGAACTCAAGCACATCGAACCCTTCTTTAAAGTTTCCCTTCACCGGAAGTTCGATAATTTCGCCCGATGGAGAAGCTACAAGCCCCTTCATACCGATCACCTGACCAATCTGTGCCCATGAACCACGGGCTTTCGAATCAATCATGGCAAATACTGAACCGTCACGGTTGAGGGCTTCTTTGTTTTTTGAAACCACACGATCTTTCACGCCAGTCCAGATTTCAAGTACCTTCGCATGGCGTTCTGAATCGGTCAGTAACCCTTCAGCAAATTGATCTTCAACAATACGAACTTCAGCATCACCCTCGGCCAAGAAGCCTGGTTTTTCAGGAATCGTTCCGAAGTTATCCATGCCAAGTGAGTACCCTGAACGAGTCACATAGCGGAACCCAAGACGTTTCATATCGTCGAGAACATGAGCGGTTTTTTCTTGTCCGTAAAACTCAAGCAATAATTGAATGATGTTTCCGAGATGAGTCTTTGTAATTGACTCATTATAGTATGGCAATTTATTTGGCAAGATTTCATTGAAGAAGATACGGCCAATTGATGTTTCAATGAGATGGCTTGTTCCGGCTGGAAACTTGCTCATGTCATCAAAGCGCACCTTGATACGTTCTTTCAGTTTAATTTTGCGCATCTTGTACGCAAACTGTGCTTCAGTAATGCTTGAGAAAAATTTCTTCACGTCTGCTTTGTCATCTTCGCGATACTTCGTGAGGTAGTAAGAACCAAGCGCAATATCTTGCTGTGGCGTAATTACTGGCGCACCAGTCGCAGGTTTAAGCAAGTTCTTTTCTGAAGCCATGAGGTTTTCAGCTTCCCATTTTGCTTCTTTGGTCAGCGGCACATGAACGGCCATCTGATCTCCGTCGAAGTCGGCGTTAAACGCTGGACATACCAGCGGATGAAGTTGGATCGCTTTTCCTTCTACAAGCTGTGGACGGAAGGCCTGAATACCCAAACGGTGAAGGGTCGGCGCACGGTTCAAAAGAACGCGGGTATTTTTGGTAATTTCTTCCAAAATATCCCACACTTCTGGGGCATTCGTTTCAATGAAACGGCTTGCTGAACGAACGTTATGCGCCAGTTCGCGTTTAATAATCTGAGACATGACGAATGGCTTGAAGAGTTCCAAGGCCATGCGTTTTGGCAAACCACATTCATCAATGTGAAGGTGAGGTCCAACCACGATAACCGAACGACCAGAGTAATCGACACGTTTTCCGAGCAAGTTCTGACGGAAACGACCTTGCTTCCCTTTCAAAATATCAGCAAGGGATCGAAGTTGGCGTTTCTGACCAGTGGATGCAGTAACGGTTTTCGCAGCACGTGCGTTGTTATCAATAAGCGCATCAACCGCTTCTTGGAGCATGCGTTTTTCGTTGCGGCAAATAACTTCCGGAGCATGTAAATCAAGCAAGCGCTCTAAGCGATTATTACGGTTAATGACACGGCGATAGAGATCGTTCAAATCTGACGTTGCAAAACGACCACCGTCGAGCGCGACCATTGGGCGAAGATCTGGAGGGATAACAGGAAGAGCGGTGAGGATCATCCATTCTGGACGAATATTATTTTTTTCCAAACTCTTCAAGAGCTTGATACGGCGCACCAAACGTTCATGCTTCGCACCTTTGCTTTTCGCAAGTTCTGCTTCTAAACGAGTAATCGTTTCTTTCACATTGAGGCGTGTGAGAAGTTCGTGAATACCACCAGCACCAATGCTTGCTTCAAATAAATGACCATAGCGGAGAGCAAGTTCTTGGTACCGATTTTCACTCACAATCGACATGACGGCAATGTCTTTCAAATCGTCTGTTGCAGATGAGAATTCTTCATCGAGCGCTTCATATTTTTCCTGGCGCTCTTTTTCTAATGCAGAAACTACTTTCGCTTCGCCTTCTTTTTGTGCAATACGAGCTGCGTAGTCTTTTTCAATTTGCTTTTTCTTTGATTTATATTCTAACTTTAAGGCGGCTTCGGTCGCTTCTTTTTCTGCCTCGTCAACCGAGGTAATAATAAACGACGCAAAGTAAATCACTTTTTCTAATGCTTGAATCGAAAGATCAAGCACAAGACCCACCTTTGATGGAATCGAACGGAGGAACCAAATATGGGACACCGGTGCAGCAAGCTCAATATGACCCATGCGTTCACGACGAACAAGTGAGTGTGTTACCTCTACCCCACACTTGTCACACACAATTCCTTTATAGCGAATCTTTTTGTATTTTCCACAGTAACACTCCCAGTCTTTGGTCGGCCCAAAAATTTCCTCAGCAAAGAGCCCGCCTTTTTCTGGTTTTTGGGTACGATAGTTAATCGTTTCTGGTTTCACAACTTCACCGTGTGACCATTTGCGAATAACCTCAGGCGACGCAACTTTCAGTGCCAGAGCGTCGAATTCAATTGATGGAGCATGATTTCTCATCATAAAGAGTGGCTAGAGAGATTAGAAGCGTGAATCGGACTGAAGGCGACCGCCGTTGTCGCTGTCATCTTCTGACGGTTTTGGCATAACGCTTTCCGCTGAAACATATGCCCCATTATCCATGGCTTTTAAAAGCTCAACATCTAAACACAGACCCTTCAGCTCTCGGACCAAGACGTTAAACGATTCTGGTAAGTTCACGCGGGTAATCGGTTCACCCTTTATAATAGCCTCGTATGCTTTTGAGCGGCCTGGAACATCGTCGGACTTGATGGTCAAAATTTCCTGCAAGGTATGAGCCGCTCCATAGGCTTGAAGCGCCCAGACTTCCATTTCTCCGAAACGCTGACCACCGAACTGCGCCTTACCTCCCAAAGGCTGTTGCGTAATCAAACTGTAGGAACCAATGGAGCGTTGATGAATTTTATCTTCTACCATGTGGTTCAACTTGAGCATGTAAGAGTACCCAACCGTTGTCTTGTGATCAAAGGCTTCACCCGTACGGCCGTCAAACAACTGCAACTGACCATCTACCGGAAGTCCGGCTTCAGTGAGGGCCCCCTTGATCTGTTCTTCGGTAATACCATTTAGTACTGGAGTAGCAACGCGGTATCCAAGAGCGTTCGCTGCCAAACCCATATGGGTTTCAAGCAGCTGCCCTAAGTTCATACGGGAAATAACCCCGAGCGGTGAAAGGATAATATCAACGGGTGTTCCGTCATCCAAAAATGGCATGTCTTCAACAGGAACTACCTTTGAAATAACACCTTTGTTTCCATGGCGGCCGGCCATCTTATCTCCGACTTGAACCTTACGGAGGTCAGCAACCGTAACCTGCACCTGCTTAATAACCCCTGGTTGGAGTTTATCCCCCTCTTCGGCCGAGAACACTTTAATATCAATGACCTTACCGTTTTCACCGCCTTGTAAATAAAGAGATGAGTCACGAACATCACGAGCTTTTTCACCGAAGATCGCACGAAGCAACCGTTCTTCTGGAGTGAGTTCGGTTTCACCTTTTGGCGTAATCTTTCCTACCAAAATGTCACCGGAATGTACTTCAGCTCCGATACGAACGACACCTTCAGAATCCAAATTCTTTAACTTTTCTTCTGAGACGTTTGGAATGTCGGCAGTCACTACTTCAGGTCCGAGTTTCGTTTCGCGAACGTCGGTCGAATAGTCTTCCACATGAATCGACGTGTAGCGATCTTGCTGTACGAGACGTTCAGAAATGATAATAGCATCTTCGTAGTTGTATCCATCCCATACCATGTAGGCAACTAAAACGTTTTGACCAAGCGCAAGTTCACCATTATCAATCGCAGGACCATCACAAATCACTTGGCCTTTTTTCACCTTGTCGCCCAATTTTACAATCGGACGCTGGTTGATACAGCTTGAGTTGTTCGAGCGAATAAACTTGTTCAATGGGTAGGTAACCACTTTTCCTTTCTTTGAGGTAATTTCAACATGCTCACTGTCAACCGCCGTAACTTCGCCCTCTTCTTCTGAAGTAATCGCGTGACCACTGTCAGTTGCGGCACGTGCTTCAATACCAGTTCCAACAAATGGTGCGTCGGGTTTAATGCATGGAACAGCTTGGCGCTGCATGTTCGTACCCATAAGACCACGGGTCGCATCGTCGTGTTCAAGAAACGGAATCAAACTGGTTGCGATACTAATAATTTGATTTGAAGCAACATCGACGTAATCAATGTTCTCTGGAGTTGCCGTACCAGGTTTTCCTTTAATACGAGCTGGAACACGGTCAGCCAAGATCAAACCACGCTCACCCATAGCAATGGTAGCTGCAGCAGTGGTAGCGCGTTCTTCATCAAACGAATTGAGGTAGACAATTTCTTGTGACACGCGAGGTTGCACCAAAATGGTTTTGACATTTTTTGCGCCTTCCAATTTTTTAGCAATCTCTTTTGTAATCTTTGTTCCAGCGGCCACACCAGCAACCTCATCGCGCAAAATTTCATCTTCGGTAAAGCGCGCTTCATTTGGCACTTCACGAATCACTTTGCGATATGGCGTTTCAATAAATCCAAATTCATTTACTTTTGCGTAACTTGATAAATGGCCCACGAGACCGATGTTCGGACCTTCAGGTGTTGCAATCGGACAAATACGACCGTAGTGAGTCGTGTGTACGTCACGAACTTCGAACCCTGCGCGATCACGAGAAAGACCGCCAGGTCCAAGAGCAGACACACGGCGCTTATGTTCAAGTTCAGCGAGTGGGTTCACCTGATCCATGAATTGGGAAAGCTGGGAACTCATGAAGAACTCACGTACTGCTCCAATAACCGGACGAGCATTGATGAGTTTATTTGGCATGAGACCTTCTACTTCGTAGGTGCTCATGCGGTCTTTAATGATGCGCTCCATGCGGGCAAGACCAATGCGGAAACGGTTTTGAACCAATTCTCCAACTGCGCGAACACGGCGGTTTCCAAGGTGATCAATATCATCAGGGTCTTCCTGAGTCACGTTCAAACGAATGACTTCACGAAGAACATGCACTAATTTCTCTGGAGAAAGAATACGTTCTTCTTTTTTGTCGAAGTCGGTATTTTCAAGACCCAAATTAAATTTCGTTGAAAACTTATAGACACCCACGCGACCAAGATCGTACCGATCGAAATTCGTAAACATGGCCTGAATCAAACCGCGTGCGTTTTCAGCCGTTGCCAAATCTCCTGGACGAATACGTTTATACACTTCAATCAAACCCTCGTCTTCATTTGTCGCCACATCTTTTTTAAGTGTGTTGTCGACAAAATCAATATTAGAATGTGTATTCACTTCGGTAAAAAGCTGCTTAATCTGATCATCATTTCCGTATCCAAAAGCACGCAAAAGTGATGTTGCTGCCACTTTGCGTTTTCGATCAACTTTAATCCAGATCACGTTGTTTTGATCTGTTTCAATTTCAATCCACGCTCCGCGATTTGGAATGATTTTTGCTCCGTAAAAACGGCGACCACGAACAGTTTCCGCGGTAAAGAATGCTCCAGGAGAGCGAATCAACTGTGAAATCACCACACGTTCAATACCATTCACCACAAACGTTCCGCGTGGTGTCATGATTGGTACGTCGCCCAAATATATCTGTTGGCGATGTTCTGCACCAGTGCGTTTGTTGCGTAAACGAACCTGTACACGAAGCGGCGCCTCGAAGGTAATATTTTTTTCACGGCACGTTACTTCGTTAAACTTTGGCTCATCAAGCGTATACTCTTCAAAGTAAAGCTCTAAATCACGACCCGTAAAGTCAGTGATCGGAGAAATTTCATCAAACAATTCACGAATCCCGGCATCGAAAAACCAGGCATACGAGGATTTCTGCACCTCAATGAGGTCAGGCAATTCAGCTGCACGGGCCGACTCCTTGAAAAACTTCCGTTCCGGCAACACCGTTTTTTGCCGCTTGTAGATGGGCATAAGGCAACGATTTGTATAAAAAACGTGAGACACAGTCCGCGCAGAGATATTATTCGAAAATAATTTCTGAGCAGGCCGCTGACTAGCGTTTACCCGTGACTACCGGAGACAACAAAAAATTCGGCGTATTGCCGCTTTCGATAAAACGTTTATTGTGTTGCCAAGTGGCGCATGGAGAGAATCCCTCTACGCTTTTTAAGCGCCCGAAGCACCCAAAAAGTGGTGTACTTCAGAAAGGTACTGTGCCTGGCTCTCCGACAAAGGACATATCAGCCGCAACTACTGGTCCTGGCACTAAAAAGAAACTGGGCCTAGTATAGAGATAAATTGGCTCTTTGTCAAATAGAACGCTGTGGATTTCTTCTGTCAAGGCAGAAAGGTATAATTTGCTCTACTCAGCAAAATAATTGAAATAAACAGTATATACACTTTTCTATATACACATATTTATCCACAGGGTGCTCTTTACAGAGCGAAATATGTTGACAAATAACAGAGACAGTGGTATATTTTGTTGTTACTAGAGAAGGTGTCCTTCTTAGTACACATACTGTACCTCGCTTCAGCACACTGAGGCAAAGAGAGAAAGGAACATGACGTGGGTTTTCTACTCGCAACATGCCTCTTTCTCCCCTCTTACCCGGGCCGATATTTCGGCCAGGAACTAGAGGGCACATGTGCGGCCACGATGTGAAGAAAACTCATCACCTCGCGGCCGCACAAGTGGGGGAATCAGAGTACAAAAAAGACAACCAGCCCCTCATGAGGGTGCGGCAAGGAGCCGCACCATGAAGACCAGTATCTTCTCTCTCATGAGCTACGTCGCTTATGTCTTTCTGTCCGTCGGGTTTGGGGTCGGTATCGGCCTCACCTGCTACGGAATGTCACTCTCGGAATTCTTGAAAAAAATTCCGATGGGTACCGCTGCCATGGCGGCGACCTACGAATTTCTCCGGATCAAGGAGACAGAAATCGTGCTTTCGGGCACGAACACCTCCTCGGTCAGTGCGCCAGAAATGCTCGAGCCAGTCGAGCCAGCAATCATCAGTGAACGGTCGGCACTTTCGCAACCCCTGAAGCGAGGATACTATATCCTCCCCAGTGGTCAGGAAGTGGCGGTAACCGGGCACATGCAGGTGCCGAAAACTGGCCTGCGACGCGCGGCGGTCAAGTTCTTCGAAAAAGGACTTGGTCACGCATCAAGCGAAGCAACAGAGGCGTGCAACGCGCCTCTCTCGGGAGAACCCAGAACGTACTGGCGTGAAAAACCAGACAAAACCCCCCGAATCATCAACATCTGTGTCTGGATCCGATCCTGACGCAGCGCCCTCAGACAGAGGGTGATAACAGTTCGAAGGAGGTAAGAGTAGAGGACAAGCCATTCATCACTTGTCCTCCCTATCCACAGTCGCATTACCTGTGCTACAGTGGGTGGGCAATACAGCCACCGAGGAGGGACAATGAAGGAAACCATGAAGGCGGCCCTGGCCGTTTTTATCATTCTAGGCCTCCTTCTCGCCACGATTACCAAGGCGAACGGGTGCATGGAGGAGGAGATAAAAAAAGTAAAATAAAAAAAGAGAAGCTCTCGTCTTCGAAAATGAAGCGCTGAGACTACTGTACATCCGGATTGACAAGGAATTGTACCGTGAAGAAATTTAGCCTCGGACTACTTGCCCTTGCGGCCACCCTCATCCCGCTCGGCTGCGGACCAGACTACGTAGAACCACTGTCGAGAGGAGACGTGCGCCTCACGAACTTCGGCAACTTCATGGATTGTCGAGTGACTGAGAGGTATCTCCAAACGGACGAAGCGCGCAGAAGAGGCCTTACCCCGCCGAAGGGTCGGTGTGTCAACCTGAACGCCGACAATCAGTCCCCGTCGTCAACGTCGACGGCTACCCAAGCCCCTTCCGCAACAACCACCTCGGTCATTTCCAACCTCAACTAGGATTCGCTTGACGCGCAGCCCTCTGCCTCGCGAATCCCCCAACTCATTTTATTGGTTTTAGACGAATAAAATGAACTGGGAACACCCGACCGCAAGACACGCGGATTTTTTTTTGCTACAATAGACGCACCATGCTTCTATGCGCAAAAACCAACGCGATCCTTCTCCTCTAGACGCTACCGTGTCTCGAGGCATTGCGGCGATCCTTCTCGTTATCGTCAGTCTCATTATTGTCCTTAGCTTTTTTGACCAAGCCGGGGCACTTGGATTTATTTTGAATACGACCGTACTCGCCTTCTTATTTGGCAGCATGCGTTTCGTCACACCACTCGTCCTTCTTGTTATTGCAGTTCTTTTGGTAAAAGATTTGGAATATGAATATCGCGCCACACATATTACGGGTGCGGTTCTTTTCTTTCTCACTACTGCCGGATTTCTTCACATGAGCTTTGCTCCGGGTGAGATGTGGGACAGATCTCTCAACGGTTTTGGTGGAGGAGTTTTTGGAATGTTTGCCTGGCCTCTTCAAACCTACCTTGGACCTATCGCTTCTTGGATTCTTTTGATTGGTCTTTTCATTATTTCCCTCCTTCTCTTATTTAATACCGCCCTTCTCCATATTCTTTCTCTTCATAAAGAAGTATTTTCAGGGCTCACCAACATGGGGAACGGATGGTTCGCGGTGAAAAAACACACTGAAGAAGAGGATGAAGTCGAAGAAGAAGTTGATGAGTACTCGACCAAAGCTCCTGATGTGGATCGTACTTTTGCCAAACGCGATATAGAAACACCTGAGGAAACCGAAGAAGAAGAGGATGAAATCGAAGAAGAAGTTGATGAGGAAGAGACCAAGGAGGAGAATGACCAAAAATCCCCAACCAACTCCCCTGCAATTCCTGCAGGTCCTTGGGCACACCAACCTATTATCCGCGAACTTCCCCCACTCTCGCTCCTGCAAAATAAACGCAGTAAACCAACGAGCGGAGATATCAAAGGAAACGCGGCAGTGATCCAAGGAACACTTGCAGAATTTGGAATTGAGGTCGATATGGGTGAAATCCGTGTCGGTCCAACCATTACCCAATATTCCTGCAAACCTCATAAAGGAATTAAAGTTTCACGCATCACTTCCCTTTCAAACGATTTAGCGCTCGCATTAGCAGCTCACCCTATTCGTATTGAAGCTCCGATTCCAGGGCAATCCCTTATTGGTATCGAAGTGCCAAACGAAAAAACAGCCATGGTAACGGTACGCGAACTTCTTGAATCTGAAGAGTTTACCAAACGACAACACAACATGATGGTGGCACTTGGAAAGGACGTGGCTGGAAAAATTTGGTTTGCCGATCTTCCACGCATGCCCCACCTTCTTATTGCCGGGGCAACCGGAAGCGGAAAAACCGTCTGCATGAACACGATCATTTTAAGTTTGCTGTACCAAAATACTGCCGAAACTCTTCGCATGATTATGGTCGACCCGAAGCGGGTTGAGTTAACGCTCTATAATGGTATCCCTCATCTTCTTACCCCGGTCATCACCAACACTCACAAAACCGTGAATGCCTTAAAATGGACGATTGGGGAAATGGAACGTCGCTTTGAATTATTGTCTCAGGCAGGAAACCGTGACATGCAGTCGTATAATGCGTCTCACCCTGAAGCAAAGCTACCGTACCTGGTATTTATCATCGACGAGTTGGCCGATCTTATGGCTCAAGCCGCAAACGATGTAGAAGGCGGAATCATTCGCTTAGCGCAAATGGCTCGAGCGGTTGGTATTCATCTTATTGTCGCAACGCAGCGGCCGAGTGTCGATGTTATTACTGGGCTCATGAAAGCAAACATTCCGGGTCGTATCGCCTTCTCCGTGGCCTCAGCTATTGATTCGCGCACCATTCTTGATAGCACGGGTGCCGAAAACTTACTTGGCCGCGGCGACATGCTTTTGTCTACTGCTTCAATGTCAAAACCGGTTCGTATTCAGGGAGCCTACATTTCTGAGGAAGAATTAAAGAATGTTGTCGAATACCTAAAAGGTGATGAACCACCGACGTACGATGAATCGATTGTCGAAAAACAAAGTGGTGGTGGAAGCGGAACTCCAAGTATGTTTGGCGGGCCAAATGATGGCCAGGATCCCCTATTTGACGAGGCTAAAGTTGAGGTTATTCGTGCAGGGAAAGCGAGTGCCTCATTTTTGCAGAGAAAACTAAAGGTTGGCTACGCTCGTGCAGCACGATTGCTCGATGAATTAGAGTCGGCTGGAGTTATCGGCCCGGGTGACGGAGCAAAACCTCGAGATATCCTCATGACAGACGAGAGCTCAGATGCTACAATGGATTCCGGGGGAGATTTGAATGTTTTTGAAGAAGCTACGGAATTAGAAGAGGCAGAAGAAGAACCACCCCGTCAATCTTGAGGTCTTTATGAGCACACCATTCGCCAAAAAAACTCTGACTGAACCGAAACGAGTGTGTTTGCGTCTCAAAGAAGCTCGTGAGGCCAAGGGTATTTCATTAGAAGATCTTGCGTTACAGACAAAAATAAATCCGCGCTATCTTCGCGCTATTGAGGAGTGTCATTTTGAGTCGATTCCTTGTGCGACGACCTACAAAAAAAACTTTGTGAAACGTTACGCCGCCACAGTCTCTTTAAACATTGACGAAATCGTACAGCAATTTACCGATGAAGAGTTAAAAAAAACTGACGGGGAAGCCCCCACGCTCACCAATCTTGAAACACGAGCTTTACCAAACATCCCTTCTCTTATTCGAACAGGTGTCATTGCAGTACTCATTATCCTGTGCGCCTCTTACCTTGGTCTTCAATTAGGAAATCTAGTGGCAGCACCCGCCCTTACTATTGGAAACCCGGCCGACGGCACTGTTACCAACAACAAAACAATGCAACTTACCGGAACTGCAAGCACAGCAGCCGATGTATACATTAATAATGAGCTCGTAACCGCTCGAAATGACAAAGCGTTTGAGGCGACTCTCACCCTTGCTCCGGGCACCAATACGGTTGTGGTACGAGCGCAAAAAAAACATGGAAAAACCTCAACAGAAACAATTCATATTATCTATAACGAACCAGCACAGGTATCCCTTCGCTAAAAAGTTTGACAGTAAAAAATGAGTCAGGTACGCTTTAGAGTGAGGTTTTTCCTCACTTTTTTTAACTGTTTCCCCTACCGCAACTCTGGTGAGTGCATCGGCAGGGCTACGTATTTATTTATATGCCTAAAGCTTCTTCCTCGGGTGAGGCCGTCAAGTTTAAAGCGGCTCAAAGTGCGATCGATCAGATTAAAGAAAAATATGGGGATAACGCCATTATGCGTTTTGGCGAAGCCCGCGCCATGCAAGTAGCAGCCGTCTCAACCGGATCGCTCTCTTTGGATATTGCCCTTGGCGTAGGCGGTGTTCCTCGTGGCCGCGTGATTGAAGTATTTGGACCTGAAGCCAGCGGAAAAACCACTCTCGCACAGCATATTATTGCCGAAGTGCAGAAGCTTGGCGGTATTGCGGCCTTTATTGATGCTGAACATGCCCTCGACCCAGACTACGCTAAAAAAATCGGCGTCGATGTTGATAACATGCTAATTTCACAGCCAGATACGGGCGAACAAGCGCTTGAAATTTTAGAAACACTGGTTCGTTCTAATGCGGTTGATGTGGTGGTGGTCGACTCGGTGGCAGCGCTTGTTCCAAAAGCGGAAATTGAAGGTGAAATGGGCGATCAGCACATGGGTCTTCAGGCACGTCTCATGAGTCAGGCACTTCGTAAACTCACTGGTATTGTAAGCAAATCGAAAACGGTCGTCATTTTCATTAACCAAATTCGTCAAAAAATTGGTGTCTTTTTTGGAAACCCTGAAACAACAACCGGAGGAAACGCCCTCAAATTTTATTCTTCTGTGCGTATTGAAATTCGTCGCAGCGCCCAAATTAAACAAGCTGAAAAAGTCATTGGGAATCGCGTGAAAGTAAAAGTGGTAAAAAATAAAGTAGCGGCCCCATTTCGTACGACAGAATTCGACATTATGTATAACGAGGGTATCTCAATTCCCGGAGACCTCCTTGATACCGCAGTTCTTCACCGAGTCGTTCAAAAAAGCGGAAATAGCTATGCCTTTGGTGAGGAAAAACTGGGCGTAGGTCGAGAAAAGGTAAAACAATACTTAAAAGAAAATCCGAAATTCATGGAGCAAATTCGAGCGAAAGTATGGGAATCAGTAGCTCTTGGAGAAGCCCCTCCTGAAGAGGCAGGAGAACCGGGAGAAAAAGAAAACGTGGAAGAATAGAAGAGTGATGCAAAGGAAATACAAAACCAACCCGAGTGGGTTGGTTTTGTATTGGAAGATACTACTGATACAGCCGTTCAACGGTTGTGCCGGTATAGTAGTATTTGAGAAGCGAAACGAAATCTAACCCTTCTTTCTCAGCTCGAATCGAAGCATCGATTTGACTCATACCGACACCGTGACCAAACAGGCGTGTACGGCGCTCTTTATCATAGTTAGCTACAACCGATACAAGCCAAGGTCGAAGTGATCCACCCCATACCTCGGTCCAGGCTCTTGTACGACCATCGGTATTCGCAAAGTATGGAGTAATAACGACTTGGTTATTATAGAGGACCATATATCCCCGTGTAGCCCGGGCCGCCTCCACAAACCGCGGCATAATCACTTCATTTTCATATCCTAAATAGAGTTGGTCGCCGGTATTTGAAACCACATCAAAATTGCGCACATCATGTTTGTCACTTTGTACTGCAATGTAATATGCATACGTACGCTGTGCCACAGACTGTGCTTTCAAATACTCCATGGGTGACCCATTGGCATTTTCACCAATTCCCATAGCATAATCCTCCATCAAAAGATCATTAATGACGTAAAGGGCTTTATCATCATTCGTACGGCGAAATTCCATAGCCCCGCGGTACTTATTAAAATTCCTTGGACCTTTCCACGTAAGCTTTCGTTCAAAGTTCACCAACTCAAACACGGCGTGCACATTGTTCATGGGCTCTAAACGAATATACTCTTTTGACTCAACGTCGATCCCCAAACTCTTAAATGAATAGACACCATCTTTATACTTTAAAACACCGAGTTGACCACGCAAGAGCACTCCTACGTTCGCCATCCCGACAAAAACGGTATAGTCATCTTCTTGGGAAAGAAACTGTACAAACTCTCCAGGATCTTTCCAAATACCCACCTTAATTCTTGGCTCTTCCGTAAGTCGAAACGATTGCGGAGCAATATTTGTTGAATTCTGGCTCTGGTACGCTTGCCAGCTCGGATCGTGAAGTGGCGCATCTTCTGTTACGGTTACAATTACATCTACAGGAACTGGGGCTACCTCCGGAGCAACAGGAGCAAATTCGAAACGAACGGTATAGACGCCCGCCTTAGCCGGGGCTCGAAAATAAATATCTTCACGCAATGTGCCACCTGGTTTTATTTCTTTCGTTCGATCGACCGGTAATTCCTTACTCGCCCAGGTCTCGTCGGCAAAAACGCTCGGAGTAGCATTTTGCACCGAAGCTAAGTTTATTGTCTTTGGTAACGTTACTTTATATGATGGCCATGCCGTCGTACCAAGATTCTGAAATCCAAGAACAAACCGGATTCGCTCGCCCCCTTTTGCATTCACACTTGAAAAGTTTTGCATGAATTTCTTCGCCGTTACTGTTTTTGGGGCCTCCGCACTCGTGGGAGGGACAGTGGTGGCAGGTGGGAGAGGAGCAGACGGCGAAGTAACGACTTTTTTAGGGGTAACCACGATATCAAGGTAAAAATCACTTCCTTTCACCCACGAATAATTTTCTGCGGCCAGTAAAAAATGTTCCTGATATTTCCCTGGCTTTACATTGGCCGTAAGCGGAATGACCAGTTCACCTGTTTTCCCTGGCGCGACCGCTGCCTTCATAAAAGGTGTTTGTTTTTTGGAAATCCATCCTAAGGCAGAGAAAGAAGAAGCCCGATCACGAGACTTCATGGTGTACGCGGAAATCGCTTTCGTTCCCTTAGCTGGCCATGTTGCGGTACCGGTATTCTTAAATTGAATCGTCACAGCCACAGTCTCACCCTCAGCAATCGTAATAGGATCTTTGGGAGCTTGAGAAACGTATTTTGCACTAAATGCAGCGGGGTCACGAAACTCTACCTCTTCTGTAGCAGCTTGAGCTGGCAAAGCCAAAAGAAAGAGTGCCGCGAAAATACCCAAAAAACGAGAAATGGTCATACAAAGATAAGTATACCAATTTTTGTCTCTTCGCTCAATTGCCCCGGGAGAAAGAAGCATGATATAGTTCACGCATTATCTATGAATACCGAACGATCCCTCGCTCTCAATACTATAGTACAAGTGGGAGGCAAAATTTGTTCCACTCTCCTCGGGCTTGTGAGTATTGGGCTTATGACTCGCCACCTTGGAACTGAACAGTTTGGCTGGTACACCACCGCCATTTCTTTTTTGCAATTTGCTGGTATTTTAACCGATTTTGGACTTATTCCGGTTACATCCCAAATGCTCTCTGACCCTCGTTTTGACCGAACGAAGCTCCTCAGTAACCTCCTTACATTCCGTCTGGTCACGGCCCTCCTTTGCTTTACCATTACCCCGTTCATCGCCCTTCTTTTTCCTTATCCTAAGGAAGTGCTTATCGCGATCTTTCTCTCGTCTATCTCGTTTGTCGCTGTCGCCCTCAACCAAATCTTTATTGGATATTACCAAACAACGCTGCGTACCCATATTCACGCCCTCGGAGAACTCCTTGGCCGAGTTACACTCGTCATCGGACTTGTTCTCCTTACTACCTACGGAGCGACTTTTCTCCCTATCATGGCGCTCCTTGTTCTTGCGAACCTCGTATTTACCCTTGTCATGGCAGTAGACACCCTAAAACGCGAACACCTCGGCCTCACCTACGACTCCGTCCTCTGGAAGGAAATCAGCACACGCATGTGGCCGATCGCCATTTCTATTACCTGTAATGTGGTGTATCTCCGTGGTGACGCTCTTATCCTCCCATTCTTCCGCAACCAATCTGAAGTTGGTCTCTATGGCGCGGCCTACCGTGTTCTCGACATTGTCAGCCAAACCGGAATGCTTCTTATGGGCCTCCTTCTCCCTCTTCTCGCGGCAGCCTGGGCAGTCCGAGATCAAGCGAAGTTTCGTCTGTGGTATCAGCGCTCTTTTGACCTTATGCTTATGGCTGGCCTGCCTCTTTTGGTCGGCATCGCCCTTCTTGCTAAACCTATTATCGTGTTTGTCGCCGGAGAAGCGTTTCTTCCTGCTGCCACCCCACTTATTATCCTCTCGATCGCTATTTTTGGGGTATACCTTGGGGCCGTATTTGGGCACACCGCAGTTGCGATCGGGAAACAGAAGCAAACCATTTGGATATACCTCACAAACGCTATTATCACACTTGTCGGATACCTCATCTTTATTCCGATCTACGGCATGAACGGAGCAGCAGGCCTCTCGGCATGGTCTGAAGTCTATGCAGGTGTCCTCTTATTCATCGTAGTCTCTCGATACACTGGAATAAAGCTGACCTATGCAACCCCACTTAAGGCGGTCTTAGCGGCCACGGCTATGGCCGGCACCATATGGCTTCTCCTACCGCTCTTGCCTTGGCCTGTTGTTGGTATGCTTGGTGTAGCCATGTACAGTCTTTTTCTTGTGATAACCCGGGCAATTCCTATTGAATTTATCCGGGATCTTTTGCAAAAAAGGTCTTAGACATATGAACCTTCTCCTCGTTCTTCTTTTCGTTCTCGGTTACAGCCTCCTTGCATATACAAAACCAAAATTTGCTCTTGCTGTTCTTTTTGGACTTCTTCCAACATACCTTATCCGCTTCCCCTTTCTCTCTCTCCCCTCAACCCTTCTTGAGGTGATGATCGGCATTGTATCAGTGCGTACACTACTTTTTCTGTGCCTCGACACCTCATTTCGGATAGAAGCAAAAGAACGTATCCGTTTGCTTAAATACGAACCATGGCTTCTTTTCGTCACCGGCCTTTTTCTGCTCGGAGCCTCGCTCGGGGTCTACTATTCCATCGAAACTCGTGCTGCTCTTGGAGAATGGAAAGCCTTTTATATCGAACCTGTTATCGTAGCCTTTCTTACCTTTCTTTATACGAAAACGAAGAAAGACCTTATCCTTCTCTTTGATGCCTTTCTCCTGTGTGGTTTTTTTCTTGGACTGTACGCACTTCTTCAGCGATTAACGGGTTTTGGGGTGCCGTATGCATTCTGGGAAAATGGAGCATCGTATCGGGTTACAGGCTGGTATGGGTTTCCGAATGCTGTTGGCCACATTCTGTCAGCAGTTGCCATTCTGTCCCTTGGTCTATTTCAGACGATCTCCAAAGAGGAACCACGGGTGAATTTTAAACGTGGTCTTCTACTTATCGTTGGGGTTCTTGCCTTTCTTGGTATTCTTTTTGCAAAATCAACTGGCGGCCTTATGGCGGTTTTGGCTGGGGTTGGGGTGTACCTCTTGTTTAAAAAAAGAGCTCGCCTTCCTCTCCTTATCATTGTGGGAGCGAGTTTTATCTCTCTTCTCCTCCTTCCGAAACAAAACTCCCTGCGGCAGGAGCTTCTCGCAGAAAATCGCTCTGGGCAAATTCGTGTAGCAATGTGGAAAGAGACGCTTCACGTTATTGGGGACGACCCAGTGAGAGGGGCTGGGCTCGCTTCGTACAAATATCGCGTCCTGCCGTATCACGAACAAGTAAATGGACAAAATATTGAAATTTTTCACCACCCTCACAACATCTTTCTTACGATGTGGGTGAACTTAGGCTTAATTGGACTTCTTGGATTCATTGGCATTATCGCATGGGTTACTGTACGCGGAATTCAACTTGCAAAAAAGAACATCCCGGAAGCAGCCGTTCTTCTAGCTATAGGTGCAGGGTTTATGATGGCCGGACTTGTTGATTCTCCATATATAAAAAATGATTTGAGTATTCTGTTTTGGGTATTACCCGCAAGCATTCTTATTTTGAAATATGAGAGAACACTTTAATAAATTCCGCGAAATAATCGCACAACCTGAGCAACTCAACTTTGCAATCGGCGACCGAGTTCGTATTCCTCTTAGCAATGGTACAGAAGATGTGGGAATCATTCGTGAGTTTAAACCCAAGGTTAACGCTGAGGGAATCATGGAAACATTGGTAGTGGTCGAGATTCAAGGAAAAAATGCTATTTCAAAAATTGAGGTATTCACATTGAAAAAATTACAGGATGCTCAGGTTGACAATGACCCCACCCCCTGATAAAGTGGTGCGCATATGGAAGAGTGGCTGAGTGGTTGAAGGCACCGCTCTCGAAAAGCGGCAGGCCCGCAAGGGCCTCGTGAGTTCAAATCTCACCTCTTCCGCACAATAATAAAATGACCCATACGTTCGGGTCATTTTATTATTGTTGTGAGATGAAGAGGCGAGATTTGAACTGGGGAAAGTTTGAAAACCGGTAGGTTTTCACCTCTATTGAGGGAAGGTTGGGAAGGGGTGGAAACCTCTTCCCAAAAGGAACGAAGTTCCGATGTTCAAATAGCGAAGCGCTCACCTCTTCCGCAAAAAGAACACCAATCAGGTGTTCTTTTGTTTAAAAAAGATTGTTGCCGTACACCTCCTCAATTTTAGAAACCGGTATTCTACGACACCTCGTGATAGATATAGTTCCAAATTGCCTCAGCTACTGTTTGCAAGCTCTTCGCACTGCATTTATCAATCGTATCATTTTTGGTGGCGTAGTAGGGATACTCAAAATCAATCATAAGAAAACTAGGGATCCCTGCGTCGTTGAGTGGTGTATGGTCGTCGCGAATTTGTGAGCGAGTGTTATTCTGAAACACTTCTGGATTTCTTTTTCGAGCACTTTTCCAAAATGCTTCTGTTTCGAGAGGAGCGTTTTTCACAGATGAAGCCTCTTTTTGAATTGCTAAATCTTTATCACACACCATATCAATCACTATTCCAGATACTGGTAGTGTGTCTCCGTAGAGGGTATTCAAATTTTTTCCAAAATGCACAGAACCGAGCGGCTCCCAGTTCGTAAAATCTCCCCCTTGGCTCTCCTCCCCTTCTTCGCCATCAAAAAATACAAAATCAATACCAACATTAGGGGGCACCTCAGCAGCTTGGAAGAGCCGTGCTAACTCAACCAACACCGCTACCCCAGATGCTGAATTATTCGCGCCTGGTGATGGCTGATTCTGGTTTGAGGTATCGTTAAAAGAAATTTTTTGACTGTCGTAGTGGGTCCCAAGTATCACACGTTTTGTTTGCTCTGGGTTAAACCGTGCAATAATATTTTTTAGCTCATACGATGTGCCATTTGATTCTGTATGTTTCCATGTTTGTGTCTCGACTGTAAGTCCGAGTGCTCTCATTTCCGCAAGAAGAAACTCTTGCGCTCGCTTATGCCCAGGTGCAGTCGGATACCGTGGGCCGTACCGCAATTGCTGATCAATGAGGGCGAGCATTTCTTCTCCATCAAAAAAAACTTTTTTATTAAAATTTCTTTGTAGCACCTGGCCCGTCAGATACTCCACCGGTGAATAGTTATCGGTCATGATGGGATACGGAGAAACATCGAACCTGTCCAAATCAACAACCTTATCTCGAAGAGAACGAATAATTGAATTTGGATTCTGTATGATTTCAGGAGCATTGAGATCAACACGTCGATCGCTGTTATATCCTACAAAAATAATATTTTGGGATTCGGCTTTTATCGGAGACTTCACAGCAAAAAAATAACTGTTTGGGAAAACAGTTTGAAAGGTTTTCATTTCAGACATCATAAGCGACGGCTGTTGCCGTGATAAATCCCCGATCATGTTTGCGATAAAAACACCCTCGGTGTTTAACTTCTCTTTTGCCATGTGAAAAAACTCTTGCGTCGTAAAGTGAGCTGGAATAGAAAAAAGAGAATGATATACGTCGCTAAAAATAAAATCGTAATTTCTGTTTGAATCATGAAGAAGGCGGCGCCCATCATCCGTATAGTTGCGCAATCGCGGGTTATCTTGTAGACCAAAATATTTTTGAGAAAGATCATGCAGCGATGGTTCTATTTCAGAAACATCAATGGTTGCGTTTGGTAGATCGGCCAGGAGCGCTTTCGGAACAGAGTACACGCCACCACCGATCACGAGAGCGTTTTTAACGTCTGGATTAAATATCGTATAGAGGGAGTAGTACTTCGTGTAGTCGTACACCAGATCCTTGGGGTCAGAAGTATCGAGAAATTGAGCACCCGATCCACTTCGGTCTTGCCGAAAAAATCTCGTAGGGCGACCAGCAAACTGACCATCGTAAATAGTAATTTTCTCATAAATCCCGTCCTTACTGTACACCACATTTTCTTTGGCCGTATAAGAAATATAGGTAAAAGCACCGAGAAAAATAAGAAGGGCCGCCAAAAAAATACGAAGATACTTTTTTTGACCGAGAACAAAAAGTGGGATAAATCCCAGGAAGAAAAGAACTACACCATTTGCAATGAGAATTTGATTTATCCCAAAATATGGAATGAGGATAAAACCAGCGAGTAAGCTCCCCACAATGCTTCCAAAGGTCGACCAAAAGAAAATGTTTCCAGCTACACTCCCAAGACCTTGATTGGGGAAATGAGCACTTTGCAGTTTAACCGCATACGGAGACAGCATGCCGAGAAGAAAAGCGGGAAAGAAAAATAAAAGAAAGGAGAAAACTAAAGGTCCGACTGAGATTGAAAATGTATACCCCCACTTCGGTAAAGTGATCGTGCCGAGAAAATGAAAAAAAAGTAAAACAAGTCCACTCAAAAGAATAATGCTAAAAAACCAGCGGAACGATGGGTAGCGATCGGCTAACTTCCCTCCCACGTAGTAGCCGACGCTAAGGGCGGCCAAAATAACACTGATAACGCTTGATACAGTAAAAATAGTGCTTCCGTAGAAAGGAGAAAGCACACGAGTGGCGACAATTTCTACAACGAGAACGCACGCACCGGTCAGAAAAACCACAAACGGAAGCACCTGGTGTTTAAGAAATTTTAACATGGAACTTTATTAAGTAAGCCAGAGTCAATGTAGCAAATTTTCATCCAAGCGTCTATTCTTTTTTAGTAAATTTGGCCAATAATAACAGCACAGTCGGTATACCCTATTTTTGAAACGACATATGTTATACTTGACCATACTATATATTCTTTATGAACATCCTCATTATCTGCGGCAGCCCAGCCGAAAAATCATATACCAAAGCCGGACTTCAATATATTGAAGGGCTTCTGAATGAAAGAGGCGCTTTCGTTCAATTTTGGGATTTACGCGAACAACCCCTTCCGATCGTAGCTCCAGAGTATCACAAAAACCCTTTTCTCAATCCGGAAAAAACCGTTCGAGACTTTTGCGAGACTGTTCGCGATGCTGATGGAATTATTCTCGGCACACCCCTTTATCACGGCTCGTACTCTGGTGTTTTAAAAAATGCTCTCGATAACCTCGCAAGCGATGCTTTTCACAATAAACCCGTAGGCCTACTCAGTAACGGCACAGGCGGACGCGGGACGACGGTACCGTGTGAGCATCTGCGCGGCGTGGTTCGCGCCATGAGCGGATATACCACGCAAACACAAGTAGCAACTGGCACCCCTGATTTTCAAGAAAAGAATGGAACAATAGTTCTTATCGATGAACAGGTAAAAAAGCGATGTACTCGCTTTGTCGAAGAAATACTGCAGCTCATTCCCCTCCTTAAGAATCTTAAGTAAAAAATCTCCTTAAAATAAGAAACCCGGGTGCTTGCGCGCCCGGAGGTCTCTCTCGTCCTCTCGCCGATCGCCTCCGTTGACGCGGAGGAGACGCCCACACGGGCAGAATTGGAGCCAACCGTGCAAGATGACAGCGAAAAAACGAAAGATTCCAATTGAGAATTTAGCACAAATAGAGGTTTAGGTCAAGAATATACCACAAATCCCTCTTCTTAAACCGTTGACATCTTTCCTTAATTCGTCTACTCTACCTATAACAATTCATACCTTTCATACTAATATGATACCGAATGCGTGTTCCCCGAACGACCCAAAACATGGGCACGAGTTCTATGGAGCAACAACGATTGACGAGCGAGGCCAAATCGTTATCCCAGCCGAGGCAAGAGATGCTCTTAACCTCCAAAAAGGCGAGAAATTACTCGTTTTTGGAATGGGGGGCGACATGATCGCTCTTACTAAAATCGAGGCCTTTGAAAAGTTCTCCACCCAAATCAAAGATCGGCTCGATTCGATAAAAAGAGGTCTTGAACAATCTTAATCATACATAAACACCTTTTCACCTTATATATGTCTTTTTTCACCTCAACAAAAACATTTATCGGTTCCCATAAAATCTTGTTCGCCCTTGGCACTATTCTCATTGTTGGGGGTGGGATCTCACTCGCTCGCAGTGGAAATTCAGGCCCTAAAGAATTCTCTACTGCTACTGTTGAGCGTATTCGCCTTGAGCAGTCGGTTGAAGAAACAGGCTCAGTTCAGGCTGAAACTGATCTCCAATATGGCTTTGAAACCAGCGGAAAAGTCGCAAAAGTACATAAAAAGGTGGGTGACCCACTGAAAACCGGAGATGTTATTGCTGAACTCGAGAATACCGTCCAGCTTCAATCACTTCGCCAAGCCCAGGCAATCTTGGCCGGGGCACAAGCAAACCTCAATAGTAAAGTGGTCGGCGTAAGTAATGAACAAATTCGCGAATCACTCGCAAGTGTTGAGCGTGCAAAAGCGACCCTCGCTCAGGCAAGTGCTGATGCAGAACGCACAAAACTTCAAGCGTCTGCGAAAGTACAGACAGCAAAAACCGCCCTTGATACTGCAGAATCAAATTTAAAACTGGTTCGCGACAAAGGTATCAGTCTTATTATTTCAAATGCCTACGCTGATGCACTGAACGCACTTCGCTCCACATATCCGGTCATGCAAGATGCGCTTCTTAGCAGTGATAATGTGCTTGGAATTGATAACAGTTTTTCGAATGATGAATTTGAACGCAACCTCTCAACACGAAATATTCAAGCGCTCGCGAAAGCAAGTCAGCTGTACTCTTTAGCAAAAGAAGGTCGAAATCGCGCCCAAGCTGCCATCCAAACTATTCTAAATAGCACTGATCAAAATGCAATTGACACAGCCATCTCGCTCACCGAAGATGTTCTTGATGATACGAATGAGCTTCTGAGCACCATGACGGTTGTGTTAAATGCCACCACCCCATTTGAAAACTTTACTCAGACAGAACTTGATGCTTTGAAAACCGGTATCACCACATCTCAAAGCGCATTGAATACCTCTATTAAGGCATTAACCGCAAGTGCTCAAGGCATTGAAACAGCAAAGACAAGTTTAGTGAATACGGAACTTGCGTTTGCACAAGCAGAACGTGATTTGGCGAATGCAACGAAGGAGCAGGAAATCTCGATTCAGCTCGCAAATACGAATGTACAGATTCAGGAAGCTGCTCTCTCGCAGGCAGAAGCAGCACACGCTCGCCTTATTGCACCTCCACGCGAAGTGGATATTGCGAGCCTCCGTGCTGATGTTCTCCGCCAAGGAGCTGGTGTTATTTCTGCTCAAAAAGAATTTGATAAAACCAAACTCATCGCCGTGGCAGATGGAATTCTTGCGACCCTCGATATTGATCAAGGCGACAACGTGAGTATAAATCAAGCCGTTGTAACCCTTCTGTCTTCCGGGCTCCACATTAAAGTGGACGTATCAGAATCGGACATTGCTAAATTATCAGTCGGAGATGGTGCATCCATTACCTTTGATGCATTCGGCGATAGCGTTCCATTTACCGGAAAAGTAACAGCCATAGATCCAGCTCAAACTGAAATTTCAGGCGTTGTGTATTACAAAACAACGGTTATCTTCGACGCTAAAGAAGGCTACGATGTACGCCCAGGCATGACAGCAAACGTACGCATGATTACCGACACCAAAGAAAATGTGCTCGTCGTACCACAACGTGCCATTATTGAAAAGGATGGAGAAAGAATCATCCGCGTTGTAACGAATAAAGAAAAAGGGGAATTTAATGAACAGAAGGTCACAACCGGAATTCGTGGTGATGAAGGAAAAATTGAAATAACTTCAGGCCTCAATGAGGGGCAAGAAGTGATCACATTCCTTAAAGAGGAATAGGCCGACCGGCACTGCTTTGGATCGTTTGAGCTAAAGCGGGAGAAGAAAACTCTTCACACATACTTCTTTATGGTCCTTATTGAGATTCAAAATATCACCAAGACCTACACGACCGGAGATGTAGAAACGCCAATTCTTCATGGCATTTCACTTCAAATTTCCGAAGGTGAATTTGTGGCCATCATGGGGCCGTCCGGATCCGGAAAATCTACACTCATGCACATTTTAAGCTTTCTTGATTCAGCGACGAGCGGAACCTACCTTTTCCGTGGGGATGATGTGAGCAAAAAGACCGACGACGAGCTCGCGGCTATCCGGAACACCTCTGTCGGATTTGTGTTTCAGTCATTTAATCTTTTACCCAGAACCAGTGTAAAAGAAAATGTCATTCTTCCCCTTCTTTATAGCGAAAAACCAAAAGGCGCTCCGAATGTTCTTGCAGAGAAAGCTATTGAAGCCGTCGGTTTAACCCATCGCACGAACCACCTTTCGAATCAGCTTTCTGGTGGTGAAAAACAACGCGTTGCTATTGCTCGTGCACTCGTCAATAATCCGGCTGTTCTTTTTGCCGATGAACCCACAGGAAACCTTGATTCGAAATCTGGTAATCAGATTCTTTCAATCCTTCAGGAGTTGAATAGCCTAGGGCACACCATTATTATGGTGACCCACGAACTGGATACCGCCAAACACGCGAAGCGTATTGTGCATTTGAAAGATGGGTTTATTATTCGTGATGAACCCGTAACCGATCGTCGTTTTGCAAAAGATGGAGAACTCAAAAAATAACTCCGTATGCGGCTTGATCACACGCTCAAAATTGCCTGGGGGAGTTTACAGACGAATCGCCGCCGTTCACTCCTTACCATGCTTGGCCTTATTATTGGTATTGCCGCGGTCATTCTCGTCACTTCCCTTGGAGCCGGGGCCCAGAGTTTGATTACCTCCCAAATTCAAAAGCGCGGCACAAATCTTATTGCCATTCTTCCGGGGGCGTCCGAGGAGGACGGTCCACCAGCCGCAGCCTTTGGTATTGTGATCACAACTCTCACCGAAGATGACATGAAAGCGATACGGGATTCTGGGAGTGTCCATCATGTAAAAAATATTACGGCGTACAATTCAGGAAATGATCTTCTCACGTGGCAGAATTTTGAAAGAAATGTTACTTACACCGGAACGACCCATGAATACGATGAGGTGGAAAATGTGACTGTCGCGAACGGTCGTTTCTTTGATGAGGTCGAAACAGAAAATGGCGATGCGGTGATTGTGCTTGGAAGCCGTATTGCTGAAGAAATTTTTGGTAACCAAAACCCTGTCGGCCAAAATGTAAAAATTCGACGTAATCAATTTCGCGTTATCGGAGTACTTGAACCAAAAGGGTCGACAGGATTTGAAAACCCCGATGATGAGATTCTTCTCCCACTTCAAACTGTCCAACAAGATCTTTTAGGTATTTCTCACGTATCGTTTATCCGTCTTACGGTTGACGATGAAGCATACCTCGACCAAACCATTGATGAAATCCGCGGATTACTCATCGAACGACATGATGATGAAGATTTTTCCATTCGAAATACCGCAGAGCTTCTCGATGTACTAACTACAGTGACTAACGCAATCAAATTTTTTCTGGTCGCTATTGCCGGAGTATCGCTTTTTGTAGGTGGGGTAGGAATCATGAATATTATGCTGATTGCGGTAAAGGAAAAGACAAAAGAAGTCGGGCTTCGGAAGGCGGTCGGGGCGAAAAATACAGATGTCTCTCGGCAGTTTCTTTTGGAAAGCACCCTACTTGCCTTTGGCGGCGGCGCAATTGGAATTCTTCTTGGCACCCTTATTTCGTATATTATTTCCATCATTGTGAATTTCCTTGGTTACGAATACGCCTTCATTATTTCTCCACAATCGATCGGTGTGGCTGTCGCGGTTTCAGGCGCTATCGGCATCTTGTTTGGAACCGTTCCGGCCCGGGCCGCAGCCAAACTTTCCCCCATCGAAGCCCTGCGCTATGAGTAATATTCTCACCGCCATTCAAATTGCCCTCACGACCATGCGAAAAAATAAATCGCGCGTGGGCTTAACGATGTTTGGTATTGTGATTGGGATTTCCATGGTGATTATCGTTTTGTCGGCAGGAGCCGGAGTCAAAGGTCTTGTTTTGGGGCAACTCTCCTCTTTTGGAAATGATTGGGTGAATATCGATGTTAAAATCCCCTCAACCGGAAAAAACTCTGGGCAAAATGCGAATGGACAAGCACGGGGAGTTACGATTACTACACTCACCTACGAAGATGCGCAGGCAGTAAAGAAAATACAAAATGTGGCGGCCGCATACGCTGCGGTAACGAACCAAGCGACCATTGCCTACGGCAACGAAACCGAGCGCCCTATTATTTTTGGCGTAACGGCAGATTACCCGAGCATTGATACGGGAAAAATTGCTGCTGGGCGATTCTTTACCGAAGATGAAGAACGAGGGGCCGCTGAAGTTATTGTGCTTGGAAGTGCGGTGGCTGAATCACTTTTCGGGAATGATGATGCGAATGAACGATTCGTTACTGTCAACAAAAAAAGTTATCGCGTTATTGGTGTCATGGAGGAACGAGGCGTAACCGGATTTTTCAATTTTGATGAAACCGTCTATATTCCTCTCCGCACAGTTCAAAAGAAAATCATGAACATTAACCACGTTCTCTGGATTACAACAAAGGTAAAAGATAATACTCAAAGCGAATCCACGGCCGCTGAAATTCGAAGCGTACTTCGCGAACGCCACGACATTACTGATCCGGATAAAGATGATTTCGGGGTAACCACAATGACGGAGTCGATCGCCATTGTTGATACGGTTTTTACTGGTATTACCTGGCTTCTTATTGCGCTAGCTGCGATCTCACTGCTTGTGGGTGGGGTCGGTATTATGAATGTGATGTACGTTTCAGTCGTAGAGCGTACCTTTGAAATTGGCCTTCGAAAAGCTGCTGGGGCCACACGCAAACACATTCTTACTCAGTTTCTGACCGAAGCTGTGGGAATTACCTTTGTGGGAGGCATCTTAGGAATGATCATTGGAATCGCAATCTCATTTCTTATTTCGGTTATTGCCCAAGCACTTGATTTTGACTGGAAATTCTATGTCTCCCCTTTTTCTGTGCTTTTGGCCGTGGGTTTTTCTTCAGGAGTAGGAATTCTCTTTGGACTTTACCCGGCCAGAAAAGCAGCAGCGCTTGACCCTATGGTGGCAATTCGGCAGGAATAATATTCAGTCGCCGGCTTTCATATTTTACAAAAAAGTAAAGTATGAACTTGTCTACTGAATAACCCCTTGTATGCAACCAAACCCCAAACGCATCCTTATTATTAATGCCCACCCACGACCAGGGTCGTTTACCGATGCTATTGTTCAAGCCTATGCCGAAGGTGCTGAATGCCGCAACCACGACACCACTATTGTTACTTTACGCGAACTTCGTTTTGACCCAAATTTAAAATCGGGATACCGCGATAATGTTCTTGAGCCTGATCTCGTGGCCGGGCAGCAGTACATAAAAGACTGCACACACCTCGTTATCGTGACCCCGGTCTGGTGGCTTGGCCTTCCTGCCCTTTTAAAGGGGTACTTTGACCGTATCCTTACCCCGGGTTTTGCGTACAAATATGAAAAATCGATCCTTCCTTTTCCAAAACGCCTCCTCAAGGGCCGTTCCGCACGTGTGATCTACACCCAAGGAGGGCCGAAGTACCTTACCTTCACTTTAGGCTTTGACTCTTTCTGGAAAGCCTTAAAGTATGGTACGCTCATCTTCTCAGGGTTTGGGCCGGTACGCCGTACCTATATGGGGAATGTGCCAAAATCCACCCTGGAGCAACGTACGAATTTTCTGAGGAAAGTCCGTCGTTTAGGAGAGATGGCCCGCTAATATATACCTCTTTTTATGAAAAAATCTCTCGTTATCTGGATTGTCCTTGGTCTTCTTATCGCAGCAGGGTTAGTGAGCATCTTAGTCCGATCGGGCAAAGTCGAAACACTCCCTCTTGATCGAAGCACAACCGGAGACTGGGTCAAAGGATCTTCCTATGCTAATGTGACGCTTATTGAGTATGGGGACTTCCAATGCCCTGCTTGTGCGGCATACAGTGGGATGGTCGGCGAAATTGCTGAAACCTACGGTCCAAATATTACCATTGTTTTCCGCCACTTCCCTTTGACTCAAATCCACCGCAACGCCTTTCTCGGGGCACAGGCTGCTGAGGCTGCTGGCCGACAAGGGAAATTTTGGGAGATGCACGACAAGCTTTTTCTTGAACAAGGCCAGTGGAGTGAGGCAAGAAATGCTCGTGATCTTTTCCGCCAATACGCAGAACAACTTGGTTTGAATGCGGATACATTTGCTGCAGACCTTGATGACAGCGCCATTGCTGAAAAAATTCGTCGCGATCAAAAACATGGTATGTCGGTTGGTGTCGGCGGTACCCCTACGTTCTTCTTGAACGGCGCAGCTATTCAAACACCGGGATCACTTCAAGAATTCAAAACGCTTATTGAAGCCGCACTTCAAAATGCTCCCACTCGAACGTTTACCGATGCAGATTTTGCCGGAGCAGCAGTTGCGCACACAAGTGCCGACATCGCAATCATCGTAAACGGAAAAAACAGCATGCTCCCAGCTTCGAGTACAAGTGAGTACATTAAAACCGCAGACAACGGCACGGTGCTTCATCGCCATAAAGAAGGGATCACACTCGGGTATGCGCTTGAAACACTCGGTGTTACCCTGACCGATACGTGTCTCACTATTTCAGGCGTGGAATCTTGCACCAACAGTGAAAATTCACTCAAAGTATTTGTAAACGGAAAGAGGACCGTAAACGGAAGTCGGTATGTTTTCCAAACGGGTGATAAAATTTTAATCAGTTTTGGACCACTCACCGACAGCACACTCGAAACCCAACTCGCAAACATTCCCGATAACGCAAAAAAACACCAAGAAGAAGATCATGACAAAAACATGCAGGCTCACAGTGAAACAAGCTCATAATTATGCCTCAAGCAAAAATAGAAAAACTCGTATTTGGGGGTCAGGGCTTAGCACACGTTGACGGAAACACCGCCTTTCTTTGGAACGCCCTTCCTGGCGAAGAAGTGGATTTTGAAATTCTCTCGAAGAGAAAAGGGGTCATCGAAGGAATCGTAACTGGTGTCCTTAAACCCTCAAAGGATCGTCAGAAACCGCACGAAAAACAGTTTCTCTCGACAAGCCCTTGGCAAATGATGGATCCAAAGGCAGAGCTTCGTTTTAAACAAGAAATTGCGGCCGAAACATACAGCAAACTTGGAAACCTCATTCTCTCGCCTGAACAACTTCCTATCGCCGGAAGTGAACGGATCACGGGGTATCGAAACAAGATGGAGTTTAGTTTTACGGTAGACACCGGTGGTGTAATCTCACTCGCCTTTTTCGAACGTGGCAGTAAAGTAAAAGTAGCGGTTGAAGGGTCAGTTCTCTGTGAAGACGTTATCAATACCACGGCCAAATCAATCCTACGCTGGATTCGTGAAATGGATATTCCGATTCGGAGTCTGAAGGCGCTTATTGTGCGAAGCAATGGTGAAGGGAAGGCTATCGCCGCTCTTTTCATTAAAGATAAACTTTCTTTCCCTACCTATCCATCACTATCTGAATCGTGCCTTGGGTTTGAACTCTACTACTCAACACACAAGTCTCCAGCATCGGTTCCGACCGAATTGCTGTACCATGTAGGGCAGAACACATTGACCGCGACCATTAAGGGGGCCAAACTTACCTTTGGAATTTTTAGTTTTTTTCAAATTAATATTCCGGTATTTGATGAAGCGCTCAGTGATATTGCGGCCTTTATTTCTCCAAAAGATGCTCTTCTCGATTTTTACGCAGGGGTTGGAGCCATTGGTATTCCTATCTCAAGAAATCGAAGTTCACTTACCATTGTCGAAAGCAACGAAGATGCAATTCACTTTGCCACGCAAAACGTTGCTGACAATGGACTTGAGAATGTGACCATTCAAGGGCTTCCGGCTGAGCATGCCACGAATGCGATTACGAGCGATGCAACGCTTATTGTTGACCCCCCTCGGGCTGGGCTTCACCCGAATGTTATCTCTAAAATTCTCCTCAAACGTCCACCAAAAATCATCTATCTCTCTTGTGGTCTCGACACTCAGGCACGGGACCTCCGTCTTCTCTCAGAAGCGTATCGCCCGGTCTTCTTTCGCCTGTACAACTTCTTCCCTCGAACTCCCCACATTGAGGGGCTGGTTGTACTCGAACGCGTATAGTGAACACACGAGAGGATAGCCATTGACTTTTTTCCCTGTTTTTCGCTATACTTAAGCCATATATATCTCTATGTATAAAAAAAGAAAGCAAGCACTCCGAAAACGCAAGAAAAAAGCAGGCAAAAATGTTGGCTTGCGCTATCGCTAAACATACTTCCCGCGCAAGCGGGATTTGTTTTCCATATCATTCTCTATGTGGCCACGACAAGTACGAGAGTACCCATATACCCTCCTGTTCTTCGCCTCCATGCTCGTGGCGATCTTACTCTATATTTCGGGAACACTCCACAGGTTTGCTGAACTGCTTCAACCGCTCAGTTACATCGGCATCCTTATCAATGGTTTTTTCTTTTCCTCTGCGTTTACCTCAAGCACTGCAACCCTTCTTTTTATTGAACTCGGGGAAAAGGTAAATCCACTTCTCGCAGCACCAGTTGGAGGAATAGGTGCCACCATTGCCGACACCTTCCTCTACCGCCTACTCAAAAATCATCTCTTAAAAGAAATGAAACATCTTGCACTGAGCATACATCGACACATTCACCCAAATCACCGACTCTTTTTTTCTCGTTCAAAAAAATTCCGCCCCTTTCTTTTTCTCTTAGGCGGAATAGTAATCTCTTCCCCATTTCCGGATGAACTTGGGGTAGCACTGTTTACCCTCGCCAATGTTCGTTTTCGCTATTTTTCTTTGGTGGTATTTATATGTAACACCATCGGAATCGCCATTCTCCTTTCTCTCGGACACTAACATGTACCTATGAAAAAAATTACACTCAAAAAAGCCGGTCCGGTTCGAACGATGTATCGCGGAAAAATATTTTCTATTAAGGAACGCGATATTACTTTTTCCGACGGATCAAAAAAGGTGTACGAGTACTGCGAGCGCCCAGACAGCGTGAGTGTTTTAGCGTTTAACGACAAAGGTGAACTTCTTCTCATTAAAGAACGGCGCCAATATAATAAACCGCCGGTGTGGTTTTTACCCGGAGGACGCATCGATAAAAAAGGAGATACACCGAAAAAAGCCGCGGTTCGTGAACTTCGCGAGGAAACAGGGTACAGTGCAAAAACACTCAAGTTAGCACACAAGAAAACTCCGAGCCAAACCCTGCTTTGGGATATTTATATCTTTGCTGCTAAGAATTTAGAATACAAACCTTTGCCGAATGAAGTAGGCGAAGATACCGTGCCGCATTTTGTTCCATTTCAAGAAGCGGTGACCATGGCCTTAAATGGCACAATTGAAAATGAGTTTGTTGCCTACAACATTATTCGTTTTTCAGAAATGGTGAAACACGGTGAGTTTAGTTGGTAAGAAAAGGTAGTTCCTTTAGTTAAATTCAGCTTACCAAAGTTTAGACTCAGTTAATTTATAGCAATCTATATTTAAAAAATTATTTAGTTTTATGTATTAGATTTAATCCAAATCTAATTCTACTTGCTTGAGATTTTCCAACTTCGTTTTTTTCATCTATTCCGGCCTTTAACTCTACCCCTAAAACTTTAATTCCCCCTCCCACCGCCCCATTCCCTCCGGTTTTTTCGTCAACGGTTATTGCTATATCAAAATCTATATCCCCGGCCTTTTCTCTACTGGTAATGCGAATAAGCTCTGATCCCCGCTTGCGACACTCTTCGACAGCATCAGCAATATCGCCTACTGTCTTGACAATAAAATCCTTAAGTTCCATAGCCATTAATTATAATCGGAAAAGCGACGACGCAGGCTTACAACTTTTACCAGCTGATCCTTTTTCATATCCCCAGCGAGTCCACAATTTTCACATTTTTGATCCTCAATTTTTTTCCCTTTTTCGAGACTTATCTCTCCTCTAAAATCACACCTTGTACACAACACTGTTATTTTATATACATTTTCCATAATAAGTACAATAAAATTTTTACTAAAAACTGAGCTCTTAGCTCAGTCTTCAGAAAACCTTTTTTACGAGCACCCGAGGGAGTCCCCGCAGTTCAAACACTTATAGCAGGCGCCATTTCGAACGGTAATGTGTCCGCACGTTGGGCAGGCTGGCGCGTCACCATCCATTTCACTAAGCGCCTGGGCCATCGCATCTGGCACATCCCCAGCCACCGCTCCTGAAGTAGCCTCATCAGCAACTTCGCTTTTCGCTTTTCCAGCCACAGCTGGTGCTATTTTTGGTAATTGAAGGGTTTCTTGCCCGGCAGTGTTTTCAGCCAAGTTCACTAAGTTTTCAAATTTGTTTTTTTGAATTCCTTTTGGAGGCACCTGTACAAAATCAGTGCGACCAAGGTACTCCATGCCAAGAACACGGAAGACAAAGTCGATAATGGAAGTACAGATTTTTACATTTGGGTGGTCAGTCATTCCGGCTGGCTCAAAACGAGTAAAGGTAAAGTTCTCTACATATTTTTCGAGCGGCACGCCGTACTGAAGACCCATAGAAACGGAAATCGCGAACATGTTCAACATACTGCGGAAGGCTGCACCTTCTTTATACATGTCAACGAAAATCTCAGCTAATTTTCCATCTGGATATTCACCGGTACGAAGCCAGATCTGCTGATTTCCAATTTTTGCTGAAACCGTAATACCACTGCGTTTCGCTGGAACTTTTCGTTTTTCCCCATGCACATAAACACGATGGTCAGTAATCGACCCATCTTTACTATAACTTGGTATGGCATGGGTATCTGGCATGTGCTGGCCCAAAATTTTACTTGCGGCTAGAATTGCCTGGCTCAAATCTGCTTGTTTTACCACTTCAACTTCTTTCGCTACTGGTTTCTCAACCACCGCCTTCACCTCTTCTTTTATCTCTTCCTTCTTTACTTCTTTCTTTGAAGAAGTAGAGAGGGCTTGAGAAAGTTTACTTCCATCACGATACAATGCTACCGCTTTCAAACCAACGCGCCACGATTCTTCATAGGCAAATTTCACGTCTTCTACGGTCACATCATTTGGCATGTTGATGGTCTTTGAAATCGCGCCAGACAAAAATGGCTGGGCTGCGGCCATCATTCTTACATGTCCCAAGTAATGAATGTACCGAACGCCTTTCTTTCCACATTTGTTTGCGCAATCGAAAATAGGATAATGTTCTGCTTTCAAATGAGGCGCACCTTCAATCGTCATGAGACCACACACAAAGTCATTCGCTCGATCAATTTCCTCATCAGAAAAACCAAGCGCTTTCAACATGTGAAAGTTCGAATCATTATATTCCGTCGCACTGAAGCCAGCGCGCTTCATACACTCTTCACCAAGCGTCCACACATTAAAGGCAAAGCGGATTTCAAAGGCACCTTTCAAAGCTTTGTTCACCTTCTCAAGGTCTTCTGTGCTAAATCCTTTTGCTTTCAAACTTTCTGCATTAATGAATGGAGCATTCGTAATGTCGGCAGTCCCTTTCATGTAATCCATTACTTCCCCTACTTCGTTTTCTGCGTATCCAAGCTGGCGAAGTGCAGCTGGCACCGCTTCGTTCACAATCTTGAAGTAGCCTCCACCGGCGAGTTTTTTAAACTTCACCAAGGCAAAATCTGGTTCTACACCGGTCGTCGCACAGTCCATGAGAAGCCCAATCGTTCCGGTCGGAGCAAGAAGTGTGGTTTGAGCGTTGCGGTATCCGTATTTTTCTCCCCAAGCTACGGCTTCGTTCCAACTTTCTCGCGCAGCCGCGAGCAAATATGCCGGAGCATATTCTGGGTTAATACCAACAGGCATGATCGTAATTTTTTCGTATTCACTTTCTGGTGCATTGAATGCAGCGCGACGATGATTACGCATCACGCGAAGCATATCTTCACGATTCAAAGCGAATTTAGGGAATGGCCCGAGGAAGCTCGCGATTTCAGCGCTTGTTCGATACGACTCACCGGTCATTAGCGCGGTTACTGCACCCGTAAACGCGTACGCTTCTTCTGATTCATACGGAATACCGGCAGTCATAAGAACTGAACCAATATTCGCATACCCTAACCCGAGGGTGCGGTATTCATAACTCATCTGAGCAATTTCCTTACTTGGGTATTGCGCCATGAGGACACTAATTTCGAGTACTACGGTCCACAAACGAACACTGTGTTTAAAATCGTCAACCAAGAACTCCTGACGTTCCACATTATAATAGTGTGCCAAGTTGAGCGAGGCCAAGTTACACGCAGTGTTATCGAGGAACATGTATTCACTGCATGGGTTCGAACCATTGATCCGGCCTGATTGAGGGCAGGTGTGCCAATCGTTAATCGTACCATCATACTGCACCCCTGGGTCAGCACAGCGCCATGCAGCATATGCAATCGCATCCCAAATTTCTCGAGCTTTATGGGTGCGCGCAATAGTGCCGTCGGTTCTCCAGGTCAAATTCCAAGAAGCATCACGTTTTATCGCATCCATGAAGGTGTGTGGTACACGTACGGAATTGTTCGAATTCTGACCAGACACGGTTTGGTATGCTTCCCCTTCGTAATCTGAGCCGTATCCTGCGGTAATCAAGGCGGCAACCTTCTTTTCTTCTTCTACTTTCCAGTTAATAAATTCCAAAATATCGGGGTGATCTGCATTCAAGATAACCATTTTTGCGGCACGGCGTGTCGTACCACCAGATTTAATTGCACCAGCTGCGCGGTCACCAATTTTAAGGAAACTCATGAGGCCGCTTGACATACCACCACCAGAAAGAGCTTCACCTCGTCCGCGAAGTCCAGAAAAGTTGGTACCCGTACCAGAGCCGTACTTAAACAACCGAGCTTCGCGCACCCATAGATCCATAATTCCGCCTTCACCTACTAAGTCATCTCGAACCGACTGGATAAAACACGCGTGTGGTTGTGGGTGAGAGTAAGAATCTTTTGATTTGGTCAAAACACCAGAATCAGGATCAACATAATAGTGCCCTTGTGACGGACCATTAATGCCGTATGCCCAATGGAGCCCGGTATTAAACCACTGTGGTGAGTTCGGTGCGACACGCTGCGTGAGGAGCATGTACGCAAGCTCATCGTAAAACACTTGTGCATCTTCAGGAGTTGCAAAGTATCCATATCGCTCCCCCCAGTACCGCCAAGTTCCGACCAATCGATGCACCGTTTGTTTCACGCTGGTTTCAGGTCCAAGCATGGGAGACCCGTCTGCGTTCTTTTTCGGTGATCCATCAGCATTAAATTGTGGCACCCCGGCTTTGCGAAAATATTTTTGTGCAACAATATCTGTCGCAACCTGTGACCATGTTTTCGGAATCTCAATTTCTTTCATTTCAAACACCACCGTACCATCCGGTTCACGAATAACTGAGGTGCGTAGATCATATTCGATCATGTCATACGGACTCACGCCTTGTTTGGTATACAAACGCTGACACTTAAGCCCATTCGGGTGATACGTAAAACGAGCCGAGGCATCGGCTCCGAGCTGAATGCTTTCAATAAAACGGGAATCAGTTGGCCCCATAGAATGAAGATAAGGCATTAGAGTGGCATCCGACGACTTTCCTACAGATTGTGGTGCAAGTGAACTTGTACCACTATAGGTAGTGTTTTGTGAGACGCTTGGTCAGTATAACATAATTTCTAAATCAGACCAACTGTCGTGAAATTGCTCTCACTTTGGCGTAGTTTTTCTCTTTTCTGAATTTTCATAAGAACTTACCAACAATGTTATCCACAATTTTTTGAAATCAGTGGATAACACATGAACAAAACCATACCTCTCAGTGTCCTTGTGCCTTAAGAAAGAGAATCGTATACTACGCCTACTACTGTATGTCATCTGAAATTCTTTTTGAAACAACAGAACCGGAACGGCTGATTGACCCGGACCAAGCCTCCCCCGAAGAAGAAACGATTGATCGGAGCCTTCGCCCCAAAACCTTGGCCGATTTTGTAGGCCAACACCACATTAAGGATCCTCTCCTTATTGCTCTTCATGCAACGAAAAAACGCCAGGAACCTATGGAACACGTATTGTTATACGGGAACCCCGGCCTTGGAAAAACCACGCTTGCAAGTATCATTGCGGGCGAAATGAATGCGCACATGACCATCACCTCTGGCCCAGCCCTAGAGCGCGTTGGGGATTTAGCAGCTATTTTAACCGGCCTTTCCCCTCACGACGTGCTATTTATCGATGAAATTCATCGCATGAATAAAACGATTGAAGAGGTGCTCTATAGCGCTATGGAGGATTTTGCGCTCGATATTATTGTGGGCAAGGGCCCTGGTGCCAAAACCCTTCGGATGCCTGTTCCCCCCTTTACCTTGATTGGAGCCACTACCAAGTTAAACCTCCTCTCAAACCCCCTTCGCGATCGGTTTGGGCACGTCTTTCACCTCACGTTCTATACTCCCGAAGACATTGAAACCATTCTTCGCACCAACGCGAAACGGCTTGAAGTTGAACTAAGCAAAGAAGCCGCTGAAATTATTGCTACTCGCGCAAGAAGAACTCCTCGGGTGGCCAATCGCCTCCTCAAACGAGTGCGGGATTTCGCAGAAGTCAAAGGAAATGGTATTATTTCTCTTGATATTGCCCATAGCGCCCTCCGTCTCCTTGAGGTAGATAAAGAGGGTCTCGACCATGTCGACCGTAAACTCCTTCAGGCAATTATCAAAACGTTCCAAGGAGGACCTGTGGGGCTCCAAACACTCGCTGCCACCATTGCGGAAGATATGGAGACGATCGAAACCGTGTACGAACCATACCTTCTTCAAATTGGCATGTTAGAAAGAACCCCACGCGGGAGAAAAGCGACTCAAAACGCCTACCTTCACCTTGGACTCACACCACCCACTCTTTTATGATAAGCATCCCCCTCTTCGTTTTTCTCGTCATTTTCGCGATTGTCGTGCTTGCGAGTGTTACTCTTTGGTGCATCAACGTCTACCATATTATTGCGAGTGCCTCCATGACTCCGGCCGCCTTCTTTGTATCTGCCACAGTCGCTATTCTTGGAATTCTCGTCATTGGGGGTACGTGGCTCCTCGTAAGCGATGTCGACTGGAGCACCAACCTCCCCATTTTTGATTCTAACCCCCTTACTCAGGATAGCCTTTCTTATGACCGTCCGTGAGCTCATCCATCAAAAATCATACGAACACGTTGTGTTTGTTCTTCGCCGTCACTGGCTTACATTCCTTATGGAAGTGGCCTTTTTCGTCCTTCTTTTTGTCGTACCAACCGCAGTGTGGTTCTTACTAAGCTCCCTTAATCCGAACCTCTTTTCTGTAGAAGCTTGGAGAATTTTAGGTATTCTCGGCGGTGGGATCTACTACTTAGCGAGCCTCATGTTTCTCTTTACCCATTTCATCGACTTCTACCTCGATGTGTGGATTGTGACGAACGATCGTATTATTGATATGGAGCAGTTCGGGTTATTTTCCCGAACCATTTCTGAGCTTGATCTCTTTCAAATCCAAGACGTCACCACTGAAATTCACGGGTTCCTCGCGACCATGTTTAACTACGGCGATGTTACTATTAAAACCGCTTCAAGTAATGTAGGCATCGTATTCCGAAAAGTTCCTAATCCAAATTTTGTACGCCGACGCCTCATTGAACTCTCACACGAAGACCGTCGATTCCACATAGCAGAGCCCGGGCACATGGGATCATAGGTATGCCACTTCCCGTTCTTCTTGCCCTCGGCTACCTTCTCGCTATTTCAATTATTGGATTTCTGCTTTGCTTTATCGACAAACATTCCTCACAGGTATTTCGTGCCAGACGAATTCCAGAAATGACCTTTTATATACTGTGTCTTATGGGTGGCACTCTCGGCGTTCTCCTTGGCATGTACACGTTTCGACACAAAACCAAAAAAGTATCGTTTCAAGCTGTCGTCATTATCATTCTCGCTATTCAAGCATTCCTGTTCTTTTTTCTTTATCCGGAACTCTCCTTACCACCTTCTGATACTTTTTTATATGATCTCCCTTAATCTCAAACACCTCTCCACCATTCAGAGCACCCACGGTCTTTCTCCACTCGACCTCTTACCGAAAACCGAGGATATTCTTCGAGACACCGCATCGCTTCAAAAAAAGGAGCAGGGATTTATTGATATTCTCGATGACGAAAAAACCATCCGCTCTATTCAAAAATTTGCCTCCGGAGTTAAAAATAAATATAGTCACATTGTAATTCTTGGAATTGGCGGCTCGGCTTTAGGGGCTACTGCTTTACACGACGCCTTAAAATTGAAAGTCAAAAAACAACCCAAACTTGTCGTCCTCGATAACATTGATCCGGCCATGATCGCGGAGGCAGAAAAGGAACTCCCTCTGAAAAAAACGCTTTTTCTTGTTATTACTAAATCGGGCACGACTCCAGAAACACTTGCGCAGTACTTCTTCTTTCAAAAGAAACTTGCAGCCGCAAAGCTCCCTTTAGTAAAACACATCGTGGTTATTACCGATGAGCATGCGGGTTTCATGAGAGAAGAAGTGCAACGGCTCAAATTACCTTCTTTTTCAATTCCACAAAATGTCGGAGGGCGCTTCTCTCTATTTACCGCGGTCGGGCTTTTGCCTGCGGCCCTTCTTCAATACAACATTAAAGAATTAATTCACGGGGCCAAAACCATGCGTAAGTTGTTCTTATCCCCGAACCCACTCCAAAACTTGCCGTATCAATTTGCCCATCTTCAAGCCGCGCTGTATAAGAAACAAAAAAATATTCACGTGCTCATGGTGTACAGCCAACAACTTCTTCGCCTTGGCGATTGGTACCGACAACTTTTGGGCGAAAGCATTGGAAAAAAATCACAACAGAACAAAGAGTCCGTTGGCCTTACCCCACTTACGGCTCTTGGGGTTACTGATCAGCACTCACAAATCCAACTCTTTAACGACGGGCCAAACGATAAGATATTCACAATTTTGCACACAGAAAAATCATTGGTTGATCAAAAAATTCCTGTAGTATCAAAACATGAGCATGTTCAATTTTTGCGTGGAGCAAGTTTTGCTTCTCTCTTTAATGCAGAGCGGAAAGCCACAACAGACGCTCTCGTAGAAAATGATCGCCCAGTTATTTCGTTAGGAATCGATTACATCTCACCGTTTAGCTTTGGTGAACTCATCTTCTTTTTTGAAACGTCTGTCGCCTACCTTGGTGAACTTCTCGGGGTAAATGCATTTGATCAGCCAGGAGTTGAGCGCGGCAAGGTACTTACAAAAAAATACCTGAAGAATTGAAAAAGCCAGCCCCTCCTTCAAACGAAGGAAAGTCTGGCTTGAGGGAAGAGGCATCACGCTTTCTTCTTTGCAGGGTTGTCTTCCGCATACCTTGCCACCACCCGGATCCCACCATCCCGGTCAGCACGAAGAGGAAGGCTCCCCACAGGCTGCTCCACAGTCTGACCATCATCCAAAGCAAAGAGTTCAGGTGTCGCGCCTGGTGGTAGACGTTCTGGCACGAGCCGACTACTCGTCAGAGGTGACCTTGACCCAACAGCCATTGACGGCTTCGGCTTAGGTGACGGGGAAGGCCTCGGCGGGGAAGGCACCGAATCTTCCTCACCCCGCAAATTTGTGCGTACAGGCGGGGGGCGCGGTGGAAATATTGACGCAGCAGATACAGGACTAGGTGGCGGAGAAACCGCCGGCGCCACGTCTGGCTTCTTTCTCTCAGCGAGGAGGCTACTGATCTTGCCCACCTTCCTCCACAAGACTAGGGTCGCCGCAGCGAGCAAAAACGTGGCTACGACCAGGAACCACAGGACCTGTATGTGCACTTCGTGTATGTGCACTGTAGTACAACTCATGAGTACCCCTCTTTCTTCTTTTACGCTATCACATACTGAGCCATCTTACAAGCCCTGTCGCCTGTATTTCTTCTTCGTGGAAATCGAGGTATACTAAAGGTACTTTTCCCATTTTTTGTGTTTTTCTCTCGATTATCTGCGCGTGATCGCGCTACGATTGTAGCACTCGCAAAAGCGTGCCGACAAAGCATCGTCACCATGACAACGAACGCCCGAAGTGGACACACTGGCGGTTCTTTAGGGTGCATTGATATCCTCGCCACCCTCTACGCAAAAGTAGTTAGTCAAACCAATGATCCGGTTGTTGTTTCGAATGGCCATGTATCCCCTGCGGTATACGCGCTTTTAGCAGAACTTGGCGCTATTTCTAAAAACGATCTTCTTCAAAACTTTCGGCAGCATAATTCTATTTACGAAGGCCATGTCAGTCGGCACGTTCCCGGGGTTTGGTATTCAACAGGCCCCCTTGGCACTGGTGTTTCGGCTGCCACAGGATTTGCACTCGCAAAAAAACTCCGCAATGAGCCAGGTCATGTATTTGCACTCCTCGGCGATGGCGAAGCCAACGAGGGCCAAGTATACGAAATGATGCATGTAGCAAAAAAATACGAACTCGATAACCTCACTATTCTTCTCGACCGAAACGGGGTACAGCTCTCGGGCGGAACAGAACGTATTCTTCCGGTCCAAATAGAATCCCACTTTGCGGCTGCAGAGTGGCGTGTGCTCTATGCCGATGGGCATAGCCCGAAAGATATATGGCACGCACTTTCGGCACCAAAAAGACCTGGCTTCCCTACCCTTATTTCATGTGCCACCGTTATGGGCAAAGGTGTGAGCTTTATGGAAAAAGAAGGCCGACTTTTCCATGCCACATGGCACGGTAAGGCACTCTCAGTTGAGGAAGCCAAACAAGCGCTTCAAGAATTGTCACTTACCCCGGCCGAAGCGAGCAGCCTTGATGCGTGGAAAAAAACACAACACTTCTCACCACCTGCTCCTACGTTCAAAAAAGTACTGGAACCGACTGCCATTGAGCCCGGTGCTCCACGCGTCTATGGTCCAGAAACTACTACTGACTGTCGTACAGCGTACGGAGTAGCCTTACTTGATTTGGCGACCAAAAATAGCCAGGTAGTTGCGCTGACCGCAGACCTTGCTGACTCTGTTAAAACTTCTTTTGTAGAAAAGCAACTCCCAAAACAGCACATTGACTGTGGAGTAGCCGAGCAGCATATGGTTTCCATGGCCGGAGGGCTTTCCCTGTCTGGCTTTACTCCTTTTGTTTCAACATTTGGGGTATTTATGACGAGTCGAGCCAAAGACCAAGCTCGGGTAAACGATATTAATGGCACAAACGTAAAGATGGTTGCGACACATTGCGGGTTATCGGTTGGAGAAGATGGCACTACCCACCAGGCTATAGATGACATGGGTTCAATGCTCGGTTTATTAAATACACTCGTCATGGAACCGGTCGACCCAAACCATACCGATAGAATTATTCGCTATGCGGCGAACCATTACGGCAACATGTATATCCGTATGGGTCGGCAAAAAATTCCTATCATTACCAAAGAAGATGGCATGCCTTTTTATGGTGCAGATTACGAATACACCTACGGAAGATGCGACCTCATTCGTGAAGGTGCAGACCTTACGGTAGTAGCTTCTGGACCTATGGTTTTAGCAGCACTTACAGCGATAAACACTATAAAGAAGATGCTTCCAGAAAAATCGATTGCCCTTGTGGCGGTCAGTTCCATTAAGCAATTCGACGACACTCTTGTTCAAACCCTTCGAAAAAGTGAAAAAATCATTACTGTTGAAGATCATAATACCCATTCTGGCCTTGGAAGTGCGGTTGGGAACATTATTGCCGATCTTGGCCTTACTCCAAAAAAGTTTGTAAAACTGGGGGTCGATACCTACATGCGCTCAGCAACAGCTGAGGAATTATATGAACTCGCCGGGCTTTCCCCGAAACAATTGGCAAATCGTTTCCATGAGCTCCTCTCTTGATTTTCCCTGGAGTTTTTGATATATTCTTCCCACCACAATTGATATGCCGCGGTGATGAAATGGTATACATGAGGGACTTAAAATCCCTTGACCGCAAGGTCGTGCGGGTTCGAGTCCCGCCCGCGGCACAAATAAAATAAACATCCGTACGGATGTTTATTTTATTTTGTACTGCCTAAAGGGACTCGAACCGAAAGGGTTTGGGAAAACTGTTTGGCGGTTTTCCCACCTCGTGCAGGGGGATGGTTGGGAAGGGGTGGAAACCTCTTCCCAAGAGGAGTGGGGCGACGAGTGAGATGTCCCCGCCCGCGGCACGAATAAAAATAACTCCTACATGTAGGGGTTATTTTTATTCGTGCAGAATGTGGGACGAAGTTAGAGTTTTCATTTTAGAATTAGACTAGCAGTCTACTAAATTCTTCTTGCTAAGTACCCCTTCATTAAATTCATTATACCGATATTTATTGATTCTATCGTTTTTTGAAAAGCTTTGTGGTATTCCTCAGGGTTAGTTTTTCCAGCTATATAGTTTTTATGGAAACCCGCGATTGCTGCGTCACAATAGAAATATCTAGTATCTACCATGCGATCCCCCCTTGAGTAAAATGCGCTTTTGTTCGCTTCACCTTCATCTTGTCTAGAAAAGAAATGATTGGCAAAACCATTACGTAGTTGGCCCCCTGAATTGTAGTAATGGAAGGAGCCGTTGTTTCTGATATCTTCAAGTATTCTGATGAAAACAGCGCCTGTTTGAGTAAGATTTTTTTTGTTTGCAACATCTATCAGCTGGTCCCAAATTTTTTTACTATCAGCATTTAGCCTACTAAGAAGCCCATTAAACTCTGAGGACTCTATAACTCTACTTTGTTTTTTAATCAATATAAAAATTTCATAAACTGTAGAAGTGATCAATCTCTCTAAGTGATTTTTCATACCACCAGATTCTCCCGCATCACAGCTAATGTCGGTTATATTTTTGTCTTTAAAGTATTTTTTGTATTGAATAAGATAAAAAAGCAAGCTTTTAAGATCATTGTATGCTAAGCCTAAAATAAGAAAAAAGGTATCAAAATCGTTCTTTCTTTCGGGCTTGATAATTTTTTTTGGATCAAATTTTCTTATGTGTCCAGAAAAACCTTCTGTTCGCATACAATCTAGTTTAGAGTATTTAAAAAACACACGGTGAAAATGCTATCTGAAAAGCACTGTTTGACCATTATGTATAGAGCTGTGTGTTATTGATAAGGTGATCATTTTTGGCTAATGTGTATCAAACTAAAATGTGGACAACTTTGACCAATAAGAGAGATTAATGATTAAATTTATCTATACTTAGCAAAAAATTAAATTTGTCGATCTCCCCAGCGAGGTATTTTTTTCTGTGAGATACTACTATTGTACAAAAGTTACATCCTTTTGTCTGTAAAATTTACAGGGTTGATATAAAACTATGAAAGTATTCTTATTAGGGGCTATTTTGGATAATGTCTGCTTTGAGAAAGCCGCACAAGTGATAGATGGTCTTATCTATAATGATCTTACAAAAAAGGCAAGCATCGAGGCAGGTCTAGCTGACAGTGATTTTTTGATTGCTGACATTGGAAATATAAATAATGTGCCACTTGCGCAAACTCTCAATGATAGTTGCCACCATATTGGACAGAGAATTGAGGGCGGTGGGGTCTTACTGTGTTTTTCTGGTAGGGAATTTAATGACGGGCTGAATTATACTTGGCTTAAAAATATTGGCTTGAATCTTCTACCTGAAAACCTTCAGGCCAACGATATCCTTTTTAAGGGTAATTACCCATTTATTACAGATTTTACACGGTATGTAAAACTTTTTTTTCATTCCGTGATTTTTCGCAATCAGTTTCAACTGCCCGCATATTGTAGTCAGATAGCATTAAATAAGAGTGGTAACTGCGCTGGGGTTTATTGGAAGCTAGGGAAGGGTCACATTTTTATTGTTCCCGACTGTCGTGATAAAAATTATTTTACAAAATTTTTTATAGATACAATAATTCCAAAAATAGAAACCATTTTTGTTGTTGATGGCGGTAGTAAGGAGATGGTACCTAAAGAGATAAGTGGTTTAAAGGTCAAAGGTCAATCAGACCTTGAAGTGCAGATTGAATCTCAAAAGTTAAAGATTGAAGAGGAGCAAAAAAAGCTTGTTATCTTGGAGAAACAGTTTGAAGAATTAGACGAGTGGAAACAGCTTTTATGGCAAACTGGAACACCGCTGGAAAACATTGTTAAAAAATTTTTTGAAGCTTTTGCGGGTCTTACTTTGGAAAAAAAGGAAACCGATTTAGTGGGTGAATATAATGGAAAAGAACTTTTTATTGAAGTGAAAGGGAATGTTGGATGCATAAATCACAAAAGCGATTTTAGGCAAATAGAAGAGCGAAAAAATTACGATGCCAAAGATCCTCAAAATACCATTGCTTTGCTTGTGGGCAACCCTTTTCGTCTTCATCCTTTGGAAAAACGTCCGCCAGAAGCCGAGCACCTTTTTGCCCATACATCTATTCCTATTGCAGAAAGGCTTGGTATCGGTCTAATTTGGACAAAAGAGCTTTTTGATATAGTTAATGATTTGCTTTTAAGTTCAGACCCTGATCAAAAAAACTTATTATTGACAAACTGATCAATTTTGCCGGTGTTTTTAAGTATAAAAAGTAATTTTAATTTAAATACTAACCTCGCTTTGTATATGTCTAAGCTCTCTAAACCCAGTGTTGTTCTTGGTCAGTGGATAGATGTCGGTAACGATCCTGCGATTGAGGCAGTTGTTTCTCGTATTAATAAATTTAGTGTATTTGGAGATATAGAAATTGTCTTTATGAGTGGAGGCAAACCAGTTAATATAGATATTTTTTGGATAAATGATTGTTGGAGTTTGGAAAAGTCTGGTGCTGGTGGCTATGCAGAAGACTACCCTCGGCTAAATGAATTTGTAATGATTCTGAAAGAACATAGAAGGTACAGTGTCTCCTAGATAAATTATTAATTTAATTTTGTTTTTCGCATATTTAATCAACCGGAACCCATCAATCAGCTCAATAAGCCTATCTTCACAAAATAACCTGCCTCAAGAGGGAAATTGTTTGTTGTAACGGAGCATCCTTTTCGATTTGATAGTTCATTCGCGGCTGCTTCACAAAAATTTGCGTAATTCCAGCGTAAATTTTTATCGCTCATACCCGGCCGTTAAGCGGGGTTTGGGTCATATAAATTGTTGGTATGACCGTGTCATACTTTTTGCATGATCGGTAGCGCCTTGACTTTTTTAACGAAAAACACTATACTTGAACGTCGTCGAAAATCCATAATTCGACGAGCTCTGCGACGAAAGGGTCGTCGTGATCTAGCATCCTGAGGAGGAGTTGTAATGGTGTTCGTAGAATTCTTCTGCCCAATACCCATTTATAAGGGGGGCGATAAACGCTATTTCGTTGGTCAGAGCATCGAGGCCGTGCTCGCCGACACCAGGGGAGGGACCGAGTTTGCCTTCGAGACTTTTTCCTCTCACCGGGTGATCACGGAGGAGGAAGCACGCTCTCTCGGTTTGGGATTCCTGGACGAGGGAATCGCTGCCGTGCAAAAAAGAGGGTGCAAAAGCTACGCGCTCAAATGCGCACCCACCGGAGACTAGTTCCAGCTCAACGATCCACGAGCGCCTGGCGAATATTTCGCTGGGCGCTTCTCTGTTTTTATATGAATCCTGACGATACTCTGACAAAATTTACCCCCTTGACGCACTCTTCCGACCGACGTACAGTAAAATATACTCATTATTTTTCGTATGTCTCAAAATCCATTTCAAAATGCTCGCGAACAACTTCGGCGCGCTGGGGAACTCATTAGTTTAAAAGATGAAGTGCGAAGTGTTCTTGAACACCCGAAGCGTATTATCGAAGTATCCATCCCCCTTCGAATGGACGATGGATCCGTAAAAATGTTTACCGGTTTTAGAAGCCAACACAATGATGCCTTGGGGCCATTCAAGGGTGGAATTCGCTTCCATCCGGGTGTTACGATTGATGAAGTGAAAGCACTTTCACTTTGGATGACCATGAAGTGTGCTGTGGTAGGCCTCCCACTCGGTGGCGGCAAAGGCGGCATTATCGTTGACCCAAAAACTCTTTCTGAAGCGGAGTTGGAAAGACTTTCTCGCGGCTACATTCGTGCACTCTATAAGTATCTTGGCCCCACACAAGATGTACCGGCGCCAGATGTGTACACGAACCCACAAATCATGGCTTGGATGCTTGATGAATACGAAAGCCTCGTTGGGCAAAAGGCGCCTGGAATGATTACCGGAAAACCCATTGCCCTTGGCGGCTCTTTGGGCCGCGGTACGGCCACGGCTCAGGGCGGCGTATTCGTTCTGCGGGAACTTATTAAAGAACTTGGTAAAAAACCAAATGAGCTTACGGTTGCAATTCAAGGGTTCGGAAATGCTGGAAGCATTGTGGCCAACCTCCTTCAGAAAGATGGGTACCGTATTGTCGCAGTAAGTGATTCTCGAGGAGGAATTTACAATAAAGACGGGCTTAGTATTAGCGCAATCGAGGCACATAAAGAAAAAACCGAAAGTGTGGTCGCGTTTCCGGATAGTGAAACCATAACGAACGACCAACTTTTGGAACTTCCGGTTGATATTCTTATTCCCGCTGCACTTGAAAACGTAATTACCGCGGAAAATGCACCTCGGATACAGGCGAAAATTATTCTTGAGCTCGCGAACGGCCCAGTAACCCCTGAAGCCGATGACATTCTTTTCCAAAAGGGTGTTCAGGATGTTCCGGACATATTGGCAAACGCCGGTGGGGTTACGGTCAGCTACTTCGAGCAAGTGCAAAATGCCTCAAACTACGCCTGGACCGAAGAAGAGGTTGCCAAAAAACTGGAAGCAAAGATGAAACAGGCGTTTGCCGATGTATGGAATGCTTCGAAAACCCTTAAAACCCCTCTTCGCCAAGGTGCTTATGCGGTTGCTTTGAAACGGCTTGCTGAGGCAATTGAATTGCGAGGAAAACAATAAATACCCTAAATAAAAAGATCCAGCGAAGTGCCGGATCTTTTTATTTATATCTCCTGCTCTAATTCCTTATGGTAATAGTATTCGTACATGGACATGGCTGCAAGAAAGAAGGACGCGATAATCGGACCCATAACAAAGCCAGAGATTCCAAAGGTGAAAATTCCTCCAAGCGTTGAAAGAAGCACAATAAGTGGATGCATTTGGATATCTTTCCCGACTAAAGGAGGGCGAAGAAGGTTATCAATGGTACTAATGAGTAAAGCACCAACCACCAAAATCGTAATCCCCTGCCACACCTGACCTAAAAGAATCATTACAATTCCGGCCGGCACCCAAACCACGAACGCTCCAATGGCCGGAAGAATGGAGAGTGCCATCATAATAACACCCCACACAAATGGACCCTGAACACCCGTTAACCAAAACAGTAAACCACCGATGGAACCTTGGATACCGCCAATAATGATCGTAGTTTTAAGAGTCGCCACACTTGTGGAACGAAACTTCTCGTAAAACATTTCTTCATATCCGTTTCCAAGTGGAGATAAGAATTTCATTCGCTCTAAAATTCTCTTTCCATCTTTAAAGAAGTAGTAAAGCGAGTAAAGCATGATAAAAATCAGGAAGAGGAACCAGAGAGAATTCTGAGTCAGACTCTTTAGATTGTCAAAAACACCCGCAATGGCTTTCGTGTTCTGGAACAGAAACGAGGAAACGGTTTTAGTTGCATCATTGACATAGGAAACCCAAAGCTCGTTAATGCGAACCACATCCACATAAGGCGCGAACGGAGACCCCTCTAAAAATCTTGCTAAATTCTCAGCAGAAATAAACTTCCCCTCTGCCACAAGCGCATACAAATCAACCGACTGTTGTACGAGCAGAAGTCCAAAAACTGCAACCGGAGCAAGGACGACACAAAAGACCAAAATTACGGAGATAGCCGACGAAACAGAAGGTATGCCGATCCGTTTGTTAATATGAACATAAAACGGATGAAAAAGAACTGCGAAAATAACCGCCCAGAACATAGGGTACGCAAAAGGGCGGATGATGTACAAAAACATGATCGATAACGCACCGATAAGGCCGAAGAAAAACCAAGAACGGACTTTGGCAAAACTCGTCTTTTTAGGTACAAGTGGCATAGAAAATTGATATGGATTTAGTATAGCACAGCCAACACACCGGCGACAGGTCTCTGTCTTTACAATTTGATTGAAATATGGCTAAATACCCACCGAACCACAACCGAGGAGGTTTTCATGACAGGGCAGCACAGAGAAACTGGATGGCTGGCTTTTGGAGAATTTATTAAGAAGAACCCCATTCCAGCCCGGATAATGGTTTTGAAAAGTATTCTCAAAAGGAAGAGGGGTCAACACAAAAAAAAGACCACCTGCATCACCCTCGTATACACATGGGTGCAAGGAGAAACAATACATACCACCATCGTTCCCACTTTAGTGGTTTTTCGCGAAATAAGAAAAATATCAGGAGACAACATCGGAGTAATCATTTCGACAAAACGGGAAAAAGATTCTCCCGTTCAAGTTGGCACGTTCACGCTTGCTGTAGCAGAAAATGGGGTATGCTACCAGCCACCAAGGGAGATGTTCTGTATCTCGCCGTAAGCACCCCGACCCCATGCTCAAGAGCTGGGGTTTATCATTTCTTTCTTCTTTTCACCAAATACTCGGGTACCGAGTTTTTCACTCATGCTATAGCGAATCACCTCTTCCCTTTCACACATTACCACCCTATACTAGTATAATTCGAGACATTAAATCAGAAAATTTATGAAAATTTACACAAAAACTGGAGACAAAGGTGAAACCGGGTTACTTGGTGGTATCCGCATTTCCAAAACAAGTGACATTATTCATGCAATCGGGGAAATTGATGAACTCAATGCCTCTTTAGGCATTCTTATTACCCTCTCAAAGGAATGCGAGCATACAGAACACACTGACCGGCTTCTTCATGTACAGCACACCCTGTTTGTTCTCGGGGCAACTTTAGCGCAAGTAAAAACGGACATTCCCTTTGCTACGCCCTTGTCAGAAAAAGAAGTATTTGCCCTCGAAGAGTGGATCGACGAAATGGATGGGGTGCTTTCCCCTCTTACTCAGTTTATTCTCCCTGGAGGAAATACCTTAGCTTCTGAGGCCTTTTACATACGTGCAGTATGTCGGAGAGCAGAGAGAGCGGTGATAAAAACCGTTTCTTCTGAAAACGAACACACTTTTAGTTCAAGTATTATGTATCTAAACCGGTTAAGTGACACCCTCTTTACGTTGGGACGCTGGTACAATGCTAATGACCGAACACCGGAAACATATTGGGTTAAATAATTGTACGACATATAAATACTTTTTATTGCTTATATATTCAGGCAATTATCCATTTACAGGGCAACTATCCCTTTACAACAAGTAACAAAAAAGGTAACCTTATAAACGACTACCCACAATTCGCGGAATAACCGAAGATTCGACTCCCTATCTCTTGTTTGCGTATAAGAATAGGTAGTCAATCGTCCACAAACAGAACCTTCGGGTTCTGCGAACGTGGGTAGTCCGGTTGGCTACCTTTTTTTGTTTTTATATATGTTTTCAGAGAAACCTGGAGAAAAGAAAAATGACCCATACGCTGTAATGGGAATCATACTTTCGTTTATGGGTATGGGAATAACGTATAACTTCTTTGCCTATCTTGGCCTCTTATGTGGACTTGTAGCTCTCAGGAGATTGCACGAACGCACTGACATTTACAGAAAGGGGGCCGGATACGCCAAGGCTGCCATTACCTACGGGATTGTCTTTGGGCCAATAGTTGATATTGTTTTCTGGTACTTAATTGATATTCGTTGGGCTCAGTAAAAAAACAAAATAGCTCTTTAAGAGCTATTTTGAAATTCATTTAGGCGGAAGGGCAATTAACTGGGCAATTTTATTAACCGGATCTACTTCTAGTTTTACATTCCATGCCTCTAACATTTTTTGTCCAATTAAAATTCCGCAATCTGGTGAATTTGTAGGTGAATTCACAACTGCAAAAGATTTTCTACCAACCAACGAAACATTTCCGGCCGTATCGATTGAGCTTATGGTGGTACCATCTGCCAAAGTCCAGGTCCCAAAACTAGCCATTAACTCAAGTCCATTTTGCTGAACACTTTTAAATGGCATCATTAAGAAACCACTAAAACCCGTATCGATTTGACCTTCCCAGATATATCCTATGTGATTGGGGTCACCATTGGGTACCAGATTCTCCAAGAGAAAAGGAAGTAAAATTTGTGTTCCTTCAAAACGACAGTTCGCAACTATTACCCTCATAAATTAAAAACAAAAGATACCGCTTTCTGGTATTCTGGTCTGGATGTAATTTCATTCAATTTTGCAGGGTTATCTACCACTTCATGTCTTTTTAAATACGGAAAAACCACCACAGTTTTTCCTCTGTTTCGATCTTTGAAATTACCTCCCAAATCATCGAGGTATTGTTGAGAATCTCTTTGAGTTTTTATTGCTTCGTCTAAAATTGTCATATAATTTTAATGGCTCAGCTCTTTTCCCAATATACTCTTAAAGAATCAAAAAAGCAACATGTGTAAAGACAGCCTCCTATGATTCATTAAGTCATTTTTCACACCCTACTTTAAAAGTGCCCTTTGCATATACTCCTGCCTTTCTTCAATTCTATTCATATCGCGTGAAAAATCTATCCTTAATTCTGCATTATTTTCGATAACTTCATTTATTTTGTCGTTTACTGAATCTTGTGTTTGATAATATGAAGCTTTCATCCCTGCCATGAAGATAACAACAGCAACTATTAAAGAAATAAATAAAAATAACCCACCAATAATAACACCTATAAGAAGGTTATTCATTTTTCCAGAAAAACCTTCCACTTCTTTCCTAATATCTTCAAATTTTTTTTGAAAGACAGCTTCTGCAACATCGCCTGTTTTGGTTGCAGTATTCAAATCAATCATCGACTGCACCTCCTCCTGAGTTAGCTTTTTTCTAGGGGCCATACACTTACTTTCCTTGCGAAATTACCCCCACTATTTTATAGACAGTGTCATTATCTTCTAACTGCACAACTAAATCCAAGTAACGTAAAACATGAAAATCTATTCCTTCAATTTTCTCACCCTGACAAAATCTAGTATCTTTTTCTATTACACCATTGTTTCCTATTTTTATTTTTTCTTTAGTAATTAAAACATCATTCTTCTCTTCAGAAAAAATATCTAGGAACCTCATTTTTATTTTCGTCTCTGTCGTTTCTGGCATAGAAAAAACTAAATTTTGAGTGTATACTCTGTATACACTCAAGTATACTCAAACTATGAAAAAAATCAACCCGCAATCCACCTTTCACTCCCTCCTCCACAAAGCTATCTCACCACCCGCGAAAGCAAAGCCGGGAAAATTGGGATCCCCGACCGCAGGCAGTTATACCGGAAAACAGCCTCGTTCACGTACCACTGGAGCCACTTCCCGGAAATCCAATGGTGGCACCGGTAAAGCTTCTTAAGCTGAGACCAAAATCCCTCAATACCATTCGTAGATACGTTCCCCCGAACGTATTCTCTTTTACTGTGGCATACTGAAAAATGGTTATATCGCCTACCTAAGTCATCATATGAATGGCTTTCATCGGTCATAACATCGGACGCCCAATCAATAACCGAAAAGATATACTTCGATAAGGTAAGTTTCTGAATGTCCCGCACCACCACAGCAAACACCTTTCCCTCTCGTTTCAGAATCCCGAACACAGGGATTTTGTTTTTTCTCCAGCCACACCCACCTGCTCTGCGGGTTTTCCCTCCAATAAACGTTTCATCCGCCTCAAACACCCCTTCTGATTTCTCCATATCCTGCTCCATAAGCTCACGAATCTTGTGACCCATACGCCAGGCGGTCTTATAAGTTACCCCTAACACCCTCTGCAACTCCTTTGCCGGGACACCCCGGCGCGTTTGTGAGAATAGGTATATACTAAGAAACCACAGTTTTAGGGATGTAGAGGACTTATTGAAAATCGTGTCGGAGAGTGGATCTATCTGGTAGCCACAAGCACAGGCATAGGTCTTACGACCCTCTACCCTATAGAACTTGTTCTTGAGACACTTTGGACAGAGGTGACCTTCCCCATATTTATACTTAAAAACGTACTCTAGGCAGGCATCATCGTCCGGAAATTGTTTATTAAATTGAGAGATAGAATACTTCATAAATTATTGTACGACGTATATATTGCCTTATTTTATACAATAATTTATACTTGTTGTAAAGGGATACAGGCGATTTACAGGGCAACTATCCCTTTACAACGGCAATTATCCCTTTACAACAAGTAGCAAAAAGTAACTCTAATTTTACCTGTGTTTCACATGAAACGAGCCACCAAAAATGACTGCTCCAAAAGAATGACTAAGTAACCTGGCTCTTCCTTTTTTGTTTGGTCTTTTTCATAATAGAATGTTTCACAAGAAACATTCTATTTATTTTGAGTAGCAAATAAGATATTTCCGTGCAAGTGACCGAGCTGAACCTGTGGATGAATTGGTGCATAAGAAACAATTTTTGTGGATTACCTGTTTACATGGTATGACCAAAATGTCTCCAGTTGTATACACTAGTGTATACAAATGAGTTATTCACAGGCTAAAAAAGTTATTCACTCACATGTGGACAAATCTGTGCATAAAATACACCGACAATAAGTACTACAAAGTAGGCTGTTTCATGTGAAACACTCCATGAGGGGAATCTCGGAAAAAGACTCATACGCAATCTGCTATCTCTTTTAGAGATTAGGGTGAGAGTATGTACTTAGTGGAAAACCAAAGTCAGTGTTCAATTCTGCTTTACCCAAAAATCATTATCTACACTGCCGCCCCAAGGATAAACTGTATAGGCGTAGTGTCCATCTTTAGAAAGCCGAAAAAATGCAAAGTACGCTACAAATCTAAAAACCAAAAAAACCTCACACCGGGGCACGGGCAGGTAGTGTTCCAAGCAAAAGAAAACGATGTACAGTGTGGCCTCACCACGAATCGAACGTGGATTTAGACGTTAGGAGTGTCTCGTTCTATCCATTGAACTATGGGGCCTTATTTTACATAAATAATATATGTCGTACATTATTTATGTCACTTTCTTTGCCGATAAATGAGTAGGCAGTGAAACACTTGGGTGTTTTCTTGCCAAAAATCAGTATTCACTATTTCTGCTTTCATTTGTATACACAAGTGTATACAAATATACTGATTATGGGTATATACTCATTTCTCTTTTTCCGATATAATAGCCCTACCAACCTATAAAATCAAGTTATGACACCTCTCCTTATCGCAATTGCCGGACTTCTTATTGTGGGTTTAGTTGTTATTTGCCTCATTCTTCTTAAAAAAATGCAATCCCTCGAGGCACTCCAGGCAAACCCACAAAACCAGGAACAGCTCTTCGTTATGCTTCAGAGCCAAATTCAGGATTTGGGAAGAAATGTGGATCAGCGGCTCACTGACACTCACAAAACCATGAATCAAACGACGGAGCACCTTCACAGAACCATTCAGTCGCAGTTTGGCCAGAGTGCAAAAATAATCACTGAGGTAACGGAAAAATTGGCAAAGCTTGATGAAACAAACCGCCAGGTAGTCTCCTTTACTGATCAGCTCCAGAACCTTGAAAAGGTCCTAACAAACTCAAAAAATCGAGGTTCACTTGGTGAAGCTGGGCTTGAATTGATTCTCACCAATATCCTTCCTCCAGGCAGCTTTACCCTTCAGCACAAATTTCAGGATGGGGACACCGTGGACGCCGCCATTCATATTAAAGACCAAATTCTTCCTGTAGACGCGAAGTTTTCCCTCGACAACTACCGCCGTATTCTCGATGAGAACGATCCTACCCGTCGTGAAGCACTCGAAAAGGAGTTTAAGGCGGACCTTAAGAAGAGGATTGATGAAACTTCGAAGTACATTAAACCAAAAGAGGGGACATTTGATTTTGCCTTCATGTTTATCCCCGCTGAAGGAATCTACTATGACCTGCTTATCAACGAAATTGGGGCGGTCAAAATGAATACCCGAAGCCTCATTGACTACGCATTTAAGGAAAAGAAAGTCATCATCGTTTCACCGACCACCTTTACCGCCTATCTCCAGACCGTTCTCCAGGGGCTGCGCGCACTTCAGGTAGAAGAGTCTGCTAAGGAGATCCAGAAACGAGTAGAGCAGTTAGGGGCTCACTTGGCAGCCTACGAGACGTATATGCAGAAACTGGGTAATAACCTTGGCACAACGGTAAATATGTATAACCAAGCCTACAAGGAGCTTGCGAAGATCGATAAGGACGTCGTAAAAATTACCGAAGGGGAGAGGGTTATCGAGGCTTTGATCGTAGAAAAACCGCAAAGCATCCTTGATGCGTAGATCCCTACGCTCGGTACAGCCAAAAGTTGACAGAATCCAAGAGAATATGTATACTATTCGTACTAATCTAGTTTATGCCTAAACGAACGTATCAGCCAAAGAAGCGGAAGCGCGCAAAGTCCCATGGCTTTCTCTCTCGCATGGCCACGAAAAATGGCCGCAATGTACTTGCCCGTCGCCGAGCTAAGGGACGCAAGAAGCTCACCGTGAGCGACGAACGAAGCGGAAAAAGACTTCGCAAAACTCGTTAAAAGAATCCTCGCTTCGGCGAGGTTCTTTTGTTATAGTAGACAGATATGTTTCCTGCCAAGTATCGCCTTACTCATGATCGAGATTTTACCACCCTTTTTAAAGAAGGGGTGATGATTCATGGCGACCATGTGAGTTTAAAAATCTGGAATATTATCCCTGAAAAATTTCCTCGACGAGCATACACGAAAGATTTATTGCGGATTGCCTGTGTCGTTGGAGTAAAAATTGATAAACGTGCAGTTGTTCGAAATAAAGTAAAACGACAGCTTCGTGAAATTGTTCGCCCACTCTTGGTTGAACAGAAAATTCGCCCGGGTTTTCTTCTTGCGATTATTGCCAAACCAAAGGCGGTGAACGAAGATTTCAAAATCCTAACCGAAAGTGTGCAGCGCACACTTTCAAAAGCTCGTCTTCTTGTATGAACATGCTCCATCTTCCACGCCTCACTGGCATGTTTGTTATTCGCGTGTACCAAAAAGTACTTTCTCCTGACCATAGTTTTTGGGGAAAACAAATATGGCCCGAAGGGTACTGTCGATTTTTACCGACCTGCAGTGACTATGGGTATGAGAGCCTCAAAAAACATGGGCTGATTAAAGGGGGTTTGAAAACGGTATGGCGAATTTGCCGATGTAACCCGTGGAACCCAGGCGGCCATGACCCAGCACACTAATCGTTTATTTGAATGAGTTTCTTTCGGCTCGTTTGCCCATGAAGAATAGTAATCGCGTGTTTTGAAACTCCAAAATATTCTGACAACAGTTCAATCAGTGCCTGGTTAGCCTTCCCTTGAATGGGAGGAGCGGCTAAACGCACTTTCAGCACCCCGTCTTCCCCGTACCCAACGACTACATTTACCTTCGCCCGGGGCAAAACACGTACAGCAATTTTTTTCATAGAAATAAACAAGCACCTTGCGGTGCTCGTTTTTGTTATTTCTTCGCTTTATCTTCGATGATTTTCTCTTTAAGAAATTCCATAACCTTTCGATTTTGAATTGCCGAAGCAATCGTATCGCGAACCTCAGGGCGATCCAATTTCTTTATTGATTCAGGATCTTTTTTATATGTTTCCTTCATAAGCGCCACCTCACTCGCAATGTCTTCATCGCTCACGATGATCTTTTCTTCAATCGCTACCTGGCGAGAAACAAGGGCCGCCTTCGCACGGCTCAATGCTGTGGCAGCGAAGCCGGCGAGTACTTCGGCCTCATTCTTTTTAATATCAGACAAATACTGTTCGATGGTTACTCCATGACGCTCAAGATCACGCTTTAGTTCATAAAACATTTTTTCTTTTTCTGCATCAAGAATCACTTCTGGAACTTCTTCAAATGTGGTTTTCTCCACAATCGTATTTAACATTTCAATTTCAGCTTCTTGATCAGCACGTTGAGCTGCTTCGCGTAACGTATTTTCGATCAAAAGCTTTTTCAAATCTTCTAAAGAATCTTTCCCAAGTTTTTTCGCAAAAGCATCGTTCGCTTCTGGAAGCTCACGAGTAAAGACGCTCTTTACTGTTACCAAGAAATCAATATTTGCTCCAGCGAGTTGTTTCTGATAATGATCTTTTGGAAATGCCAAAGAAAATTCTTTTTTATCTCCGGCTTTCAGCCCAAAAAGTTTTTCATTAAAACCTGGAATATAGTGATCTTCGCTCAAATACACCTGGTAGTCTTTTGCCTGTCCGCCATCGACCGACACTCCATCGCGCTTCATATCCATATCAATCACGAGCTTGTCGGTTTTTTCGGCCGCGCCATCTTTAGGCACTTCAACGGCATGCATACCACGAAGAGCATCGAGCGTTTCTTCTGCTTTCTTTTCATCGGCCTTTGCTTCTTTCTTTGTTACTTTTATTTTGGAAATATCAGGCAAAGTCACCTTTGGCATGAGGGCAACTTTCGCGGTGTACTCAACATCGTTCCCCGGAGCAAGCTTCTTCACCTCTACCTGAGGCATACCGATTGTTTGAAGCTCCTCGGCTGTTACGGCTGCGTAAAATGATTCCTTCACAATGCTCTCAAGAGCTTCATGCAAAATAGCGAGTTCACCGACTTCGCGAACAAGCATTTCGTAAGGAACTTTCCCTGGGCGGAAACCTTTAATATTCGCGCGGGTAGCAATGCGTTCCGCTGCTGGTTTAAGATGTTTTTCGTACTCAGTTAAGGGAACAGCGATAGAAAGCTCTACTTCTGAACCAGGAAGACGTTTCAAAGTGTGGGGCATAGCAATAATTTAGTAGGCGTAGCATACTCCGCTCAGTTCATCTTGTCAACCCGACAAACGAAATAAAAAAGGGGTAAAAAATGTATAAATAATAGCGTATTTTAGCCAAAAAATAAACATAGGGGGTTGAAAAATACCCTCTGTTACGGTAGGCTATGAAGTACTCGTATGAGACGGATCTTTTATCCAGCCCTCCTTGCCCTCCTCCGTTTAGCCGTATATATAAAACGGATGCTTTTGGCCTTTTCTGGGTTACTTCTTCAGGGGGTGCGGTTTTGTAAAAAAATATACCGACAAACAGTCGGTTTTCACGTCTATAAGGGCGGTCTTTTTATTTATAAACAGCTTGGGCGCCCATTTAGTGGTAATTTTGCAGAAATTATTGGGTCTCGCCGCACCCTTGAAGTACTTCTTTTGCTTACAGCCACCCTTTTTACGATTCCAAAAAGCAACTTCATTCGCTACGACAGCACGGCTACTCCGGGGAAACAGACACTTCTCTTTACCTTAGCAGGGCCTGGTGACCAAGACTTTACTATGGAGGAGATTCGGGTAGATGTTACAGCTACGGCTGCACCTGATGAACGTTCTTGGCGCTTTAGCGGGGTGCGTTCAGAGCTTTCGGGGCGACTTCCAGGAGAAGAGAGCGAGAAAACCGGGCCGCATCGCGATGTACTTACTCGTGGCGGAGCAACGGCACTTCTCAAACAAACCATCATGCCTTGGGCTACTATTGAAAACAATACCCCAACGGCAAGGCGCACCATTGTCTATCATGAAGTTGTTCCAGGAGACGTCCTCGGAGCCATTGCTGCCAACTACGGCCTTCAACTCGAAACAATTCTGGCGGCTAATAACCTCAATATTCGCTCTCCCATCCGACCAGGGGATAAATTAGCGATTCTGCCGGTTGACGGGGTAACCTATACAATCAAAAAAGGAGATACGCTATCAAAAATTGCTCAAACCTACGACGCGAAAGTGGAAGACATTATTGCGTTTAATGCTTTACCGGAAGATGGCGGGGCGATTGCCCAGGGAGATTTCCTCATTCTCCCAGGCGGACGCTTACCGACATCAGCACGACCAACCGTAATTGTATCGCGACCAAGCACAGCGAACCCTTCACGCGTTCAACCAGCATCTATTTCTGCTCCGGGATCAGGTGGATATATTTGGCCAACAAATGTTCGTCGTGTTACGCAGTACTACGGGTTACGCCATACTGGGGTTGATATTGCCGGACCAGTGGGTTCTCCGCTATACGCGGCTAAAGGAGGTAAGGTCATTCGCTCACAATGTGGTTGGAATGGCGGATACGGATGCCATGTTATTCTTGATCATGGCGGCGGTATTACCACACTCTACGGCCACGCTTCTCAACTCTTTGTTAAAGTCGGAGATACGGTTGAGCAAGGCGAAATTATTGCTTTCATGGGTTCGACAGGTCGTTCAACCGGCCCACATATTCATTTTGAAGTTCGATTAAGCGGGCGTAAAGCGAACCCGCTCCAGTATGTAACTCGGTAAAACAAAGTAGTACCCTTCTTTAGAAGGAATTTTCCTCGGCCAAACGATATTGAAGTGCTTCAGCAACATGCGAAACTGAAATTTTTTCAGCGCGAGAAAGATCTGCAATGGTTCTTGCTACTTTTATCACCCGTTCATAAGAACGGGCCGAGAGTTTGAGCCGCATGACTGCGGATTGAAGTAGAGTCATGGTCGAATCATCAAGTGGGCAAAATTGTTTTAACTCCCGACCTCGCATTTCAGCGTTACACACGAAAGACGTCCCCTCAAAACGTTCGAGCTGACGAAGACGAGCTTGCACCACACGTTCCCGAACTGATTCTGACGATTCTTCTTCTGCAGCATCAAGCATAGCAAATGTGGTTCGAGGCATTTCGACATGCAAATCAATCCGATCAAACAATGGGCCGCTAATTTTTTTCTGATACCGAAGCAATTGCCCGGGCGGACACAAACACCGACGCTCTTTATCTCCTAAAAATCCACAAGGGCAAGGATTTCTACTTGCCACAAACATAAATCGTGCCGGGTAACTTGCCGTACCTTCAGCCCGTGAGACGGTGACAGCTCCATCTTCAAGCGGTTGACGAAGCATTTCAATAACGCTTCGAGGAAATTCTGGAAGCTCATCGAGAAACAGCACACCTCGATGAGCAAGTGATACCTCGCCGGGTTTAGGAATTTTTCCACCACCCACCAGTGCGATGCCGCTCGTACTATGGTGAGGCGAACGAAACGGACGCGCAGTGATGAGTGGGTTGTCGGGAGTAAGAAGCCCTGCAACCGAATATATTTTCGTTACCTGGAGCACCTCAGCTGGTGAAAGGGGTGGTAAAATAGAGGGAATGGTACGAGCCAGTAATGTTTTTCCGGAACCAGGGGGACCCGAAAGAAAAAGGTTGTGGCCACCAGCGGCAGCAATTTCTGCAGCTCGCTTCGCCACTGCCTGCCCTTTAATATGCATCATGTCGTTTGCATAGTTTTCCTTTTTTTCTTCTGAAAAAAGCGGCGTGGGAAGAAGGGGTGGGCACAGCGTTTTTCCAAGCACATGGGAAATAAGCTCTGACAGAGAATGAACGGGATAGAGCGTGATATCTTCAATAAAAGAAACCTCGGCACGGTTGGCAGCAGGAAAGAAAAAGTGTTGAACGCCTCTTGCACGAGCATCTACGACCATAGGAAGAATTCCGGTTACCCCTCTCGTGCTTCCATCGAGTGCGAGTTCCCCAACAACCCACGTACGCGACAAATCAATTGTGGTCAGATCAATTTTTTCTGCGGCCAAAAACATCCCGAGGGCAATCGGAAGGTCGTACCCGGTGCCGACTTTAGGCAAATCGGCTGGCGCTAAGTTCACTACCACTCGCTGGTTATTCGGAAATTCTAAATTGGTATTCTTCCATGCGGTGCGAATACGCTCTTTTGCTTCTTGTATAGACGTGTCGGGCAATCCAACCACCTGAAAGGCTGGCCACGAACCAGAAACATCAACCTCAATCGTAATAGGAACGGCCTCAAGACCAAGAAGTGCTCCGGTCGTAAGACGAACAAACATACTCCTTCCCTCCAAGAATAATATGTTTAGTATATCACACGGGTAACGGGCGAGATTTCTTCATCAAAAGAAGGATGCCGATGACTACTGCGATGTCGGCTAAGTTAATTACTCCGGTTAGTATGCGAATATAGTCAATGGTATACCCAAAGAGAACTCGGTCAACATAATTCGAGACTGCACCGGCGATAAAAAGGCTTGCTCCAAAGCAGGCGTACACTGTTTTCTCCATGTATCCAAACCAAATAACAAAGAGAAGAAGAATAAGCGGCGTTAGCCCGATAACAATACTATTTGGTAAAGGCAAGCTAAAGGCAATACCGGCATTTTCAAAATACTCGAGACCAAAGTAGTGCGAACCAAAATAATATGGAGTAGCTAAACTGGTTCGTGCGAACCATTTACATAATTGATCCGCAAAAATAATCACCCCTCCAAGGAGAGAAGGGGTGATTAGGGGGTGGAAAAACGTACGCATACGCATTCCGATTTTTACGCTTCGTCCGTTAACGTTTTCTTGCAGGTAATACAGGAACTTGAAGTGGGGCGAGCACGCAAACGGTCTTCTTCAATAAGCGCATCGCAGTATTTGCAAATACCGTAGAGACCTTCTTCAACACGTTCCAGAGCTTTATGAACATCGCGAAGTTCCTTTTCAAGAGCAGTCTTCAAAGACAACTGAACAGAACTTGTGGTTAAACTGTCCACCAAGTCTTCTTCGGTTTCATCACCAACATTCGCATGCTCGTTTCCATTTTTCGCTATCGACAACAAATTACCTTCAAGTCGCTCGAGCTCCTTATGGAGGCCGCCTGTCATTTCTTCAACAAAAGGGTCGGCGTGAGCCGCTTTTTTCGTAAATGCTTTAGCCATAAAAAAAATTAGCTGAGTGTTTCGAGTTCTAAGTTGATTGATTCCAGTCGGTCGATAAGCACTTGTACGACACCCACATCAACTTCGGTTTCTGCAACCTCGTGAGCATTATCATCAAGTTCGTTCCCTTGATCAACAAATACAGCAGCTACCATACCACGCACTTGAGGGTCTGCTTTCGCATGACTCTTCAATTCTTCAATAATAGTTGCTTTCTCTTGAAGCAGGGCTTGCATGTGTTCGTCGGTCATACGGGGTCAGAGTTTGAATAAACCACCTTAATGGTATACCAAAAATAAAAATTTTCGTCAAAAAAACGAAAAGCGGCGTGCCGAAGCCCATAGATAATAATATATGGCTGGCACGCCGCAAACATCCTCGTGGCCATGCCTTCAGCACTCTTTTGCCATTGCTATAGCAAGACAGTGCCGAAGACTTGAGTCCAAGAAGGACGGTAGTACCCCTACCACCGCGAATGTGGTTGATGCTCCCGACAACACTCTGCCGAAGCAGGGGATGTTGCATAGGTGGAAGCGCACCGGGCTAAGTCCGTTTTTTGTTTGTTTATTTGAGTTTCATACGCCTGATGAGCTAAGAAGCTTCGAATCAAGCAAAGAATGGACTTGGCCGAACCGCAGTAGATGGGGATAGAGTTGCCTTACACAACGAGGTGTAGGGCAGTTCTAAAGTGACTTTTTAATGATCACAAATACAGTATAGCACAAAAAACGAGTTTTGTCAAGTTTCTGGCTTTGTACAGGTAAGAATAGGCATTTTTGGCTTAAATTAGTATTTGTATACACTAGTGTATACAATAGAGTTTCAAAAAGATATCCCCAAAGAGAACAAATGTTCCACAGTATTGTCCCCAGAAAATTATGAATCGCAATGCGAAGAGGCTTTTGCTCTTTCTCTTTTTCATAGAACTTTAAAATGCTCGTGCCTTCGATTCTATCCCCATATTCACAAAGTTATACACATACTTATACACATGTATAGAATAGTGTATACAAATAATTTTTTTTAAACATCCAGAGGATTGGACCGGTGTATTTATTAGGGGGGGTTGGTGTAGGTATGCAGCCGGGGCATACCCCTCCTTGACTTTTTTAGCAAAATCCTCTATACTCATTCCCATCTATCCACTGTCGCCTGCTCAAAAAACAAAATTGCGCAGTGGAAAGAGGGGGAAAGTCTAAATGCAGAATCCGAAGGGCCCACCCAAGAGCATGGCACGGTACGCTGGTCCGGTCTCCCCGGCAATGCGGCGTCGCCGCGAGAACCGCGACGATCGGCGGCAGTCTCGGGGGCAGCTCGCGCCCCTGATCGGACGTCCGAGCTTCGTGGCCGAAGAGGCCTTCGGCCACTACGACCGGAACTCGTACAAAAACGGGGTCATCCGGGAGGACAGCAACTAGGGGTCATCTGGCCCTCGTAAGGCCGGTGGGCGGTGCGCATACGTACGTTTAGGGCGACGAACGTGTGTGCACTGCCTGCCGGACCTTTTTTAATTTCTTAAACTTTTGTATACTGTTTCTATTCATAGCTTTAAGGAGGGAGTTATGCATACACAAAAACGAAAAGTTTTCTTTTTTTCGACGCTTTTCTTTGGCGTTTTTCTTTTTTATAAGACTGGGATTGCCTTTGCCCAAGTGGTCATAAGTGAAATCGGAGCATATGGAGGAACAAATGAAGAGTGGGTTGAGATCGCTAATATTGGCACTGAACCAATCGACCTTACGGGGTATCGCTTTTGGGAAAGCACAGGGCTCGAGGGGAACAATCACACGCTAAGCACGACGACTAATTCAAATTTTATTCTTCTACCGAACACCTACGCGGTCATTGTTCAGCAAGAAGAAGGATTTCGCCGAACACACCCAAATTTCTTAGGCCAAATTTTTGATAGTAGTTGGGGAAGTCTGAACGAAGGCGGGGAAGAGATTGGATTAAAAGACGCAACAGGCGCATTCGTGGAGCGGTTCACCTATGTAAGTGCCCCGAACCGGAGCTTAGAGCGCGACACTCTTTCTTTGGCCAACTATACAGGAACAAACTGGCACGAACACGCAAGCGGCGACACCGCCGGGCAACAAAATAGTGAACGATCCGAAACATCTGAGGAGGGAAATCCGGCATCAGAAACACCTGCAGAAAACGAAACAGTCCCAACTACTACCTCTGGAGGAGCGCCCGCCCCTGAACTTCTTCTCAGTGAGTTTCTCTCGAACCCGAATACCGGAGAAAGTGAGTGGATAGAAATTGAAAATGTGGGAAGCGCAGCGGTCGACCTTTCGCGTATTCGCTTAAAAGATGGCGGAAGTACAATCGCGGTTAGCACAACCACACTCGAAGCACACGCATTTTTTGTCTTTACGATTTCAGGAAGCCGTTTGAATAATGATGGCGATATTATAATTCTTGAAACAACGGATGGCACACCTATTCAAACCATTGCGTATGGCACATGGGATGACGGCGATAGGGCAAATAACGTTTCAGCACCGGCTCGCGGGCAAACACTCTCGTATCGTAATACGGTGTGGCAAGAAACTCTCCCTACTCGAGGAGAAAGAAATAGTGAGACGGCTCTCACGCCTCGAGCAGAGGAAACACCCGCACCTGCGCCGACTCCATCGGCTATAAATTCCAATACGGGTACACCACCCCCAATAAGTGCACGGGCAGGCGATATTGTTATTTCAGAATTTGTCTCTGACCCCACAGATGGGGAAGTCGAATTTATTGAACTGCAAAACCGCTCCAGCCAAACCATTGATATTACGGGTTGGTATATTGAAGAAGGAAGTAGAGCAAAAACAACATTGACCGGAAGTATTCGGCCCATGCAATTTTTCGTTATTGAAAAACCCAAAGGGGGCCTAAACAATAGCGGCGACAGCATCACCCTCTTCACAAAAAACATACAGGAAATTGACCGGGTCGTTTACGGAGTGTGGAGCGACGGAAACACAAGCGATAATGCCGACACACCGACCGACCCAACAAGTGCCGCAAGAATTGACGGACGGGATACTGGCTACGATAAAGATGATTTCCGTACAACGTCGCTTATCACCAAAGGGACTCAAAATCGCTTTCCTGATCAGTCAGCCGTGGCAAACACGAATCTACCTACACCAGGGGCGAGTGGAATAGTAATAAATGAACTGTACCCAAACCCACCTGGCGCAGATGAAGAAGAATTTATTGAACTCTACCACAGCGGAAAAACGCATGTCCGTTTAGAAGGTTGGGGACTCCGCGACGAATCTCTCCGTATATTTCCTTTCCTAGATACTGTTTTCTATCCGGGTAAGTATCTTCTTTTACCAAAAAAAGTAACTGGTATTAGCTTGAATAACACTTCAGATTCACTGGAGTTGCTTGATCCGCAAAAACGAGTCGTTGAACGTGTCAGCTACACGCATGTTCCAGAAGGAGAAAGCTACGTACGAAACGCAAGCAATGCATTTGTGTGGACCACGACCATCACTCCGGAAAAAGAAAATATCCTCACTCAAAAAAATCGCCCGCCTGAAATTTCCGTAGAAATTCCTGAAGATATATTAGTTGAAAAAACTTATTTCTTTGATGCGAGTGATACGAGTGACCCAGAACATGACCCACTTTCATATGTATGGAAATTTCCAAACAAAGAAAGTGCCACGACAGTAACAACCACATATACATTTACCAAAACGGGCACAAGCACGGTCACATTACTCGTAAAGGATAATCGCGGGAATGAAGCCAAACAATCTTTTTCTTTCTTCGTTCAAGCACAAGTTTCTGAAGGGGAAGAAAAAACTTCTGAAACAGAAACGAGTACGCATACAGAAACCCCACGAATTATTCTGAGCGAACTTGCTCCCAACCCAGAAGGAAGTGATGAGGCGGAATTCATTGAACTCTATAATGAAGAAGAACAGGCAGCGGATATTTCTGGCTGGACCGTCACCGATGGATCAGGAAAGAAATACCGCATTCCTGATCAAACCATAGTATTGCCCGAGCAATACTTTCTACTTCAAAGAAAAGACACGTCTATTGCTTTAAATAATAGTAACGACACCATTACACTAAAAAATGCAGCCGAAAAAACGATTGATACCGTACACTATAGTGGGAGTAAAGAAGGTCTGGTATATATTCGCACGGAAAAAGGAGCGTGGGTGTGGTCGGGCACTGCGACACCGGGAAAACAAAATATATTTGTGCAAAAAAATTCTTTTGTTTCTGCAGGGGTGGGGCAATTTCGATCTTTTACCGAAGCAAAGGAGCTCGCCAAAGGTTCTGCGGTTACAGTCACCGGTATCGCCATAGTACTTCCAAACACCTGGAGCACCCAGATGTTTACCATTATCGAAAAAGATACGGGGCAGACCATGCCGATCTTTCTCTCGAATAAACAGTTTCCGCCACTCGCCCTGGGCGACCTGGTTACTGTTTCTGGAGTCATGTCTGAAGCGCAGGGGGTAAAACGAGTAAATGCTAAAAATAAAATGAGTATCGCGGCAAAGAAACGGAATGAACGTATTCAACCAAAAGAAATTTCTCTAGCAGATGTGGGCGAACTTGATCAGATTTTCGTAACCGTGACTGGCACAGTTACTGACGTAAGCACTAAAGGGTTCTACCTCGAAAATGAAGGTGAAGTGTTTGTGAAATTTCGCGGAGAGCTTATGAAGGATCCACCAGACGTGGCAGTTGGTGACAGGGGAAAAATAACAGGTATTGTAAGCATCATTGAAGATGAAGCGACACTCACGCCACGGACAAAAACAGATATTCAAATACTTGGCGAAGCATCGGAGAAATTATCTGAAGCTGTTTTAGAAGAAACGCCTGATGTCGACCCTAAAAAAATGGCAACTGGGGCGGGTGTAATGACATTCCTCGCAGCAGCTTTTGGCCGGGCGAGAATGGTCATGGTGCTCGGGAGCATGAAACGAACAGCGACTCGGGTTATACTCCGCAAAAAACCACCTCTCGGCTAAAGGAGCCGGATGGATAGAATCCATGTACATACTTGATTTTTTTTGTTTTTTGTAGTATCCTCTTCATGTTAACAGACCTGGGTGGTCTGTTACGCAGAGAGGACAGAACAATGAGCAAAATTGCATTCGTGTTTAGCGTGTTCATGTGGCTCATAGCTGGGTGCACGGCCCAGCCGACCACTTCTACCAAGGAGTACGAGATCCCGCCACCGCCGGTGGCGAGCGCATCCCTCAATGTGGGGGCGCCGACTCCGGACGGACTCCTCACCAGCACATCGTCGGAGAGCGAACACATCGCACGGACGCTGCAGTACTACAAGAACATCGACGCACCTGCGTCGTTTTCTTTGTGGAAAGAGCGGTTTCAGTTCCCCCCTCAGGAAGAGGGAGAGTCTCTCGAGGCATGGAGGGTGCGAGTCGGCGTAGGAGTCTACTACAACAAGCGCGAGCTTGGTCTTGGCAGAGAACTTGCTTGCACCTGGACAACGGAACGCAATGACGCTGACGAGGAGTTTGTCGTCAAAGCCTGTTTTGTCACAAACTACGGGGATGCGTTCAGCGACGAAGAACGATCCCTCGCCCTTGCGAAAGAAGGAAAGAGGCCAAAGAATACGGTCTGTATTTCCGAAAGGATGATGCTGCCAGAAGGCGAGCGGACACAGTTTTATGTGTATGGGCCGGAAGGAAAACTGCAGCCATGGGCGCAACTTGATTCTCGCGGACCACGATCCGTTCCCCATGTATGCACGGTCTGTCATGGTGGATATGTTGACTCCGCTAAAAATATAGCGATCTGGGCCCGGTTTTTACCCCTCGACGAAACCATGGTGGTTTTCGACAAAGAGGGGCCTGCTTCTCTTATGGCCCAAAGAGAAGCAATTAGAAAAATGAATCTACTGGCGCTACAGACGGGCTTGACCCAATTCCAGTTCAATCAATTTCATGGCATCTACCAGGGAAAAGTCGAGGTTGAACACGCACCTGTTACACCGAACGTTGTGATCGGTGAGTGGAGTTGGAGCGAAGAACGAACGAACTTCTACAACCAGGTGCTTAAGCCCTACTGCCTTACCTGCCATTGGGCTGCCGAAAAAGGGAGGGGTGGGGCAAAAAGCTGGGTGTACGAGGCGTTTCAGACTCCAGAGTTGCTCGCCCAGGCACCGATGCTCAATTGGGTCTGTGGACAGTTCTCGATGCCTAATGCACAGGCCACAATGTTTCACTTCTGGACGGAACCAAGAGTGATACACTGGAACGGGAAAATCCACAACACGGCCGCAGACGCATTTCTTGGATTCTACGGGATAACGCGTGAACAGTGTGTTGGGTACGCAGAGAAAAGTAATTGCTCACGTAGTGAAAATCTCTGCGGGAATAATGAGAGTGGACAAGTGTGTGATGGGGCGACGGGAGAGTGCGCGCCACTGCTTAGCCGCAAGGCACTGACCGAGCCGAGCACACCTGCAGGCTACTGCAAAGCCGACGTGATGGGGTGCCCAGGAAAGACAGTCTGCCTCCCAAGTGAGGCCGCAACGGAAGGTTATGACGGCGTCTGCACACTCACGACCGCGGACTGATGTAGAGGGGGCTGACAAAGGGGAAAGGGCCTGTCAGTAATTTCTTCGATGTGCGAGAGAGCGCTCCCGCACATCGAAGGTCATTTCTGAAAAGAAATACAATCAAATTAGCGCACGTTACAATAAAATTTTTTACGCAAACAGATAATTCTTTCTCAACTCCATACGGGATTTCTGATATACTACCCTCCGTATGAATTCTCTTTTTTTAGAACTCAGTGGCATTCTTGGGCTCACGGTCGTTGTCTCATTTATTATTCGACTCCTCCGACAACCACTCATCGTTGCATATATTATTTCTGGCCTTCTGGCTGGCCCACTTCTTTTTAACCTTCTTGACGGAGATGCACACACCTATAGCGCATTCGGAGAATTTGGCGTCGTCCTTCTTCTGTATGTCGTCGGCCTCAACCTCCATTTTGATTTTCTCAAAAGAATTGGCAAAAGCGCGGTTCTGATTGGAGTGGGGCAAGTGGCGCTATCGACCCTGCTTGGATTTGGCATTCTTTCTTTTTTTCCACTCACGACAAGCAGTAAATGGTACCTAGCTATTGCTGTCACATTTTCGAGCACCATTATTTTAACCAAACTTTTGGCCGAAAAAAAGGATACGGAATCCATGTATGGCCGCCGAACAATGGGGCTTATGGTGGTGCAGGATCTTATTGCGGTCGCACTCATGGTTATCCTCTCGAGCGGTACCGAGGGAAACATTACAGAAACGATCGGACTTCTTTTGTTTAAGGGGGCACTTCTTATTGCTTCCATTTATTTCTTGGCAAAGTTTCTTTTGCCGACAATTCTTGATCGCGTGGCCAAAAATGGAGAATTTTTATTTCTTTTCACCATTGCTTGGTGTTTTGGCGTGGCGAGCTTAGTCGCTTGGGCAGGCTTCTCTCTTGAAATCGGCGCGCTTTTAGCTGGCATCTCGCTTGGCTCATCGCCGTATCAAGCAGAAATAGCAAGCCGTATCCGCCCACTTCGTGATTTTTTTATCGTCATCTTCTTTCTCATGCTCGGAAGTGAAATGCATGTGACTGGCTTAGCCACAGCCCTGCCAATCGGGCTTGCCCTTACCGCCGTGGTTCTTATCGGGCACCCACTTATTTTATATCTCCTCTACCGAACTCAAGCATGCACACGGCGCACGAGTTTTTTAGGAGCAACTGTTGCAGCACAAGTAAGCGAGTTTGGTTTTATTCTTTTATTCACCGGGCGCTCACTGGGGCATCTTCAAGGTATTGAGCTCCAAATTTTTACAGTCGTAGCCCTCATTACCATTTGCATTTCTTCCTACATTATTACCTACAATGAACAGCTCTATCGCTTTTGCCTGCCATTCTTTGCGCTATTTGGAAAAGATAAGTATCGCAATCACCCAGAAATAATTCCAACCTACGAAGCGTGGGTGTTTGGGTATCATCGGGTCGGTATGCGTATTTGTTCAGCTCTTCAGGAAAAAGGGGTACCGTTTGCAGTGGTCGACTTTAACCCGGACTCTATTCGCCATGCACGGCAAAATGGCATTCCAGCGTATTTCGGTGATGCGGCTGACGTAGAGTTTTTACACGAACTCCCTATTGAGGTCGCAAAACTTGTTATCTCCACACTCCCTGAAACAGACGATCAAAAAACTCTTATTCATCATGTCAGAAGTCGGAGTAGTAAAACAAAGGTTATTGCAAACACCTACGACACGGCTGCGACCGAAGAACTCTACACTGCTGGGGCACATTACGTACTTGTCCCTCATTTGGTTGGGGGAGCATGGATGGCTCACATTCTTGAAGAAAAGGCCTGGACAGACCGAACATTCCTTAAGCTAAAAGAGGACCAAAAAAGCGAACTAGCAAGACGCTTTACTGACAGGGGAATACTGAGGCACACACGCCTTGACAAGCATGCGTAACGTTGGTATACTCGTGTCATTGTGGAAAATATATGGGCCGGTAGCTTAGTTGGTAGAGCGCCTCGTTTGCACCGAGGAGGTCGGGGGTTCGATTCCTCTCCGGTCCACGAAAAATGCTACGCCTTCGTGGCGTAGTGTTTTTTAGAAAAAAATACCGTTGCCGTGGTAGCTCAGTGGTAGAGCAGAGGACTGAAAATCCTTGTGTCGCCAGTTCAATCCTGGCCCGCGGCACCATAAAATAAGTACTCTCCCTTGTGGGGAGTATTTATTTTATTCGTGTTACGGCCAGGATTGAACTAAGGGAAAGTTTGAAAACCGATAGGTTTTCACTTCTGCTAGGGGAAGGTTAGGAAGGGGTGGAAACCCCTTCCTAAGAGTCTGAATTTTATTCAGAGGAGTGAAATCCTGGCCCGCGGCACTGACAAACAAGACTGTTACGGTCTTGTTTTGTTTTACGGAAAAGAAGCTTGTAAACAGAAAGGGGGCTTGCCCCTTGAAATAAATTTGGATATCATATATACTCCCTGCAGTAAAAAACGGGCTGTGGCTCAATTGGCTAGAGTGCCTGGTTTGGGACCAGGAGGTTGTGGGTTCAAGTCCCACCAGCCCGACACAATAAATAAGTCCTTCTTAACCGAGAGGGACTTATTTATTTTTTTTGGATTGAGGACTTGAACCCAGAAGGGGGTCGGGGAAACAGTTGCTTCCCCGTGGCGGATTCTTGAAACCGAGGGGTTTCAAAAGGAGCGAAGCGACGTGTGAAAGTCCCCAGCCCGACTAACATAAAACTTCTCTTGCGAGAAGTTTTATATTTTATTTGGAGAGCCGAGCGACCTAATAGTTTAGGTCTCGAGTAGGACTTGAACGCCGGAGCGATGTTTTGCGAACACGTTGGTGAGCAAAACCACGAGGCGATGGCCAGCCCGAGGAGGAGGAAACCGACAGGGGCAAGACCAAGGACCACAGAGCCCGACAAGATAAATAAGTCCTTCTCATTGAGGAGGAGGCTTATTTATCTTGTTGAATTGAGAGCTTTGAATCGGAATAAGGAGGGCGAAATAGTTGTTTGGTTTTAAACTCTTACAAAAGGGAAATTCTTGCCGGACATGTCTGTGATTTATCTATCCACATCTTCGTTGGAAAAGGCATACTTATGAAGTACACTAAATAAAAGTTCATTTTAGCATTCGTTTCTATGGAAAAGGAGGCCAGAGAAATAATTCTTGTAGTCCACGATGATGTCGTACTACGAAACGTACTCGTAAAAAAGTGCCGAGATGCGGGCTTCGAAGTACTCGAAGCTCAGAATGGCGAAGAGGGGCTTGATCTCGCACTTCGGCACCACCCAAACTTAATCGTGTCCAACATCAACATGCCCAAAAAAACCGGACTCGACATGATTGACGCTCTCAGAAAAGATACTTGGGGGAAAGGGGTCAATATTATGCTCCTGACCAATTCAACCGACAGTCGGTATGTGGCTGAGGCCCTCAAAAATAAAGTCTACGACTACCTAATTACAGTTAACTGGACCATTAACGACGTGATAAATCTGATTAAAAAAAGACTTGATGTTCGCCAAGGTCGGTCAGCATAGCCCTTTTTAACAAAAAGACCCGGCAGCATGCCGAGTCTTTTTGTTTATGTCTGGCCTTATTTACACTCCCACCATTGTGGGTATTTTGGATACCAGATCATGAATTGCTTAATGTTTTCTTTATAATCGAACTGGTGCCCTTCGGCCCCGATCCATTTCCACGTACCATTAATGAACTGGAACACGCCTTTCGCAGTACTCGTACCGTTTTTCGCGTTGTATACGTATCCGCTCTCACAACGTGCGATACGAAGTGCGTTATTGACGCTTACCCCGTAAAGGTTGGCTTGGCGAATGATCTCCGCCTTCACCTGTTCCGGAGTAGGGGCGGTAATTTCTACCACGTCCTCTGCTACCGGCAAAATTGGGGTGGTTTCAGCGGCCACGGCTACCTCCGCAAAGGCGGTTGAGGTATACACGGCGTTTGTTACTTGAGCCTGTGTAAGAGACGGGAGCATGGCCAAAGTACTCATCAAAACTACCATTGTTTTTGCCTTATTTAAGGTAAATTTCATATAGTATAGGTGTGTCCCAAAGGTTGATTTTTAGGACCGCATATAGTACCATAAAATCACCTTTTTGTCAACCCCCGTAAGGGTATTTTCTCTGAAAGACCAGCCACCAAAAAAACGCTCGTACGGCTATGTCGGCGAGCCAAAAAAACGCACCTTTATTAGTGTAAAGGCCGGCGGGACGCCCAAACGGGTCGGACCTGGTCGTTTTTGGCACGGAAAAAAAGGAAAAGTAGGGCGTTTTGTGTTCTTAGGTGTTGTTACGGTGGGAATCATTGGGCTTGTTGGTGGGGTTGGATTTGTGGCCTGGGTAAGCAAAGACCTTCCAGATCCTGACCGATTAACCGACCGTGAAGTGGCGCAGAGCACAAAAATTTTTGACCGCACCGGCACAGTACTATTGTATGAAATTTATGGGGATGAAAAACGCACCCTTATTCCGTACGACCAGATTCCGTTAAAATTACGCCAAGCCCTCATTGCCACCGAAGACACCACATTTTACGAACATCATGGTGTTCGCCCTTTGAGTATTGCTCGATCGGTCATTTTCGGACTCATGGGGCGGAACCGCATTGGCGGAGGGGCTTCCACCCTAACACAACAATTAGTAAAAAATGCGATTCTAGACAATGAAGCGCCCTGGAGTCGCAAACCAAAGGAACTTATTTTATCGGTACGGTTAGAACAAAAATATACTAAGGACCAAATTCTTCAGATTTATTTTAATGAGATCCCATACGGCGGAACAAACTACGGCGTTGAGGCAGCAGCACAAAGTTACTACAACAAACGGACCGCCGATTTAAATTTAGAACAGATTGCCACCTTAGCCGGCTTTCCGAAACAACCTTCACGGTATTTAAACGATCTTCCATTCTTAAAAGAACGTCGCAACTTTGTGTTACGCCGCATGAAAGAAGAGGGGTATATTACGGAAGAGGAAATGAAAGAAACACAGGCCATGGAATTATCGTTTAAGCCAAAAGAGTATACTGACATTAAAGCACCGCACTTTGTATTATACGTAAAAGAACTTCTGGAAGAAGAATTTGGTGGGCGGGCTGTAAATACGGGCGGGCTCAAAGTTATCACGTCTCTTGATTGGGAAAAACAACAGATGGCTGAGGCCACGATTAACGGACAGAAAGATAAAGTATTAAAAGATGCAAAGGCCGACAATGCGGCCATGGTTGCCGTTGACCCAAAAACTGGACAGATTTTAGCCATGGTCGGATCACTCGATTTCTTTAACACCTCAAGTGGACAATTTAATGTTATTACCAGTGGCAAACGCCAACCCGGCTCTTCGATAAAACCTATTATTTATACGGCTGCCTTTGAAAAGGGGTATACCCCAGACACTCTTCTGTTTGATGTCGAAACAAATTTTGCGGTCGGCGACAGCAAGCCCTACACCCCAAGAAACTACGATCTGAAAGAGTACGGGCCAGTAACCATGCGCCAAGCACTTCAGGGGTCGCTAAACATCGCGGCGGTACAGACACTCTATTTGGTGGGGCTTCCTACCGCAGCGAATTTTGCCGAACGGCTCGGATACACCACGCTTGGCAACTTTGATGATTACGGGCTAACCCTAGTATTGGGCGGAGCCGTGGTCAGCCCTCTTGAACATGTTGGAGCCTACAGTGTGTTTGCGGCCGAAGGCAAGCGGCGACCTCCCGTTAGCATTCTCCGGGTAGAAAATAGTAAGGGCGATGTGCTCAAGTCAGAAAAAACTCCAGACGAAGAAGAAGTGATTTCAAAAGAATTAGCCGCAACAATTTCAAGTGTTCTCTCAGACGATGCTGCTCGTGCGTATATTTTTGGTACAAACGGTATTTTGACCTTACCCGACCGACCAGTAGCCGCAAAAACCGGAACAACCCAAGAATACCGTGATGCTTGGGCAATGGGCTACACTCCTGGACTCGTCACAGGGGTATGGGTAGGAAATTCTGACGGAAGCTCAATGAAAGGTGGTTACGGTGGAAGCAGGCTCGCTGGTGTTATTTGGAATGACTTCATGAAAAAGGCCACGAAAACCATGCCGATTGAAAAATTTCCTGACCCACCGCCAAACGATGCCGAGAAGGCGATTCTCCGCGGATCCCAGGGCGGAGTTACGCTCGACATTGATCGCGTGACCGGAAAACGAGCGACGAGCTCAACCCCAAAAGAATATATTGTGGCACGCACCTATGTACCGCCGCACTCTATTCTTCACTATGTTTCAAAAGATGATCCACGCGGACCCATTCCAGAAAACCCTGCCGCGGATTCCCAATATCCCATTTGGGAAGAAGCCATCCGCGCCTGGACTGCACGGAAACAAGCGGCTGACCCGAATTGGTCTATAAGTTTTGAAGAACCCCCAACAGAATACGATGACCTTCATTCTTTGGAACTTATTCCATCGCTCACCATTTTTTCTCCGACCGCTTCAAGCACACTCACCAGTCGACGTATCACGAGTTCTATTCGGGTGAGTGCTCCTCGCGGAGTTTCACGAGTTTCCTACAAACTCGACAATCGTTTGGTCGGCACATATACCAATACTCCGTTCGCGCTCGATTACGTGGCTCGAGGAATCCAGAATGGACCGCACACCTTAACCATTATTGTGGAAGATGATGTGGGAAATCGATTGGAAGAAACAGTCCCCTTTGATCTGCAAGCAGGGCTTGAGGCTCCGGGAGTTGGATTTGTTGACCGCGGCCTCACCGTTCCAGCCGGAAGTTTTCCAAGAGTCTTTTTTCTTGAACCCTACCGTTTGGGTGATATTCGAGAAGTGATCGTTAGCGCGAGAAACACCAACGGAAGCACTATGCCGATTGTTTCTATCACAGACTTTTCTAATCTCTTTAATAATCAGCTCGTTGTTACGTGGATTGACCCACCAAATTCTGGTACATGGGATCTCGTTGCAGAAGTCGTCGATAACCTGGGAAACAGAGCTGAAACTGATCGTATTCGAGTCACCGTTGAGTAGGAATTCCGCGAAAAGGGCGAGCACAACTCAAATCAAAATATAAAATACGGCCCGAAGCCGTATTTTATATTTACATCTCATTTCTTTTTAAATCCCAAAGTATTTCATTAAAATTTTCGATACGATCATTTTTTCCAATCTTAATTTTTTCTTTTTTGTATAACCTCAATCGTTTCTCGCGGTATTCTGGATTCATCCACACACGTCCATTGACATAGACGATTCTGTGAAACGGAATGTCTTTTACACCATTGTCGTATGCACGCCCTAAAATTCCCGTAATGCTTTGCGAAGACATCGTTCCGCCACCCGCCGCACGAGCAATCCGCCCATAGGTAGTTACTTTTCCAAAAGGGATTGCACGTGCAATGAGAATCACACGCTCGCTGAAACCTTTCATAGGAACTCCTAAATGAATACTGGTATGGGCCCTAGACGCATTTATTGCCTGATAGGCATGACGATATACACATAACCATCCTTTCCTTCTTCTTTGAAGATACACGGCGCCTCAGGGCTATTAACACCAATGAAGATGTTGTTATCCATGTGTGCAACCCCATCGAGCACATACCGGTAATTTAAAAGAATGGAATTATCTGCGCCCTCAAGATCTGCTTCAACACTTGCGGTATGTTCTCCGGCGGCAGTGCTCACCGAAGACAATGTTACATTTTTTTCTGGCACATGAAACTCAAAAGAAACACCATTTACTCCCTGAGCACTGAATAAACTTGCCGTCTTTATACTTTTTACAAACTCATCTGCAGAAAGCGAAACCCTCGTCGCAAACTCCTTGGGGATAATTTGTGCATAGTCGGGATAACTTCCTTGAATGAGGCGAGAAGTCAGTTCTACCTCGCCAACCTGCATAGTAATTTGGTTTTGGGTGACCCACCAACGTGCGCGGGCACCACCTTCTTTTACCCCACCAAGAAGGCGAATCATTTCATACACCGTTCTTGAAGGAACAACACAGGTTACCTGCCCGTCGCCTGAAAGAAGCGGAACTTGTTTTTCTGCTAACCGATACGAATCAGTAGCCGCAACGGTGAGCCCACTAAAGCGTTCCGTTCCAATATGAACACACACCCCAGAAAGTTCGGGGCGGATTTCATTTTTCGATACTGCCACCACCACTCGTTCAAGAGCTTGTTTGAGCGGTGCTGATTCAAAAACAAATTCATGATCGCGCTCTACCTCTGGCATACCCGGAAACTCCTCCGGCGGAGATCCTTTCATCTTGGTATTATTTCGACCGCACTTTACACGTAACTCATCACCTTCTAATGAAAATTGAATTTGGTCATCCGGTAGAAGGTGAATATACTCGGAAAGCATTTTGGCTGGGACCGTAAACGAACCGGTTGTTTCTACTTTCGCACGGATCGTGGTTCGGATTGCCACCTCAAGGTTTGTTGTGAGAAGTGATACACCCGATTCGGTCGCAACCAAAAGAACATGCGATAAAATTGGTAAATGTGTTTGTTTTCCCGCTAACCCACCTACTTGAGTAAGTGCTTGAGCGATGTTGTCTTTAGTACATGTGAATTTCATAGGCTCAATTGGTATATATACATATATATTTATATCGTAGTAATAGTAGTAAGGGGGACAGCGGGGATAACCGGTATTCTATTCTACGCGTAGCGCTTATTTCTTCGACAGGGGGTGTGGAGAAAACAGTGGAAACTTTTGCGTGCTGTGGGTAGTTTTTTGGGCGGTGGGGATATGTTTTGCTTGTCCCCATCGGTATCCACAATCATTTTGGGTACTTATCCGCATCTTTACCCCCGAGGTTATACACCGTGGGAGTACAGACGCTGCTTAATGGAATCAATCTCGCCTTTTAACTTTGGATCATTGTCGACATCACGGGAAATTTTGGTGTGCGCATGCATGGCCGTGGTATGGTCTCGCCCCCCAAGCTCTTCACCAATAGCCGGGTACGACATTTTGAGCTCGTTTCGAAGGAGAAACATGATAATTTGTCGTGGATGAGCGAGGCGCTTCTCGCGGCTTTTCCCTGTAATATCGTCGAGGGTAATATCGTAAAACTTGCCAACCTCGTGAATAATATCTTTCGGAGTAACCGATTTTTTAAAGGGCTGCGCTTCGAGGGTAACGAGGACGGCTTTAATGCTCTCTGGGGTTGGGGGTGTATTTTTGAGTTGGTGGAAAGCAATAATTTTATTTAACACTCCTTCGAGTTCACGAATATTGTTTTGGATACTGACCGCAATCATGTTGGCGGTTTTTTCGTCGACAGGGAAACGTTTTTCCTGACATTTTGCCTGTACAATCGCAATTCTGGTTTCAAGGTCAGGGGCTGCAATGTCAACAATCATGCCCCATTCAAGCCGGCTGCGAAGACGATCTTCAAGGCCGGGGATTGCTTTCGGCGGCCGGTCTGAAGTGAGTACGATTTGCTTCCCTTGCTGATGAAGTTCATTAAAGGTATGAAAAAATTCTTCTTGGGTTTGTTCTTTTCCCCCAATAAATTGGATATCGTCGATAAGAAGAAGGTCAACGTTGCGGTAACGATCCTTAAATTCTTTGGCCCGACCTTCCTTTACTGAAGAAATAAAGTCGTTGGTAAATTTCTCTGAGTTAACGTATAAAATTTTGGTATTAGCATTTCTTTGAAGCATGGCGTTTCCAATACCTTGGATCAAATGGGTTTTACCCAAACCTACGCCACCATAAATAAAGAGCGGATTGTAGGCTTCCCCTGGGCGATTCGCTACCGCCTGGGCGGCTGCATGGGCCAGTTCATTGCCTTTTCCAACAATGAAGGTTTCAAAGGTGTATTTTGGATTCAAACCAAAAGGGTTTTGTGCTGGTTCGCGACGGTAGACTTCCTGTTGTTGAATTTGTTGAGGTTGTGCTGTTGGGTATTGAGGCATTGGTTGAACCGGAGACGGCTGTGTTTGGGGTCCGGAAGAAGGAGGTGGGGTAGGAGCAGGTTGAAGCTGACACTCCTGTTCTTGGATGTTCTTGATATTCTCGACTGTATAGTCCAGTTTTTTAACAGGCTTTCCAGTTACCCGTTCGATCGCTTTAATAATGTTTGTGTGATATTTTTTTTCAAACCATCCCTTCGCAAATGTGCTTGGCACGCACACCACCACACGACCGTTGTCGTATGTTGATATGCCGGTGCCTTGGAACCATGCATTGAAATTGGCTTTGGATATAGTGAGTTCGATTTCGCCGAGGACGGCCTGCCAAATTTCATGATTGGTCATAGAGAAACGTATTCTAGGGGCATTGTACCACAAGGGAGAGAAAGCAAAAATGGCCTTAGCTTAGCAAAGAAGATGGTTGTGGGTTGATAATCTGTACACATTGGGGATAACCTGTGGATAGTGGGGATAACTTTCCGTCTTCTTTTCAGAGTTGAGCCATAAAAGATTGTGCACATGCATGTGTACAATGAAAGATCCATTGGTTCGGATTGACAAAATAGTAGTTCCGCTTGCCTCGTGTGTTTTGGAGCCCTTCTTTTTATAAAGAAAATGGCTGTGTTGACAAAATAAAAAAAATTCGCTATACTCATCCTATTATATTTTCGTCCATTTTCCTTAGAATTTTATGCCAATCAAGCAAAATGCTAAAAAAGCCTTGCGCCAGGCAAAAAAGCGCGCGATTCAGAACAAAGTGGTAAAGAATGCGTACAAGGAAGCCATGAAGCAAGCTCAGAAAGCAATTGACGGCGGTAAAGACGTGCTCGAAGCCGCTCGTTTGGCACAGCAAAAGCTTGCGAAGGCGGCAAAGAAGGGTGTGATTAAATCAAACACTGCTTCTCGCAAACTTTCTCGCCTTATGAAAAAGGTGAACCAAGCTGCGAAACCTGCTGCTTCAAAAAAGAAATAATTATCCCCAAATACAAAAAATATCCCCAAGACCTGGGGATATTTTTGTTTTCCCGTCCAGACTGCTAATTCCCAAAACGAACAATAATGTACTCAAGGGTACTGGCCATGTCCGTTTTTCCTGTTTTTACCCCGATATCAGCCTCAAGGAGCAGGCGATGGAGTTCTTGAAATTTTTCAGGCGGAGTTTGTTTAATTAACCCCAATGATTTTTTGACCACGAACGGATGGGCCCCAATCTTGCGAGCAAGAGAATCGGAAGAAGCCCCTGGATCTCGTTTTAAGGCATCGGAGAGTTCAAGTAAAATTTTGGTCTGTCGGATAAGCATGGCAAGCACATAGCCGTCCTCGCCCCCATGGCTCCGCTCCATGGCAAGGTGCTCAAAAGCTTGCTTGGTTTTTTGGGCCACAATGCTATCAACGAGTGCAAAAATAACATCCTCGGTTCCGCCATCGAGAAAAAGAAGGACATCAGCTTCTGTAATAGCAGTATTTTGTCCGCTATAGGCGGTAAGTACTTCAAAAAGATTTTTTGCCTGCCAAGAATCTACCCCAGCAATACGCACGAGTTCAGGAAGTGCGTGAGCATCAACAGTCTTTCCTCGTTCTTTAAAATATTCCTTGACCCAGGTGCCAGCTTCAGAAGAAGTAAGTTTGGCAAATTCTTGAGCATAGGGTGTCGCTTTAAGTGTGTCCCACAGCGCCTTTGCTTCTTTGTGTTTTTCAGGAGCAGCTTCTTCAAAAAAAATAGTAACATTGGTTGGTGGAAGTTTATTCGCCGTGATTTTTTCCTGAATGGCTAATTGCAGCTCTTTGTTTTTTGTTTTCATGAGCCGCTCAACGACAATCATTCTTTTTTCTGCGAGAAAAGGGGAGGCGCTTATTTCTTCAAGAATATTTACCTTGCTCGAGGCGGCATCAAGCACGACAACATTAAGCCCTTGAGGGTCACGTTCTGCCTTGAAGCGCTCAATCAGTTTTTTTAAACGCTCACGGCTTCGGAATGTATCTTCCCCGTAGAGAAAAATAACCATATTATTTTAACTCGCCCCAACGATCACCAATCGCTACATGAACCTCAACAGGAACTTTCAATTTTACCACCTCAACCATTTTTTGTTTCGCGAGCTCGGCCACTTCTTCTGCAATACCTTCTTTGCATTCGAGCACCAATTCGTCGTGAACTTGGAGTGTAATGCGCGCATCTTCTAAAGAGTACCGTTTCAGGAGTTCATCATGAAGTGAGATCATCGCAAGCTTAATAATATCGGCATTTGTTCCCTGAATGGGCATGTTGACCGCCATGCGTTCGCCCGCACTTCGGAGTTGGTGGTTGTCGGATGCAAGTTCAGGAATATACCGACGTCGACCATACAGCGTTTCAACATACCCTGTTTCTTTGGCAAACGCGATGGTGTTTTCAATATACTTTTTTACGCCCGCGTATTCTTTGAAATACGCCTCAATAAATGCTTTTGCTTGCCACTGAGGAATCTGTGTTCGCCAGGCAAGCCCGAACGAGCCCATACCATAGAGAATACCAAAGTTAACGGCCTTTGCAGCGTAGCGCATTTCTTTCGTTACTTCAGATTCTTTGACGCCGTGAATGGCGGCTGCCGCAGAGGTGTGAATGTCTTTGCCTTCCTTAAAAATCTCCATCATGCGTTTGTCTTCGGCGAGCGAGGCGACAATACGAAGTTCGATTTGGGAGTAGTCGGCAGAAATAAGTTTGTACCCCTTCGCCGCAATAAACGTATTTCGTACCTGTGAGCCAAGCTCGGTTCGAATCGGAATGTTTTGCAAATTGGGGTCAACGCTCGACAGGCGGCCGGTTGCAGCCACGGCCTGGTTAAAGTGCGTATGAATTCTCCCGGTGCTCGGATTAACGAGAGTGGGTAAGACATCAATATAGGTATTTTGAAGTTTGGAAAGTTCGCGATGTTCTTCGATGAGAGGAATAATGGCATGCTCTTCACGAAGCTTTTCTAATTCTGACGCGGCCGTGGAATATCCAGTTTTGCCTTTTTTAATTCCGTCAGTTGGAAGGGCTAACGTATCAAACAAAATATCGCGAAGCTGCGTGCTCGAGGCCACATTGAATTCAGTTCCTGCTTCTTTCCAGATTTGTTTGGTGAGTCGGTCAAGGCTCGCTGCTACCGTTTCAGATAATTCACCGAGCACCTTCAGGTCAACTTCTACCCCAACAAGTTCCATGGCCGAAAGAACCGGAATAAGTTTCATCTCCATGTTTTTGAACAACCCCGCGTCAGTCATTTTTTGGAGTGCGGTATCAAAAATAGAAAAGAGAGGAAAGAATACGGAAATCTGTTCCGCGGTTTCTTCGACCGTTGGGCGAAAGAGTGAGGCCTGAGCATTTTTTTCTGGAAGTGTGAAGTGGAGTTCGCGTTCTACTATGCTTTCCAGATCGTGGGCCCGCGTGCTTGAGTTCACCACATACGACGCAATCATGAGATCAAACAGCGGAGCCGTGATTGTAAGATTTTTATGGAGCAATGCACGGTAGGTTTCTTTTAAATTATGGCCCACAATATGCTCTGCGCTGTTTATTGTTTTCAGAAATACTTTTTGGTGTGTTTCTAAATCTTTCCAAGAAAAAATGAGTGTTTTTTCTGGAGTTCCTAAAATAATGTGAGTGAGGGAGCCGGTTAAAATATCACCTGTGGTCACCTCTTCTTTCATGGCAAGAATGGGCGCGTTCTCTAAAGAAAGAAGCGTTTCTTTTATTTGTTCCGAAGAAATAATTTCGATAGGGGTCTTTTTCTCTGTGAAAGGTTTTTTCGTTTTTGGTGCAGGAGCCTCGCCACGAAGTCGTTTCAAAAGTGAGAAAAATTCAAACTTTTGAAAAAGGGGTTCAAGCACCTCAAGGTTAAAAGGTTTAATGGCCGTCTTTGAAAGAGAAAAATCTAAATCCGGAACATCGCGTTTAATGGTTGCGAGGGCTCGGCTCATTTTAGCGGACTCGTACCCACCCTCAAGCTTCGCAATAACACCTTTGGGAAACGTTTCTCGAATAACACTCTTCTCTTTTTTGAGATCCCTGTACATGTCGTCCACGCCACCAATTTTCGTAATGAGTTCCGTTGCTGTTTTTTCACCAATGCCTTTAATGCCCGGAATATTATCTGAGGTATCTCCGCGGAGAGATTTATAATCGATAATTCGTTCGGGTCCAAAACCGTATTTTTCTTTTACTTTCTCCGCGTCGAAAATAACCACATCTGAAAGACCTTTCCGAAGTTCGTAGACTCGTGTGTTTTCGTCGATGAGCTGTAAAATATCCATATCACCTGTCACGATGAGGGTTTGGATACCATTTTTAAGTATATTTTTGTCGGCAGAAATCGTGCCGATCACATCGTCGGCTTCATATCCTTCTTTTTCAAAAATCTCGATTCCCATGGCTCGGACCACGTCGTGAATAAGCGGTATTTGGTTATATAGAGCGTCGTCGGCTTTGACGCGTTTGGCTTTGTATTCCGTAAAAATTTCATCGCGAAATGTACCGCCTGCCACATCAAATGAAACGGCAATGTGGCTCGGTGCAATTTCTTGAATCACCCGAAGGAGGGTGGAAACAAAGCCATAGACCGCGTTTACGACCATGCCATCTTTGGTCGTCAGTGGGGGAACGGCATGGTATGCACGGTGAATAATGGCGTTGCCATCGATAAGAACTAAGGTCTTTTGTGGAGGGGTATTTTTAGCCATAGTAGGCTCATGGTATCACACTTTCACTCTTGAAAAAAAGGGCGGTGCGTGTTATGCTCTATGCGTTCGAAAGGTGCCACGGTACGGTAGCCAAGTGGTAAGGCAGGGGTCTGCAAAACCCCTATGCGTGGGTTCAATTCCCACCCGTACCTCAAATATAAAATACTACCTCTAGAGGTAGTATTTTATTATTGGTTTGGTTTCGATGTGGGAATTGAACCAGAAGGGGGTCGGGGAAACAGTTGTTTCCCCGTGGCGGATTATTGAAACCGAGGGGTTTCAAAACGCAGCGAACGAAGTGGGCGAGTAGTGAAATTACCCACCCGTACCTCAAATATAAAAGAGAGCTTCAAGCTCTCTTTTATATTTGGTCTCGAGGGTCGTTATTTTTTTGAAGGTTTTTTCTTCTTTTTTGCAGGTGATTTTTCTTCATGAACTTCCTCCTCTTCAGAAAAGTCTTCTTCAAAAGAAGGTGCGCTCAGTGCTTTTACCATTTGGATAAGAGTCTCGATTTTTTTGTTCAACATTTCAATTTGATTCTGCACATCGTTTCCACGTCGTTCACCGCCATCTGCTTGGTATGTTGGACGTTCTGACTGAAATGAAGGGCGAAACGATGTTTCTGGTTTACTGCTTTTAAAGCAGTCCTTACAAAATACTGGTTTTTTGCCATTCGGACGGAAAGGAACTTCACACATTTTGCCACAGCGAGCACAGGTTGCCTGGTGCATTTCACCACCGCGAGAAAAATCTCTCCCTGGGCCACCACTACCCCCTCTAAATCCGCCTCTGTCTCGAAAACCACCACGGCTTTCTCCGCGATCCCCACCCCCAAAACGACGTTCCTTTTTGAAATCTCTCATATGCTGAAGTTAGTTTAGGAATGGTAAAATAAATTTATTTTTCACTTACGCGTCCACCGTATTCTCCGGTGTCGGTGTTCACGATAACCTCCTCACCTTCTTTAATAAAGATCGGTGCGTGAACCGTAAGACCGTTGTGAAGTTTAATTTCTTTTGTAACGTTTCCACCAGCACTGTCTCCGCGAACTGCAGGAGGTGCTTCAGCAACAGTATAAGTCACTTTCTTTGGAAGTTCGATCGCGACTACGCGTCCCTCGTGCATAACCGCAATGACTTCAAGCCCTTCTTTGAGATATTTTGATTCATCGCCAATAATGTCAGTCCCAATATCTACGGTTTCAAAGGTGCTCTGATTCATGAAAGAGAATTTGCCACCACTTCCGTATAAGTACTGCATGTTCTGGTATTCCACCTGAACAGTGTCCACTTTTTCACTGCTCTTATAGGTAATATCCATTGATTTGCCAGAAGAAATGCTCTTCATTTTTGTTTTCGTAAACGCAGAACCTTTTCCTGGATTTACAAATTGAGCCAAGGTCACCACGTATAAGTCATTGTTGTGGCGGATTACTGCGCCTTTGCGGATGTCTGCTGTGTCGCCCATAGGAATGCTATTAAATTTTGATTGGCTGAAAGTGCTCCCAGTGTAGCCAAAAAGTAGGGAAGTGTCAAGAAAGTGACATTTTATATACTTATCCACATAGTACCTTGTATAACAAGGTACCTTTGTATATACTACTGCCATAGACATCCTTTTTCTTCCTGTATGAAGACTTTAGATATTGAAAAAACGAAAAGTGATATGCGCCGGGGTATCCTCGAGTACTGTGTTCTCCTGACGATTTCTCGCGGAAAGATCTATGCAAGCGATATGCTAAAGAAATTGAAAGATGCTGACCTGCTCGTCGTCGAGGGGACGCTGTATCCGCTCCTTAACCGGCTGCGCACTGAAGAGCTTTTGGAATACACCTGGGAAGAATCGAAATCCGGCCCCCCTAGAAAATACTATATGCTGACCGCTCTTGGAAAAGAAAATCTTGATCAGCTCAGCCGCACCTGGAAATCACTCGTTGAATCTGTTCACAACCTTACTTCTCTTGAATAACTGTATGAAAAAAGCACTCACGATAAGCATTGCCCAAACCCTCTTTACCATTGAAGAAGATGCCTACCAAAAACTGGATGGATATTTACGTTCGGTTCGAGCCCACTTTTCAGCTACTGAGGGCGGCGAAGAAGTGGTGGCGGATATTGAAAGTCGTATTGCCGAATTATTTCTTGCTTCGAAACGCGCTATTATTACGCTTGTCGAAGTAGATGCAGTAATGGTTTCTATGGGAGGTGTTGAAGATTTTGACGATGAAAAATCTTCTGGGCCAGAAATGAAAGAAAAAAAGACTGAAGAAGAGCGTGGGGGAACAAAACGATTATTCCGTGATACAGAAAACGGTATTGTGGCGGGTGTTTCGTCTGGGTTGGCCGCATACACCGGTGTTGATGCGCTTTGGATTCGGATTCTTTTCATCGTGCTCGTTCTTTCAAGTGGAATCGGTATCCTGATTTATATTATTTTGTGGTTAGCGGTACCAGAAGCCAAAACTGCGGCCCAGAAACTCGAAATGCAGGGGAGCCCCGTCACCATTGAAAATCTTACCGAGAATGTAAAGGAAAAAATTGAAGACGTGAAGAAAAATCCCTCTACCTATTTCCGAAGAATTATCGAGGGAATTGTGGCAGTGATCGGGAACGTGGCTCGTGCTTTTGTGACTGTGGTTGGTCCTATTATGCGCTACGGTGTCGGTTTTTTCCTTGCGTTGTTTGGATTGTTTGCCATCATGGGTATTTCAATTGTTTCGGTTGGGTTTATTTCGGATGCCTTTGGTCCGTATGTCAATCCTTCGTTTCGTGATCTTGTCTCACAAGGTTGGTTAGTGTTTGTGTACTTTACTTTTCTTGTTCCGGCCGTGTTTCTCTTCCTCTTTGCCATTGGTATTTTAAGAAAAAAACAATTCTTTACTCCCGCACTTGGGTTTGGTCTCCTTGGGATTTGGTGTGTTTCAGTAGTCGGGATGACCGTATGGGGAATTACTTTTTCTGGGGAGTATCAGAAAATTTTGCGCGAGAGTCCTGAATACGCTCCCGTGTCCACGACATACAGTATAAGTACAAGCACCACCGGTCTTTTTCTTTCGGGGAATGAGCAGGTAAAAGTGATTCAGGGCGACGAGCGGAGCGTGCAAATTTCTGGACGCGCGTATGATATGAAAGGTCTAGAGATAGAAGAAAAAGACGGTCTTCTTCATGTGAAAAGAAAGCATTTTTCCGAAATCTGTTTCCTTTGTGGTACAAAAGAGATTGAAGTGGTGATCACCATGCCACGCCTTGAAACCATTGTGGCGGAAAGTGGTGCTGAAGTGATGATTGATTCCTGGAAAAGCGAAACACTTCTTTCTACCTCATTTCGTCTTGGTGCCGACGGGGTTTTACGAGGAATTGAGGCTCCCGAAATTCTTCTTGGCGCAGAGCGGGGTTCAGATGTACAAGCGACGGTGTCAACCACACACGCAACACTTACCGCTGCCCATGGTTCAGACATTCAAATGACAGGCAGAGCGCAGATGTTGGAGGTAAGCGCCGTGCAAGGGAGTGATATTGAAGTGAGTCGTGTGGTCGCAGAAGAGGCAAATGCAACTGCAACGTATGGCGCGCAAATTGAGTTAGGGGAACTGAAAGTGCTTCATGCCTTGGCTGAAGATGGTGGAAGTGTAGAGTACGTAGGCGAACCCATTTTAACGACGGATGGAGATCGTTCTGGGAATATCTACCAGAGAGAAAAAATGGAAATTATTCGGGAATCGGAGAATGTGGAATAAAAAATAAGAAAGAGTCCCTGGCCGGGACTCTTTTTGTTGCGTGAGATTTTTTCCTTCAGTTTTCTAATCAATTTTTTTTCTGTGGAGTAAGTCGATAAGCGACAACAATAAGGATGATTCCGGCTAGGGCCACACCTCCTACCATAAGAGCACTTGTTTTTGAAGTCTTATCTTCACTCGCTTTTGTTCCGTTTGTGGGCGAGTTCCCTGCACCAAGTATTTCCAAATCTTCCGTTGCGTTTTCGAGAAGGGCGGTACGTCCACACAAATATACTGCCAGATTTTTATCTTCTGTTTCTGAAGCATACACAAGATATGCACCTCCCTCGGAGAAGCTGTAACCGCAAGCTGCGCTATCACCCGGTGTCGTAAGACTCAACGTTTTTTGATCTGCCCCTTTCCAGACCGTTCGCACATCAAAAGAAATTTTTTGATCTCGCGAAAGCGCCGACTGTTCAATGTGCGTTACTGTTCCGGAAAACACTGCTGCCGATTGAGCTAAAGATTCTTGCGGAGGTTGTGGGGGAATACAAGAGCATGCTTTCGCGTATGTGGGAAAAATCGCAAAAATAAAAAAAGGTATGAGGAGAAGAGTGATGTATCGTGAGGATATTTTTTTCATAGAGAGGTGTGAGAAGTATTATTGTACTCGCTGCTTTATGTACTTTAGCAAGAAGTGTTCGCTGTCGTCTACTCAAAATTAATATAAAACAAAACACACCCGGGGTAGGGTGTGTTTTGTGATCCCGCGAGACAAGCTGTCCGCAGAGTCGTGCCATACAGTATCATTGGTATCATGATACCGAAACACCACAGTATACGGTGTTTCGAGCGGTGAACCAGATTCGAACTGGCGACCTCTTCCTTGGCAAGGAAGCGTTCTACCAACTGAACTACCACCGCGTGCCAAAATCGGTCATAGAAATCGGCGTTCTCGTTGGTAAAGAGAAGCCTTGTTGCGAGACCCGGACTCGAACCGGGAACCTTCGGGTTATGGGCCCGACGAGCTGCCAATTGCTCTATCTCGCGATATAGTAGGGAAATTGTTGTGAACACACAATATCACAGAAGCCTACAGTTGTCAAAGCAATTGAGGGGTTTAAGGCTCTAATGGAGAAAACAAGAGAAGCCAAAATATAAAATATCACCCCTGAAGGGCGATATTTTATATTTGAGCGGGTGATGGGAATCGAACCCACTTCTCCAGCTTGGAAGGCTAGCATAATAAGCCATTATACTACACCCGCATTCATTGTTGTGGAGAGAGTTTACCCTAGAAAACCCTACCTTGTCAACGCTTGTCGTCAATATTCGCTAAACGGTGGTCATCGGCAAAGAGAACAACGCAAATTAATACGGTGGCCGCGACTGCGGGTAAAAACCAACCAACACCCACCATCATGCCAACCGCAGTGACTGCCCAGAGGCCAGCTGCTGTGGTAAGCCCCTCAATGCCACCTTCTTTGTGAAGAATTGTTCCTGCGCCAATGAACCCAATACCCACGAGAACTTGGGCTGCAATACGGGCAGTATCTGCGCCAGGGAAGCCATAGAGCGACACAAGGGTAAAAAGTGTAGCTGCAAATGCCACTAATGCATGGGTGCGGATACCAGCCTTTTTGCCAACGTGCTCACGCTGCCACCCCGTGACACCGCCCAAAATGAGTGATAAGATCATTTGGCCTAAGAAAAATGAGAAAGGCATAAGAAAAGGAAAACCAAAATAATCATTTCGATTTCTGTAGTATACTATAGTTCTCTTCTTCATTGTAGTGTGTATGTCGCATGTTCAGCATATTGCCAAACACAAAGATACGTTAACCGCCCGAGCACATATTCTTCGGTATATTCGTGAATTTTTTTGGCAGGAAGGTTTTTTAGAAATGGAGACACCCCTTCTTCTCGCACTTCCGGGCCAAGAGCCTTACCTTTCACCAATGAAGGTGGCGCTTCACAATGAAGCAAGGGTTGCCTTTACTGGTTTTTTGCATACCTCGCCTGAATACGCCCTAAAAAAAATGCTAGGAGCGGGATTTGAAAAGATTTTTTCCCTTACCAAAACATTTCGTGACTATGAAAGTTTTGGCGGCACGCATAATCCAGAGTTTACGATGATCGAGTGGTACCGGGCCAACCAAACGTTCGACTCTTTGATGGACGACTGTGAAGCGCTGTGGAAATATATTGCTGAGAAATTAGAGGATCAAAAGAAAAAAGAATTACCTTGGGAGCGCCTCCACATGCGCGAGGCTTGGAAAAAATACGCAGAGGTAGATTTAGACATCACCCTTACTCGAGACGCCATGGCCGACGCATGTACAAAGAAGGGGTACCCTGTAGCTGAAAGTGATACCTACGATGATTTATTTTTTAAGATATTTTTAAACGAAATCGAGCCAAAGCTGGGGCAGGGGAAAGCGACCATTTTACACCATTACCCACTTTCTATGGCCGCGCTTTCCCGAGTTTCCAAAGAAGACTCGCGTTATGCGGAGCGTTTCGAGCTCTATATTGGTGGTATGGAAATCGCGAATGCATTTGGCGAACTCACTGACGCGACAGAACAAAAAAAGCGTTTAGAAGAAGAACAGAACTTCCGTAAACGTACTGGTAAGGACGTCTATGCTCTTGATGAAGAGTTTATTGAAGCGCTTCGCACGATGCCAGAGTCTTCCGGTATTGCACTCGGGGTCGATCGCCTCATTCAGATATTTCTTGAAAAACGAAATATTGACGAAGTACTAGCGCTTCCTGCTTCGCTTTTATTCAGTAGCCAAGCTTGACGAATGGGCTAAAAAACCCTACAATGGGCTGATTCATTTTGTATCTCTGTTATGGCCTTATCTCTTGGAATTGTCGGACTCCCCAATGTGGGAAAATCAACGTTATTTAACGCACTCACCCGGAGCAAGCAAGCAAATGCACAAAATTATCCATTCTGTACGATTGACCCGAATGTGGGTGTAGTCGAGGTACCAGATGCACGTTTGGCCGAACTCGCTCGTGTTTCTAGTTCAGCAAAAATTATTCCGACGACCATTGAATTTGTTGATATTGCAGGCTTGGTCAAAGGAGCTTCAGTCGGGGAGGGCTTAGGAAATAAGTTTTTGTCACATATTCGTGAAGTTGATGCGATTGTTCAGGTTGTTCGTGCGTTTTCTGGTGGAAACGTCATTCATGTTCATAACAAAGTAGATCCAACCAATGATGCTGAAATTATTAATCTTGAACTCGTTTTGGCTGACTTACAAACCGTATCGAAGAAATTAGACACCGTGAAGAAAAACGCCAAAGGTACTGCAGCGAAAGATGCTGAAGTGGAAATCACCGTTCTTACTCGTGTGGAAGCCGCACTTTCCAGTGGAAAACCAGCCCGGAGTGTTGATATGGCAGAAGACGAAAAAATATTTGTGAAGCAGCTTCACCTTCTTACCTCAAAACCTATGATGTATGTGGTGAATGTTGATGAGCCAGGACAAGTACATAGTGTGCCAAAATTGTCTGACGCGCCTCAAGTGGAGGTGTGTGCGAAACTTGAAGCTGAACTCGCAGAGTTATCGATAGAAGAAGGAAAAGAGTATATGAAATCTCTTGGCATGAATGAAAGCGGACTTGATAAAATAATTGTTGCAGGGTATTCACTCCTTAATTTGCTCACCTATCTTACCTCAGGCCCGGAAGAAACTCGTGCCTGGACGATCCCGAAAGGAACGCTCGCGCCTGAGGCGGCCGGCGTTATTCATACGGATTTTGTTAAAGGGTTTGTGAAGGCCGATGTAACCCCGTTTGATGCGTTTGTTGAGTTTGGTGGCTGGGCAGGGGTACGAAATGCTGGTAAACTACAGCTCGTTGGCCGAGATTATGAGGTGAAGGATGGTGATGTGTGCTACTTTCATATCGCCTAAAACGCATAGTTTTGACACATTTTTTCGTCATCACTTCCGTTCCTCACTCGCCGTAGGTTTAACTACGCCTTGCTCCCGTACTCATTGCCCACTCGAATTGCATTCAAAATTATGCGTTTTTAATAGCATAGCGCACTACCGACTTTTTTATTTTCTATGGTTCGTGAACAATACAATCCGAATTACATTCATCATCATCCAGAAAAAAAAAGCGCTTCAACCATTCGAGAACTAGTATTTGGAATGGAAGATGGAATGGTTTCAACGCTTGGATCCATAACTGGTATCGCAGCGGCCACAAAAGATCCATTTACTACTATTTTGGCCGGACTTGTTATTATCGCGGTTGAGTCAATTTCCATGGCCGTAGGCTCTTATTTGTCGAGCAAGTCGGTTAAGGACGTGGAGGAAAGAAAACTCATGGAGGAACGGCAAGAGCTCAAAGATCATCCTGAAGGGGAAAAGAAAGAATTGGTAGCCCTTTATGTAAAGTCGGGCTGGACTCAAAAAACAGCGAAACTCATGGCTGAAGAAGCATCGGAAAATCCGAAATTATTTCTTCAAGAAATGTCGTTTCGCGAGCTTGGAATTATTCCGAGTCAAGAGGAGAATCCGGTAAAAAACGGAATCGTCATGTTATTTTCGTATGTTGCTGGTGGATGTATTCCGCTCACTGCTTTTTTCTTTCTCCCTATCCTGTATGCTATCCCTGTTGCGATTGGAATAACCCTTATTGGTTTGTTTTCACTGGGAATGTATACCGCTTCTTTTTCCAAGCGATCATGGTGGAAGGCCGGAATTGAAATGGTTGTACTTGCGTCTGCTGCAGCAGCAGTCGGCTACGGCGTTGGTCAGTTTGTTGATCGCCTGTGGCTTCACGGATAAAGAAAAAGTGAGGATAAAAAAGAATCACGCAATCGCGTGATTCTTTTTAGTTCATTTGAAAAAAATTTATTTTTATCGCGCCTTTTGTAAAAGGTACAATCTTCGTCCTACATGCTGATCAGGTCGGCGATAGAGGAGCGATTTTTTTCCAGGCAGCAATTCTTGAAGAGAAAAACCAGCTTGAGTGATTTCTGCTTCTGTTATGGAGTGAACTACGCCTTGCCGGTGAATGAACTCAGGAAAAACAATAGCGATAAATGCTTTCTCTTTAAGAACGTTGCGGAGGGCTTGAAGTGCATCAACATATAGGCTTTGTAATTCCTTCGCTTGTTTCCGTAATTCCACCATAGTTTCGTGGCCTCGGAGAGGCTCCCCGAGAAATGGTTCAGTAACGACAGCATCAATTGTGCCCGGAGGAATTTGTTTTTGAATTGCTCGAACATCGCTTTTGAATATTTCACAAGTCGCGCCAATGCCCTGCTGTTCTTTGACCCATGCTGTGTTTATTTTGGTGTCTTCAACTGCTTTTGAAGAAAGGTCGGCTCCAAAAATTCGCTGAACCCCAAGAGTGAGGGCTTCCATAAGGATGGTGCCGGAACCACAAAAGGGATCGAGAAGGAAAGAGCTTTTTTCTACCCTTCCGAGGTTTAACATCATGCGCGCAAGTTTTGGAGGGAGCATTCCAGAAGTAGCATCGCTTTGTGGGCGGCCAAAATCACGTGTCCCAAAAGCCTCAAATGGTTGAAGAGCGACCGTGCGGTACACCTTTTTTTGAAACACCGTAAAGTCGGTGCCAGATTCAACGAGTTTATTGTACGCAATGGAGGCGCTATTTTTTATTTCTACTGCTCGAACAGAACGGCCAAGTGTTCTGAGGTGCTTTTTTATGGTGAGGGCGGTCGGAGGAGGGAGTTCGCCGCTAATTGCAAAGCTGAGTTTGCTTTCTTTCTTATGGGTGAGCAGGGCTTCGCTGATCGTCTCCTCAGGAGACATAGTAGAATCAATTCCCTCACTTATTTTTACAATACCACCCAGTCGATTCATAAGTTCTGCGGCTGGAAGCATTTTTTGGGTAGTAAGGAGGGCAAAAGAAGAGCCTGCGAGGGTGGGTGTTTCTGAAATATCAAAAAGACCGAGTACGGCAATAAGTTCCGCTAGCGATATTTCCGGCTCGCGACCAAGAGAAAATAAGTATTGCATATGGTGAAGGGCAACTGTAGTCGCTTTCTGGTGTTCTGTCAATCTAAAACTATACTATATTTCGGGATTCACACTTGGTTGGGGGCTTACTGGGGTCGGAGGTCGGGGATTTGAAACCCCACTTGTTGCTTGAGGGGTGATGGATGGAGGGGCGTTTTGGGGGGCTGTAGTTGTAATAAGCATAGCCGACGTTGATGTGCTTGCTGGGTAAAAAGGGTCGTGGCTTGGCATTTTTGTTTGGGCCGCTGCTTTTTCTCGCCATGCTTTTTCCGCATTATCAAGGCCGCGAAAATCAATCACCTGAACTTGGAGAGGTTCGGTAATATCGAGGTTTTCGGTGGTTCCAATAGGAATGTAGACATTTCGGTACAAAAAGAAAAGGGTAAAAATGGAGCCGAGAATAAAAAGAGTCCCAGCTCCAATACCGATCCATTTAAGTGTTTGGAATTGTGTGTAGGCCGCGGAAGTGGCCAAGTACGATGTCGGGCGTTTTTTCTTACCGAGCATATAAGAAGTTATTTAACATACACACGGGCTGCAAATCCGAGAGTGAGGTCAGTTGGACTGCCACCTTTTCGTTTTGCCCAGGTCGTGCTGTCGATAAAAAGAAACTGAGGAAGGCGCTCCAAGGCTCCTAAAAATGCCATGTGTTCTTCAAGTGTGCCGTGGTTTAAAAAGGTGAACGTGCATGACGGGAGTCCGACAGGGTCAGGTTTTTGCCCTTTGCCACGTACGGGTTTTTGGTCGGTACAAGAAACATCGATATTTTGCTCCACGCCTTTTTCGGTGGCAATTTTTTCAAAAAGAGTAACCAGATCAAGGGCGTCAGTTACTTTTGTGGTGGCAGTTCCGTACATTTCGAGGCGCTCAGAAATTTCTGGGGCCTCACGAATAGAGCGTCGTACAAGAGTTGCTTCTCGGTACTGTTTTTCAAACAGAGTTTGGGTATCCGTAATTTGTTTCTGTAAGCTGAGGATTCTTTTGACCGATGGGATAACGACACCAATGGTAATAAGAAGAATGCCTAAAAAGGAAATAGCGAGGAAGATTGCTGAGTGAATTTTAAAAGGTACCCCGCGCATAGTTATTTGAGGGTAAAGGTAAGCGAGTAGGTCAGGTTGGCTTTTTGTTGAACAAGTTGGTCAATCGGAATGGTCGCTTCGGCGACAGAAGGGAGTGAGCGGAGGGCGGTTTGAAGTGCAAGAAGATCATCTCGTGTTTTTGCTGCGCCTGAAATGGTGCAGGTTTTTGTATTCCGAGCGAGGGAAAGATTCTGAACCGTGATTCCAGGAGGAATGGCTTCAAAAAATTCTGCCAGAAACGGGGTCCAGGGGGTGTATGCACTTTGAATTCCTTTTAGCTCCTTAACCGTGGCGTTGATGTTCTCAATAAGCGCAATTTTGTCTCGGTTGCGACGGGTGGTGTTTTCCACGCGACTGAGGAGTGTTTGTACGTGGGTCTCTAGGACCCAGTATCCACCAAGACAGGCGATAGCGATAAATGAAAGAACAATGAGACAGATTTCAAAAACACTTTTGGCGAATTGTAAATTCGCCAGCTGCTTGAGGTGGCCTCTCTTTTCATTGGAAAGAAGGTTGAGACGGGTAGGAAGCATAGGAATGGAAACTAGACGCTGTCACTCATGAAAAACGGATTGTCTGCTGCCCGAATGGCAAGGCCGATGCCCGTTGCATAGGATGACTTGATCGGTCGAGTCGGTTCTTTTTTAAGTCTGAGGTTTTTATGAACGATACCGGGTTTTGCCACAATTTTTAGTTTCAAAGAAAGAATCGCATCAAGTTTTTTTAAAAGTGAAGCACCTCCACACATTGTAATGTGCGTAATTTTGTTTGGTTTCGGAAAATGGGAATAGTAAAATTGAATCGCCTTTTCAATTTCAATGGTAAGCCGGTCTGTAAGTTCGGCCATGACTCCCCATGCTTCCCCTTTTTGGTATTCTAAACCATCGTCAATTTTTTTTCGTTCTGCCTCGTCGTGCGAAAGATGGAGGCGTTGAGCAATGGCGGTCGTCACAATTTCTCCAGAATACGGAAGGGAAATACTAAATTGAATATGGCCATGATCGTAAATAATAAGGCTCGATCGGGTTGCGCCAAGATCAAGTACGGCACGAGCTTCGTTTTCGTAGGTTTTACTTGCGGTAATCATAGCGCGAGCCGTTGCCAGAGCCTCAATTTCAAGGGCAATGACACCAAGCCCCAAGCTCTCAAACAGGTAGGTGTACATGTCAGCAATTCTTTTTGGGGCGGCTCCAATGAGAATATCGGTGGTGCCTTCACCTAAGGAATGTTCTGGCATGATTTGCCAATCAATATAGTAGTCTTCGGTATCAAAAGGTAAATGACGTTTCGCCGCATAGAGAATATCCTCTTCAATGATGTCATCCTCTTTCTTTTCAATGTGAATGAGTTTGATAAATCCCTGAGTATCAGGAATAGATGCGGCGACCCACCGGCTTTTAACCGGTTTGTGTTGTTTGCTCCCGGCTAAAAGGTGCTGGATATATTTGCGCACTTGTTCTGGTTGCTCCAATTCTCCATTCACAATAAGCCCCGCAGGAAGTGACGTATCTCGCATGTTCAAAATTTCGTACGAGGCCGTCCGTGCATTTCTCGTGATATTCCGAAGTTGCACTAATTTGAGAGACAAGTCTCCGATATCAAGGGCAAAAGCATGGGGAAATGGCGACGAGAACATAAGCGTTCTAAAAACTTTGCGTGAGCGAGTAAATGGGCATAATGACGGCGACTGCAACCCCGGCCACAGCAACCCCGAGCGTCAAAATAATCACCGGTTCGATAATGACCGTAAAGTTTTTCATGGTTTTGTCGACTTCTTCACTATAAAACTCCGAAAGTTCGGCAAGGAGGCGATCCACTTCACCGGTGCGTTCACCCACCATCACCATTTCTGTAACCATCGGTGGAAAGAGTTTAGGGTAGGCAGAGAGAATTTCGGAAAAAGGAGTACCTGATTTTATTTTGACCGAAGTTTCTTTGAGTGCGTCTTGGAAAGTCATGTTTGAACAGGTCTGCGATGTAATCTCTACGGCATCAATAATGGGAATGGTACTCTTTAAAAGCGATGAGAGTGTAAGGGAGAAACGAGCTAAGTTAATTTGTTTAATCACTGGGCCAAAAATTGGGAGACGCAGTGTTGTTCTGTGCACTGCGCGGTGAAACTTAGGAAATTTTTTCAAAGCAAAAATATACGCCACGACGAGCACGATGCCTCCGCCAATCGTGATAATAAGGTTGAGCGGGTTACTCAGAAAGTGCACCACAGCAATTAAAATTTGTGTAGCCAGAGGGAGTTCGGCTTCAAACTCATCAAAAATCTCAATAAGCTTTGGTAAAACCACGGTCGCCATCACAATCCCAATGACGCCCATGGCACTTAAAATAACCCCAGGGTAAATAAGAGCGCCACGAATGCTTGAGCTGAGGGCGTATGATTTTTTGAGTTGGGTAACAATTTGTGAGAGTGCTTCGTCCAGTCGTCCGGAAATTTCTCCGGAGTGAATCATGCTGACCGCCATGGCCGGGAATACCTTCGGATATTCCGCTAAGACCTCGCTGAGCTCACGGCCTTTTTCTACCTCGGTTTTTACTTGCCCCACAATACGTCGAAGTTTCGGATTCTCCATTTCTTTTTCTAGAATGCTGAGTGCCTCAACTAACGAAAGACTCGCATGAATCATGGTGCGCAAGTGGTCGAGAAAAAATATTTTATGCACGAGCGTAATTCGTGAAAATTTTTCCACGAATTGATTCAATTTCTGAATAAATTTTGGTTCGGCTTTTTTTGTTACCATACACATTAATCACGGGTTACACGAAGCACTTCTTCAATTGTGGTAATGCCTTGTTTGGCTTTAATAAGACCATCTTGAAGCATGGTAATCATGCCACTCTCTACGGCAAACTTTTTAATTTCTTGGGCATTTGCCCGGTTGTTAATGAGCGTAATCAGATCTTTATCAATTTCAAGCACCTCATAGATTCCCATGCGCCCCTTATAGCCAGAGTCACCACAGCGACTACAACCTTCTCCGTGAAAAAACGTCATGGATTTTACGTCTTCTTCTTTTTTATCGAGGTTGATACCTTGATCCGTAAAAAGTTTGATGATTTTCTTTACATCAAACGTTCGTTCCAATTCCTCAATCGCCGGAGCTTCAAGCGTAAATGGCTTTTTACAAAATTCGCAGATTTTACGCACTAACCGTTGAGCCACAATAATGTTTGCGGTAAAGGCGACCAAAAAAGGAGGAATATCCATGTCGAGCAAACGAGGAAGGGTGGTAGGTGCATCGTTCGTGTGGAGGGTAGAGAGCACCGAGTGTCCGGTCATAGCGGCGTGAATGGCAATTTCGGCAGTTTCTTTGTCGCGAATTTCTCCGACCATGATAATATCCGGGTCCTGACGGAGAAAAGCACGCAGCCCTCCGGCAAAGGTAAATCCAGCTCGCGGGTTGATCTGGCTCTGGTTAATACCTTTGACATGGTATTCAATCGGATCTTCAATCGTACAGATATTCACGTCTGGCTGATTCAAAATTCCAAGAAGGGAATAGAGTGTTGTGGTTTTTCCACTTCCGGTTGGCCCAGTAACCAGAATCATGCCGTGGGGTTTTTCAATGGCGATTTCAACGAGCTTTCGTGGGCCGGGTAAAAAGCCTAATTGGTCGAGGGTAAGCGGTTTTTGCCCTTCATGGAGGAGACGCATGACGATCTTTTCGCCGTCGTATACGGGAATAATAGACACGCGGAAGGAAAGGCGTTCGTCTTGGACTTTAATCTTGAATCGTCCGTCTTGCGGAACCATGTGCTCATCGATTTTGAGATTCGAAAGAATTTTAATACGAGCCATGATCCCATTTTGAACCGTCTTGGGGAGAGCCATGACACTTCGGAGTACTCCGTCTACACGGTAACGCACCACCACTTCTTTTTCTGTCGGTTCGATGTGAATATCACTCGCTCCTTCAAACACGGCATGTTCAAGAATGCTGTTTACAATGTTAATGATTGGGAGTTCCTGCGCCGCTTTTTTGAGATCGCTGTCCTCGGTTTGGCCTGTCGCATCGCTCAACTGTTCAATATTAAACGTGCTTTCAAGATCAGCGTGGTATCGGCGAAGCGCATCTTTGATGTCGGTTGGTGTGGTCAGGAACACTTTTGGGGAGAGACCTGTTTTTCGCTGGATAAACTCGATGGTTTGAATATCCTCCGGATCAAGCATGGCGAGCGAAATGTCGGTTTTTGTTGTTTCAAACGCCACGATATTATGCGTTTGAGCGAGCGGGGCGGTAATGGTATTTAAAACATCCTTTCCAATATCCTTTCCCTTAAGAGGGGTAAACGGAACATTCATGGCCGCAGCCGCCGCGCGATAGAGCTCGGTTTCGTCGATAATGCGCTCATCGACCAGGTACTGCTCGAGATCCTTGCGAGCGCTCTCGGCCTTTTTTTTGTAAGCAACAACGTCTTTTGAAGACATCTTTAAAGGGCCTACGAGAAGGTTTTCGATGAGGGTGACAGGCAGCATACGAGATTCAAGTAGACATAGTATAACACATGTTCAGAAAATTGACCTTCTAGCTTGACAAGACAGAAGAGTTTTGCTACAGTACGCCTAAATTACGACTCGAAAGCGCACAGGTCACGTCTTTTGGTTGGTCGACCACGAGAATCGATGACCGTAACATCCTTATGAAACACTACGAAATTTTATCGATTTTGGCCGGAACAATTTCAGAAGAAGAAGTTCCAGCTCGTCTTAAGGTGATTGAAGAAATCATGGAAAAAGGTGGTGGCAGTCATGCTACCTTAGAACACATGGGGAAAAACCGTTTGGCCTACCCTATGAAGCATATTCGCTACGGATACTTCCTTCTCGGTCGTTTCCAGGCAAAACCAGAGGCCGCTGACGCGATTCGCGCCAAGATCGCTCTTCTCGAAGGCGTTCTTCGTGTGGTCGTTCGCACCTATAACCCAAAGACTCCTCCGCATGCAACTATTGCCTTTGCTGGCATGAGCATTGCTGCTTCACGAGAACGTGAAGATGGAGAAGAAAACAGCACCGTATTTCCTTCTGCTCCAGCTCCTCGAGCTGTGGCGGCAAAGAAAGAAGCCGAAGCGCCGAAAAAAGGCGAAACCAAGGCTGATGAGGTAGATATGGCTCAGATTACAAAAAAACTTGATCAGATTCTTGAAGAAGACATCACTGCTGTCTAATTCACTTTACTATTCTGGTATGGATTTGAACCGCGCCACCATCATTGGGCGACTCACCCGAGATCCGGAAATGCGTACAACGCCAAACGGACGCTCAGTGACCACGCTCTCAGTTGCCACGAACCGTTCCTGGACTGACCAGGCCGGAGCAAAGCAAGAAAAAGTGGAGTATCATAACTGTGTGCTTTGGGGGAAGCTCGCGGAAATCGCGGGGCAGTATTTGGCCAAGGGTCGTCGAGTGTATATTGAGGGTCGTATTGAAACACGCGATTGGACTGACCAGGCCGGAGTCAAAAAATACCGTACAGAAATTATTGCCGAAAACATGATCATGCTCGACGGTGCGAAGGGCGCGCCGATGAGTGGCCAACCTATGGGTGCTGCCTCCGGAAGCACATCCACTCCTCCAAAAGAAGAAGAGGTTCCCGAAATTCGGGTTGAAGATATTCCGTTTTAATCGTTTGTAATACATTGGTATGCCAGGTGAAGTTGTTCGTAAAAAACGCCCGTGCCATTACTGTGTAAACAAGGCCGAAGTCGTTGACTATAAAGATGTCATGACCCTTCGACGTTTTGTTTCCTCATTTTACAAAATTGCCCCACGCCGCCGCAGCGGTTTGTGCGCAAGTCATCAGCGTAAGGTTGCTCGCAGCGTTAAGCAGGCGCGCATTCTTGGGCTCATGGCATTTGTACCAAAGTAAACGCACGAAACACGTTCAAAACACACCCTCAATTGAGGGTGTGTTTTGTTTCTGTGGTATACTTGAGACATATTTGCCTGTCATTATGCCTCGAAAAGGCTTTTCTTTAATTGAAATTATTGTTGCTATTGGGGTATTTGCGCTTCTTACGGTTGGGCTCTATAGCTTGCTCCAATTTGTTTTTAAATCAGTCTACCAGTCGAGACTGCGCATTTTAGAAACGAGCATTTTGAATGAACAGATCGAGTTGATACGGAATCTCACCTTTTCCGATGTCGGTATTTTAAATGGAAGTCCGCCTGGTGTTCTTACGCGAACCATAACAACAACACGTGATGGAATCCCTTTTATCATTACAAGAACTATTCGCAATGTTGATGATCCGGCCGATGGGACGATTGGCGGGGATCCAAACGATACGGCCGCTGCCGATTATAAATTCGTTGATGTTTCAATCATTTGTACCCGTTGCACACAAAATACTCCTCTTACACTCTCAACGATCGTGGGCCCTCGGTATCTAGAGGGTGACCCAACGCATGGAGCTCTTTTTATTGATGTATTCGACCCACTTGCAAACCCAATTGTGGGGGCAGATGTGCATGTGGTGGCAACTTCAACTAGTCCCACATTTGATTTTACTGAAACGACAGATAATAACGGGCGAGTAAGCCTCGTCGATTTGCCAAGTGGAGTAACGGCGTATCATATTACTGTAACAAAAGCCGGCCATACCACCGATGGTACAGTGGCCGAGAGTGCACTTGTACCAAACCCAACGAAACCCCCAGCAACGGTCGTGGCGCAGGATCTGACCGAGATTAGTTTTACGATTGAACCGATTGGGGTGGTTGATCTCTCTACACTTTCGTATACCTGCCAGCCTATCGGAGGAGTGGATGTTGATATGGACGGCACAAAACTCATTGCGACAAATCCAGATATTCTGCTCATTTCGACAAGCACCGTTACTTCGGCGGGTGGACTTGGTCAGTTTTCCCCCCTTATTAGTGATGCGTATGGTTTTGGAGTTTCAGGCTACGATGTCATTGGAACAATTCCTCAGACACCGGTAACAATTTTAACCGGAACAACGCAGCCAGTGAGTCTTATTTTGGGGGCAAACACAACACACTCTCTTCTTGTAAATGTCCGAGATGGGGTAACCCGGCAACCGCTTCCTGGTGCTACGGTTACCGTTACGACAAGCCTTGGTTATAATGTAAGCCAGCAAACAGGTGTTGGTTTTCTTCGTCAAACCGATTGGTCGGATGGTTCGGGCCAGGAATTGTTTGTAACAGGTACAATGTACTGGCAAGATGATAGTAATGTGGACGCAGTCGTTGATCCAGGAAATGTGCTTTTGCGGGCAGTGGGTTTAGGGTATACCGGAGCCGGAACTCTGGAATCTTCCATTTTCGATTTCGGGAGTTCATCCAATTACGGAAATATTATTTGGGAACCGGTTCTTCAATTACCAGCGACCGGTACGAGTTCGCTCAAGTTTCATATCGCAACGTCAAATTCTTCAACCCCGGCATCGTGGAATTATTATGGTCCAGACGGTACCCCTTCTACCTACTATGATGTGAGTGATACGGTTATTTCCAGTCTTCATGATGGTGAACAGTTTTTGCGGTATAGGATATATTTAGAAACTGCCTCATCGACAGTAACCCCAGTGCTTTCCGACCTCGTGTTTACCTATACCAATAGCTGTAGCCCTCCAGGTCAGGCATTTTTTTCTTCGCTTAGTGCCATAAGCCACGGGATTCAGGTCACAAGAGACGGGTACCAAACACAGGAGGTATCTGTTACCCCGAGTGGGGATAGTGCGGTTACGATCGACCTTCTTGCTTTATGATAAGAGATACGTCTTCGCGAGGATTTACCATACTTGAGGCCCTTTTTGCCATAAGCATTTTTGCGCTTTTGGCGATGTCGATGGTTTGGGTTCTTATTACCGGCCTTCGTACTCAGCGCATTGTGTGGGATCAGCTGAGTGGTCAAAATGATGTTCGGAGAGTGCTTCAACAGGTGGTCGATGATGCACGTCGAGCAGAGCCGTCAAGTGTGGGTGCCTACCCCATTGTCGTGGCGTCGTCGACTGAATTTACTTTTTACGCCAACATTAATAACGACAATTTGCGTGAACGAGTCCGCTTTTGGGTTCAAAACGAAGAACTTCGAAAAGGCGTTATTACCCCGACCGGTTCTCCGCTTACCTATGAAAGTGCGAATGAAGAGGTAACCGTGCTCGCGCATGATGTGAAGAACATTACCCTGAACATTCCTCTCTTTTCGTACTATGATGATACATTTACTGGTACTGAAGAGGCGCTTTCGCAGCCGGTAACCACGACCGCGGTACGCCTGCTTAAGGTTGATCTTGTGGTGGACGTGAATCCTATTTCTTCTCCGGTACCAGTGCGGGCAGAGACATTCGTTCAAGTGCGAAATGTAAAGTTAAACTAGATTTTCTTGTTCGTAGGATATGTTCCATTTTTTTTCGAAACGGCACAGATTAGAAAAAAAGAATTCCTCAGACCGTCGAGGAGTTATTTTGGTCTACCTCCTTATTTTTGGTTCGCTCGTAACCACCATGCTTGTGACCGGGCTTGCAAGCTATACGTTATTTGAACACCGTGTTTCCATGCGAAAACACGATCGCGATTTAGCCTTTCATATTGCAGAGGCGGGAATTAATTATTATCGTTGGCACTTGGCGCATTACCCAGATGATTTACAAAATGGTACGGGGCAGCCTGGGCCATACGAACTCCCGTTTCGCGATAAAGACGGAAATACGTTAGGGTACTATTCTTTAGACATAACACAGCCTTTGATTGGTTCAACGATTGTTCAGATTCGCTCAACCGGCTGGACCACTGAAGAGCCAGACAGACCAAGAACTCTTGTGGTTCGCCTCGGCTTTCCGGCGCTAGCTGATTACACCTTCCTCCAGAATGCAAACATGCGTTTTAGTAGTACGACGGTTGTTCATGGGCCTGTGCACTCTAATGGTGGAATTCAGTTTGATGGTACAACAGACGCCGAAGTTACTTCAGCTCGGCAAACGTATGACCCAGGTGATGGTATTCAGCATCCTGGGGTTTGGGGGGTAGGGGGGCCGACGAATTTCTTTACTTATCCAGTTCCGGCGCAAGATTTTAATGCGGTAACAGTGGATTTAGCAAATTTACAGGCCGATGCAATTAGCGGGGGCACCCGCCTTCTCTCCTCTGGTCGAGAAGGTTGGCATATTACGTTTCGTACAGACGGGCGCTACGACTTACGTCGTGTGAACAGTCGATCTTCGTATGATGGCAACGCCTACGACATTAATGGTCAAACATTTTGGGGAACATATGATCCTCCAGCAAACGGAGCGCTATTTGTCGAAGATAATGTGTGGGTGGACGGAATCGTCGATGGCCGTATTACGGTCGGAGCCTCAAATTTTCAAGGCGCCCCTGATCGCGATATTATTATTTCTGGAAATTTAATGTACGAAACCCAGGTGGGGGATGATGTGCTAGGGCTCATCGCTGAACGGGATATCGTGGTACCAAGAAATGTTCCTGATACGATGACGATAAACGCGGCTGCTTTGGCTCAAAATGGACGTATTTTTCGCCCGTACTACACCGGAACAAATAGTATCCGGACAAACTTAGTATTTTCTGGATCCCAAATTGCTTTTAGCGGAGGAGGCTGGAAGTATCTCGGTGGTTCTGGGACGGTCATCTCTGGTTTTGTGAATACGAACCATAGTTACGATGGAAACTTGCGGTTTTACCCACCCCCAGGCTTCCCTACCTCCGGAGTGTACGAATTATTGAGCTGGGCTGAAGAAGAGTAAGAAATAGGCGCTCCTTCTTTGCTTTTCGATGCTTTTAAATGCAAAAACTTCGTGTTATACTGTACTTGTATGCAGAAAGTCCGTAAGGGAGTCATTATTGTTGCGGGGCTCGGGACCCGTTTTTTGCCTGCAACAAAAGCCATGCCAAAAGAAATGTTGCCGGTACTCGATAAGCCAGTACTTCAGTTTATTGTTGAAGAAATGTGTGCCAGTGGCATTACGGAGATCATGTTTGTGACGAGCTCACAAAAGCGGGCAATTGAAGACCATTTTGACCGTGATCGTGATTTTGAACGGTATTTAGAGGAAAAAGGGAAGTTATCTGCTATTCAATCTTTGCTTGATTTAACTAAGAAAGTCCGTTTTTTTTATACTCGGCAGTCAGAACCTTTGGGCAATGGCCATGCTCTGCTTTGTGCTAGAGAGTTTGTTGGGAATGAGCCATTTGCTTTTTCAGATGGCGACAGCATTATTGATGCTAAAACACCGGTTATTACACAGCTTTTGAGAATTTTTCAAAAAGAAGAGGCTACGGTGATCGGGGTGCAGAGGCTTACCGACCCAAAAGCTATGACTGTATATGGTAATGTCTACGGAGAGCCTACCAAGACAAAAAAGACGTACCGGGTAAAAAAACTTGTAGAAAAACCAGTAGTTTCGGCGGTTTCCCCAGAAGGGCTCATTATTGGTGGAATGCGCTATATTTTAACCAAAGACATCTGGCCTTTTCTTGAAAGCAGTTCTCGAGGAAAGGATGGAGAAATATGGTTAACCGATGCGGTGCACGCTATGGCTCAAAAGAAGCGGCTGTACGCATATGAATATGAAGGTACCTATTTCGATACCGGAAATAAACTGGCTTTGCTTAAAACCACTATTCATTTCGCCATGAAAGACGAGGCAATGAAACAAGAATTGTGGAGAACTTTACAAAAGTATGCGTAATTTTCGCCTCTTGAAGATTGTATTTGCCGGAAGCTTTATTTTGGGAAATATTGTTCCGAGTTTTCTTTTTGCCCAAGAAAACATGAGTCCAGGGCCGGTTATGAGTGAGCCGGGCGACAGAGCGGTAAACGAAACGGTAACAGCATACTGCAATGAAAAATATGAGAAAGATATAAAATACGGATGTGAATTAACAACGTTTAGTGATAGCCCGAACGCGCCAGCCGAGTGTAAAGCCTCTTTTTTAAGAGAGTGTATTGCTCAGAGAAACGAACTTGAGCATGATATAGAAGTCGCAGGTGAAGCGCCGGCTGCGTATGTTCCACGAGGGGCAGGTAGCCTTAATATTCTACAAACCACAAGCTTGACCGGTGCATTGGGAAAAATTTTAACGACCATCATTGGAATTGTTGGTTCCATAGCGCTTGTCATGTTCATCTATGGCGGGTTTTTGTGGATGACGTCTCAGGGGAACAGCGATAAGGTAAGCCAGGCAGTGCGAATTATGGTTTGGTCTTCGCTTGGGGTCATGGTTATTTTATCGAGTTACGCCATTGTCGACTTTTTGTTTGGAGCTTTTGGCTAATCTACTCAAGCTTATGTATAAACGTCTTGTCAGTTTCTTTCTCCTTATCGCCACGCTTGTGGTTGGTGGTTTGGGGTGCAAAGGGCTCACTCAAGAAGAGGTACAGGCGGTTCGCCCAGTTCGTTTGCAATACTGGACCGTATATAACAATGTAGAGGAGCTCCGGGCACTTGCAGCAGAGTATAAAACACTCCGTCCCCATGTGACCGTCGATATTCGACGTCTTCGATTTGATGAATTTGAACGGGTACTCTTGAACGCTCTTGCTGATGATGCTGGCCCAGATATTATTTCTGTTCGGAATACCGATCTTCGAGGAAAGGTGTCACGTCTCTCAGCAATGCCAGCGAGTGTTACCATGGCTCGCCTTGAGGTAAAAGGGCAGTACGCAAAAGAAACCGTGGTCACTCAAGAGGTAGTTCCCATGCCAACAAAACAAACCATTGAGAGTGTGTACGTTCAGGCCGTTCCACAAGATGTGGTGATAAGTAACAAAATCTACGGGCTGCCCCTGGCCATAGATACACTTGCACTTTATTATAATAAAGACCTTCTCGATGCGGCCGGCGTGCCTCTTCCTCCAAAAACCTGGCCAGAACTATTCGAGGCGGTAAAGAAGGGGACAAAGTATGATGCCGACGGAAATATTGTGCAGGCAGGCATAGCCATGGGAACAGGGGCAAATATCGACAATGCCTTTGATATCATCTCCCTTCTCATGCATCAAACGAATGTTACCATTGCCGCAGGCCGTGAGGTACAATTCGCCAAAGGACTCGATAATCGGGCGGCGCCCAATCACCCGGCTATGCAAGTTCTTCGTTTTTATACTGATTTTGCCAGAAATTCCAAAGAAATCTATTCTTGGAATACCAGCATGCCAAATGCGTTCGAGTCATTCGTGCGCGGGCAAAGTGTGTTTTACTTGGGGTTTGCTTTTGATCGTGAGCGTATTCGAGCAGCAGCTCCACAGATGAATGTTGAAGTTGTGGCCGCGCCCCAACTTCCCGATGCTACTCCGGTCAATGTTGCAAACTACTGGGTTGAGAGCGTTCTTAAAAAATCAAAGCGCCAGAATGAAGCTTGGGATTTCATTCGGTTTATTACAAGTCCGCAAAACGTACTTCGGTATACCAAAGCATCACTTCAGCCATCACCCCTTCGAGCTCAGTTAACCGAACAGCTTTCCAACCCGCTTTTAGTGCCGTTTACGAGTCAGGTTCTCACCGCAAAGAATTGGTATGAAGGGCGGAATATCGACGCGGTCCGAGCAGCTTTTGCAGATATGGCTGATAAGTCGGTTGCGCCTCTTAAAGAAGAGGAAGATCAGTTGGTACGCGACGCAGGCCTGCTTCTTCGTACGGCTCAGATAACTCAACAAACGTACTAAGATATGAAATATTTTTTACGAAAATGTTGTGTTATCGCACTGTGCGTACTCGGTTTTTTCACAACTTCTTCTTTTGTTCGCGCAGTAGGGGAAGACTGTTGTGTTCTCTATGAGGCTGACCGAGCTGTGAGTTGTCGCGTAAGTGGGGTTTGTAATGCTCAGACCACTGCTCAATACCCTGCAAGTACGAGTGAGATCGGAAATCCGGGTGTTAGTTGCCGTTCGGAAAACGACGGTCAAGCGCGTATCAGGGTTTGCACCAAAGAAATAATTATATCGGAACGCTCTACGTCATGTGGCGCCGAAGCTTTATGTAACGAGGCTCTTGTTGAGTATGATAACTGTGAAAATTTATCTGTTTCAGGAGAATCAAATTCTTCATGCGCAAGAAATCCGAGATGTTTCGTCCTCCCTGGTGCGAACGGGATTACTTGTGTAAGTAAAGAAGACAGAAATCTCTGTAGTAAAATCACCGATGCCTCGCTCTGTGGGCCTGCGAGTGATAACAGCATAAGAGGGGCGCGATTTTGCCGTTGGTTAAGTGGTCCAGAAGGGGCACGATGTGTCGGGGATGCTGAAGCCGCTGCTGCCGGGCGTTTATCAGGGGTAAAAAGCAGTGTCTTGCCCCAGTGCGCCATCCAAGGTACATGTCGAAGCATTCGCGATTTAGAAGATCTGGCTTTTAAAGTAGTTGAGTTGCTGTTTAGCATTATTGGTGCAGTCTCCTTTGCCTTTTTCATCTACGGAGGGGTGGTTATGATTTCTTCGTTTGGGAATAGTGATCAATTTTCGAAAGGAAAGGCAATCTTAGTGGCAGCGGTAACTGGTATTATCATCTCCTTCAGCGCGTATCTCTTAATCGGCTACTTGTTTACTCTGCTTGGTATTGAAGCGGGGTTACGAGGCGGTATCCAAGTAAGTTTTCTTTCCCATCTATGGCTCTAAAACGCACCTCAAAGACATTTTTTATTTTGGTTTTAGGGCTCATTACCCTTAGTATTCCTTCCCAAATAGAAGCGGCAGTTTGTCGATATACGGAACGAGTATATATTGGAGTAGCGGGAACTCCAACTCGAGATGAGGCACGTTGCCAACCCCTCCAGGTAGGGGATACCACTGCCCAAAGTAACGAGTGTAGTAATCTCTGTGCCCCGGCAGGCAACGGCCTTCCTGGTACTTGTGTTGTTGATCAAACGGCATGCGATTCTGCTCCTTCAGGGGTTCAAGACGATAAACTAAAGGCGTACGTTATCTCCCTCCAAAACCCTCTGGGGTCAAAATATCAAAAAGATGCCGGGGTACTCATTCCGGAACTCCTCGGAACCCTTATTAGTAATGCTCTTGGGCTGGTCGGCACTTTAACGCTCGTTGTATTCATTTACGGAGGCTTTGTTTGGCTTACTTCTGCGGGAAATGAAGAGAAGGTGTCCAAAGGGACGCATGCTATGATGTATGCTGCGATTGGGATCTGTATTATTTTTTCAAGTTATGCTATACTGCAGTTAGTCTTTCAGGCCTTCAGATAGAAACAGAAAAAGACTATCCATGTGATAATTTTAGGTAGTAAGGACTTTTATGAATCTGACTACACGAAAGGGGGTGAGTACATGACTCACGCAATGTCGAACGTCACTCGGTTTGGTTATATTCTTAGTACCATCGCCGTACTCGCCTTAGGAGTAGCGGTAACACCAGCTTTTGCTCAAGATAACACTGACCCACTCGGGGTTACTGCTTTTGAACAACCTGGAGTATCAAACCTCGGTAGCCGTCCTCTTGAACAAACAATTGGCGGTATTATCAACGTAGGCTTAAGCCTTCTTGGTATCGTCGCTGTCGTTATCATCTTAATTGGTGGTGCGAAGTGGATGACCGCTGGAGGAAACGAAGATAAAGTTGGCGAAGCTCGTCAATTAATCGTTTCTGGTATTATCGGTTTAGCGATCATTATGAGCGCTTGGGCAATCGCCCGCTTCGTCTTAGTCCGCTTAGGACAACAGACTGGAGTAGCCGGTGCAAACGAAAACTACCAACTTGACGGACCAGTAGCTCCGTAATCGTTTGTAGAAAATATGGTGTAGAGGGGCAGGGTTCCTGCCCCTTTCTACCAAAATTCGAGGGTTGAAATGTGGATACAGTCTACATTTTAGGACTTGAGCACTTTATACCTTCTCTTTCTCTATGGTACGTGTGAAAACACTTTTTGGAGAGGCGAATAGAAAAAAAAGTTTTTTCCTTACTTTTTCTGCTCTCATTTTAGGTCTCGGCGTTTTTGTGTTTTCTGTTTCTCCGGTGTTTGCCGAAGGTGTTGATATTGGGATTGAGTATGCAGCCAGTTCCGGTTTACCCGATACCCCGCCCATTATCATTATTACCAACATCATCAATATCATTCTTGGGCTTTTGGGGATCATCACAACGGTTCTTATTGTGTACGCTGGATTTTTGTGGCTGACCTCTGCGGGGAATGAAGATAAAATTGATACTGCCAAACAGGTAATTAGCGCGGCTGTAATTGGGCTCATTCTCGTACTTTCTTCCTACACCATTAGCCGTTTTGCCCTTCGCGCAGTGTATAAGAGTACGACTGGAAATAACTACCCAACCCCGTATCTGTATAATCGCTAAGAGTTTGTATGAAGCGCCATCTTCGATGGACAATGATTGGGGTGGTTACAATCGTGGTTTTGTTTGGTGTTTCATTGTTTGGTGAAACCGTGTTCGGGCAAACGCAAGCAGTGGATAAGCTTCGTCAAGGCGCCACAGAGTTGGTGGGAAAAACGCCCTTGCCAATCAGTAATACGAACATAAGCACGTCACAGCTGCCCACGCTTATTGGTCGAATTATTGGAAACATTTTGTCGCTTCTCGGAATTGTCTTTTTTCTTCTCACCCTCTATGCAGGTTTGCTGTGGATGTTTGCCCGCGGCGATGAGTCAAAGGCAGGGAAGGCAGCAGACATTATAAAGGGAGCTATCGCTGGTCTTATTGTGGTGCTCGGGTCGTACGCGTTGACGAACTTGGTTTTCGATATTGTCGGTTTCCCTAATTCACAGGAGCCATCAGTACAAGAATCGGCCGATGCACCTCTTAGAAATCCAGGGACACGGCCAACGGGTGATCGAACGACCCCGATCGGAGGGCTTTGTGTCACCGACGAAGAGTGTGTGAATTTAGCGGTATGCCAAAATTCACGTTGTGTGGATTTATGTACAGCACAGCCACCAAGTGCCGGAGGTGGGTATGCATGCCGAGATGTGGCTTTGTGTGATGAACCAAGTATTGTGCGAAATTTATGCAGCGGAGGGGTGGATCGTGTCTGCTGTCGTGAAGCCGTGGAATTTCCTGATGAAGCCTGTCGTCGCCGAATCACTAGCGGCTCATTCTGTGTTGATCCGAACGGACAGCCGCACAACTGTGATGTGCACTCCACACGACTCACCTGTGACGCAGACAATTGCTGCAATTGGGGCAACTAATAACCTATGCGTATGATATTTCCTTCCCGTTTCATTGTATCGTTTTTCGCAGGCTTTGTGGGTGCAGGTGTAAGCACTGCTACCGCGGTGTTCGCTCAGAGTGCGGGCGGAAATTTTGGTTTGAATGCAACCGCGGGTTCAGCAGGTTTAGCAAGCGGGGGAGCTACGTCATTGCCAGATTTTATCGGAAACTTGGTTGGTGTCGGCCTGTCATTCATCGGTATCGTTTTTTTCATTCTCATGCTCTATGGTGGATTTTTATGGATGACCGCCCGTGGGAGTGAAGATCAGACCAGTAAAGCCATTGGTACCATTACGGCCGGAGCGATTGGGATGATTGTCATTATGGCTTCGTATACCATAACCAGTTTCTTGTTTAATAGTCTAACCCCAGGTGGAAGTAGTGCTCCTGGTCAATCATCGCAAGTGCTCGGCTGCAGAGCAGGAGAAGTAGGGCGGTGCACTTCTATTGGCGGCTGTGGAGCAGGGCGCGTAGAACAGAATATAAATGCTTGTCCGGGAGCGGATGAGTACCTCTGCTGCAGTGAGGATTCTTCAACCAATGCTCGACAGGTGTGGTGCTGCGTCGTCGGTGGAGACAATCCAAACCAACCAAATGATCCGGTTCAGATATATACGGTTGGAGAACCGCAAGAATGTACCAGTCGAGGAGGTAACGCAAGTTTCATTCCATTTGAAGATTGCACCGCTTCTTAAGGCGTATACTGCTTTATGAGAAAAACTGCCATTTCCTTGAGTACACTCTTCCTGACCTTGCCAGTTCAAGTTTTGGCTGCACCAAAAATTCAAGATGCACGCAATTTTCTCAATCAAACGCACGCGCCAACGGGGTTGTCGCCGACAAGAAACGCGGTTGATATTGCAGTGCAGGTGATTCAGGTCGGCTTTGGTCTTGTTGGTCTCATCTTCTTTTGCCTTATGATCTACGCTGGGTTTATGTGGATTCTCGATCGGGGGAATGAAGAACGGGCAGCGAAGGCAAAAGCCACCTTTACTGCCGCAACAGCCGGTGTTATCGTTATTTTGGCGGCCTACGCTATTGCGTCGTTTGTCACAGACTTTGTTTCAGGGTAAGCTTAACCCACATTCATATGATGAAAAATCTTAAAAAGATATTCGTAGCAGTACTAAGCTTTGCTCCTGTTTCTGTGCTTGCTCAAGGGAACTTAGGGGATGCATCTGCCCGTTTAGGAAATGTTGGTCGTCGTGTGGGGGTTTCGCAGCAAGATTTACCAACATTGGCTGGAAATGTGATTAGTACGGCGCTTACCTTGGTCGGTTTGATTTTTCTTATTCTCATGGTCTACGCAGGATACTTATGGATGACCGCCCGAGGAGACGAAGGTCAAGTAGAAAAAGCCCTCGCGATTGTAAAGACGTGCATTATTGGGCTTATTGTGGTTATGTCTGCATACGCCATCACCTTTTTTGTTCTTAGCCGCTTTGGACGCTAATATGTTTCATTCTCTTTTAGCGCGGGTAACGGTAACTGTCGTTGCGCTTTCACTTTGGCTTGTGCCAGTCGCCTTTGCCCAAAATCTTGGGCTCGATAAAGCAAGAACTGCAGCCGGAAGTGCGGGGTATAATCAATACACCACAGAAACGACTTTTGCGGAAACCCTGGGAACCGTAGTCAAAGCGGCTCTTTCGTTTGTGGGCGTAATCTTCCTTATTCTCATGGTTTACGCAGGATACTTATGGATGACCGCCCGAGGAGACGAAGGAAAGGTCGATAAAGCGACCGACATTATTCGCGCGGCAATTATTGGTTTTATTATCACGATGGGCGCGTATAGCATTACAGCATTTGTTGTGCCTGCAATTTTAGAGAGAACCGTTGCTAACTAATTTTATGATGAACTGGGGACGTGGAAAAAAAATACTCTTCACCATCTGTGCTCTTTTTTTAATGCTCCCGGTTTTTGCACAGGCCCAATCACTCCGAACAAATATCATGGATCAAATTCGGGTGGGAGGGGAAAGTGCGAGTTATAATTCTTCAGTAGATAATCCGCAAACATTTGCGGCTGGGCTTATACAAATATTTTTAGGCCTCTTAGCCACTATTTTTCTCATTCTTATCCTCATGAGCGGATACTGGTTGATTACGGCCCGGGGAGATGAGAGTAAGTATGATAAGGCACTCTCTACGATCAAGCGGGCGATCATTGGATTTACGCTTGTCATTGCATCATATGCGCTTGTTAGTTTGATTGCTCGGGTTATAGTTTCGAGCACCGTGCCGGATGTTGATAGGGTGCGTTGTGTACCAGATCGAAGTGTTCCAGGTACAATCGACACCAGTGCTTGCGCTCGGTTTATTGATGAATCAAGTTGTTTAGCAGCAGACATGTCCGATTGCTTATGGATGCCATAATTCGTATGACCCACCCTATATCAAAAATACGTTGGCTTAGTACATTCGTAGGCTTTATCCTTTGTTGCCTCTTTTTGCCTACTTTTGTTTTGGCACAAAGCCCACTTTCTCCTTTTACTCCTCCGCCACCTGGTGCGCATATTGATACACAGACAGAAGCATTTCTCGGACAGCGTGGGGTTGGAACAGGAACAACGACGTATGATGTACGAAGTGTTGTCGCAAACATTGTTCGGGGCGCAACCGGACTCCTTGGTATTATTTTTATTATATATGCCGTATACGGCGGGATGATGATTCTTACTTCTGCTGGGGATGAAGATAAAGTGGCTGTCGGAAAAAGTTCGATTCGCACTGCTACACTTGGGGTTTTAATTAGTTTTGGGGCGTATGCGATTACCACGTTTGTCACTTCAGCAATTTTGCGAAGTAGTGCGGCTACAAATGAACGCGAGAGCTTCATTGAGTTTAGTAGGGATCCTGATATAAATCTCGATCTTGATCCGAATGCACCATAGGTGTCGTTTCCTTAAATAGGAAAAAATAAAAGAATCACCGAAAGGCGATTCTTTTATTTATGATTGTTATTGGAGGGAGGAGAGGATCGTGTCGACGGCAGGCAGTAAGGGTTTAGTGCCTTTGGGGGCGGTATACCCGTGCCCCAGCGCCTCTGGTTTCTGGCCGATATAGTAAAGAAGATCAGACAGCGAGCGAGCCACAACCCCATACCCGTGTTCAAGAATAAACTCCACATTGTGTTCTTCTTGCCCAGGAATCGGTTGAATCGCAAGGATTGGTTTTTGGAGAACGATACATTCGCTTGTGGTGAGTCCGCCTGGTTTTGTAATAATGATATCGGCCATTTTCATATAGCTTTCGAGTTCATCCGTCCAGCCAAGGGCAGTGAGATGAATGTGAGGAGGAGGAGACATGGCGTTCAGTTTTTGAGCTAGCACCGTATTTTTTCCGGCCACTGCGATAATGGTTGTTTTTTTAGGGAGACGGAACAGTGTCTCTACAATTTTTGTGAGGTCAATGAGGCCCTCTCCCCCTGAGAGAACCAAAATAGTCTGCACTTCCGGGTCATACCCATACGCCTTTTTTAGGGCGTGAGCAGAATAGGGTTCATAGAAAGAAGTATTTATGGGGATTCCAGAAACAATGATCTGAGACTCCTTTAGCCCTGCTTCAATCAGTTTGAATTGCATTTTTTCTGTGGCGACAAAGAACTGATTAATATCATTTGATACAAACAGCGCGTGTTTGTCGTAATCAGTTAAGACGAGGCTTATTGGCACCTCTTTTAAAAAGTCCGGTCGGTCATTCCCGAGGGTCTGTGTTGGTAAATAATGGGTTCCAATGATATGTGTGGGTGCATATTCCTGCACATGCCGGAGAAAGGCCTTTGTGTTTACGTGTGAGAAGCGTTTGCTTAAGCGTGACCAGTGGGAGTCCTTCTTTTCTTTATTTGTTGAATTGTAGATCAGCCCCCATACTTGCGGTGCCTGCTTAATAAGCAAAGTATACGAGCGAGTAAATGCTGTTTTGTAGGCTTTTGAGACGTGGTCCATCATGTCAATGTGGGTAGCCTCAATTCCGAGTGCCCGCGCACGCGCTACAATCGCTTCTGCGGCCCGTACATGACCTGCACCAACAGAAACTGACACACAGAGGATTTTCTTTTGTGGGGAAGACATATAATCAATTGTAACACAGGGTCTATAAACACAAAACACCCAAATTGGGTGTTTCGCTTCGTTTTCCCCTACTGGGGTGACTAACGGGAATCGAACCCGTGATAAGGGTACCACAAACCCCTGTGTTACCTCTACACCATAGTCACCCCGCTAGAGAAAAACTAGGCCTAGTATACACGAGAAAAGGTACGGTGTCAATGGTGTGGCTCTGTGGAAGAGGCTACTTTCCCATGCGTTCAAAGGCACGGAGGATTTCGAGGGGTACGGCAAAAATAATCGTATTTGATTGGTCTGAACTCACATCATTAATTGTAGAAAGCGTTCGGAGGTGAAGTGCTCCAGGAGAACTTCCTAGAATATTCGCTGCTTCTGCGATATTTTTTGCTGCCATGACCTCACCTTCAGCCTTAATAATAACCGCGCGTTTTTCACGTTCTGCCTCTGCCTGTTTCGCAATAACGCGCTGCATGTCATCGGGGAGAATAATATCTTTCAATTCAACACTTTCTACTTTAATACCCCATGGATCTGTAGCAAGATCGACAATAGAGCGAATTTTTTTGGCCGCAGCTTCACGATTTGCGAGGAGTTCATCGAGCTCCATTTCACCAACCACGTTGCGCATGGTTGTTTGGGCCAACTGAGACACAGCGTATCCAAAGTTTTCTACTTCAAGAAATGCTCGAGCAGCATCACTTACTTTGTAGTAGATAACAGCATTAATCTTAGCCGAAACATTATCGCGAGTAATAGCCTCCTGAAGAGGAACGTCAACTGCTTTGGTGCGAATATCAACCTTGCGAAGTCCCTGAATGATCGGCAAAATAACGTGCCAGCCTGGAGCAAGGAGCGTGGCGAACTTACCAAATTGGAATTTTACCCCACGTTCATATTGGTTCACTTGACGAATTCCAGAGATAACGATGAGTAAAACGACGAAACCAACAATTGAGATTATTTCGGGCATATGCGAAAGAAAGAAATAATTTTTTGTGTCCCTGCTAGGAATCGAACCTAGATCTAGAGCTTAGAAGGCTCTCGTTCTATCCATTGAACTACAAGGACGTATGTAGGCTAAGAGTAGTGAATCCTGAGGCGTTTGTCAATCTAGGACGACCGTGCCTTCCCATGGAATTTCTTGTGAATATTGCGTAATTCCTTATCCGTAATGTGGGTATAGATTTGGGTTGTTGTAATAGAGGAGTGACCAAGCATAGTCTGTACACTTCGGATGTCGGCCCCATTATAGAGGAGGTCTGTGGCATAGGAGTGTCGCAGAGTGTGGGGGGAGACTCGTTTCGTAATCCCAGCAGCTTTGGCATACGAGCGAACGAGTCGTTGGATTGAGCGAACGGTGAACGGAGTATCTTCTTTTTCCATCTTTTTCCCTTTGACGAGTACTGATTTTTGCCTTCGGCTATCGTGGGATACAAAAAGGTAAGGGTTAGGGTCAAATCGTCGGCTAAGGTACTGCTTCAGCCAATAGCGAGCTTGGTCAGAAAGGAATACGATACGTGTCTTTCTTCCTTTTCCTGTCACGGTAAACTCCTCTTTGCTAATATTGATACTCTCGCGCTTGAGATTCGCAAGTTCAGAAACACGGAGGCCCGTCGAAAAAAAGAGCTCCAGTATGGCCTTATCACGAAAAGCGATGCGCTCTTCATCAGAAACGGCCCCAGGGTCAGTGGGGGGCTTGGAATTGGCCTTTATGCCGTAGACTACAAACGGTGCCTCGAGGATTCTCTCTAAATCATTGCTCTCAAGAAAGCTCACTTCACGGTCGGGCATTTTCATGAGTTCAATTTTTTCCGGAGAAAGAGATTGAATGTCGCGTTTGGCGAGGTATTTTAAAAAGGTGCGGAGCGCAATCAAATGATAGTTCTGTGTATTCTTCTTAAGAGGGGTGCCGTGAACATCGACGAGGCGATTTAACCACAATCGATACTTTCGTACGGCTTCATCGGTGATCGTGGCAGGGGATTTCTTCTCGCCGTGCCACTCAATAAATCGTTTTAAGTAAAAATCGTAATTTCGTAGCGTTAAATTGCTTCGGTTTCGTTCAATTTCTAAATATTCTAAGAATTGTTGGTGTAATTTTTCGAGAATCATACAAAAATATTATACGACATACTTGACAAAACGTCAAAAATGTGCTATACTGTGTATATGAAATGCTAAAGAAAGCGAAAAAATTGTAAAAATTTTCTCGAACAAAGCAAACAAAAATATTTTCGAGAAAAAGTCGGTCAAAAAATAATAACACAAACATAAACACACATATATGCAAGGCAAAAAATTGTCGAGTGAATCTTTGTCGTGGTCAAAAGAAAATGTAGGAACATCGTTTGTCTACTACTATCTTTGCACTGGTTTGGTCGTTGCTGTCGCAGTATTCTTATTTTTACCTCGTATTTCAGCCGGTTGATCGCCGGTTTTTTCGTCTGAATTTTTGTAAATATTATATTCTATCGGTAATATCGACCTAATATAACTGCCTGTCTATGTAAGTCGTACATCATACAAACATACAAAGCCAAAACACAACAAAAAATCAATCGTTCTTTGAAAAAAGGTTAGAGCACTATTCATTCGTTTTATACATCTTTTAACACACACATATGAGTTTACACATGAAATATATTGGAGTATTGCCAATCGAAGATAACATGTTTATGTCCCTCGTTGCCCTTTTCGTTTCAATTGGGACATTTTGCGCAGTCTTGTAAGAGAAGAATGAGCGGCCAATTTTGGCCGCTTTTCTTGTCTTAGAAGTGGGTGAGGTATATACTTAAAAAAAGAACATAACTTCTTATTTGTACGTTGTATGCTCAAGTTGACAGTGGTGGCGGGTGCATTTGCCGGCTTTTTGGCGGCAAGCCCTGTTTTATCGCAGGGGGTACTTGTGGAAACAATACCGGTGGAGGCAAATACCATGGCTACGGTTGAGGTTATAGAACAGGAATCAGCCGTTCAGGCTGAGGCTGCGGTTCAGGCAGATGTTGAAGGAGACACTTCTGCTGTGGCACCAACGCCTGCGGCTTCTCCTACACGTCCCCCCGGTGGGCTCGGTCTCTTTTTCTTCGGACTTCGAGAGCGATTATCCATACTCACCACAGTTAATCCTATAAAAAAAGCAGAAAAGCAAGCCGCTTTTGCAGAAGAGCGTCTAAAGATTGCGGAACGTATTTTAGGTTCAAATCCGAACGAAGAGGCAAAAAATAAAGCGAACGAAGTCATAAAACGAGCCGAAAATTTACTCTCAGCTGCAGAAAAACGAGAAGAATTTCTCAAAAATAATCCCGACGCTGCTTCATCTGCCGCCCTTCGTAATATTGCAAATAGTCAGGTGCGGGTGGGGCAGGTGCTTGATCGTATCGAGACTCGTTTACCTGAGAGTGCTCGTGAAACATTTCAAATTCGTCGTGAATCGGTTGAAGACAAAAGTCGTGGGCTGATTCGCGCCATTCAAAATGACAATATGCCAGAGGAGGTAAAAGAGCACCTTAAGGAGGTCCAAGCCTCGATTGAGTTACGGGCAGAGGCAGCTAAAGAATTTCGCATTGAGCGCGAAGAGATTTTAAGAAAAGCCCAAGCCGGGGATGAGGCGGCTAAAAATGATCTTAAAGAGCTCTATGCTGAACGCAAGGCCACGCTCCAAGAGGTTCGAGAAGAGTATCTCGAAGCACGCGAGAGTTTAAAAGAAGCTGCAAAAAATGGAAATGCTACCGCAGAGAAGACACTAAAAGCGTTAAATAGAGTAGAAGGAATCCAAGGGGAGGTTCGTGATACGATGCGGGAAAAACAAGATGAACGTCGAGAAGAGGTAAAAGTTCGCCTCGAATCTGAGGTAAAGGCTGGGAATGTTGAGGCAGAAAAGAAGTTGGAAGTTATGCAAAAGGTGGACGACAGGCTCGACGCCCGTGATGTTCGTTTGGATGAACGTCGAGAAGAGGTAAAGCAAGTACGACCCCTTCGGGTAAAACCAGTGGAAGTGAAAAAAGAGTCATCTCTTCCGGCGGTACGAGCAATACAGCGAGCCAAACAATTGCCGCCAATTGCTGAAGAACGAAAAGCTGGGGTTGAGGCCGAACTTTAAAAATGTCCGTCCAGGGCATAGGGAGCAACCCGTAAGGGTTGCTTTTTTACTCTAAAGTTTCTATGATACGTGAGCTTTATGGATGTTTTACCAAAACTTTCTATCCTTCTTCCGAATATCCGCTCGTGCCATAACGTTGGCGCGGTTTTTCGTACCGCCGATGCGTGTGCTTTTGATAAGGTATATTTAGGTGGTTATACGGCATGCCCACCGAAGCCGCAAATCGACAAAGTGTCGCTTGGGGCAGAAAAAGTTGTTCCCTTTGAGCACATTTCTGATGTGTCGGCATTTCTTTTTCGTTTGAAGCAGCAAGGCGTTTCTATTATTTCTCTTGAAAAGACGAACGCGAGCATCCCACTTGAAGAAGTCCCGCTTCGTGAACCAACTCTTTTAGTACTTGGTAACGAGGTGGATGGGGTATCGGATGATGTGCAATCCATTTCCGACTATGCTGCTCATATTCCCATGTATGGCATCAAAGAAAGCCTCAATGTAAGTATTGCAGCCGGTATTGCCATGTATACGCTCCGCCGTCGACTTGGGCCTCCGGACCGTGTGTGATATACTTTTGGTATGTATGGAGTACTTGTCTATCCGTCATACCATCGATATTTTCGAACGGCTCTTTCGACGCATGCCGCCTTTGGTTCCCGAAGGTGTGGTAACCGACATGGCTGCTGCTTTGGAACAGGTTCGTTTGAATAACACGCTCACGTTGGAACAGGTGGAAGAAACGGTTCTTTTGTTTGGTAAACGTTTGTGGCCGCATCGGAAAGCGTTTGCAGAATTTGTTGCCATTTTCGATGGAGAAATGGGGGAAGAGTATTTTCGTGGGCATCTTTCACAAGCCCTTTCTAAGCGATATCAAGAATTTTTAGCCTACGGTGGCACCTATCGAGATTTGCACACCGGGCGACCCGCAGCGTTTTTTACTTCAGAAGAGCGAGGAAAATTGTGTGAAGCGCTTGTTGCTACAGAACAAGATATCCGTACCTATGCTAGGCAAGCTGTGGTGAGTACAGACCGTTTACGATATAAGGCTCGAGTGCGGGAATTTGCTGATATTTTGGTTGATATTGAGCGGCAGCTTGATAGTTTGCGCATGATGGCCGATTTAGAACAGGAGCATCCTGCCCTTGCCACAGAAATTCGCGCCCAAATCCGATCGTTTGAAGAGGGCCTGTGCTTTTTAGGAGAAGAAACGCGATACGAAGCCGTGTGCCAGGCGTTTGATCATTTTACGGGAAGAAAAGTAGAGAAGAAATTGCGGGTACGCATTTAGCATTTATCCAACAACAATGTTGATCGCCTTCTCTACTCGCCGAATATCGGCGAGTAGTTTTTGTTTTTCTTTGTGAAAAAGGATGATATCGAACACACTGCTCCCGCCGTGTTTGGCAAAGCGGCAAAATTCCCCTATTTTTTTATGCGGCGCGATCGATTGGAAAGAACTCAGTTTTTGAATTTTTTTCAGACCTTGAATACTGGTGAGCTTTCCTTCTTTTTTAGCAAAAAATTTCATGGCAATGCTATACCCTTTTATTTTTTTGGAAATGACCGGTTTCTCGCCCATACGAACGAGGATATCGTTCATGGTATGGTTAATTCCGTAGGACTTTTCATAAAGACTATGACGAAATCCACCTATTCTTGCCCCAAGTTCAATCACTTTCCAGCCCGCTTCGGTTTTTAGAAGCTCTACATGGGCAACCGTCGAGCGAAGAGCAAGAGCATAAATTGCTTCCTTGGCTACACTTTCTCCTTCAAGAACGCTTTTTTTTGAAAGACGGGTGGGCGTCATTTGTTTATAGCCAAAAAAGTCTTCAAACCCAATAGATCGACCGGTCGTCACATGAACCATGGGGCAGAAATAAACCTTACCCCGGGCAGAAACGTAGGCATCAACCGAGTACATGTCTCCTTCAATAAACTGTTCAACTAAAACCTTTGGCTCCCAGTTTCCATCGGTTTTTTTGTACACACTTTTGATATGACGAAATACATGCCTGAGTGTTTTGGCTAATTCCTCCTTATGGAAACAGAGGGTCACTAAGCGGCTTGCAGCCAGACCGGTTGGCTTCACCATAAGGGGGAAGCCAACTTTTTCCCCGATTTTTTTTAGTGATGCGTCAGAGGTGTCTTTGACAACCGTGTATTTGGGAGCGATTTTAGGGTTGTGTATACGCATGCGTCGTCGCATGAGAAGTTTATCTGATGACCAGAGAAGGGATTCGCTCGTTGGGGTGCGTAAATAAGGGACGTGGGGGATTATTTGAGATAAGAGAGGGATGTAATTTTCCCCCCGACAAGTGATAGCCACCAGTTCTCTTTCGTACGGAAGAAGTGCTTTTTGGATTGCACTTGGAGAAGAAGTGTCTACTCGAAGAACCAGATCAATTGTTTTAATTGATTCTTCTTCTTTCTGGTTAAAAGTATCTTTGTTATCTCGAAGAAGCGCAATGCGCATAGGCCGGCGTTGCTCCTTTGACCAAGTGCGAACAGCCTCAATCATCTGAGGAAATACTTTCCCTACAAAGAGGATAATATTTTTGTCTTTTTCTGAGCCTAAAGAAGGGGATGTCTTCTTCATAAGAAAGAAAAGAATCGTGGGGTAGAGAGTAGCCTAAAAGAAGAAAACTGTCAACGCCGTTCCTCAGTTTTTTTAAGCCAGCCAAAATGGATTTCTACGGCTTCAATAAGAGAGCCTAAAGCCACCACCCCAAAGGTAAAGGAGAGAAAGTAGTTTGGAATAAGAAGGGTATAGGAAAGAAGCAGCAGCGCTCCGACAGCACGCATAATATCGGAGCGGTATTCAGTTTCAATAAAGATACTGTAGACCAAAAGAATGGTGCCGAGCATGCCGCCCACATACATATATACTTCCATCGCAGTCGTCGGAAGGGAAGGAAGAAGTGTTTCGAGAAACATACTCGTGATACTAAAGTGAAAGAAGGCTTCGAGTGAAGACTCTTTCTCAAAAATTACATCGGTTTCCAGCGATTGATATAGTCGATAGCTGAAAGCATGGCAATAACGCCAGTGCCGGCAGCAATGACAATTTGTTTGTAGGGAACAGAGCTTACGTCGCCAGCTGCATAGATACCCGGGATATTCGTTTCACAGCGGAGATTGATCTCAATTTCGCCCTGAGGGTTTTTCGTGAGCCCATTCGCAAACGAGCTGTTCGGGATCATGCCCACATGAACCATAACTCCATTTGTGGTAATTTCTTTTGCTTCCCCGGTTACGGTGTCTTTGTAGCGAACCGCGGTGACGAAATCACTTCCTAAAATATCCGTGGTTTCTGCACTGTAAATAATTGTCACATTTTGACGCTCTTTTATCTTTTTAACTAAAATCGTCTCTCCTTTTGGAAAGCCTCCCTTCGTCTCTTCGGTGTCGGGGTATTTGGTAATAAGGTAGACCTGTTTGGCAAGATCGCTCATCATGAGTGCTGATTCCAACGCCGAATTCCCAGCGCCAATAGTAGTTGTAATCTTGTTACGGTAAAGTGGTCCGTCGCATACGGTACAGTAGGTGACCCCCTTACCCTTCAAGTCTTTTTCTCCCGGAACTCCAAGTTCGCGAGGGTGAATCCCACTGCCGATGACAATGGTTTTGGTGCGATAGAGTGCCTCTTCTCCGTTATCCTTCTTCGTCTTTAAAATATGAATATTTCCTTCTTGAAGGATTTCTGTCACATACACTCCGTTATGAATTGGTACATTATACGATTCAACGTGTTTGTGAAATTGGGCCGCCAACTCAACCCCAGTGGTATGAATTGTTCCTGGCCAATTATCAACGTCCCCTGAAAGCGCAACTTCGCCACCAATATCTTTTGTGACAATCACAGCATTCAACCCGCGTCGGGCAGCGTACACGGCGGCTGCAGAGCCTACGGCAGCGGCGCCAATAATAACAACATCGTAGAGCGTATCATTCATATAATGAGAATAGTCGTTCTATGGTAGCAAGTGAAAAAATACCGGTCAAGAATTTTACCCCAAAAGAGCACGCAGGTTCTTCATATTCTCTTCTGGACGCAAATCATTTTTAAAAATTGCACTGCCAGGGCACACGGCCGATACGCCAGCGCCTGCGAGGGTAGGAAGAGTTTTTTCATTGACCCCGCCATCAACTGCAATGCGAAGCGACGGATGCATTTGGCGAAGTGCCCGCACTCGTTCAATAGTTTCATCCACGAATGGCTGGCCTTGTAAGCCTGGGGTAACACCCATGAGCATGACTCCAGAAATGTGTGACAGAAGAGGTTCTATGACTGAAAGAGGGGTGTCTGGTTTAAGAACAATGTGAACAGGAAGACCAAAATCTTTGGCCCGAGTAAGTTCGGTGACCGGGTCAACCAAAGATTCCACATGAAGTAAAACCCGTACTAAGCGTTTTGTTTTTACCCATACTTCAAGATCACGCACAGGGTTCGCAGTCATGAAATGAAGCTCCACATCTGTGGTTCGAAGCAGGGCCATAGCTTCGGTGGGGTGTTCATAGGCCCAGGTAGGCTGTGGAACAAAAACACCGTCAGCAAGGTCAATTTGAACGGTTTGGGCGACACCTTTAATTCCTTCAATACAGAGAGTAAAAAAAAGCTTATCGCTCGCAAGAATTGAGGGGATAATTTCGACCATACGCTACGAGAGAAGGGATTCCACCTTTTTAAGGCGTCTTTTGTGCCGTTCTTCGTTTGAAAACGAAGCTGCCAGCCAGTGTTTTACAACCGCGATGGCATGGTCTTCGGACCCTAATTTTGCCGCTAAACACAGCACGTTGGTGTTATCGTCAGTCTTCATGGTTTCGGCGGCCATAATGTTATAACCAAGACCTGCTCGAACACCAGCTACCTTGTTCGCGACCATACACACCCCAACACCATTCTGGCAGATAAGAATTCCAAGGGCTTTCGGGTCAGCAGCGACTTTTTTTGCAAGGGGAATGGCGTAATCCGGGTAATCATCGTCTTCCTTGTATTCGGCTGGACCAAGGTCCGCTACTTCAGTTTTTTGCTCGTTCTCAAAAAAGCGAAGAAGGCGTTTTTTCAGGTGATAGCCGGCGTGATCAGAAGCAATATAGAGCATAGGAAATCATAAAGGAAACACCTTTTTAGTATAGCAAGGAGTGTTTGGGAAAACAAAGGGGGGAGATTTTCGCAGAAACGATTGACAAAATCGTTTTTTTCGACTATAAAAATGAAGAAGGAGAAACGGAAAAATGGCCGAAGAATCAATAACCAGAAAAAGAATCACAGTGCTCGATAGTTTCGCACGCGCTATCCGCCCTGCTTCAGGAGCAAAGGAGCTCACCCGTGAGCAAGCAGGTCTGAAGGAGGCGCTGCAGAATCTCATCGTCCGGAGTAGTAGGGATACCGGGTTGTTCAGGAATCTGTTCATGCCCGGTTTTCTCGAGGTACTCTTGAAGGTGAGAGATGATGTGCAGCATGGGGCTGAGCCAGCGCCGGTGGAGACGCCTGCGGCAGTGCGGCAGAACGACGGTGAGGTCGATAGCGGCCGCTAGTACGCGAACATCAGCTCGAATGCCGGCCAGGGTTCATCCTCTGGCCGGCGTCTCTCTTTTTCTTGACAGCACACCCATTCTCTCGTACAGTACCTCTATTCATGTACGCATTTGTACGCTCTGCTATCAACAGAGTCCCGTAGGGAATGGAGAGAAAGAAATCCCCTCAAAAGGAGAGTAAAATCTCTCGGGTCGGCCCGTTATAGCCTTAAAGTAAGTGTCTTTGTCCCAAGCAAAGAAAGTGAGATGGTACCATCCCGTAAACAGGGATTCTCGCACGACCAACGTGTTTTTTTGTTTTTTTATGCCCTATAACGCGAACGAAGAAGAGAAAAAAGTCCAAAAATTTTGGGAAGAAAAGCAGATTTTTGAAAAATCCGTTTCTTTGCGACCAGAAAACAAACCCTATACGTTTTACGATGGTCCACCATTTGCAACCGGATTGCCCCACTATGGGCATATTTCTGTAAGTGTTATTAAAGATATTGTCGGTCGGTATTTTTCCATGAAAGGATATCGAGTAGAGCGTCGTTGGGGTTGGGATTGCCACGGACTCCCAATTGAAAACCTTGTAGAAAAAGAAAAAGGTTTTTCGGGTCGGCCAGACATTTTGGCGTATGGAGTCGACAAATTTAACGAAGCCTGCCGCGACACTGTTTTGCGCTACCGCGAAGAGTGGAAATTGACCATCAAGCGTATGGGTCGTTTTGTCGACATGGAAAATGACTACAAAACCATGGACACGCCCTTTATGGAGAGTGTCTGGTGGGTATTTTCTGAGCTATATAAAAAAGGGCTTATCTATGAAGGGCATAAAGCCATGCATATTTGTCCGCATTGCGTGACCCCACTTTCTAATTTTGAAGTGACCGACGGTTATAAGGATGTCAAAGATATTTCAGTATATGCGTCGTTTAAGTTAAAGAATCCAGAAAAGGTTTTGGCAGTAACAGGTGATGTGTATGCGATTGCCTGGACAACGACACCGTGGACATTGCCGGGAAATGTGGCCTTAGCCGTAAACAAAGAAGTGGTATACGTGGTTGTGAGTATTGAGGGCGATGAAAAGAAATATCTTTTAGCGAAAGAATTGGTCAATGCGGTTATCGATAACAAGGTGTACCAAGTACTTGAAGAGGTGACGGGGGCAGCACTTCAGGGCGTAGAGTATGAACCACTTTTTCCTTATTTTAAGGATACCGAAAATGCATTTCGTATTGTCGCTGCTGATTTTGTCTCAACCGAAAGTGGCGCTGGAATTGTACATATCGCACCAGCGTTCGGTGAAGACGATTATAATTTGGGAAAGCGTGAAAAAATACCTCTTGTGCAACATGTTGGAATGGACGGAAAGTTTACCAAAGACGTGACCGATTTCGTAGGGATTGATGTGAAGCCAAAAGATGACCCTACGGCGACCGATGTTCTTGTTATTAAATGGCTGGCCGGGAAAGGACAGTTATTTGCAAAGAAAAAAATTGAACATAGTTATCCACATTGTTGGCGCTGTGATACCCCGCTTTTGAATTATGCCACCTCAAGTTGGTTTGTGAAGGTGGAACACATGAAAAAGCAGCTTCTTGAAAATAATCAAAAAACATCATGGGTTCCGAATCACATGCGCGATGGCCGATTTGGGAACTGGCTTGAAGGGGCTCATGATTGGGCAATTTCTCGAAACCGATTTTGGGGAACGCCACTCCCTGTTTGGAAAAGTGAGGACGGGGAAGTGCTTTGCGTAGGTTCGGTTAAAGAATTGGAAACACTGACAGGAAAAACAGTAACTGATCTTCATAAACACATTGTGGACGATTTGGTGATCGAGAAGAACGGAAAAACATTTAAAAGAATTCCTGAAGTGCTCGACTGTTGGTTTGAGTCAGGTTCAATGCCATACGGGCAAATGCATTACCCGTTTGAAAATAAGGAAAAATTTGAAGCAGGATTTCCAGCGAATTTTATTGGTGAAGCTCAAGATCAAACTCGTGGTTGGTTCTACACCTTGCATGTGCTCGCTACGGCGCTCACACTTGGTGATAAGCCGTCTATTCCTGTGCGTGAGTCGGTTCCAGCGTTTCAAAATGTGATTGTGAACGGAATCGTGCTTGCAGAAGACGGAAAAAAGATGAGTAAAAAGTTAAAAAATTATCCTGATCCGAATGAAATTATTGCTAAATACGGAGTTGATGCAGTCCGCTATTATTTAGCAGTCTCACCGGTGATGCATGCAGAAAATTTGAATTTTTCCGAAGCCGGAGTACGAGAGGTATATAACAAAATCGTAAACACGCTTGCAAACGTGCTCGTATTTTACGAATCATTTGCCGAAGATGCCAAAGAATCTTCGAAGCCAAGTCTACATGTGCTTGATATTTGGATTCATGCCAAACTTCGCGAGTGTGTTCGTGAGGTGTCTCGTGGGCTTGAAAGTTATGCTCTTGCAGAAGCCGCTCGGCCAATCGGTGCGTTCGTTGATGTACTTTCAACCTGGTGGTTGCGTCGTAGCCGTGATCGTTTTAAGGGAGAGGACGAAGCAGATAAGCAGCACGCACTTTTAACACTCAAATCGATTCTCCAAGAATTCTCTAAAGTGTTAGCTCCTTTTGCTCCGTTTATGGCAGAGGTGTTGTATCAAAAAACAAACGGTGCCATGGAAAGTGTTCATTTGGAATTATGGCCTTCTGTTTTAGAGAATGAGACGGCTGAGGTTCAGAAAGTGATCGATACAATGAGTCAGACCCGTATTTTGGTCGAATTAGGGCTTTCCCTTCGAGCTGAGGAAGCCGTAAAAGTGCGTCAGGTGCTTCAAAGTGTTGCCACGACTCCAGAATTGCCGTCAGAATTCGCCGCGATTCTTCTTGAAGAATTGAACGTGAAAGAAATGAAAAAGATCGACGACATGCGTGAGCATTCTTCTTCCTGGAAGGAAAAAGAAGGGGAGGGTTGTCGTGTCATTCTCGATACTGAAATAACAGAAGCACTTCGTATTGAAGGATTTCTTCGTGATCTCATTCGTACAATTAATCAAAAAAGAAAAGAAATGAAATTAACGCGAGAAACCGCGATTCATTTGGGGATTACCGGGGGCGAGATGACAAAAAAGGTTGTGTCTCAATATGCAGAGGAACTCATGCGTCAAGTTATCGCAAAAGAAATACAAGACGCCGTGGACGAAGACACTGTTGATGTGGCCGGGGAGTCTGTGAAAATACATATTCAGGCCGTGTAGTTTCGCACGGGTACTTTACTTATACAAGACGCACGAAAAGAGTACGTCTTGTGTTTTTGTTTACCTTGACAAAAGCCACTTTTTACGGTACGGTTAATTTCGCCAAATTTACTGGTACAACAGGAGGAACAATGAGCAGTCTGCTCGTATCGCGTGTGGGACTTCAGCGCGGGTTCTGCGGAAAACCTATCTATTCGCTGAATAGTGGTGCTACGATGCGTGCCTTGTGCCATTTGAAATATAAGTCGAAGGGTGTTGCTGTCGAAATTTGTAGGGATAGCTGCGGTGAGGGGCTTGTGAGTGTTTCTGCGGTTCCTGGAATGTGGCTCCCTCTTCTTTCCCCGTGGTTTGTCCTTTTCTCGAGAATTACCTGGCACAGTCCAGCTCAGGGAGTACCTTCTTCTTGGGGTATGAAAGAGGTGCTTGGATTTACCGAAATGCACCTGCGGTGGATGGCCACCTCGAGGGTGCCGGGGGAGATAAGTTCTCGGAGAGCCGATTTATCGACAGGCGTAGGGGCGACGGTTTTTCTCCGCCTTCTGCGCTGTGATCCGGAACTCATGATCACCCGTGAGATTCTTGATCCCTTCTGCGATGTCTGGTCTGATTACCTTGACAGGTATAATGGGCAGTGTATCGATGGCCTCCTTGAACGGGTTCGCGGGAAGATAGAGAGGTCCTTCTCGTTGCCAACCGCTACTTCAGGCCGCGTGAATTCGGAGTGATCGGAACCAGGGGGGTCCGCTCACTTCTTTTGTTTTACTGCTTTGAAGTGCATAACTTTTCTTGACAGTGGGTATTTGGAGTGGTGTACTACTGTTGCCCCGCATAATCGTTTTTTACCTACCAAGAAAAAGAAAGTGAAAGAGGTGAGCCATGAGTGCGTTGGAGCCTCGGCAAAAGAAAATGTGGGAGTTGTCCACGGACGCTGTCTACGGCTACCTGTTCTGCGAAGAGTTTGATCGGGCCGCACAGTACTTGGTGAGGTATAGACATCTGGTCAACCTCAAGCTGCGGAAAGTACGGATCTCCAAGAGAGATCAACGAGACGCGGTGGAAGTCAAGGCGTGTGAAGGGAGGCTACCCTTTCTTACCCCCGTGTACCTCCTGTTCGGAGAGAGCCTGTGGTGTCTTGGAAGAACACCCCTTGTTGCCCCTGTGCGCCAAGAGACTCTCATCCTGGCCGGGCTCGACCTTCTTTCATGTTTGCGTGCGCACAAAGACCCCCCTTCGCCGGGCAGCTACTGGCATGATCTGGCAATACAGACGCTGTACTTCTTCAAGTGCCTCACGGTCGACCTGAGCCGCGTGCCTGAACACCCGATGCATCCTTTCTTGCGCGGATGGCAGCAAGTGTTGGGGAACTGTGATGGGGCCGTGAGCGAGGCAATAATCTGGGGTGAACGGTTTTTAGATCGGTCTGTCGAAACAGGTGATCTGAGAGTCGTACCCGAGATTTGGTAGTGGTTGGTGGGGGGTTCAGGAAGGGAAGCGTTGCATCGCCTCGTGCAACGTTTTCTTCTTTTTAGGCGTATAGAATGAGAGGTGGATATATGATAAACTAGAATAAAAGTGAGTGGTCAAGGTTCTACACATCACAACATATGATCAGTTTGATTTCCGGAAAAATTATAAAAAAAATAAAGCAACAGGTTATTATTTTGACTGCAGGGGGGGTAGGGTATACCGTCATGGTGAGTCCTAAAACACTTCTCGAACTCCCGATTGGTTCTGAACAGACCCTCGAAACATACCTTAAAGTGAGTGACTCGTCTCTAGAATTATTCGGCTTTCAGGCTGAGGGAGAACGGTTTTTTTTCGAAGAACTTCTGAGTGTCTCAGGTGTTGGCCCAAAAACTGCGATGAGCATTCTTTCTTTAGGTTCCATTGATAAAATGAAGCAGGCTATTGCTCGAGGTGATGTAAAATATCTTACTGCAGTTCAGGGTATGGGAAAGAAAACCGCCGAGCGTCTAGTAGTTGAACTGAAAGGAAAAATGGCCATTCTTGGTGATGGAGATAGTTCTCCTGTGCAAGATGGTGTTATGGGTGAGGTCATTGAGGCACTTTTCTCTCTTGGATATGATAAAGACGAGGCAAAGCAGGCGGTTGAGCAGATAGAGGGAGAGGGTAGATCAACTGAGGAACTTCTTCGTGAGGCATTAAAAAATTTACGGTAATCGTTATGCAAGAAAATTTTTCTGGGCGTGATATATCAAAAAGAGAAGGAGAAGCTCGTGCTGAGATTCTGCAGCAAGGGAGAAATTTTCGAGGAGAGGCTGACGAGCAGGAGCAAGTGCATGAATTAAATAGCCGTATTATTCGTGCCCTTGAAGAAAACAACAGTACTCCGCGGGAGCGTGAGCAAGCTATAACGTGGGCAAGAATCGGCCTGCGGTTTATTGCCCGAGCCGGTTTGTCTGTGAGTGAAGTGCAGCAGGATCGAGATTATGTACGGTTTACCCCTGTTCCAAAGAGTATCGATTTGTACCTTAACCTTCATGATGGGCGCTTGTATGCGAGAGAGGTGCAAGGGTACGCGACCGCACCCACACATCTTCAGAGTTATGAAGACGTACAGACCGTTCTCGAGATCTAGATAAATAAAAATAGCCCATATGGGCTATTTTTTATGACGGACTTTTTTATACCATGGTCATGTTGGCGACCACGTCTCCTTCTTCCTTGAAGCGCATAATTCGAACACCCTGTGTAGCGCGACCAAGTGAAGAGACGGATGAGAGTGGGGTGCGAACAACTTGCCCTTTCATTGAGATCACCATAATATCAGTTGCGTCGTCAGCAGTGTTCACAATGCGGGCCCCCATAATACGACCCGTTTTTTCGGTTACGGCCATGGTTTTAATGCCGCTCCCACCACGTCCCTGAACCTTATATTCGCCAACCGGCGTGCGTTTTCCGAGCCCATGGGTTGAGATAACCAGAAGTTCAATAACACCTTGTTTAATGAGGTCTGGTGAAATAATATCCATGCCAACAATTTCATCGCTCGATTTTATTTTCATACCGCGAACCCCGGCTGCGGTGCGGCCCATCGCCCGAACATCAGCTTCACGAAAACGAATCGCTTGGCCCTCTGCCGTCACGAGTACAATGTCGTCTTTTCCTGTGGATGGGCGAACCCACTCTAACATGTCGTCTGGTTTAAGTTTTAAGGCAATAAGACCAGATCGACGAACATTCTCAAAGTCTTCAAGCGGGGTTTTCTTAATCGTTCCTTTGTTAGTTACCATGACCAAGAATTTGTACTTCGTAATGTCATCCATTGAAAGCATGGCAGACACTTTTTCATTTGGAGCAAGCTGTAAAAAATTCACCATGGCCTGACCTTTCGAGGTACGAGAGGCGAGTGGTACATCGTAAGCACGAAGTTGGAATACGCGACCGCGGTTCGTAAAGAATAGAAGGTTATCGTGAGTGTTTGTCGTAATGAGCTGATCAATAACATCTTCTTCTTTTGTGGTGAGCCCGACCACTCCTTTTCCGCCGCGATGCTGTGTTTTGAAGGTGTCTGTTGGGATACGTTTGATATACCCATCTTTGGTTGCCATGACGATGGTGGGTTCGTTCGGTACCAAATCTTCGATGCTGAACTCCTTCACTCCATGGGCGATAATTTGGGTACGTCGCACGTCGCCAAAGCGGGCTTTAATATCAAGCGTTTCGGTTTTAATAAGCGCAAGGATTTTTTTCGCACTTCCAAGAATGGATTCAAGTTCTTTTATAAGCGCAAGTTTTTCTTTGAGCTCATCTTCGATTTTCTGTCTTTCGAGGTTTGCGAGTTGCTGCAGGCGCATTTCAAGAATGGCGACCGCTTGGCGATCACTGAAATCAAACTTGCTCATGAGGTTTGCTTTGGCCTCATCTTTATCTTTTGATTTTCGAATGAGCGCAATAATGAGATCGATTTTGTCGAGTGCTTTTTTCAACCCCTCTAAAATATGAGCTCGATCCTTGGCTTTGTTGAGGTCAAATTCCGTACGACGGCGCACTACGACTTCACGGTGTTTAATGTGTTCTTCAAGAACGTTTTTAATGTTTAAGACACGTGGCTGGATACCATCAATAAGCGCCAACATGTTCACGTGGAAGGTAGTCTGGAGCTCGGTCATTTGGTAGAGTGCATTTTGCACTTTTTTCGGATAAGAATCTTTTTTGAGTTCAATCACAATGCGAACACCATCTTTGTTTGACTCATCGCGCAAATCTTTAATACCCTCAAGTTTCTTTTCCTGTACCAAATTCGCAATTTTTTCAATGAACGTCGCTTTGTTCATTTGGTAAGGAATTTCCGAAATAATAATGCGAAAGGTTCCGGTTTTTGATTCCTGAATTTCGGTCTTTCCTCGAAGCACAATTCCTCCTCGGCCTGTTGCGTAGGCGGTGAGGATATCTTTTTTGTTGTAAATAATACCACCGGTTGGGAAGTCTGGGCCTTTGATAAACTCCATGAGTTCTTCCACGGTAATTTTAGGGTTTTCAATTACCGCGGCCACACCATCACACAATTCTCCCAAATTATGAGGGGGAATGTTTGTGGCCATACCGACCGCAATACCCATGCTTCCGTTTAGTAGCAAGTTTGGAATTTTGCTTGGGAGAACACGAGGCTCTTTTTGTGAGCCATCGTAGTTTGGGCCGAAATCGACGGTCTCTTTTTCAATATCAAATAACATTTCTTCGGCAAGTGCATGAAGTTTCGCTTCGGTGTAGCGCATGGCTGCGGCGCTGTCACTATCCATCGATCCAAAGTTTCCCTGCCCGTGTACAAGAGGGAGGCGCATGGAAAAATCTTGCGCCATGCGAACCAAAGAATCATAAATTGCCGTATCTCCGTGAGGGTGGTACTTACCCATCACGTCTCCGACAACACGAGCGGATTTGAGGTACTTCGCAGTATGGCGAAGACCAAGAAGCCACATCGCGTAGAGAATACGACGATGTACTGGCTTTAAGCCATCCCGCACATCGGGGAGGGCACGGGCCACGATAACACTCATGGCGTAGTCGAGGTACGACGTTTGCATTTCTTGAACCAAAGCAATTGGCTCTACTCTACCGAATGTACGGGGAAGAAGTTCTGGGGTGGATTTGTCTTTCATAAAATTTTTTTGAACGGTCTTAGCGTATCACGGCAGTACTTGTTGTCGCAAGCGAGCTCGTCGTTGAAGTCCCTGTAGCAGGGGGCTCTTCACCTCCAAAAAGGACGGTGAAACTTTCGTTGAGAGCCGTGGTTGTATTCGTCGTTGAAGCCGCGGGAACTGTTTGCAGCTCTTGTGTTTGGTCGATTTTTTCAAAAAAGGAACTAATGTCGCGCCGCGTTTTGGGAAAAAGATTTTCCCCGTTGGTGTGAGAAAAGGCATCAGTGATAAACGTTCTTGCATTCCACCCCCACATGAGGATGATGAGGCCAATAAAAACCCCAACGCCGGTAAAAAGAAGTTTCTGCTTCTTTCGGTGCACTCCATCTGCAACCATGCGGAGGCTTTTTTTGGGCTCTTCGGAGCGATATTCTGACATCACTTTTTCCGGTACGCGCTCTACGGCCGCGGCAATTTCACGGGCGATTTCCGCAGAAACGCCAGGGTAATTGGCGTTTTCTTGGGAATTGGCTTTTTTCGATTTTTTTGTGGTTCGCGGACGCTTTGAGGGCATACGCCGAGAGGGTTATTCTTTGGCTAAAACAACGACACGAGTTTCTTCCTGAGGTAAATCTTTTTTCTTGATAATGAGCTTTTTTTCTGGAGTTTGTGGCCCCATGCCAAACGATTTGAGAAATGTTTCCACTGGGGCAGCTGTGGGATCGGTGTCTGATGCAAAGGCAACGGGGATCACCATCCGAGGTTCAAGCGTATTCGTAATTTCCACTGCTTGCTCTGCATCAAGTGTTTTTCCTCCGCCTGTTGGGACACAGAGAATGTCTACCCCACCGAGTACGTCAAGTTCTTTTTCTGATAATTTCCCTTTCTTTTTGCCGAGGAAACCAACAGACAACCCTTCCGCGTCCAGTCGGCACACTAACTGGCCCGGAGTAGAGGAGCTTGCCATAGTCACAAGCACCCCCTTAATTTCGTACTCTCCAGAAGTTGCAACGACAAATGGTTCCCCAGAAAGCGTGATACTCCCTTCTTCGCCTTCGGTGTAAATTGCAATGTGAGGAGTCAGACTTCGTGGAAACGATCCGGTTGCAGGTTTATACGGGTCGATCACAATGGTAATGTCGTCTTCAAAAGGTTTTGCCTGAATTTTTACTGCTGTTCCGCCGAGCCACGAAAAATGCATATGTGTATATATTCAATCAATATGTGATAGACAGAAGTATACTCTAAAAAATTTGCCTTGCCAACTCGTATGCCTTGTATTTTCGTGAAAAAAATTCTATGCTTCTTTTGGTAGAAAAGGGGTTGAATGCGGTATTTCATTTTTTGAAACACATGTTTAAGCGAATTCTTCGAAAACACTTTTTGACACTGAGTGTTTTGCCTCTCGTTTTTTTACTCATGGCCGTAAAATGGCTTTTGGTTTCTTTTGGGCTAGAAATTATGCCCATGAGTCCGCTTGTCGCGGCGATGGTATCGGCCAATGTCTTTTTGCTCGGTTTTCTTATCTCTGGCCTTCTTCCCGATTATAAAGAGGCGGAAAAAATTCCTGGGGAAATGTCCGCTTCTCTCGATGTTTTGGCTGATGAAAATCTTATTATCTGGAAACGACAAAAAGATCCAGCAGTTCAGGCATTTTTAGTGCATATTGCGGGTTTGGCCGGGAATATTGACCGATGGCTGCATAAACAAGAGCGCACTCAGGTAATCATGGCAGCCATTCGTGAATGTAATACGCACTTTGTGGCCATGGAAACACTGACTCAGGCAAATTTTATTACCCGTCTCAAACAAGAGCAAAATGCACTCCGTAAATTCGTGATTCGCGTCCATTCCATCCGTGAAACCACGTTTATTGCAACCGCGTATGCGATTGCAGAGAGCTTTACTTTTCTTGTCATTCTTCTTCTCCTTTTTGTTCAAATGGGGCCACTCGGAGAATCGATCTTTTTTGTGGGGGCCATTAGTTTTCTTCTGACCTACATGATTGGGCTTATTAAAGATTTAGACAACCCCTTTCATTACCATGAAAATCGTCATCTCGACGATGAAATAGCGGTGGAGCCAATTCGCTTAGTTCAGCAAAAAATAGAGCGTGAATTGGAAAACATGAAGCAGGGGTAGGATTTCATAAAAAATAGGATGGTAAAGCCCTTGACATGGTTCATTTTTCTGCTATACTACGCGCACATTTATTCATATCCCAAAATTTGGGATGCCGACTCCTTTTAAGGGTTCTGGCTAAAGGGGGATTATAATATGGTCGCAAAAGCAAAAAAACAAGATGCCGCAATGGAGAGTGAGTTTGGAAAACTTTTGAAAGAATATTTTCAAATCTTGCCAAAAGTAGGCGATATCGTGTCAGGAACAGTTATTTCGATTGGAAACGGTATTGTCCGCTTGGACATTCAAGGGCTCACCACTGGTATCGTTCGTGGCCGTGAATTGTTCGGCGAATCAAGTGAATTTTCACATATTAAGGTGGGCGAGACCGTTGAAGCCACCATTATTGAACAGGAAAACGAAAATGGCGAAATGGAACTCTCGTTCCGTTCCGCTGGTCACCAGCGTGTCTGGGACCGCATGACAAAGCTCATGCAAGATGGTTTGACTCTTACTGCAAAAGTACTTCAGGCGAACAAAGGTGGGCTTATGATGCAGGTGGATGCGATTTCAGGCTTTATGCCAGTGTCGCAACTTTCTCCTGAGAACTACCCACGTGTTCCAGGCGGAGAAAAGAATCGTATTTTGGAAAAACTTCGTGAACTGATCGGCAAAGAAATGCAGGTAAAAGTGATCGATGTCAACCAAAAAGAAGAGAAATTGATTGTTTCTCAGAAAGCCGTGTGGGAAGATGAGCAGAAAGCTGTTCTCGATTCATATAAGATCGGCGACACCATTAAAGGGGAAGTGGCTGCGCTTACTTCATTCGGTGCATTCGTGAAATTTGGCGAAGGCTTAGAAGGTTTGGTCCATATTTCAGAAATTGCATGGCAGAGAATCGATCATCCGAAAGATGTACTTAAGGTTGGTGATCGCGTTGAAGCTCAAATTATTGACCTCAACAAATCAAAAATCTACCTCTCCATGAAGCGCCTCGTGAATGACCCATGGAAGAGCGTGAAAGAGAAGTATAAGGTCGGCGATGTAGTAGAGGGTGTGGTTCACAAAATTGAACCGTTTGGCCTTATGGTCAAACTCGATAACGATATTCATGGTTTGGCTCATATCTCTGAACTTTCAGACACTCCAATGAAGGATGTTGAAGAAGTAAAACAGAAGTTTACCGTAGGGCAGCCATATGCCTTCGAAATTGTGAACATTGAACCTGCTGATCATCGGTTAGGTTTGAAACTCGAAGGGGTAAAAGGAAAACAAAAACGTGCTAAAAAGGATGCTCCTAAGAAAGAAGAAGGAAAAGAGGAAGCACCTGCACAAGAATAATGAAGCAAAAAATCCGACCGCAAGGTCGGGTTTTTGTTTTGACAGGACCCTACCCCAAACGATTGACAAGCTCAATTTTTCCCTCTATACTGAAAAAACGACTTGATCTTATTTTATGAAGCAACTTTTGAAACAATTTTTCCTTGTTATTGCAGTCTTAACGCTTGTGGCGTACGGGCTTAGTTTCGCAGCAAATCGTGCGGAAAAACCACAAGATGTGGGCATTAGTAAGCTTGTTGAGCAGATTGAAGCAGAGGAGGTAAAGAGCATCGAGGTGAGAGGGGATTACATGTATGTAACCCTCAAAAAAGAAGGTGAAAAACAGGAAAAGGTGCGCAAAGAATATACGCAATCATTTTCTGAACTCATGACCGACTACGGTGTGGCCGGAGAAAAACTTCAAGGTGTTGAGGTGTCAGTGAAGGATGAAAGTGGTGTTGCTTTTTGGGTAAAATCACTCGCACCTTACTTGCTTCCATTTCTTCTTTTGGGAGGCCTTCTTTTCTTCATGACCCGCCAGGTAAACGGAGCAAACAGCCGGGCGATGGGTTTTGGTCAAAGCAGCGCAAAAGAAGTAAAACCAGAAGAAAGCAAAGAAAAGAAAACCTTTAAAGATGTTGCAGGTGCCAAAGAAGCGAAGGAGGAGCTTGAAGAAGTCGTGGATTTCTTAAAGAATCCGAAAAAATTTGCAGACATGGGTGCAAAAATCCCTAAGGGGGTGCTTCTCATGGGGTCTCCTGGTACCGGTAAGACACTTCTTGCAAAAGCCGTTGCCGGAGAAGCCGGAGTCCCATTTTTCCACATGAGCGGTTCTGAATTCGTAGAAATGTTTGTGGGGGTCGGTGCGTCACGGGTACGTGATTTATTTCAAAAGGCGAAAAAATCTGCTCCAGCGATTATTTTCATCGATGAAATTGATGCGGTAGGTCGGAAACGTGGTGCGGGTTTAGGTGGAAGCCATGATGAACGTGAACAAACCTTGAACCAAATTCTCGTTGAAATGGACGGGTTTGATCCAAACATTGGGGTGATCGTTATGGCGGCAACGAATCGCCCAGATGTACTCGATCAGGCACTTCTTCGCCCTGGTCGTTTTGATCGTCGAGTCGTCATCGATAAGCCAGACTTAGCGGCGCGTTTAGAAATTTTACAGGTGCATGCAAAAAACAAGCCGTTCTCTCCTGAGGTGTCTATGCAGCGGTTAGCAGAACGCACCCCTGGATTTACCGGGGCAGATTTGGCGAATCTTCTCAATGAAGCGGCCATTCTTGCGGTGCGCCGCGGAAAGAAAATTATTGATCAGACCGATGTTTTGGAGAGCATTGATAAAGTAATTTTAGGGCCAGAAAAACGTTCACGGGTGATGACTGATAAAGAACGTGAAATGACCGCGTACCACGAAGCTGGCCACGCGATTGTAGGTCACTTTATGCCAAAATGCGACCCTGTGCGTAAGGTGTCGATTATTGGTCGTGGTATGGCCGGGGGTTACACCTTGTCGATGCCAGAAACCGATAAACGTTACGAAACACTCGGCGACTTTAAAGACGACATGGCTATGGCTATGGGCGGCTACGTGGCTGAAGTGATGATGTATGGCCGTGACAACCTTTCAACTGGCCCATCGAGCGATTTGAAAAAAGCGACTCAGATGGCAACTGCCATGGTCGTGCGCTATGGTATGAGTGAAAAATTGGGAACGCGTGTGTTTGGAGAGAATGAAGAACTTATTTTCTTGGCACAAGAAATTCATGAAAAGAAAAATTATAGTGAAAAGACTGCTGAAATGATTGACAGTGAAATTGCCGCAATTTTAGAAGAAGCAAAACAACGCGCAGAAAAAGTACTACAAGAAAAGAAACACAAGATGGATGCGCTTGTAAAAGTACTCATGGCCAAAGAAACCGTAGAACAGGATGAGTTTAAAAAGATCATGGAGGCGTAAAAGTGGATATAAAAAAGACCCTTTCTAAAAGGGTCTTTTTTGTAACTCAACTCACATAAGCTCTATAGAACATTCGCGCCAATTGACGAGTGGCAAAACCCAATTTCTTGGGGGGAGAGAGTGCCAATGATCAGATAGTGAAAAGTAGGTATAGAGCTTGTGTGAAATGATTGTTTTTTCTCTCACCATATTCTTTAAGAAGAATATGGAATTGAGAAGGTAATAGGGTCATTATAAACCCCATTACCATCCCTCCTGTTTGTGTGTTGTTTACTCCTTGATCGCCTTGAAGATGGCGAGGGTTTCGTCACACCACCAACCTGCATCGATGGTGCGACCAAAGAACTTCTTCTTCCAGCGATCTGCCGGCTCGGGCCAGGGCTCGCGCACATCGAGAGAGGGTGCGAGAGAGCTCATCCGCCTATCGAGAGCCTCGAGGCGGAGAACCAGCTTTTTCAGCTGCGTCGGCGCGCCCTTTCCGAGCGTGTTTCGCACCTCGATCAAATCGTTCAGTTCATCTCTCTTTTTTGCCGCTCGCAACCATCGCGTCGGCCACTTTCCCTGGGGCGGAGGAGTCTTCTCGAAGAACTCTGCCGTTTTTTCGAGACCTTTGATCTGCGTCTCGAAGAAGGAGACGAGCTCCACTTTCTCCAGATCGAACAGACTTGTGATCATTTTCGCGATTTTTTCGAAGTCCTTCCCTGTCATCATCATTGTTTTCTCACTGAGGAGAAAGAGGGTCTTGGCCAAGTGGTTCGTCTTCATGGTTGTAGCTCCTTTTTTCTCTTTCATCGCTACAAATGAAAGAGGTAACGTGGGCATGGTTGCCACACAAATTAAAGGTTTTTGTTTACCTCGGGTGAGGTAAACATATCCTTCTCTCATCCACTCTTTTTGCAAAGAGGGGAAATTGAGAAGCCAAGTATCGTACGGACTTGGCCACCGTTTTTTTAGAAATTTACTTTTTTATACCTCCTTTTTAGCCTGCATAAGCAATTGCCCCCACCATCCATGGGTACACTGCACACCCGTGACCATCTCGAGCGTCTCCCTATCGATATTCAAAGGGAAAGTGAGATAGTTCGGATGCTTTTGAGCAAACTCCGTAAAGATAGTGTCGAGGTCTGCCCCACCCTGCAGTTGGGTTTTCAGCCACTCGATTTCATCACTATTGTAGCGTACACTCCTTTCGTCGCACGCAGCCTGTCCTTGAACAATAGCCTCGTGCAATATTTCAAACCAAAGCCTGTAGAGCGCCACCACTACGAGTGGGCTGTTTTCATTAGCCCAATCCTCCTTTTTTTCGCTTACCGCGAGCCTCAACGCTTCGGCACCGCTTTCTCTGATCTGACAGGTGTACGCATCGAATACGTACGGGTCAGCCGCCAGCTGCAGAATTCGAAGGGGTATGATTTTTTCGACCTCCTCTCCCATAGCCCTGAGTTCGGGGATATTTTTCCCCGCTTGGCTGACCATTCCGGCGGCGATCCACCCGAATATGTCTTGGTTTCCCGTTCCAGCGATCCACGCTGCGATGCTGGTCGGGATCCATGAGGGAAGAGCGTTAATTTTGTCGTTCATCGTGTTCTCCATTTTTTTCCTCTCACCACATTCTTTGTGAAGAATATGGAATTGAGGAGGCGAACAGTGTTGATACAACCGTTCGCCAACTTGTCCGAATGCTTTGGACTTTTTTCTCAAAACAGATACAGAATGTATCCGGAAACGCATCAAGAATGGCGCGGATCTTCACCGATAGTTTTGAAATTTCGGCGCTTTTATTTTTTTACTTCTCTACTCCACCAGTTCGTGGTGGAGATAGTCCTCGTCCCAGTTGGGCCGGGGACGGACTTCGATGAACCGGGCCCGTAGGCCCGAATCCGTAACCACCTCCTTTCTATAGTATGAGTCGAGCCCCTTGTGGGGCTTAGAGGAGCGAGCACCCCAGATGGGACGAGTGACGAGCGACACTCGCCCATCACTTTCAATCATGTAATACGTCCACGTCTTCACGACGAGGACGTTTGCTCCCTCCTTTTTGTCGACGTCGCTTTCCTTGACGTCGACTTTCAAGCTTCTTTCGTTGTGCAGCTGTTTATTTGTTCTTATGAAGTAGCTACTTTCACGAGAATCTCGGCGAGCGCCCGAATGGTCGGACGCTCTGCGACCGGTTCACCACGTTCGAGGTGGTGAACCGAGCCCTTATAGACACCATCCTCGCCGAGCAAAGGAGTGGTGTCACTGGATCCGTGGTAGTCACTGTGAACTTCGGCCAGTACCGAAATCCCCAGCTCCTCGCAAAATGCCCGCCACTCAGGCAGGCGGCCCATGTCACCTGCGAGGAGGATGGCATGGGTGGCAGAGGCACAGATCTCTCTGTTCTCTGCCGATGGAATTCCCCCGATGTCTACCAACGTCAGGGGAAGCGCGACATTTTTCACCGAGTCTGCGATGCGCCGCACAAACTCGGGGGTGAACTTTGATTTATAGGCGGCCTTGAGTTCGGCCGCCCGTTCTGGGGATGTGTTCACCGTCTCCTGGAACCAGGAGCCCTCCCCATCCGGACACGCCGTAACCACGTATGGGTACGGCGCGCCCGGGATGGCCCGGATCGCGTCTTTGAGGCCCTGCCTGAGGCAGGATTTGCCAGAACGCGGCGGGCCACACAGTACCACTTTCATGGTTGCCCTCCTGAGGATTGTTACCGAACACTGCATGAATCTCTTTAGATTATGCGTGCGTGGTTTTGGTTTCCTCAATTGATATTCCGATAAAATTCAGCGTATCAATCGAGGATCCTATAGCTGTTTGTGTGCCAAACAACTATAGGTCTCGAGTGCTTTGCCATTTATGTCCGGCGGACAGGAGCTCTGCTTCTCCAAGGCTCACACAGTTTTGGTTGTGTGACCACCAGCCTGTCGTTTTCTAGAGTCAGGTATCTTCTTTTCCTAATGAAGAAAAAGAATCTTTACTCCAACCTGATAATCAATCAGGGAATTTTATCTAGAGGAAGTTGATCAGACCTCCTTGACCTCCGTGGCCGGGATGACCTGCCCCAGGGCGAAGGTCGGGTTGTGGGTGATCGAGATCACGTACCCCCCCATCTTGGGGTCGAAGACCCCAACCGCACCGAACTTGTGGCACACCCCGTGCGCGATGACGCAGGCCGCGGGGAGCGAGGCCGGACCGTTGAGGAGGGCGATCTCCCCGCCCTGGAGCGCCAGGGCCTCGAGGGACGCCTTCGCGTCCCTCACGATCGCGTCGTTCTGGGCCGGGGTGCCGAAACCGATTTTCAAGAGCTTGCCGCTGCTGTTGCTGTTGTTGATGGTGATGGCGGTCGCGGTGACGTTGTAGGTCGACATTTTGAAACTCCTCCACACTTTTAACGAGTCGTGGTCTCTCGTTTTGTAGCAGTGCTTTACTGCGAAAGCGTGTTCGTTTACCCTGGTACGAACCAACCAGTGTTTCATTATTGTTTCTTTATCTGCATGTTTTTTAATCACATGGATAAAGGAATGGGCTGAAACAACTACCCAGTGGTACACCACCATGATGACAGAAGAAAAGTAATGAACGGGTTTGCACTCATGCATCCATCATCTGTTTTTCTTGTGTCTATATCAGGAAATTTCTTCCTGCTACTCCTTTCCTGTACATACAAGCAGTACACGAATAGAGTGGTAGAAAGATATTTTTTTCCTCTCACCCGACTCTTCGTAAAGAGTAGGGAATTGAGGAGGCGATCGATTGTTGTGCAAACAAATCAATCGCCGTTCTCGAGTTGCAGCCAGGCATTTTGCCCAGCGAACCGAACAGACGTTCGGATCTTTCGCGCCGTTTTTTGAAGACGCGACTTTGGTTGGTGTGGACTATTTGTTGAGCGCGGTCCGAGCGCCTTTTTTCCTAAGTGGTGGCCATTTCGAATGCTTTTGCTCGCTCGGCGAGCCACTCTCGCGGACTGTCTCGCTTGAAGTGGCTTAGTGCCTCCTTGAACTTGCTTTCTGCGTGCTCGGCCGCCGTTCGGGCGGCTTGATACTCCTTCTCTACCTCCTCAAGGGAGGCCGAATCATAGAAGTCTTGCCTCCCTCTTTTTTTTGCCATCAGCCGTCTGAACATTAATTCCGATCCGGCTATCAACGAATTGGTCTCTTTTTCGACTTCGTTAAACTTTGCCTTGGTCATCATCGTTTTGTCCGTTCTGCCTCCATGTGAGGCGGTTGTGTTCGTGCCACTCTGGCAGCGAATGGTTTTTCGGCGCACGAACTTTCATTCCTGCGCTCGTTTTGAAAAACAACTTCCTGTGTTATTTTTCAGAACGAAATAAATTGTAATGATCATCGGCTCTCTATACAGCATTCGTTTCTCTCGCAAGCTGCACAGCGACCTGTATTTTCCGTGTGTCGGCTGTAGGCCCACACCATACTTCTACAAGTCAGCTGCTTCCTCTGTCGTAGTGCCGACTGTCCCTACCTCAAGTCATCTTGCGACGAGTTTGAGAAAGGACGCACTCGGTACTACCGTGTCTCGAAAAACACGTGTAGGGATATCGCGGGCGGGGGAGTGGCGTATTGCTACACCACTCGACCACACTCCCCATATCCACTCCTACCACGTGGGCAAGAGGGAGAATTTGTCGAGATCGAGGTGGGAAACCGCGTTACCGCAGTTGACCACACTCGGGTACTCATCTGGCGAAAAGGACTCTCTCCGTCTCACTTTCGTCATACTCGTACAGTTGTCTTGCGTTCGCTACAACCCTCATTAAAGAGGGGAACTTGCGCCGACAATCGAAGGTAGGTAGGTGCTTCAGGCCTAGTCGTAACTGTATCCTGGCTTTACGCTTCCCTCGATTGTTGGAACAAAAACGCGCTCTATCCTGCGAGTACCATAAGGTACGTCTGTGGGAGAGAGCGCGTGTAGATTCTATATCTATATATGTACTGTGGTCTCCCGTAGGCTCTCTCCTTCCCTTGGGTGACCGGTTAAATTGTAAGGTGTTTAGCTTGGGTTACGTCCTCTTGGTCTTTCATCGTAACAGCACAGTATACCCGGTTTTGGTAAATTTGTCAATATATGGCGTATGTATTATATATTTATATACTTTAATTTTGCTATATAAAGCTAAATAATGAAATATAAATATACGTCTATAAAAACTTGACAAATACAGTAAAGTATGCTATACTTTTGCTATAGTAAGCACAAAAAGATGTCTTCGTACGGGCAACGTACGAATGAGAGACATAAAAAAATGGCTTAAATAAGCCAAGCTGTGGATAGTATTTTTCTACTCATTATATATAGGTTGATTATGTCGACACTCAAAGATACGCTCGTCAAAGCCGGGCTACCTGAGCACCAAGCCGAGGTGTATGTAATTTTAGCGAGTGGAGGAGAAATGCTCGTGCCACAGATTCTTGCCAAAACGGAGCTCTCTCGGGCTACGGTGTACGATGCCCTTCCAGAATTATTGGTCCGCGGGTTATTGGAGTACCGAAAAGAGGGGAGAGAGGCATACTACAAACCGGTGCATCCAAACAAGCTGTTTGATTTACTGGAACAAAAAAAGCGCGATACCGCACTTCTTGAAGATGAAATGAAAACGACTATTAAAACCCTCGAAGGATCGTTTAGTTTGGCACAGAATAGAGCCGGGGTGCGTTTTTTTGAAGGGCTCGATGGTTTGCAAGTTGCGTTGAATGAATCACTCGATGCGAAAGATACGATTTATACGTTCGCTGATAGTAAAACCGTTGATGCCTATTTAGCGCAAATTGATAAAGAGTATATCTCCAAGCGACTAAAAAAGCAGATTAAAAAGAAACTCATTTTAACAGACAGCGAAGAATCGAGAAAATATGTGGCTTCGATGAATACAGAATTCACTGAGGCAAAATTAATTGACCCGGCAAAATACCCATTCACCGTTGCGGTTGAAGTATATAATAACGATGTTTCATTTTTGTCGGTCAAAGATGGGCACGTGGTTTCCTTTGTTGTCACTCATGAAGAAGTGGCGCGATTTCATCGCTCACTCTTTGAGTTTTTGTGGGACAGGCTCTGAAACTTTCTCAAAGCCATAGAGTCGTTCAACTTTGCGTTCCCCTAGTTCAAAATGACGAACAAGCTGGTATCCATTTTCCGTGAGTTTTGAAAAAGTCTGAGAGAGAATGGGAAGATCTTTTGGTACAGTGGCAATAAAAACAATTTGATTTTTTCCATCAAGAGGGAAGTCTCGGGGGGCTTGATGGGCTAGAGCCATAAGATCTTCTTTGGAGAGCTTACGCAGTACACTGCTTTTTTCATCTTTGGGAATTTCTATTTCAAACCAACCATGCTTTGTGCCAGGGGCTTCTTTGTCATATTTTACTCCTCTAAAACCAAGTTTTTCAACATAATGCGTAAGGGCTAGATTTTCCGGCACCCCTAAGGCCTCAATGGTTTGGGATCCATGATAAGATCGAATTGTCTCAGCTAAAAACTGTTCGCCAATAGCAGCACTTTTCAGATCGGGCGAAACATTCAGGCTACCAAGATATACACGGTCATCCCCTTTTTCTTCAGCACGAAGAAAAGCCGCAATACTTTTTTCGCCCTTATCATTTTGTCGCCAAAGTATTCTAAAGTCATTTTTTTGAAGAGCGTCTGAATCTTTTCCAGTCTGAGGAAAAAGCATAGACCGTACTTCTTTCGGAACTTCTGGCTCATCAGGATAGTTAGCTTCAGAAATAGTTATCATTTCTTCTTTTTCTTCTTCCGTCAAAGTTTTTCCAGGTTTTATTTCTAAAGAGAGGCCTTGGACAAGGTTCCAATCTACGCCTTCTTTCCCTTTGAAGGTTGCTTTAAAAATAGCGGCCAAGGCGACGGTCGAGGCTTCAATGCGTTCAAGTTCTTTAAGAAGTGTCTCAGGGTCCTTATCTTCTGCCTCTGCAAAGTGTTGGAGAAGCTGTGCTGCCCGTGCCGCAGCCTCTTTTGCTGCCACAGCGTGAATATTTGTATCTGAATGGCGAGGAAGAATCGAAGTGACGTATTCATCAATTCTTTCCGAGACGGTCATGACATTGCTGTAGGCCGAAAATACTCGTTTGGCCGTTTCTTTTGGTAGGGTTTTGGCAATGGCAAGTGGAGTTTCTAGTCCCGTTTTTCCTGTCGTTGCAAAAGACAACGCAGCTCGCGCACCATATTCTTTGAAGTGAAAGAGGAAAGCTGGAACCAATTCTTTACTATCTTCGGGAAGATTTTTTTGCCAGGAAAGGAACCATTGTTGTTCGGCAAAAGAGAGGGTTCTCCATGGAACAAAAGGAAGTTCTTTTTCAAGCGCAAGAAGATCATGAGTGTATGATTCAGGAGTGCTTGCATCCGTTGGAAGAGGAAGAAATTGTCCAAGCTCCAGTAAGCGTTCTTTTGGGGTTACCGTGATCCTCTGACTCTCTCCATGAGGTAACGAGAAAATACCTTTGGTTTCTCCATGACCATCAACAATGGCAAAGGTGTCATTTTGGGCAATTCGTTCAACGGTGAACTCGGGGCGGTTGTATGCTCCCAAATCCCATGTTTGTCCGTAACAGGAAAAACCATCTTTCTCTATTTTGTAGGTGTTCTTGGTATTGAGAAAAAGAAGGGTGGTTTCAATATTTTTTTCACCCATGCCTGGAGCATGAAGTTCGGGGTCAGCTAGTCGTTCTCTGCGTAATTCTTGTTTTGCTTTGAAAAGGGATTGCTCAGTGTAATCTTTATCAATTTTTTTCAGAGCAGTCGATGGAATGAAAAAAATGCCATCTTGCTTGGCCAGATTGACCACATAATCGATAGTTTTTTTACTTCCAAAGGAGCCTAAGAGATCAGTAATTTTTGCGAGCATGACCATGTGTGGGTCAAATGAAGTGTGAAACCCTGATTCAAATTCAGCTTGCATATTGTCTGACTCCTGATCATTCCGAAAATATTCAAGAACCACTTTGTTTGAGAGTGATAAGTCTGCTGTGTTTTCTTCATCATAAAGCAAGCTTGGGTTTTTTTCAGCAGACTGAGGATTTCTATTTTGGGCATTAATAATCTTCCTCCTTCGTTCAAGAATAGCCTCTGAAAGTTTTTGGTATGTGGCATCAACCCATTCTTTTGGAAGGTGATTCTGCAGTTTCTGGTCATGAGATATTTTTTGCAAAATACAATATAGAAAAAAGTCGTCGCCCCGTTCTGGGGAACGTTCGGTATCGTTGTCTTGAAGTTCAGGGAGGGTATCTTCTGGATTTGAGTAGTCGTATGTCTCAATTGCAGTAGTGGCGGCAACGCAAAATTCATCCACTGAACCGATCAGCTGAGAAAGAATACGTTTTTCGAGTTCCGGGCGAATTCTTCCTGTGGTATAGAAATAATCGTTCTTCCTCTTGGCGTAGTCAGTGGCCTCTCTCGCGTCATCTATAAGTTGTCTCTGATACTCAGATGCTTGCATATACTATCGCATTCAGTGTATTTGTTTTTTCAAAAAAAGGCAATCATGCCGAATTTCTTTTTTTGTGCTATACTAATCACATATATTTTCTCTTCGCCTGTCATTGTATGAAAAAGCAATCGCTGTATCGTCGCGCACTCTCACACGCGTTTGATCTTACTCGGAACCATAAAACACTATGGATATTTGGGTTGTTTGCAGCCATGCTTGGGCAAATGGGTTTTCTGGAATTTTTTAAACGAATTCATTTATTTGGTTATAGCGAAAGCATAATTCCGTTGTATTTTTCGTGGATTCCGGCGATCAAAAATGTGCAATGGTCAAATGTCCATATTTCCATGGTTCCGGAAGGATTTATTTGGCTTTTGTGGCTTGTCATTATCATTTTGGCTCTCATGGCGATGCTTGTTTTTGCAGCGGTAAGTTCGCATGGTGCGCTTATTGCAGCGGCTGCTCAATCGACACTTCGAGCAAAACTTCCCAACTCAGAAACCGCATGGCATGTTGGGGTATACCATTTTTGGCGCTTACTCGGTGTTCATATTTTTCGTGTCCTTGTGTTTATCGGAGTAGGGTGTTCGATTATGTGGGCTATGTATAACGCATTGGTTGAGCCAACTGCACAAGACCTTCTTTTGTATATCTTTACTACGGTTTTGGCACTTACGATCGGGCTCGTGGTTGCGGTTTGGTCTATCTATACCGCCGGATACATCGTTGTTGAAGATTACGGCTTTATTCCCTCAGTCCGAGCAGGATGGCGGCTCTTTACCGATCACTGGTTGGTGTCGGTAGAGGTAGGGTTTATCATGGCGCTTTGTAACATTGCAGCCATTTGCCTAACCTTTTTTGGCGCGCTCCTGTTTTTCTTCCCAGCAGTACTTCTGTGGCTTGTGGCAATTGCGACGGGGAATGCTGCCATGTACGTTGCAGGATTCCTCTTGGCCGTGGTACTCTTTGTCGGGTTCCTCACGCTGCTCGCTGCAGCGTTCACCGTATTTTCAACATCTGTCTGGACGACTCTTTTTATGGCCATGCACAAGCAAGGGGTAAAAAGTCGAATTCTAATGTGGATGCGTTAAGAGAATGAGGGGGTCCCGAATTCGTTTGTTCGTATGTCCAATTATCCGTCTCTTGAAGACCTCACTAAAAAGAAAGAGGAGAAGGTCGACCCAAATGATGTCTCGGCCGGTGCTGTGTTTCACAAAAAAATGCAGGATTTAGGGCAAAAAGAATTAGAGGTGGATACGATGAGAAAGGCTGCGCAGACCGGTTTTCACCACATTGATCTACGTCATTTTCCGGTAAGTCAGCAAGCACTTCGCCAAGTTGAGCGTGAGCAAGCCCAGGCGCTTCAAGCGGTGTGTTTCTATTTTACTCAAGATGAGTTCCGTATCGGAGCCGTAAATCCGGAAGATCCAAAAATCGGAGAGCTGGTGTACGATATTGAAGAAAGAAATCATGCGCGTGGAGCGGTATATATGATTTCTGAGAGAAGTTTCGAATATGTCTATAAGCTCTATGATACTTTACCCGTTATTAAACCCGTCACAAAAGATGTGACGATTCAGGGGGAAGACCTCCTTAAGGTGCAGGCGGATATTACTGATTTCCGTTCTTTACAGGCCCTTCTTTTGAAAGCGAATACAACCGATATTTTAGTATTTCTTCTTGCGGCGGCGCTAAAGCTTGATGCGTCGGATATGCATGTGGAATCAGAAGCCGAGCGTATCGTGGTTCGTTTTCGTTTAGATGGTATTTTGCATGATGCCGCCACTTTGCCGAAAGAAAGTTTTAAACAACTGGTGTCGCGGGTAAAATTATTTTCCGCACTCAAAATTAATATTACCGATAAGCCGCAGGACGGTCGTTTTACGGTTAAACTTCCGAACGGTGAGGTCGATATGCGTGTCTCAACCATGCCAACCGTGTATGGGGAGAGTATTGTGATGCGTATTTTGAAACAGTCGCGTGAAGGGTTAACGCTCGATCAAATTGGTTTATATGGAGATGCATATACTCGTTTGAAATTTCAGATTGGTCGTCCAAACGGCATGATTATTACAACCGGTCCAACAGGAAGTGGTAAAACGACGACGCTCTATGCGATTATGCAGCTCGTGAATGAGCCTGGGGTAAAAATTATTACCCTCGAAGATCCGGTGGAATACCGCATGTCTGGGATTAACCAAAGCCAGATTGATCGAAGTCGAGACTACACGTTTGCGAAGGGGCTACGATCAATTTTGCGTCAAGACCCTGACATTGCCATGGTTGGAGAAATTCGTGATTTGGAAACTGCTGACATTGCAATTCAGGGAGCCCTCACTGGTCACTTGATGCTCTCAACCATCCATACGAATAGCGCGTCCGGTGCTATCCCTCGCTTTTTATCAATGGGAGTAGCTCCGTTTTTACTCGCTCCTGCGCTTCACTGTGTGATTGGTCAGCGGTTGGTACGCCGACTCTGTGACGCCTGCAAAGTGCCGGCCGATATTCAGGGGGAATTGAAAGAGCGGCTCGAAAAAATATATGCTCTCATGAAAGAAAGTGAGCGTGTTTTATTTACTCCGGAGACCCCATTTTTTACCGGGAAAGGGTGTGCGAAATGTAATGGGATTGGATATAAGGGCCGTATCGGTATTTATGAGGTGTTGACCATGAATCAAGAAATTGAGGCTATTATTTTATCCGGACAAATGAGTGAGTACCAAATTGAGGCGAGCGCGGTGAAAAGCGGCATGATTACCATGGTGCAAGATGGAATTTTAAAAGCGCGAGAAGGGGTAACGTCTGTTGATGAAGTGTTTCGTGTCATTGAGTAGTATTTTTTTATTACAATTTGAGTGTCGCTTTTTTGTTGTGTAAAAAAATGGTATACTGAGGGTGATTTTATTCACGATGTTAGAATCGTTGCTTGTATGGTTCGTCGTTCACCTCCACGATCTTCTGTTGTTCACCCTGTTTCTTCATATCGTAAAATCGCGATTTCGTTTCTTTTTATCACGGTAGTTTTGGTTGTTCTCGTGGTGTCGATTTCTACCAAGCGTGCAACAATTATGATTGAAACACGAGAAGAGCCAAAAACAGTTGAAGGCGCGGTTACCTTTGTAGCGCGAGAGGGGAACGGGGGAATACCTGCACTTATTACCAGTACCGATGTGATTGTTACGGCAAATGTTGTGCCAACCGGCAGTAAAGATACGGTTGGTAAAAGTCGTGGTTCAGTCGTACTCATTAATAGCGGCACGACCCCACAGAGCCTTATTGTAAAAACCAGAGTACAAACAGACAGTGGATTGGTGTATCGCCTGGACACTGCCGCCCGAGTACCTGCGAAAGGCCGGGTAGAGGTCCCTGTTACGGCCGATGGAGAGGGTGGGGTATATGACATTGGCCCAGCCCGTTTTACCATTCCTGGCCTCTCGAGCGCTCGTCAGGCCGTAGTGTATGCAGAAAGTATGAACCCTATGGCCGGAGGTGTCATTCGTTTGGGTGCAGTGGGTGAAGAAGATATAATGCAGGCCCGTGCCCTTTTACGTGAACGGGGTCTTGCTCTCGCTTCAGCTCAGTTCGGGGAAATAAAAGAAGGCGGACAAAGAGAGATGCTTGTGGAAAAAGAAGAGATGGTGTTTGGGGCAGCACTTGGGGAAAGCGTCTCATTGCTTACAGCCACAGCCACAATTCGCGTGGTCCAGGTTGCATTTACAAAAGAGAAACTTCGCGGAGCTTCTCTTGAGCTTTTGGCGAAGCAGGCATCGGCGGACACAACCATGCTCGTTCCAGAAAATGACCTGCCAGAAATTGCGCTTAAGGAATGTTCTGTTTCCGAAGGCACTTGTCGTGGAACGATGCATATCGACGGTACCCTTCGCGTAAACCCTGAGAGTGCTGTACTCCAGCCAAAAAACTTTATTGGAAAAACAAAAGATGAAGTTCGGAAACAGATACAAACGATCCCGCTTGTTTCTTGGGTTCAGGTAACACTCACCCCTTCTTGGTTAAGCACTGTGCCGCAGTTTGCTGATAATATTACGATTCAGATTACCGAAGCCAAAAAACCATAAAACCTAAACATGCTTGACAAAAAAGGTCGGCCGCAGTAATTTACCTCTTGCAGAAAAGATACAGAAAGACGCAAACCCGAACAGGGAGAAATAACCGCGATTGAGAGTTATTTCACGGAAAGGCGTTTTCTCTACCACTTTTCCCATTTTCAAACAATCCATTAAAGAAAATAATCGGGTGGAACCGTCCTTCGCTTTTAAGGACCCCGATACATTGCTGATATGTGTATATCATCGATGTATCGGGGTTTTTCTTTTTAACAATATTTGTATGTCAGAACAACAAAGCCAAATGGATGCTCTGCGTCACAGCGCAGCTCATATGCTTGCCGCAGCAGTACTTAAATTGTATCCCGATACAAAGCTTGGTATTGGCCCTACCGTTGAAAACGGATTTTATTACGATTTTCTTTTTCCGGAAGGAGTGATGGTGGGTGAGAAGGAGCTCCAAAAAATTGAGAACGTGATGAGAAATATTTCGGGCGAGGGCCATGCATTTATTGGTAAGCCTGTTTCAGTCGACGAGGCGAAACAATTTGAGAAAAACCAACCATTTAAGCTCGAACTCATTGAAGAGTTTTCTCAGGAAGGAAAAGACCTGACCTTATATGAGTCTGGTCCATTTACCGACCTTTGCCGTGGGGGACACGCTGAAAATACAAAGGAAATTCCCATGGGCGGTTTAAAGCTTGATCGAGTGGCTGGCGCATATTGGCGCGGAGACGAGAAAAAACAAATGCTCACACGTATTTACGGATATCTTTTTCCCTCAAAAGCTGAGCTCGATGCACACTTAACAATGCTTGAAGAGGCAAAGAAACGCGACCACCGTAAACTTGGCCGCGAACTCAAATTATTTACTATTTCAGAATTAATTGGACCAGGGCTTCCCCTTATGCAACCAAGGGGGATGATTGTGCGTAAAGCCGTTGAAGATTATTTGTGGGAACTCCATAAAGATTTGGAATATAGTCGTGTCTGGACTCCTCATATTGCGAAAGTTGCACTATACGAAACATCGGGTCATGCCGCGAAGTTTGGTGATGAATTATTTCGTGTTCAAGGAAAAGAAGAAAGTTTCATCATGAAGCCAATGAATTGCCCGCACCACATGCAAATTTTTGCGGATAATCAGTTTTCCTATCGTGATATGCCGGTTCGATATTTTGAACCAGCTACCGTGTATCGTGATGAAAAATCCGGTCAACTCGGTGGTCTTACTCGGGTACGTGCTATTACGCAAGATGACGGTCATTTGTTCTGTCGCAGTGTACAGATTGCTGAGGAAGTAAAAACGATTATCTCAGTTATTAAGAAGTTCTATACAACAATGGGCATGATGGAGGGATACTGGGTGCGCCTATCCCTTCGCGGTGATGATACGAGTAAGTATCTCGGTTCCGATGAAGTGTGGGCTATGGCTGAAAAGGCCTTAACTGATGTTTGTGAAAGTGAACAATTGCCATATAAACCAGCAAAAGATGAGGCGGCATTTTATGGTCCAAAGCTTGATTTCATGTTCAAAGATGCGATTGGCCGTGAATGGCAGCTTGCCACAATTCAGTGTGATTTTAATTTACCAGAACGTTTCGACCTCTCATTTGTAAATGAGAAAGGGGATCGTGAACGTCCGGTAGTAATCCACCGAGCTATCTCAGGGTCATTAGAGCGGTTTATGGGGGTGATGATTGAGCACTTCGCTGGAGCGTTCCCTGTATGGATGGCCCCAGTTCAAGTAGCATTCATACCGGTATCAGAAAAACACCAAGAAGGTGCGCACGAAATGATGAAACGATTTCGGAAAGAAGGAGTTCGTGTGGATATCGATATGTCGAATGAGACCGTCGGTAAAAAAATTCGTGCAGCTGCAACCGGCAAAATTCCTTACATTATCGTCGTTGGAGATAAAGAATTGTCAGGTGGGCCATTACAGGTTCGTGTTCGTGGGCAAGAAGAACCTCTTGTGATTTCTGAAACAGACTTTTTGACGCGAGTGGTACAAGAAGCAAAAGAGCGAGCTGCCTAAAATGTATAAAAAAAGACTGACCGTTATGGTCAGTCTTTTTTTATTTGGTTAGACGGTCAAGTATTTTTTGGTACTCTGCTTCCAATTTTTCTTCGGGTGTTTTTTCGCGGGTAAAAAAACGTACAAATTTTTTAGTAAAACCACGCTGAATATCTTGCTGAGTGTTTATCACCTCTAAACCCTGCAATCTCTCTGTGAGAGATTTTTGAAGAAGTGCTTCTGTGCTAAGCCCATCCCCACTATTTCGTGCAAGTATTTCCTCAAATCTCTGATCATTTCTCACGATAAGCTGTTCTTTTCCGGTAAGAATCCCTGTTCTGAGAAGAGAAGCCATTTCGTTCGAGAAGCGTCCATACCCTGTTTGTGGACGTGATTCCCAATCGTATTTTTTTAATTCCTGCTTTTGGTTTGGTACCAGCACTGGGGTTACGCGGGTATTGTAGATGCGAGTAGCTTCAACTTGCATCGGCGCAATTACGGAACTTTCTGACATTTTATACACGGGAGTTCGATCAAATTTCGTTTTGTCTTTAGGGTTTTTCATTCCCAAACCCTCATTTTCGTCCGGTTCTTTTAAATCCTTATAAAATTGAAGAACCGGAGGGCTTTTTTCTCGATCAGTAGTTTTTGAAGGAAGAGACGTCTCTACGGGATGTTCCGTGATACTCTGAGAAAGATATTGAACTAATTCTGACAACGAAGTTCTTGTGCCCTCAAATTTTCTTCTTTCCTCTTCGGAAAGAGAGTGAATGTAATCAATGAAGGCCTGTGGATTGTCTGCAAGGGTTCCCTCTTTTATCATTGAATCTAATGTGGTGTGAAAATGTTCCGCATTGAGAAGTTCATGTAATGCGTATTTTCTCTGAAGCTCTTCTTGATTAAAGACCATCTTTTCGGGAGCTCTCCGAGGGGGAAGGGGAGGTGGGATTGCTCCGCTTTTTCTGAGAAGAGGTAGAGTGTTGATTGTGTGATTCAACGATTTAATTTTTTGGTAGATAGGATCATTTTGGTAGTCGGGTGTACCAGTACTTTCTTCTGAAAGAGGAACCGCAGCGACAAGAAGACGTTTCAGTTTTCTTTTATAGTTGTTGAGTTGAGGGTCATTTTTTTTCTCCATGCGAGAAAATTCAGCTCGCGCCTCTTCTTCTGAAATGCCTTGAAGAATCATTCGAATATCGTCCGGAATGAATTCTTTGCCTGTCCCAAGAACATCGCGCCCCCCTTTTTTATTAAAAGAGATATAATTAAAAAGGTCGTGTATCGAGTATCTTTCTTTTTTACTCTCAATCACATCTTGTTCCTCAAGAAAAGACATATGGTCTTCAAGCACGGGGCGTACAAGAACGTGCGAGTCAGTTTCTTGTATCAAAAGATCTTCGGGGGCAAGAGGTTTTTCGTCGTTAACCCGCGGTTGTTGTAGGTTTTGTATTTTTTCATTTTTGCGACGAACTTCACGCGTTACTTCAGCTTGTTTTTCAATGAGTGCACGCTCGTCTTCGCTCGGGTTTTGTTCGGCCGGAGGGGATGGGTGCCAGGATTCTAATCGATGGACCATAAAGAAGGAAATAAGATATCTATAGCATATCAACAATAGCCCCTTGACACAAGAATTTTTTTGCGCTATGCTATGCAGTCGCTTACAATAAACCTAAACCCATCAAGAAAGGGGGTTTCTGTGAGTGAAGAAGATAAAAAGATCGTACGCCTCTTCAGCACTCCTCGGAGTGCAAAAAAAGCTTCCTCAGTAGAGTCTGGTAGTGATCGCTCTTTATCTCCGGTAGTAGATTTCGCCGTCGCGCGTGCCAAAAAGGATCGGGAATACCCGATGGCGCAGCACTTCATCAATGTAAGTGATGTGAAGGCAACGCTTGAATACACGAAGACCGGTGAAAAAGGTTTCGCGCTCCTCCTCGTGATCCATCATTGGGATCAGAAGTTAGCGGGTGCCGAAGAGATCGGGCAAGCCCTTAAAAATGACGTCCGTGCGCTCGTAAAGGACAATGGTTGTTTTAAGGTGAGCTTTAAACATCTCGAGCGCTCTAGTCCTTCGGAGTTGAGGATCGTCTATACGTGCCTCGGCCCCCGTGAGGAAAAAGCTCCTGGTTTTTACCCCAGGGACATGATCACTTTTTTGGTGGCTAATCCAACCGGTGCGATCAAAAATCCGCGGATCATGATTCCGCGGTATGACGTACCTCCAGAGTTACCCCCACGCTCTGCAGGCTAGCCCTGCCCCATGCTCCGGCCATGCGCCGTTCGAGCAGAACGCCCAAAGTATTCTCCTTTGGGCGCTTTCGTTTTTTTAAGCAGCTTTTTCTTGTTCGGTCTCTTCCTCCGGAGCCACATCTTCGTCTTCAGGAAGCCCTAGAATAACTGGCATCGGTGGTTTTTCTCGCAGGCTTTCCGGTAGCTCCTCGGTTTGAGGAACCGTACTTGATATAAAGTGCGCGAGCATCTCGAGCCCCTGGAGCCCATCACGCTCTTCCTGTGTTCTTCGTAGTTTTCCATCAAGCCGAAAGCTCTCTTCAAGAATTCTTTTATCAATAAGGGGCTGGACAATGCGCTTGAGTACTTCCCATGTCGGCCATTCTGGGCGAGTCGTGGCAGCGTCACTAATAATGTTTTTGAGCCACGCAGCTTCCTTTGCCACTGCCTTTCGTTCGTTTATAGGCATGAGTCTGAACGCAGGAGTAAGTTTTTCGTACATATCGACGATCTTCCTTTCTCGTGCTTTTTCAACAAATTCAAAATCTTTTTTCGTAAGATCCTTATTTTGACTAGGAAGATTACGTCGATCAGAACCAAAATCCTTTTTTTCCATACCCTCTTCGGAAAGTTCCGGTGGCGCCTCGCGGTTTTGACGACGTTTTTTGGCGGCTACATCTTTTTGTTTCTCGATAAGCGGGTCATGATACCCCAGTGCTCGTAATTCATCAGGGTGAATTGCTCTAAGGGCATCTTTTTGAGTACGACGCATATGATGAAGTTTAGTAAACTATAGTATATCACTTTTTTCTTATCCACGCATGTACCTTGATTCTATTCTTTCTTTTGGCTATACTTGGGGAAATTATGAAGGCAAATTCTCCCTTTCACTATCACATTCTGACCTTTGGCTGTCAGATGAACAAGAATGACTCTGAACGTCTCGAGAGTGTTTTGGCGCACATGGGGCTCAAAAAAACAGATACTCCAGAAACAGCTGATGTGATTCTTATGAACAGTTGCTCAGTGCGCGAATCAGCCGAAAATCGTATTTTTAGCTTTACTAAAAATTTTGCCGAACTCAAAAAGAATAATCCTAATTTAGTAATTGGGGTTACGGGCTGTATGCCAGGAAGAGATAAGGATGGAAAAATGCAGGAAAAACTTGCTGGAGCAGATCTCTATTTTCCAACCCGCGACATGACCCGGCTTCCGAGCATGCTTGCGGCCCTGAACCCCGCCTTCCGTGATATGGAGGATCTCGAGGCCGACTATCTAAAACTCCAACCGACCTATGGCGCATCATTTCAAGCGTTTTTAACCATTCAAACCGGCTGCAACATGTTTTGCACGTATTGTGTGGTGCCGTACTCTCGGGGGCTTGAAGTGAATCGGTCGCTCAAAGATATTCTTGAAGAGGCGCGTTCTTTGGTTCTTCATGGGGTGATTGAAATAACACTCTTGGGCCAGATTGTAAATCACTATATTGCTCCTGATCCAGAACATTTTTCCCCAGAGAACCCGTATAGCAAAAATCATTTTGCTAAGCTTCTGTGGGAGCTGAATCAAATTCATGGGCTGGAGCGGGTTCACTTCACCGCTCCTCACCCGATGTATATGGATGAAGAGGCGATTGATGCTTTAACTTTACCAAAACAGGTGAACTTTATTCATCTGCCCATGCAGTCGGGTGCGACAAACGTCCTGACGCGTATGAATCGCCGACATACGCGAGAATGGTATTTAGATACGGTGAAAAAGATTCGTGCCAAAAAACCAGAGATCGCGATTGGGACGGACATTATTGTGGGTTTTTCCGGAGAGACAGAAGAGGAGTTTGCTGAAACGTTGTCGGCCTATGAACTGTGTGATTTTGATATTTCATACCCCGCACAGTATTCGAAACGCTCAGGAACTCTTGGGGTGAAACTTTATAAAGACGACATTCCAAAAGAAGTAAAAAAAGAGCGTTGGGAAAGGTTGCAGGCGTACATGGAAAAAACAACCCAGCGGAAAAACCAAGCATATCTGGGGCGTACTGTTTCAGTGCTTGTAGATCAATTTGAAGACTCTTGGTGTACGGGAAATTCGAAGGAAATGAAACGGGTGCGGTTTAAGGGGGACGAAACGCTCGTCGGAACAATTCAAGATGTTTTGATTATAAAGCCCGATGTTTGGATGCTCTTTGGAAAGAAAACGTAGTATACTACCCTTGAATGGGTGATATTCAGTATCTTGGTTCTATGGTTCCTAAAAAACTCCCAAAAATCGTGGTCCTTCTTGGGCCAACTGCTGCCGGAAAGACCGAGTGGAGTTTGCGTTTAGCAAAGGTATTTAAAGGCGAGATTATTTCAGCTGATTCTCGGCAGATCTATAAAAAGATGGATATTGGAACAGCAAAACAACCCGGTGCCTGGGCACGGCAGGGGTTAAGTAAGGTCTACACGGTAAATGATATTCCTCATCACCTAATCGATTTTCTTGATCCAGGAAAGCCGTTTACGGTAGCTCAGTTCCGCGACCGAGCAGTGAAACATATAAAAATGGCCCACCGCAATCACCGTGTACCGTTTCTTGTTGGGGGGACTGGGCTTTATATTTCGGCGATTGTCGATAATTATCATATTCCTCGCATCTCGCCGAATAAAAAACTCCGAACGAGTTTAGAAGAAAAAACGAAAGAAGAATTAATGCAGCTTTTGGTGTCGCTTGATCCGGAAACTGCGTCGGTGATTGATGCGAATAATACTCGCCGCGTGATCCGAGCTCTTGAGGTGTGTATTTTGACTGGGCAACCTTTTTCGACGCAGCGCGAAAAAGGAGAGGTCCTTTTTGACGTTCTCCAGATTGGTGTTGATGTTCCCCGGGAAACGCTTTATGAACGTATTCATAAGCGGGTAGACGGTATGATGAAGCAAGGACTCCTCCAAGAAGTAGAGGCGCTTATGAAACAAAAATATGCCTGGCATCTACCAAGTATGAGCGGGGTCGGATACCGTCAATTTAAAGAATATTTTGAAGGGAAACACTCTCTGAAAGATGTGGTAGAACGAGTGAAGCGGGACACGCGTCATTTTGCACGCCGCCAATTAACCTGGTTCCGTCGCGATACGCGCATTCACTGGGTTGATTCATACGACAAGGCAGAAGAATTGGTTCGTCGTTTTTTAGCCGATGAAAACGTGAGTAAGGAAAAATAACCGTTACGGACGAAGTTTTTTTCGGATGATCTCTTCAACGATAGCAGGGTCTGCTGTGCCCTCTGAAGCTTTCATGACCATGCCTTTGAGGAATTGAAGTACGGGGTCTTTTCCGCTGACATATTCTGCAACTTGTTTCGGATATGTTTCAATGATTCTTTCAACGTGAACAAGAATAGTGTTCTCGTCACGAACCAATCCATATCCTTTTTCTTCCATAACATGTGTCGGGTCAAGATCGTTTCCGCTTTCGAGCATGACAATAAGAATTTTGAGCGCGTTCGAAAGGGTTATTTTTTCCGCAATAATAAGCGCGATAAGTTCAGCGATATTTTCAGCGCTCACTTTCAAAATTCGAATATCAATAGCGCGAGCGGCCATTTCACCCATGAGTTTGGTGGTGAGAAATGATCCGGCAACTCGTGCGATGGTATCTGTTGGTTTTCCTTGAATATCCTCATGCGCAGCCACCTCACTCATGACACGCTCAGTGAAGTCTGCCCAGTGTCTGTCGTCCGAGAGAATTTTTGCATCACTATAAGAAAGACCGTATTCCTCGTGAAAGCGAGCTCTTTTTGCCTGAGGGAGTTCTGGTAACGTAAGATCTTTGGCCATGCGTGCGGGGTGGAACGGGGGAATGTCTGGCTCAGGGAAGTAGCGGTAGTCTGCCGCATTTTCCTTACTTCTTTGAGGTACGGTTTCCCCGATAGTATCGTCCCAGCCCCGAGTTTCTTGAGTCCATGTTTGCCCTGATTCGAGAAGTTTGGTTTGGCGTTCAATTTCGAAAAGAATCGCTTTTTCGACAGCCTTAAAAGAGTTCAAATTTTTTACTTCTACCTTTGCGTTGAGTTTGTGCCCTGGAATTGGTCGTACTTTACCTTCAGCAATATCGAATGTATCGGATTCCTGAACCGAGATGTTTGCTTCACAGCGCATCTGCCCTTTTTCCATATTTGCTTCAGAAACCCCAAGGGTACGGAAGAGTGTACGCAGTTCTTGGCAATAGGTTTTGGCCTCAAGTGCGGTTTTAAAATCAGGATCGGTAACAATTTCAACGAGCGGAGTTCCTGCTCGGTTAAAATCAACGAGTGTCTCTCCGGCGTCCCCGTGGAATAATTTCGCAGTATCTTCTTCGAGGTGTGCTCGTGTAACCCCAATAACGGCCTCGGTGCGAGTGTTTTCTTCAAGAGGGAAGCTGAGGGTGATGCGGCCATGCTCAGCGATAGGTTCATCGTATTGGGAGATTTGATACCCCTTTGGCAGATCGGGGTAGAAGTAGTGTTTCCGATCAAATTTTGACACGTCACGAATCGTACATCCGAGCGCTTTCCCAATAAGAGCCGTCATGCGGATGGCTTCTGCGTTTGGTACGGGCAGGGTTCCAGGGTGAGCAAGGCAAATAGGGCAAATGGTGGTGTTCGGAGCGTGGTTTTCCCGATCATTCGGACACGCACAAAACATTTTGCTTTTGGTGGTAATTTCAACATGAACCTCCATGCCGATAATCGGAGTATAGCGAGCCATAACAGAAACAGTGAAAAAAGAAGACGGTGTTTATGTTGTTGAGTTCACAGTTTTCTTTGCTTCTTCGTACAGAATAACCTGTCCTGCTGCGCCAAAAGGACCGGTGAGAGCGCTAATGAGGAAGTTACTAAGACTCGTCAAGAAAAGGAATATCATGGGTAAAATCGTTGAGCCACTGCTTCCTACGAGTCTGAAGAGGGCGTCAAAAATCGCGGATAAAAGCATTTGGGGAATAAATGCGAACAGGATGAAGATGGCGCCCATGGCAAAGATTCTCCAGAAAATCGCAGACCATCGCCCGGCGACAAGCCGCTTGCTGTATTTGAGGGAATCTTTTCCGCTGATGCCATCGAGCGCGACCGCCTGGGAAATAAAGCAAAACCACACGGCAAAAATAACCCCAGGAACGATAAGGAGAGCCAAGCCGAAAAGCACTGCCAAGCCAGCCAAGATCGCTGCAATAATGGAAGGAAGTAAGAACGCGCGTGACGCCATGAGCTCTTCGCGCACTGGCTTTGGTGTAAGTCCCTTTGTACGAACAGAAATCACACGAAGCAGGGCAATAGAAACCCAGATACTAAAAACACCGCCGATGACGTAAGCGATCAAAAGAGCGATGGAGCCCGGTAAAAGTAGGGCGGCGTCGTTTACCTCTTGGGTTTGCGGAAACGCAACGAGTGCAATGGTTTCGAGAATAAAAAAAGGAAGGACTGAGAGGCCAGCGTAGGTGGCAAATAATTTACCGTTCTGTTTGTACAGTTCAATACTCTTTTGAATGAGTTCACTTGCTGAAAGGAGCATAGAAAAAGATAAATAGTACAGATAGTATACCAACGGAATACTTGCTAAGCAAGGGCAATTTTTTCGCTCACCTGCTGCCAGAGTTTTTCGTGAATGGCTTCAATGGAGAGTAGTGTTCCATTTTCTTCACATTCAATGAGAGTGAAGTCAGGGAATTCCGCAGCGATAGCAAGGTACGCATTTTCCGCATTCCTTAGGTGATTTAAGTCGTTTTCATGAATATCACGTTTCTTTCCGTTTAAGTATTCGCGCGCAGGTTTTTTATCAACGAGAGCTTGGGCGGTCGCAGCGGAGACGTGTAAAATGATGTTGACGGCAGGTTTTGGGATAGCAAAAATGCCATATTCCAGTTCGTAGTTCCAGGTAAAATATTTTTGGCGCTCTTCCTTGTTTACAATTTTTCCTCCTTGGTGCCCCATATTCGAAGCGATATATCGGTTTGCAATAACCACATATCCTTCTTCAATCCATTGTTTAATTTCGGCACTTGCCGCATACCGATCAACAGCATAAAAAATTGAGCCGCGATATGGTCCCACGTCTTCGGCCGTGCCGAATTTTCCGTTTAGGTAATCTTCGGCTAAGGAAGCACTACGCTCACCATATCGAGGGAAATGGACTTCTTTTACTTTTTTGCCCTCTTTTTCGAGTCGTTCAATGAGAAGTTTTGTTTGTGTGCCTTTGCCGGAGCCATCGGTTCCTTCGATTGCGATAAAGATACCATTCGACATAGAAAAAATTATGGTTTCTTTTCTTCAAGTTCTCGTTCTTTGATGCGTTGACGCGCCTCGCTATCGCCGCGAGCACTGGTATAGTCGTTATGATCAACAAAATTCATGATTTTCGCGCGCCATGGGTCAATTTGTTCGACCGCTTTATGAATTTCTTGGCACAGTTTTCGGTACTGAGGGTGCCCTTGTTTTGTCGTGCGCAGTTCAAGCATGTGCATGAGGGCCCGATCGTTCATACTCATAAGCCATCGTACACGATGGCCATGCAAAGTAACATAGGATGCGGCTTCCGGTACGACCGAGAGTAATTTTTTGTATAAATCCTCAATCGCTTCATGGCATGTGAGTACTTTTTCAGTTAGGCCTGCGGCCGCAATATCATCCGGCACAATAAATCCATGGAGTGGTGAAAACGCCTGGCGCATTTGGCTTCCCATGCGGTGGCGCTCTAAATCTTTATATGTGCCGTAGTCGGCAAAAAGATCCATGGTATAGGTGTATCCGCTCTCAAGCGCTCGCCCAGGGCGGTCACGACGGGTTTTTCGTTCTCCGACGTAGGTTGCTTTAATTCGCTCTCGCAATTCTGGTTTGAGCATGTCGACAAAGCGGTAGATTTGAGCAAAAGGAAGGGTACTGTACGGGTAAAGCATGTTTGCCAAAAGAAAACTCTCGCTGTTTCGCTCAGCGAGTGGGGGGATGGTAACTCGTTCAGCGGCCTGTGGCATAACATTGCGGAGCACTTCTTTTGCAAGTGATGCCATGTTTTTTTCTACTTCCATGGTATATGTTTTTGGTGCTGCACGGCGGACATATTGCGGCATGATTTTGGAAAGTTCACGCAAAGTTTTTTCTCCAATCGTACGCACCTCCTCACTTGGGGAGGAGAGCAGGTGCGAAATGAGCATTTGAAAAAAGCGTCCGTTTCCGAAGACTCCCACGTTGGTTTTCGTTGAGAGCGGGAGAAGGCAACGCAGTGCATCGCACGCGCGTGTTCTTTGGTCGGCGTTGTACGTCATCATGAACGCCTTTTGATCCTTTTCTTCGGTCAATTCAGAGTAGAGCTGTTTGGTGCCGGTGCCCAAGATATCGTATTCGGCAGTATCAAGTGGATGTCGTTCTTTATAAAATGCCTGCAATGTTGGCACGGCTTCGCTGTAGGTATTGAATACAAAATCGAGCACCTGTTCGTAGTCGTGAGCATATACAGATGCCATCACTTCCGTGGGACGAAGATACCGATACTTTCCTTCCTCATCTTTTTCATCAAAGAAAACGTAGCGTGTGGATTTTTCAATTGGTGAACCCCCAATACGACGATCCTCAATCTCTTTGGTCGCGAGCATCGAGATATTTTCAAACGCCATGTGCGCACCCTCTAATTCTCCGACCGAGTCATCGCCGTAGGCAATAAGTACACGTTCAATCAGTTTATCAGCTAATTTCGGATCAATATTGCCTTCTTTCACGAATTCCTTAAGAAGGGTGTCGCGAAAACTTCCCTTGGCGCGGCTGTACCTGGCAAATACGGCACCGACAATTCCATGAAGATTATGAATGGCAAAAATATCACCCTCAGTATCTGTAACGTATTGCTGAAGGAGCTGTTCATCTTCGGGTGTGCGTGACATAAGAAAAATATATGATAGGCGTATCCTATCATATGGGTACGGGTGGGCAAGCGACGTTTTTTAGAAAAGGGGATAGACCGTGAATAACTCTTTCTCAAACACATACTCTCTTGACAAGTGCTCAATTTTAGGGTATAGTGGTTTCATCATTATGCGGCCCAGGGCCGTTTTTAAATACCTGAATATGTTCAACGCCATTAAGACCTATGTGGTCGAATCGGCTCATGAGATCAAAAAAGTATCGTGGCCAACGAAACAGCAGACGAAAAATTACACCTTGCTCGTGATTGCTTTTTCGCTGTGTATGGCTGTTTTCTTAGGACTTCTCGACGTCCTTCTTTCTCGTGGTTTAGAACTTCTTATTGGTTAATCTATGGCAAAGCAAACCCTTAATTTAGGACGTCGCTGGTACGTACTTCATACCTATAGTGGATATGAAGAAAACGTGAAACGCAACCTGCTTCAGCGTGTTGAGTCTTTTGACATGCAAGACAAGATTTACGCAGTGCTCGTTCCAAAAGAAAAGAAAATTAAGATTAAAAATGGGAAGCGCACCACGGTTGAAGAAAAGATTTTTCCAGGGTATGTGCTCGTTGAAATGGTGGTCACCGATGATTCTTGGTACGTGGTTCGAAACACCCCAAACGTAACCGGTTTCGTAGGTTCAGGCACAACCCCAACCCCAATTGATCAGAAAGAAATTGATGCTCTTGAAAAACGCATGGGAGTCGACGAAGTGTCACACAAAATTGATGTGGCAGTCGACGATCCTGTCCGCATTGTGGACGGTCCATTCAAGAACTTTGAAGGAAAAGTAAGTTCTGTGGACGAGTCACGTGGAAAAGTAAAAGTGCTCGTGAATATGTTTGGCCGTGAAACCCCGGTTGAGCTCGACGCCCTGCAGGTCAAGAAAATTTAAGGTTTTTGCCCGTTTCTACCCCTCCTCTTGTCAAAGAGGGAAAAGTAGGGTAGAGTATGGCCAATCTTCCTCTGTGGTTTCGACGCTTCTATCGAGATTACCGAAAAGACTGATATTGAGAAGTATTTACGTTATTTTATGGCAAAAAAACTTATTACCCAACTCAAACTTCAGATCATGGGCGGTGCGGCGAACCCAGCACCTCCAATTGGTCCTGCCCTTGGTCAGCAGGGGTTAAACATCCAGGATTTTTGTAAGAAATTCAACGACGCTACCCAGGATAAAAAGGGTGAAGTCGTACCGGTCGTGATTAATGTATACGATGATAAATCGTTTACCTTTGTCATGAAGGTGGCGCCTGCATCTGAGCTCATCAAAAAAGCAGCCAAAGCTGCGAAAGGTTCAGGCAGCCCTCTCAAAGATAAAGTAGGCAAAATTACCCAAAAACAACTTCGTGAAATTGCTGAAAAGAAGCTGGTTGACATGAACACAACTGACATTGAGGCAGCGATGAAAACCATTGCTGGTACGGCTCGTCAGATGGGCGTTACCATTGAATAAGAGAGATTTTCTCTCCGTAAGAAATCACCCCAAAAGGGTGATTTCTTGTATTGCGAAAAAACGGTATACTACGGTCATTATTCTTTTCTTTGTGTATGAAATCCCCGGTGATCGCAATGTATGGTATAGAAAAAGCGTTTCGTCCCCTGATACGCAAAGCTTTGAAGCCCCACTCACTTCATTTGTTTTCCGAACCACTTACAAAAGACTCCTGTCTTTCGGATACTACGGTACTGGTTGTCTTTATTGATTCACCCATCACCAAAGAAATCTATGCATCTCTTCCTAAACTTAAAGTTATTGCAACCATGTCGACTGGTTTTGATCACATTGACCTCCGCGAAGCAAAAAAAAGAGGGGTTACGGTGATGAATGTGCCGACCTACGGAGAACAAACCGTTGCCGAGCATGCTATGGCACTTCTTCTTGGATTAACCAGAAAATTATTCCCCTCAGTGAAACGGGTAAAGGAAGGGGTGTTCGACTACACGGGGCTACGAGGTATGGATATTGCGGGAAAGACGATTGGTATTGTAGGTACTGGTCATATTGGGATGCGTATGGCGCGGATGCTATCGGGGTTTGGTGTAACACTACTTGGGTATGATGCGTATCCAAATGTTGAAGAGGGGAAGAAAGTCGGTCTTACCTATGTACCGTTTGCGAAAATAATAGAGAGTGCCGATGTTCTTTCTCTCCATCTTCCTCTTACTGAAGAAACCCATCATATTTTCTCGCAAAAGACATTTCAGAGTATGAAAAAGGGGGTGTATATAGTGAACACAGCTCGCGGTGGGCTCATTGATACTGAAGCGCTTGTTTGGGCGCTTGAGCAGGGGATCGTAGCGGGTGCAGGGCTCGATGTACTTGAAGAAGAAGCTCTGGTAAAAACCCCAAAGCATCTCTTGTATGGTGAAGGGAAAGACGTGCATCAAAACATGCGCACCAACTTAATGAATCAGATTCTTATCGATCATTCTAAAGTCATTATTACCCCGCATAATGCGTTTAATAGTACCGAGGCACTGATTCGTATCCTTGAGACCACTCTTGGCAACGTAAAGGCAGCCATAGAGGGAAAACCAACGAATGTCGTTGGGGCAAAAAGAAAGGGTTGACAACCTTCTCTTTTTTGGCTATACTTTGCCTATTATTCATGTGGGACCTGGGGAATCATATTCTTTGGGGTTAGAACCACGTAAACTTCAGAAGTATGCCGTCAAAACGGTTTACCCTCGCGCAGGCGAAAGTTGATGCCAAGAAAATCTATAGCATCGATGAAGCCTTTGCGCTTTTAAAAGATACGAGCACGGTCAAGTTCGATGCCTCGGTTGAGGTGCACGTTCGTTTGGGGATCGACCCTGCGAAAAGTGATCAACAGATTCGTACCACGGTTGCCATGCCCCATGGAACCGGAAAAACCAAAAAAGTTGCTGCCTTCGTGTCAGCTGCCTACGAAAAAGCAGCGAAAGATGCTGGTGCAGATTTTGTTTACGATGAAGAGGCGATCAAAACCATTAAAGATACCGGGAAAGTAGAATTTGATATCGCGATTGCTACTCCTGATATGATGCCAAAGATGGCTGGAGCGGCGAAAGTGCTCGGTCCGAAAGGGCTCATGCCGAACCCAAAAACAGAAACCGTTGGAACTGATGTTGCAAAAATGATCGGTGAGTTGAAGAAAGGAAAGGCTGCCTTCAAAAATGACGATGGCGCTAATGTGCACCTCGCCATCGGCAAGGTAAGTTTTGGACCAGAAAAATTGAAAGAAAACTACGCTGCCTTCATGGATGTTCTTCGTAAAACCAAGCCATCAAGCTCAAAAGGAAGCTTTATTCAGTCGGTTTATGTGACGACTGCAATGGGTCCAAGCTTGAAAGTAAAAGCAGAATAAGATACATTTTTCTCAGTATACCGAAAGTCTCTCGATACCCTTCGAGGGACTTTTGTTTTTTGGTGGCTTTTGGTATAGTGCGTATCGTATAGCTATCTTCATATATGATTCTTTCAGACGGCGATATTCGCGAGTCCATTCAAAAAGGCGAGATTACGATTGATCCGTATAATGAAAAATACCTCCAACCTGCGTCAATTGACCTTCACCTTGACCGGCATTTTTTGGTGTTTGATACAACGCATCACTACGTGATCGACCCAAAAAAACCCATGGATGATATTATGAAAGAAGTGGTTATTTCGGACGATGAACCATTTGTCCTTCATCCGGGGGAGTTTGCTTTAGGGATGATTTTTGAAAAAACTGGAGTTTCTTCCCATATGGTTGGGCGTTTAGAAGGCAAAAGTTCGGTTGGACGAATGGGGCTTCTTATTCACGTGACGGCTGGTTTTCTTGACCCAGGCAACGATTTAAAAATGACTCTGGAGCTTCACAATACGGCAAATATGCCGATTCTTCTGTACTACAAGATGCCGATTGCTCAAATGGCTTTTGAGCGGCTCTCGAAGCCATCTGAACGGCCATATACGAAGGATCATGCCGGGAAATTGAATAGTAAGTACGTAGGCGATATGAAGCCTCGAGCGAGCCAGATGTATAAGAATTTTATCGTTTAAGCTATGGAAAAGACCGTGATTGCCTTAGTTGGACATATGGGATCAGGAAAGGGAGCCGCGGCCAAATATTTGCATGAAACATACGGGATTCCCACCTTTCGTTACTCAACAATCGTGCGAGATGTTGCAAAACGTTTGTACATTTCCGACGAGCGGAAGAACTTAGTTCAACTATCGTTCGCCCTCAGACAAAGTTTTGGTAATGACTTGTTTGCTCGGGTTATGAAAGAAGATATGGCAGCAGCAGAGGGCTCGGTAGTGGTACTCGATGGAGTGCGTCGCCTCGACGACACACTCCTTTTAAGGGATACTGCTCATTTTGTGCTTGTTCATATTGATGCTAATGAGACTGTGCGACTTGGGCGTATAAATGCACGAAAAGAGAATACAGATGATGCGAGTCGAACTGCTGAAAAGCTTGCTGCGGAGAAGAAAATGGAGGCAGAGGCGACGATTGACGAAGTTATTCCTCATGCGACTGTAGTTATTGACAATAATGGGGATTTTGCTTCCCTTGCTAAGCAACTGGATGACCTTATTTCTACCTATGCACGTGCGTATCAAAAGAATTGATCAAACTTTACCTTTGCCTGCGTATCAAACGAATGGGGCCGCTGGTTTTGACCTCTATAGCCGGGTCGACATGGAAATTCCCCCTTCATCTGTAGCGAAGATCCCGACGAATGTGGTGATTGAGATTCCAGAGGGGTACATGCTTATGGTGGCCGCTCGCTCAGGCCTGCCGAGCAAAAAAGGCCTTAGTGTCCCACACGGTTTTGGGATTATTGATAGTGATTTTTGTGGGCCCCATGACGAAATCCTGTTTCAGGTGTATAATATGACTACCACTCCAGTTGCGGTCCAAAAAGGAGAGCGACTCGGGCAAGGTGTGTTTGTTCCGATTACCCGAGCGAACTGGGAAGAAATCTCTGAAATGACAGGGCAAAATCGTGGTGGTTTTGGCTCAACAGGGGCGTAAAAACCCGCACAATTCGTAGGAATTAGTGTCTATGGATGCTAAGGAAAAGGAATTATTAGACGAAATTCAGACGCTTCATGATCGATATGAGGCTGTTTTGGTGCGTATGCAGGTGGTTGAAGCAAATATGCATCAGTTACAGAAAAAAATTCGCGCCCAAAAAGAAGTGATTCAAAAACGAGCTGCGAGAAAAGCTATTGAAGATATTGTTTAACCCTTTTCGGTATGGCCGAGAACAAATTAAAATCTCATATTGACCGTTTGAAGGGTGCTGCAGAAGCAAATAGCATTGCGATCGAGAAAAACCGAGATGTACAGAAAAAACTCCATGAGGCGATAGGTGAGCTTTATGGTGTAGAGAAAAATGCGGATGGAATATCTGACAGGCTATCTTCTGGCGTCGAGGAAATGACCAATGGTGTCGAGGAAATGACCAAGGACATTGAAAAGCTTGGTACTTTGGATTTGGAAGATGGCAAAGCGGTGTCTGAGCTCAAGGGGCAGCTTGATATTCTCGATATTAATTTAGACGGTATTTTGGAAGACCTAAGAAAAATTCAATCGGCCCAAAGAGGGGTTGAAAAAAAAGTAGAGCAGGTAGAAAAAGAGAGCCAGTCTGACGATGCGTTGGGGAATAAAATAAAAGTCGATCGACATGCAAAAAGATTTGGTGAAAAAAGAGAGGTTCAATCTCGTTTTTTACAAGATGTTTTTGCCGATGAGGGTTTAGAATTTAGAACAGGGGGTGAATCCGGAACCCAAGGCACAGTATACCGAGTACCCAAAGGTTCTAGTGCGCCTAAGCCACTCACCAGAGCAGCAGTCGATAGGCTTGTGCAGGCATATAGTAGTGACCTTTCACCGCTTGATCGAAAAAACGAGGTGAGCTCCCTCCTAGGGGAGGTGGAAGACACCCCCTCTAAATTAGAGCGTGCAAAAGATGGAGGAAAAGAAAAAATTAAAGAGGTAAAAGGTGCCCCCGCAGAGACCGAGCGACAGTCAATAATGCCTGAAGCCGATGGATTTCTTCCGTTAGATATATCCGGAGATCCATCCATTTCGCGTCTATGCAAAATTGAAGGGTGGTCGGTGAAATGTAATTTAGATACAAAAATCGTTTCTTTTTTTGATAAAAATGGCAAGTTAGTTAAGCCAAAGACAGTAAAAGAAAAATTTCAAGATTCAAAGTATTCAGCAGATGGTCTCACTGAAGACTTTCAACGTGCAGAGTACCTTGATGAGTTTTATAAACAGTTAGTGCCGGCTCCGAAACCAACCCCAGGTGATGCAAAAAGTGCAGGTGAAGTAGAATCAATTCCTGCTATACCCGATAAAAGAGATGTGGGAAGTGGTGCAAAAAAAGCAGTCGCTGTGTCCACTGACTCAAATGCCGCTGTGGTTACTCCTGCCGTATCCACTGCCCCACCAAAGTCGAGTATAAAGGATTTCAAAGCACCTCCGTCTATCCGTGCTGAAAAAGTGTCACGAAGTGCGGCCGAGAAACGGTTGGTCGAGACATTCAAAGTGCAAGAATTGAAAGAGTTATCCGAAGATGAATTGTTTGACCAGCTTGAAGAGCTTATTGCAGATAGGGGGGCAACCGCGCGTGAAAAATACATTATTTTAAAAGATATACTTCTTGCTTTTTCCGAAGCCGATCTGAAGAAAAAAGATACGGTTGCAGAGGCTGTAGAATATCAGGGGGAACGATACGTTGAATTTTTATCTGACCGGGTTGAGGCATCAGAAGCCGGGAGCCAAGATGAAAGAGATTGTATCCGTGTTCTCAAAGATATTTCAAGCGGAGAAGAAGATCCGATTGCGGTTGCCGCATACGCTCTTGGTGCCCTTGAATATCTCGATGCTCTTGATAAAAATAAAGCACTTGCATATTTTGAGCAAGTACGGAATGACGATTCACTTTCAAAAATGGCTCGAGCTAAGGCGGGCCGCCTTCTTGGACACCTTCAAGGTGAAAAAGTTTTGTCTTTGGCAGAACTTCGATCGATCGCACCGCGTAGGCATCAGCGAGAGCTAATAGAACCTCAACCTGCTGCTAACGTGGTTGTAGATACTGCTGAGCCACAAAAAAGAGAACGCAAGCCCGAACAAGAAAAAAATGAGGCCGAAATTTTACAAACCATGCGAACTCTTGTTCAGGAGATTCGGACTTTGGATGAAGAAATGAATGCTTTGGAGGATAAGGCTGAATCTGCAGAACCTGGAGAAAAAAAGAATATACAACAACAAATTTCCAATAAGGAAAAACAGTTTTATGCCAAAATAGACCTTCTTGAGGGGGTACTGTTTGATCATCTTCTTTTGAAGCAAGAGGCGATGCCAGCAAAGGTAGTTATTACCTTACTTAGTGATGTATACACGAGAGAAGATTTAGAAGAGCTTAAAAAGAAATTGGTAGCTCAGTTGAGTAATCGTTCTGTAGATCGCCAAACCCTTAAAACGGTCATTTCTCAGGTGGAAGATTCGATTAAGGTGCTCGAGCATCCTAAGGATGAATCGTCAGGGGTAGTGGTGGATGCTCGAGGAAGAGTAACCTCCGAGGAGCTTCATCTTTCGAAAGAAGAGGCGCGTGAGATTATCGAAAAATACAATAATGATCAGAAAAGAAAATACTTCAAAGCAACAGATCTTCTTCGTTCGGAGCAAAAAAGAATTATTCAAGCAATTCGCCAAACAGATACGATCGATGCGGTTGAAAAATTAATACAATTAAAAAAGTTTGTAGATAATCCGAAAGACAATGCCGAAGAGATGAAGTTGCAACTTTTTCTTTACAAGGCTCTTGAAGAAGTTGAAGAGCCGGGGGTGCAAGCCTGTATCGACCAAATTGAAAAATCAATTTCCGATCTAGAACGAGTGGTTAGTCAAATGAAGGGGTATTTAGATACAAAAAGAACTCTGCCTGAAGAGTTGGTGAGGGCAAAACTGAGCCATGAAGTGAAGCTTTCTGAGTTTTTGAAAAAAATAGAGGCAATTTTTGATTTATTATCACAACCTCTCCGTGAGAAAGCCGCTCTCGTTGCGACACGTGCAGGATATTTTTCAGGTGATTCAGATAGTTTTCTCGGCATTCTACTCAGACAAAGGCAGCTGGGGTATGGTGACAAAAATGAGAACGCTCGCTTAATTGATATCTGTGAGCGAGAGCTTTCTCGCCTCGAAAGAGAACGTCCGGAAGTTAAAGGGAACAAAAAGGCAGGGCCCCCACCTATTCCCCGAGACAGTGTCATCCCTGGAGAGTTAGATGAGGATGACGTGGGAACGTTGCCGGTAGTGCCAGGGAGAGGCACGATTGCTCGGGGTCTTTTTGGTAAAGCGGCGAGTCCAGAGGTGGGCAAGAAAGCAGATGCCTCACCAAAAATGCTAAGCGCAGAAACAATTAGCATTATCGACGTGATCATTGACTCTGCGATTGACAGAAATGACAGAGAGGCAATTATTCGAAAATTAAAAGAAATTCAAGGTTTTAAAAACGCGGGTGTGCACGAGCATAAACTTTTAGATGCACTTCGTAAAATCGATACAGCTCTTATAGAAGGAAATATTGCTATTCTTGCCGGAGCCGCCGGCAGTTCGGTTGATGCGGAAGACACCCTTCGCGAATATATTGATAGCAGTGTGCCATTCCAATCACCGGAAATGGCAAAATTTGCTATTGATACGCTTGCGAGTGCTGGCCGGAGCCGCATTTTAGGGGAGGCAAAAGAAGGGCTTGTTTCTGGTCTTGGAAGGTCTAATTCAAATGCTCCTGAACTCATTCGGTATATTGATGAAGCCCTTCAGAGAATTGAGGCAAAAAAACCTGGAATCAAAGGGATGGAGCATGCGCCAATAGTCACCGCTCCCAACCTTTCGGCTGAGCCCGGTGGGGAAATTGGCGATATTGATGAAGAAGAGGGCAATGAGGATGAAGAGGAGAAATCTTTTGGTGAAGTATTTGGTGAAAAAGCAAATCAGATAAAGGCCTTTCTAAAAAGAGGTGTACGTTTGCTATTTTCAAAACGAGTTATAAGAAGCGAACAGATGAGTGATAAGTTTAAACTGACGGGGCGAAGCACTTTTGAAGTAGAACGTGAGCAACGTGCCCTTGATGTACTTCGAAAAGGAAGAAACAAACGAGGGGTAGGGAAAGGAAGTTCTCGTTCAGAAGCTGCGGCGAGCACTGGTTCAAGACCCGCCTCTTCAGAGAGTCGCTCAAGTTCAGTTGCGTCTGAAAGAGTATCAAGTAGCCGAAGCAAACCCGCGATAGCTGCATCACAAAAGTCTTCGGGGTTGAAAAATGCGTATTTGGCAGGGGGGATCGCTCTCGGAGGTATTGGCGCAGGCGTAGGAGCTGTATATTTATCAACAGATTCACCCACACAAGAAGCAAGGGTGAATGAACCACCCAAACCAAATCCGACACCAGGTGGTGGGGTCGAGGTTGTAACTCCTCAAGATACAAAGCGAATCTCTCCTCAGGCAGAAGTGAAAACTTCTTCTCGTGCAGTAGAGAGAGAAAAGGAAGAAAGATTGGCCGGTCAAATAGATATATTGAATACCTTTGATACCTGGGAGAAAGGGCTTACTTGGAATCAGTCCGCGGGCGCAGGCGAGGCACGTATTTTTTCTAAAGACGATGCTCCGAAGATAAAAAATGGTCTCCGAGAAGCCTTGCGAGCGACAGAAGCAGACCCGCGCACGAAGTATGCCTTTAGCGACGAATCTCGCAAGGTGGTCAACGATAATATTGGAGAAGCTATTCAAAAGGTTGTTCGGGAAAAAGCACTGCCTGATCGATTTGTTTCTATTTTGAAATCATACATTGCCGTTGAGGCTGAAGAAAAAGCTCGTGGTGCTGTGGAGAAAAAATCCAAGTCAGGTTTGGCTGCTGAAAAACAAGCCCTTTTGTTGGAACAAGAATTTGTTAAGGCGGTGGTAGCTTTAGGAAAAGAAGGTTCCTTAGAAAAAGTAGCCTCATCCTTCGAAAATTTCTTACCTGAACCAGAATACCATGGTGTTATTGAGGCTGCGGTGTTCGCGAGGGTAGCAGGAAAAAATATCGATTCCTATTTACCGAAAAGACGCTTAAAAGAGGGGGCTGATGTGTATGGGGCTATTGCTAAGGTTATTGCAGAGGGTGTGAGTGATCCTAAAAAAGCAAAGGATACGGAGGTCTTGCGCAAAGTGCTCGTAGGGAGAGAGTTATTTGAAAAGAAAAACTAAGTTTATTTATGGAAAAAGCCCAAAAAAAGAATCACCCGGATGACGATCTCTTTCTTCGGTATAAAGGAGAAATTATTCGACAAAATGGTGACGACAAGCTCCGTGATCCTGAATTTATTGATAAAATGGAAACAGAATATGGTCAGGTCGCCAAAGAACTTACTCACCGTATGGCCGGTGTTTTGGGGGAAGAATTTTTTATTCATTTGAAAATAAAATTCTCCGCCGAAGACACGGGAGAGATTAAAAAGTCCGTTATTGACTACCTTGCTGCTCGGTTTAGTGAAGAAAAACATTCGGGTGACCAGACGCCAGCGGAGTGGTTAGAGAAGGTGAAAAATTTTGAAGAGTTACGGAAGCGCGTGGCTGATAAAGAGGACAAAATTGCTGCTTCTGAAGACTACGAAGCTCTCAGTGTTATGTCGGGGGAAGAAAAAGAGAAGCGTATCGCGGTATACGAAACACTTGCTGGGTTAAAAACAGATAAATTTTTTTCCGGAGGAAAAAAGTTGAAGTTGCTTCGTGGGTTAGGGGCCAAATCTCACCCTACATCAGCGGTACGCAAATGGACCGACATTCTTCGCTCTAAGGAAGAGCGAGATGCGCTTGATATTTACTTCTCGAAGCATGATGAGGTGGAAGGGGGAATGGGGCGTGAAATTGCCGATTTAGATACGGTAGAAAGAGATCTAGAAACATTAAAAAATATTCACGATGTCGCAGAGCTTCGTGCGCTTCGTGCAGAAATTTTAAATACATTTTCTGTAATCACGAATGTTCATAATAAAGTTGCACTGTGGTTCGGAGAAACACTGAGTGGAATCGAAGCTCGGGGAGGAAAAGACCGAGAGCGCATAGTTAAGTATCAAGCCCAAATTGATGAGTTAAATAAAGTTCGATCTCTGCAAAAAAAAGGAGTCTTCTTTACGGGGAATCCTTTGGACCTAGAGGATCAAGTTGGGGCTATGCAGGTGATAGATGAGGGTATTAATGAGACAACAGGAAAGATAAAAAAACTTCTCGAGAAAGAGGTGAAAGATGAAATTACCCAATTTAAGTATTATGAGAGTAGAGATGCATCAAAGACTTTCAAAGGTGAGATGTCTCGGGTGCTCAGTCATTATTTTAAGCCAGAAAGGAGAATTGGAAATTTAAATACCGAACAAAAGCTGGCTTTTTTTGCTGAACTTTTTAAAGATTTGTCCAAAGATAAAGATGTCGTGAACTCCCAAAGTGGCAAGGAAAAAATAGCTCTTTTGCAGGAAGCATATGTGAGACTTGAGGATGACGTAGAGGCTATGCGAAGTAAAAAAGCCAAGAAATAATTTATGAAAACTCTTTCCGACGTTCGGCAAAAATTGTTTGCAAAGTTTACGGCCTGTCTTGATGCTGGAGATCAAGTGGGAGCAAAACAGGCCATGAAAGAATTATTTTTAGAACCGCTCACTAGTGTTGAGCGTGGAGAGGTGTATTTTTCTCTCATGACCGCGTACATGAACGTCATGGCGAAAGCTGATGGTGCGTATGAAAAGGTGCTCGATGGTATGATTGAGCGTTTGGATTTAATTGAGAAGCGCGAAGGGGAGATTGGAGAAGAAAATCAAAAAGCTGCCGCGCGGCAGACTATTTCTGAACAGTAGGTTTACTATATATTGCTTGTTGCATCGAAGCCGCCCCATGGGCGGTTTTCCTTTTCGCCGTGCAAATGCAAGAGTTCGGCTCATCAGTTCCGATACACAATCGGAAGAAGGAAGTTCCAGCGTCTAGAGCACCGTGAAGGTGGTAGACGCTGGGGAGAAAGAAAGGTCAGGTTTCGCCATTAGTGGCCGGTATCGGCAGTGTCGATGTCTTCCGTTTCGTCGGCGACGGTGCTTGAATCCACGCTGGGGGCATAAGCCGTTGTGGCCGTGCTTGAGGTGCCGATCGGCGCTGCCAATCGAACCTCATCAATCACGACGTGTTCAATCCCTTCCGGCACGTCGAAGGTCGGCTTCGAGTATTCCGGCAAGAGACTGGCTTCTGCCATGAAACGAACCCAGAGTACTCGAGGGAGGTCGCCACCGGTGGCGCCCTTTCCGTTGGCCATAACGATCGGGGTATTATCGTCATACCCCACCCACACGCTGCCTCCGAGACTCGGAGTGAACCCAACAAATCGTGTCGTCCTCGACTCGTTTGTAGTTCCGGTTTTTCCGGCGATGGCCACCGGTACCTTTTTGGCAACAGGCTCTGCTACTTTCATAAGCGCGTCCGTAACGAGGTATGCGACCTCTGGGGTGAGCACTTGGGCCGGAGGCGCGAGGTTGTTTTTGAAGACCACGCTTCCATCACTGGCAAGGATTTCCTTTACCCAGTGAAATTGGGCCAACTTGCCCTGGTTCCCAAATGCCAAATAGATAGACAAGACGTTGGTATCGCTTGCCTCTATCGCACCAATCATCGCCGACGGTTGAAAGCGCTCAATGATCCCCTCGTAGCGGAATTTTTTTGCCACCTCGATTACTGGCTCAAGATGGATCGTTCCTGGTCCCGCTGTCTCCCATTCTTCGTCGGAGATCTCGTCTTCCGGATGCCGAGAGAAGCCGAGTTTCGCCACCGTATACATCGTGCATACGTTCGATGACTTTTTGAGCCACTTCCACAAAGGAATATATCCTCCTTCCGTTTTTCCCTCGTAGTTTCGTGGTGTGTAGTCTCGTGGCGGCTTCGACTCGGCGATACGATACGTTCGACTCTCGTCGAGGCAGGCCCCAGGGAATCCGAAGATTTCTGGGTGTTCCATGGCCGCCGCGTATACGAGCGGCTTAAAGGTCGAGCCAATCTGTCGTCGCGACTGGATGGCACGATTCCATTTTCCTGCTGCTCGTGCGGAGCGGCCACCTACCATGGCGATCATTTCTCCGGAAGGGGACATAACGGCAAAACCTGTTTCAAGCATCTTGCCCGGAGTCGAACGGACTTTGGTATCGAGTTCTTGGAGGCCTTCTCGAACCACCTTTTCTGCTATGGCCTGAACCTTCAACCGAAAGGTGGTGTACACCTTTAGTCCGTGCGCCGTCGCCTGCTCTGACCCGAGCACCTCGATGATTTGATTGCGTACATGCGTACACAGCCATCCGGTTGCATCGCCATCTGCCTCTCCAGGCGCGGTCGCAATGACAAGCGGAAACTGCTTCAGCAACGCAACCGACGAAGTCGCAACCTCGCCCATCTCGGCCATTCCGCTTAGAACATAGTTCCGTCGTTCGAGAGCCCAGTTTGGCCGGGTGGCGTTGTTGAACAGGTTGCTCGGGGCCTTATAGAGGCTTCCCAAGAACGCTGCTTCGACCGTTGTGATCTGGTCGAGTGGTTTAGCAAACCACACACGCGCGGCTTCACGAACCCCCTGAACATTGCTTCGGCCTGCACCTGCTCCATAGTTCGCGAGGTTGTGGTACATCTCGAGAATGTCTTCCTTCGAGAATACCTTTTCAATCTCGCGCGCCATTTTCAGCTCAAATCCCTTTCTCATCCACTTGTCGCCTTTCGGAACAAGATTTTGGTACGGAGCATTTGGGGCGAAGAAAAGCATCTTCACTACCTGCATGGTGATGGTCGAAGCGCCGCGCAGCTTTTTGCCGGTGCCGAGCGTCTTCACGTTGTCGTAGATTGCGGCGCCGAGGCCACGGTAGTCTACGCCATTGTGCTCGTAGAAACGTCGGTCTTCGGCGGCTAACGTAGCCTGGACCATGACCTTCGGAATTTCCTTAAACAGGACCGGTACCAGGGTGGGGGCATAGTGGGGCTTCCCGTCCACCATCTTTTCGATGTACGGGAGCCGACAGATGATTTCCCCATCGGCATCGTATACTGTGGCATTCCGCCGCAACTCACTGCGGTAGTCCTTGACCACCGAAATGTCCGGCATGCGCTGGCTGAAGTAGTGATCAAAGTAAAGGTAGGCCGCACCGGCCCCTACGAGAGCGATAATCCCGAGAAGAAACAAAATCACGAGAATCTTCCAGAGCTTCTTCATGGTCGTTACCATTTCCTTTCTTTCAAAGAGACCTTACCGTCCCGATTGTAAATGAACTTGCAAATCATTCTTCGGGTAAGCGAAGTGATCGGTTACTGGTTGTAACGGCTTAGTATAGCATAAAAACGCCATTTTGTCAAGAAGGGGAGTGCATATCTTATTGGCTAAAATAAGCTCAATTATGAGTTTTTTTCGGAAAACAAAATCCCTTCAATGAAGAAGGGGTTTTGCTGTTTGAATCGAGTTGAGAAAACGACTGGAATCGATGCCGTTAGATATCCAAGTTTTTTACTGATTTTGCATGCGTCTGAATAAACTTTTTTCGCGGAGCAACTTCTGAGCCCATAAGCACGTCGAACACTTCACTTGCCTTTTCCGCATCTTCAATCGTTACCACTTTCATTAAGCGGTTGGCCGGGTTCATCGTTGTTTCCCATAATTGCTCTGGATTCATTTCTCCCAAACCTTTGTAGCGCTGAATGTTGAGTTTTTCGCTGCTTGGTTTTTTTGCCTTGGTAGCGTTTTTTGCGGGAACTTTCTCTGCTTCTTCTGCGGGCGGTTCTTCATTGTCGCCACCTTCAACATTCGCTTCTTGAATATCAGCGTCAGTTACCCCGTGTGATTGTTTATACTTGTCTAATTCGGCATCGTTATAAAGCCAGGTGACTTCTTTCCCTTTTTTAATGCTGTAGAGCGGTGGCTGGGCAATATAAACATGGCCATCATTTAGTAGGGCAGGGAAGTATCGGAAGAAGAGGGTAAGAAGAAGGGTTCTGATGTGGGCACCATCAACATCGGCATCGGTCATGATGACAATGTGGTGATAGCGCAATTTGGAAATATCAAATTGTTCACCAATGTTTGTCCCGAGAGCAATGATGAGTGATTTTAATTCGTTGTTGGTGAGAATTTTATCAAGACGTGCACGTTCTACGTTTAGCACTTTTCCACGAAGCGGTAAAATTGCTTGGGTGTTCCGGTCACGACCTTGTTTGGCTGAACCTCCAGCCGAATCACCCTCCACAATATAGAGTTCAGATACGGAGGCATCACGGCTTGAACAGTCAGCGAGTTTTCCAGGCAACGTGAATCCTTCAAGTGCGCCTTTTCGGAGGACAGTATCGCGGGCGAGTCGAGCTGCAGCACGTGCTTTTGCAGCGAGGACGCATTTTCCAATAATGCCCTCGGCATCTTTAGGGTGTTCTTCAAGAAAAATCATGAACGCGTCCCCAAAAGCCGATTCGACAGCTGATTTCGCTTCAGGGTTTCCGAGTTTGGCTTTTGTTTGCCCTTCAAATTGTGGTTCAGGAACCTTCACCGATACGACCGCTGTTAATCCTTCACGAACATCGTCACCGGTGAGGTTCGGGTCCTTTTCTTTGAGAATGGTTTTGTTGCGTGCATAGGTATTCAGAACTCGCGTTAACGCACTTCGAAACCCGGCAACGTGCGTACCGCCGTCGGGGTTTGTAATGTTATTTGCAAACGCAAAAAGCGATTCGTTATAGTCGTCGGTATATTGGAGCGCAATTTCGACGAGCGTGTTTTCCATTTGTTTTTCGACGTAAAAGACATTTTCGTGTTTCGCTTCTTTGTTTTTATTCAAATGTTTTACGTAGCTTGCAATACCTCCTTCAAAATAAAATTGGTAGGTGTGCTTTTCTTCAGGAATGGAAGAGGTGTCAATTTTTTTCTCTTCTGGGCTTCTTTCGTCAATAATGGTGAGGCGCACCCCCTTGGTAAGGTAGGCTTGCTGACGAAGATGGTCGATAATGGTTTCCCAAGAGTAATCAATGGTTTCGAAAATAGAATTATCGGCGCGAAAGGCGATAGTGGTGCCTGTAATTTTTGTTTTGCCGATGGCTTTTACCTTGCCCTGGGGTTTTCCGATCTTATATTCTTGTACCCAAATTTCACCTTCGCGATGAACCGTGGCTTTTAAATGGGTCGAGAGGGCGTTTACGACCGACGCACCAACCCCGTGCAAACCGCCGGATACTTTATATCCGCTGTCGCCAAATTTTCCCCCGGCATGAAGCTGGGTCAAAACAAGTTCAAGAGCACTTACTTTCTTTAAAGGGTGAATATCAACCGGAATACCACGGCCATTGTCGGTAACTTCAATCCAGTGATCAGGAAGGAGGCGAAGAGTAATGTGGTCGCAGTGCCCGGCCATGGCTTCGTCGAATGAGTTATCGACAATTTCCCAAATCATGTGATGAAGCCCAGAAGCACCGGTTGACCCGATGTACATACCTGGACGTTTGCGAACCGCCTCTAAACCTTCAAGGACGGTAATTTGGGCGGCGCTATATGCTGGCGAATTTTTGGTTTTTTCAGATGAGGCCATAAACAGGAGTGAATTACGTACCTAATGGTAGCATGGCGACTAGGCATCTGCCAAGTTCTTTTACCCTCCCTTTTTCGAAGATGTGTTTGTGTGCTAGAATGAAGGAAGCTATGCCAACACCAGAAGAAAAATTGTTCACCCGCTACGTTGATCCGACTGGCGAGTTAAGCAACCGAAAGCTACGGCTTGGGACATGGTATGTGCGCCATGAGGAGTTCATGTACAAAATTGTGGTCGGACTTTTGTTTGTCTGGTCTATCTTTGCTGTCGGAGGAAGTGCACTATATATTCTTTCCTATGCAGCCGAAGGGTATTGGGCTGATGAAGCGAGTTTAACGGCTGAACTGAATCGCCCGGCAGTGAATGTGGCTGCGCGCACAAGGCTTTCCGCAAAGCCATTGAATTTTGGAAATATCGGTGTTTATGATGCCGCTTTTGAGCGGTGGAATATTGTGGCTGAGGCGGTAAACCCAAATACAGAGTGGATTGCTGTGGTGACCTACAAATTCCGCTACGATGGGGGAGAGACGCGTTCCGAAACAAGTGTGGTGTATCCAGGTGAGACCCGGCCGCTGCCACTTTTTGGTGCTGTAGAGGGGGTATTTCCTACAAACGTGAATCTTCATGTAGAGCATGTAGCCTGGCGTCGGATTAGTGCGCGAACAGTGATCAACCCCGAGACATTTATGGCGGAACGCAAAGATTTTATTTTATCAGAAGTAGTCATCGGAGCCCCTCCAGGGACAGAAACTCTGAGTGTGTTACCGGTGAAGGTGGTGCTTCAGAACCGCACCGCATATGGATATTGGGAGGTTTCTGGAGTTCTTGAGCTTCGTCGTGCTGGAGCGGCAGTCGGATATGCTCCGGTATATATTCAGGAATTTCGATCGGGGGATACGGAGACTGTAGATGTGCGGGTAAATGGGGTAGAGCCGCCGATTGACGAAGTGGTATTTTTTCCTAATATTGATTTTGTTGATACGTCAGCGTATATTCCCCCGGAGGTTCTTACCCCGTAGGTATGCGTACTATTGCCAGGTTTTTTGAGACATTTCGCCATCACGATTGGGTTCTTACGATTACGACTGTTCTCCTGACCGCGATTGGTCTTTCAGCAATCTACAGTATTGATTTATCTCGCGGTGGTCCTCTTGTTCTTACTCCGAGACAAGTGGTTGCAGCGAGCCTCGGTATCCTTCTTATTTTTTTATTTGGGTCAATTCATGTCAGTATTTATCGGCGAAGTGCAAAATTGTGGTACGTTGTTGCTCTCATCCTCCTTGCCGCAGTCCTTATTTTTGGTACCACGATTCGTGGTACCACGGGTTGGTTTCGTGTGGCTGGGGTTTCCTTTCAGCCGGTAGAATTTGCTAAAATCGCTCTGATTCTTTTTTTGGCGTTTCTTATCCATCGTCATGCACGGCAATTTGATCGTATCGAGTTTTTGCTCAGCACCTTACTTGCCATGGCCATTTTGGCAGGATTTGTTCTTTTGCAACCAGATACTGGTTCTGCCCTTATCCTCGCTGCGATCTGGTTTGGTATGTTTGCTTTGACGAAGACGCGGCCGCGGTATCTTTTAGGGGTGATATTCGGTGGGGTAGCGCTGGCGGGTATTGCCTGGCTATTTGTTCTCGCTCCGTATCAGAAAGATCGAGTGTGGGCATTTCTACAACCCGGGGCGGAAACGACCAACGCAGGATATAATCTCGAGCAATCAATTATCGCGATTGGTTCAGGGCAATTTACTGGCCGCGGTCTTGGGTCTGGTTCACAGAGCCAGCTCCATTTTTTGCCAGAAGCCCAAACCGATTTTATTTTTGCTGCAATCGGTGAAGAATTGGGCTTTGTCGGCGCCTTTGCGGTGGTTATTCTTTTCGTTATTCTTATTGGACGTCTTTTTTTTATCGCAACTAAGGCAACTGACGACTTTGAGGCGTATGTGGTGATCGGTATCGCTATCCTTTTATTTGTCCACTGTTTTATAAATATCGGCGGAGTTCTCCGTCTGCTTCCTCTTACAGGAGTCACGTTGCCTTTTCTCAGTTACGGGGGTTCGTCTCTTCTTATGAATTTTCTTCTCCTTGGAATTGCCCAGAGTATTGCCAGCCGTCGCGAGAGGGGATCTTCGGTCTAAGAAAAGTGTGTTATACTATACGTAGCGTTGGTGTGGCATTTTTAGATTGAGCCATATCCGCTCTGTTTTTTGGTATGCGTGTGTCATTTCGGCAAATTATTATCGGTGTTGTGTTAGCTGTTTCTTTCTCTGGGGTAGTTCGGGTTGCAGCTCTTCCCACATGTCCGCTAACTGAACTTCAGCCCTATAAAACTCAGGAAAGTTCTGCAGTGTGGTACATTTCTTCCGACTGTACAAAGAAAATTATCTCTAGTTCTGATCTCTTTTTTTCACATTTTCCATCGTGGCAGAGCGTTCGTTTCACTTCAGCGAAAACATTGGAAAGGGTGCCGACCGACGAGCGTACCCCGTTGCCGTGGGGTCCAAGACGAGTGTTCGAGAGTGGCTCTCTTATCAAAACGGTAGACGACCGCCGTATATTTTTAGTGTTAGGCGGGGATGTATACCCCATTGCCTCAGAGGAGGTTTTTCTCGGTATGGGGTATCAGTTTAATTGGGTAGAGAGTGTTACCCCGGACACACTCACTCAATACCGCGCGCGCCCAACCATAACTTCTGCGTCCAACGTGCCAGCAGCGTTAGTGTTTAAGTATCCAGACGCGCCGGATGTGTTTCGTTTGACAAGAGACGCGAGTGGGCAGTTGACTACTCGATACTTAAACACCGTGGAAGAAGTGCGGTCAATTTATCGACTTGACCGGATTGCCACGCTCCACGAGCGTCCTTCATTTCCTGGGGCAGCATCTACCGTGGTGTCGCGTGAAACAGGGGCGATTGCCAAAGCAACAGAGCAGGAAGTAAATATTGTAGCGAATGATCCCACGTTCGGTGAACTCGTTGACCCATTTCGTGCCCCAAAGGAAAGTGATGTTCTCCTTCCTCTCACCTTGTTTTATCCCGAATTATTCCCAGAGCTTCTTGCCTTTTTACCTCTTCCTGTTCTTCCTCCTCCTCTTCCACCCCCTCCTCCACCGCCAACCGCATTACAGTCCCGTGTGGTGCTTGCCAATGCCTCTTCGGCCGTTGGGACAAATGTCATGCCTTTTACCGATTATTCAAATAATTGGCCATATGCGAATTTTTTTAAAGCCGCACGCCCTTGGATTTCTGGTGAACGAAATGGTTGTTGGGATTGTGTAACTGGTCTTGATCTCGACGAACATGGGTGGGTACGTTCGCTCCAAAGCGGGCGCTCAAATGGCGGTCATGTAGCCCGTACTCCAATCCTCACCGCGGATTTCGGTTTTCTGTATCCTGGAGGACGGTATACTATTTTATACGAGGGGGAAGGTGTGATTCAGTATTCAGGGTCAGGTGTTCTTAATACTGGTTTGTCTCGCCCTGGTCGACATGTGGTTGATGTGACTCCTCGAGAACGAGTTAGTCTTTTTTTGACTATTACAGAAACCAATCCGGCTAATTATATTCGAAATATTCGCGTTTTTCCTCCAGGAGGTGCGTGTGCCAATGATCGTACACAGCTCTGTTCGACAAATAGTGATTGTGGCGGAACGAATCAGTGTCTTCTTTTCTCTGAACATGAGAATGAAGTGCTGTTTTATCCTCCCTTTTTAGCAAACTCTCGTCACTACAGTGTGATCCGTTTTATGCAGGCCATGCGTGTGAACGGAGGGGATGTGCAGCGAATAGTGAATGTCGGCGACTATACAGAAATGGAAGACGCGGTATGGTCGAGAGTTCCTCCAGAAATGATTGCCCGTCTTGGTAATACCCTCCACAGTGATGTGTGGATAAATATCCCAGTGAATGCGTCAGATGCGCTCGTACGTTGGTTTGCGACACGGCTTGAGGCAACACTTGATCCAGATCGCCGTGTGTATGTTGAATATTCAAACGAAGCTTGGAACCTGGCTTTGCCATATGTAGAAGAACATACCGTTTTAGCAATTCGAGGCTGTCAAAATAATGCGGCACTTCAGGCCGGATGCGATACAGATTCCATGCCCGGAAACGGAGTGTACTGTGAAGGGCACCCAAGAACGCTTTTTAATCAGTCCTGTCAGCTTGCGGAAAGAGTACAGTTTAGTCAGCGCACCGTCGAAATCGGGCGCATATTTCGTGATGTATTCCATGGAAGTCCTCGGGTTGTTCGTGTGATGGGATCTCAGGGGGGGAACTCGAGCCTCCACAGTCGTCTCCTTGTTTCAAATGATGCATTTCTTGAAGTAGATGCGCTAGCGACGAATCCGTATTTTGGAGGTTACTTAGGAAATAGCACGACGGTGGCAAGCTGGACTGTCGATCAGGTATTTCGTGAACTTGAAAGTGTGGCGGTTCCATTCGCCCTGAGTGAGGTTCAGCGAGATGTTGACTTTCTGCGACAAAACTATCCCCATCTTGACCTTCTGGCGTATGAGGGCGGACAACACTTAGTTGGGGTCGGGGCACTCCAAGGAAATGATTCACTCATTACTTTGTTTCGCGCGGTGAATCGAGATCCCCGTATGGGAACACTTTATACCCAGCTTCTTCAAGGGTGGCGGGAGCGAGGTGGAAAGACTTTTGTCCATTTTGCTGACGTGTCTCCATCCACTCAATATGGTCACTTCGGTGCGTTAGAATCACAAAATCAATTGCAAATAAGCGCTCCAAAGTATCTTGCGTTGCAGGCGTTTAGTAATGATGTTGCATGCTGGTGGACGAACTGTCAAAACCCAACACTTATTGGTACTGTTACTGCTTTTGCTCCGCGTCCAGTCCCTACTCCTCCGGGGGTAACACCGCCACCTCTTACCCCGCCTCCGGTCCTTCCGCCTTCACCACCTCCCTCTCTGGTAGTGCCAAATACGGCTGCCCTTCAGAGGATTTCTGGGTTTGGTGATGAATTCACAAATCGTGACACCGTCTCTCATTGGGTAAACCGCACTATTGCGGAGGGGGTTCCGTCACAACTATCACGATTTGATGTAAATCAAACCACGCCAGGAAATTTGGTCATGATACCAAATTCCGGAGGAGGTATGGGTTGGAATAATGCCCTTCGGGGTGCCTTTGTGCATAAACACATTACCGGGGACTTTGTGGTGTCGGCCAGACTAAATGTTCATAGTCTAGGTGGTGTGGCAACGGCTCCGACAAGGGTATTTAACCTTGGTGGACTTTTGGTTCGAAATCCGAACAGTGCTACTTCGCGTGAAAATTGGATTTTCGTAAGTTCGGGAACCCAAGATTATATTGGCTCTGTTGGCACGGCCACGCTAAATACTACGGATAATGTGTCGAGTAATTTTCGAGTAGTGGCAGGGCCTCAGGATGTGGCTTTGCGCATTTGTCGTCTGGGAAGTACTTTTCGTTTGTATCGTTCTACTGATGGAGAGACAACCTGGATTGAATTGGGCTCATTTGTCCGAACTGATCTTCCAAATGGGCTCCAGGTTGGACTTTTTAATGCTGCGGGAGAGGTTGGTGCTTCAGATGTGCAGGTTGATGTAGAGTATGTTCGTGCAGGTATTCCGAGAAATCAAGGTGATTGCACAGGTCAGCTTGAGGCTGAAACATACCCTCAACCTGTTGGATTAGGAACTATCCTTCCGCCTCCGCCACCACCCCCTGCACCTCCAGGAACCCCACTATCTCCACCAGTTGCGCCACCACCCCCTGCGCCTACTCCAACGCCACCTCCTGCTGGGTTACCTCTTATTGCTGGTTTTGGTGATGAGTTTGGGAACCAAAGCACGTTATCTCACTGGGCGGTTCGAAGTGTTGTGGAAGGAACAGTTTCACAAATGAGTCGTTTTGATATTAACCAGAGTGTTCCTGGTTCTCTTAGTATGGTTCCATTTGCCGGAACAGCGTGGGTGAATAGTGAGCGAGGGCCGTTTGTTTATAAACACATTACTGGAAATTTCGTTGTTTCGGCTCGAATTAACGCACATAGTCTGTCAGGAACTACTGTGGCGCCCGGGCGTACGTTTAATATTGGTGGAATCATGGCAAGAAGCACTGCAAGTCCTTCAACTCGGGAAAATTGGATTGTGGGCGACACTGGAACGCAACAATCACTCGGTAGCGTTGGAATGGCAGCATTTCAAACAATTGATGGGGTCTCGTTTGGGTATGTTACGAACAGTTCACCGCACGATCTGTTAATTCGAATGTGTCGTTTTGATGGTCAATTTCGCATCTATCGATCAATTAATAACGGACAAACATGGTCTCAGACGGCGGCATACCCAAGAAATGAGCTCGGCGATACGCTCCAGGTAGGTATCTTCGGTGCTGCGGCAGAATTTGGTGCTGCCGATCTTCAGATCGATGTCGACTATATTCGTGCCGGCATTCCTACAAGTGTAAACGATTGTACTGCTGAGCTTCGTGCCGAAACAAACCCACAACCGATCAGCGAAACATCAGGAGGAGGAACTTCACCACCAACCCCAAGTCCGACACCAACCCCTTCTCCAAGTTCGACACCAACCCCTTCTCCAAGTCCGACACCAAGTCCATCACCGTCACCTGTGCCAAATTTTAGTGACGAGTTTTCAAATTCTGCTACTATTGCTAACTGGTTCAGTCGTCAACAAACAGAGGGAACCCTCGGTCAGCTTTCAACGTGGACGGTAAATAGTACGGTACCTGGAAACATGGTACTCATTCCGTCGCAAAATAATGTAGCGTGGTGGAGTACTTCGGTCGGGCCCCTTATCTATAAAGAGGTAACAGGTGACTTCGTTGTCTCAACCCGACTAAATGTCCATAGTGTTGGGAATCCATCAATACCTCCCACCCAGGCTATTAATGGTGGAGGGCTCATGATCCGAACACCATCTACCTCTGGGGGTGATCAAAACTGGGTGGCAGTAAACGTGGGAAATGGAAATGCGCTTGCGATGGTAAATACAACCAATTCTTTTACTCCGTACACCCCGCCACCATATACTGTTACTAACCTCAGTCTTCGGATGTGCCGTATCGGGTCATCGGTGCGTCTTTATCGCTCTACTGATGGTGAGGCAAGCTGGGAGCAGGTGAATGAGTTTACGAGGGCTGACTTCCCTCAGACAGTTCAGGTGGGAATGATGATTTTTGCAGCCAACACCTCCGGAAATCCAGATTTGCAGGTAGATTATGACTATATTCGGGCAATTGTCCCTCAGTCGGTGTCTGATTGTACCGCGACCATCGGTCCACAATAGGGCTAAAGAGGGGGGAGCAAGACACTCTTGACTTTTTCTCTTAGTATGGTATAGTTCTGCCACCCTTTATGACGGAACAAGATGGCACTCCTCATTCTGAACGTGATGGAGAAAAACCTTCCAAGTTTCTAAAGGACTGTCCGGTGTGCCAGGCCAAGTTTTCGGAAAAGCATATTCGGATTCTTACAAATACGCCAAAACGAAGATTGCTTCACGCAACCTGCGATGTCTGCCATCACGCGCTTCTGTTTGTTCAGATTACAACTGGTGGAGCGAGTGGGGTAATGGGAATCGTGACTGATTTATCCGTCACAGATGTTCGGCGCCTTATGTCGGCCCCGCCCATCTCCGAGGATGACGTACTTCGTTTTCATCAGGCACTTGAGCATACCGATTTTATCAGTCACATTATTCGCGCCAATCGCGAAACAAAAGTATAGTTTTCACTTATTGTATGTCGTTTTCCATCACACTAAATACCAGAGGGAAGGAATCAGCTGATACTGTTCGAGCTACTGGAAAAATTCCGGCTGTTATTTATGGCGCTGGCGGGGATCCCGTTTCAGTGTCGGCACCACTTGTGGCATTTCAAAAATTATTTGATACTGCCGGCACAGCAACGCTGATCGATGTGTCTATCGATGCCGGTGCACCAGTCAAAGCCCTTATCCAAGATGTACAGTATGATGCTGTGCGGGGGGTAGCGATCCATGCCGATTTTCGCCGCATTGATATGAATAAGCCTATGGAAGCAGAAGTTGAGCTTCGCTTTGTGGGTGAATCTCCAGCGGTAAAAGGTTTGGGTGGTACGTTCGTTGCAGGTCTTGAATCGATCCGAATCACCTGTTTGCCAAAGGATTTGGTAAGCCATATTGATGTTGATATTTCAAAAATTGCCACTTTTGACGACACGATTCGTGTGGCTGATCTTGCTCTTGGGGCTGGTATTACCATTGATCAGGGTACTGATACGGTGGTGGCCAAAGTATTGCCTCCTCTTACAGAGGAGCAGATTAAAGCCATGGAAGAAAGCCAAGTCGGCGATCTTTCGAAGATTGAAGTCGAGAAGAAGAAAGGTAAAGAGGAAGCAGCTGAAGGTGCTGAGGCTCCAGAAGGAGCAGAAAAAGCTGAGAAGGCTGACAAGGGCAAAGAAAAAGCCTAGTCATCACTTCATCACTATACTTTTGCACACTCTCCGGAAGGAGAGTGTTGTTTTTGAGAGGAAGAAATTTCGTGGTATTCTATAGACATTCTCTATGAAGAAAAAAATACCACGCGCAAAACAGGCTACCTATTTTTACGCGCTTTCACTCGTCGTGGGGTTTTGTACCCTGCTTTTAGCGATCTGGCTTGGGGTGCGATTTTTGGGAAATAAAAAAATAACCAGAACAATACCAGTCGAGCTTCCTTCTATCGTGGAACCAGGAGCTATTTACCCTCCCTGTGAATTTATGCGCTTACTTGATGGGGCGTGTGTTCAGACTGCTGAAGAAAAGAATCCTGCGCTTATCGGGGTTATGATTGAAAATGCCCGTGATGCCTGGCCCTTAAGAGGGCTTTCCTCGGCTTCGGTTGTCTATGAAGCGCCAGTTGAGTCGGATATTCCACGATTTTTTGCCCTCTATCCGGTAGCCACTGAAGTTCTTGCAGTAGGACCAGTACGAAGCGCGCGACCATACTTTGTCTCTTGGGCAAAAGAGTATCCAGGATCAGTGTATGCTCATGTTGGTGGGTCTCCTGAAGCACTTCAGCTCCTTGAAAATACAGATGAGCTTATTGATTTAAACGAAATGACCAGAGGGTGGTATTTTTGGCGCGACGAAGAGAGGTCTATGCCGCATAATACCTATATTTCTTCAAAGCTTTGGCAAAAGGCAGCTCAAACGTATGAAGCAGAAGCTCCGAAAGAGATTGGTTTTGTGTTTGAGCGACGCGAGCCCTGTCAAAAAAGATGCACCAAAGAAATCTTCATTGATTGGGGGGCTTCAGTTTATGATGTGACGTGGAAGTATGTGACAAGTTCAGGGAAGTATGTGCGAGTGCAGGGGAGTGGTAGGGAAGCGCACCACCCTGAAGCAGATCTAGAAGCAGGAACTGTTATTATACAAACAGTACCGGTAGCCGTGCTTGATGCCGTCGGTAGAAAAGGGATTAGCACGGTTGGTACCGGGAGAGCCGAAATCTTTGCTTTTGGTGAGCGTATTGTCGGTACATGGAGAAAAGAAGCAGAGGGAGAACCGACAGTGTTTGAAGATGCTGGAGGTAAAATAATTTCTCTTGCCCCAGGGCCGGTGTGGGTCGAGGCGGTTTCATCGCGCGTTACGGTTACGTCCTCAATAAGTGGAGAGTGATAATTGAAATGTTACCGCAGGAATCACGCCGTACTTGCGTATCTACGATTATTTTTTCTGCACCTGTCTTTTCCTGTTCTCTAACAAATGTTACAAATGTATCTTCTTGGCTTTGAAGCATCTCTATAATGGCGGTAATAGAGTGGTGGGGAAAATCTTTGGATAGAGAAAAAAGGTTGGTGACAAATGTTCGGTACAGATCGAGTCCATCTGCTCCGCTCACAAGAGCGAGAATAGGTTCGTGATGAATGGAAGCCTCTTCCTGCCAAAGTTGTTTTGGCACATAGGGTAAGTTGGCGGTGATGAGAATTTCCTGAGATGTTCTCTCTGAGAGAAGTATTTTTTTGACTGGACTCAATAAGTTTCCCCGAAGAAAGGGGAGGGAAAGGGAGTGTTTTTTTGCATTGATTCGAGCAATACGAATGGCCTTCAAAGAAATGTCCGTTCCCCAGATCTGCAGTCCGTGTGTTTCTTTCGCGAGGGTAATCGGAATACAGCCACTTCCTGAGCCCACGTCAAAAACAAGTGTGTTTGGGTGCTTCTTAAGGAAGGTGAGCGCCTGTTCAATAAGCAGTTCAGTTTCAGGGCGAGGAATCAGTACTGATTTGGTGACAAAAAAAGACCGTCCGTAAAATGCCTTTTCCTTTGTAAGGTAGGCGATGGGAACTCCTTGGAGGCGTTGTTTTTGAAGATACCAAAAATGAATTCTTTTTCGAAAAGCCACCTTTTTTTCCGGATGCGCAATAAGAGTCTCTCGTGAAACTTGAAGAATGTGCGCTAAGAGCATCTCACGTTCCCCGTAATCTGGAAGAGAGGAGGTAGAAAGTACCCTGAACACGTTATGTGGTCGAGTTAGCCACTTCTTCTTTGGCTGCATAGTCCGCAGTGCGGAGTGCTTCGAGCATGGGCTCAATCTCTCCGTTTAAAATACGTTCAATAGAATTCCAACTTTGGTTAATACGGTGATCCGTGATGCGGTCTTGGGGAACGTTGTAGGTACGAATTTTTTCGCTACGATCTCCGGATCCGATCTGAGCTTTGCGCGCTGCATCCATAGCCCCTCGCTGTTTTTCTTGATCAAGTTCAAAAAGGCGTGCGCGAAGAACCTGCATGGCTTTGTTGCGGTTTTGAAGTTGAGATCGCTCATCTTGGCACTGAACAACAAGCCCTGTTGGAATGTGTGTAATACGAACGGCACTCTTGGTAGTATTTACACTCTGACCCCCTTTTCCCCCTGCACAATAGGTGTCGATGCGTAAATCGTTTGTGTTTACCGTAAGCTCAGTTTCTTCAAGTTCTGGTAAGACGGCGACACTCGCGGTAGAGGTGTGGATACGACCCGCTTTTTCTGTTTCAGGGACACGTTGCACACGATGGACACCCATTTCATATTTTAAATATCGGTAGACGTCCTTTCCATCGATCGAGATAACCACTTCCTTGTAGCCGCCAATACCGATTTGGTGCTCATCCAGAAGCGATACTTTCCAATTTTTCTTTTCCGCGTACCGCATATACATGCGCAGGAGGTCTCCAGCAAAAAGGGCGGCTTCGTCGCCACCTACCCCTGCTCGAATTTCCATAATAACGTTTTTGCTATCCATGGGGTCCTTCGGTTCAGTTGCTTTTTGGAGTGCATCGAACGATATAGCATGTGCCGATTCGAGTTCAGCGAGTTCAGCCTCGATCATGGCGACGAGTTCCGGGTTGGTTTCTTCAGTGCGAAGTTTTTTTGTGGCCTCAAGGTTTTTTTCAAGTAACGCAAATTCCCGCACTTGTTCTGCGAGTGGGCGAAGGTCGGCATATTCCCGGGAGACTTTAGCAAATTGCTCATTATTATTGGCTGCCCCGGGTTTTGCAAGAGCCTCTTCAAGCGCTTCAAATTCTTTGAGAATGTGGGAGAATTTTTCGAGCATAGGAGTAAGAGTAGTATACCTGAATTCAGACAAAGATGTTTACAATAGAAAAAGCAGACCCCAAACGGGAGGTCTGCCTTCATCTGCGGCGTAGCTACGCGGCCTGCTTCTTTTTGGTTGCACGGACCGCTTGTTTGGCTTTTTTACCTTTACGAGCATTCGCTGCGTCTTTCACCTGAGTAAGCTTTTCTTGGAACTTCTCAACGCGGCGAGCTGTGTCTACAAGCATTTGTTTCCCGGTATAAAACGGATGAGATGCTGAAGAGATTTCGATGCGGTAGACATAATGCTTTACCCCATTTACCTCACGAGTTTCGTCAGAGGTAAGTGTTGAGGTGGTCACAAATTCGACCCCACATGAAGAGTCTACGAAGATAATTGGGTTGGTTTTTGGATGAATCCCATCTTTCATATATAAAAAGCTAGTGGGCACACTATAGCACAGGGTTTTTCTCCTGTCAATACGCCCTTCCCTAGAGAGGGGGGCTTGCCAAAAACCGCTTCCCATGGTACAATTCGTTCATATCAATTTTCTTCTATGATTCCGAAAGTACTCACGATTATCCAGGTTCTCCTCGGCCTTATCCTCATTGTAGCTATTCTTTTGCAACAAAAAGGAGCTGGTCTTGGTTTAGCGTTTGGTGATTCCAGTAATGTTTATTCCACAAAACGCGGTATTGATAAAGTCATTTATTTTGTAACGATTATTGTGGCCGTTCTCTTTTTCGGCCTTGGTTTGCTCAATGTTTTTTTAGGCTAATATTTTCTTAGCCGACACTAAAAAAACTCTGCAACCTTAATTTCGTAGCGAGTCACCCTCGCACGCTCTCTTGTGCGCTTACGTCTTCCACGCTTCGGGCGTCGGAACCGTCCGTCTGAACGCCTGTTGCCTCAGACCGACAAAGACCTTCAACTCATTCAAAAAGTGAATGGTCAAAAAGTTCCACGTTTGAAACAACTCCTTCATATTGAAAAAATTTTACCGCGCGGTGAGGCTCGTATTTTTCGTGGCGCTCTTTTTGGTCTTTTGATTGGGTTGGTATGGCTTGGAATAACGTTTGTTCTCTCTGGTCGAGAGCAAGGTCCAGCGGTTGGCGGAAGATATACGGAGGCGGTTATCGGGACGCCATCAGTAATTAATCCGCTCTATGCACCACTCAATGATGTTGATGCGGATATCTCTCGTCTCGTCTTTTCGGGCTTAATGCGATATAGCGAAGCGCAGGTGCTTGAGCCAGATTTAGCTGAAAGCTACACCCTCAGTCCCGATGGGAAGACCTATACGTTTACCCTTCGAGATGGTGTGGTCTGGCATGATGAAAAACCGTTTACCTCTCGCGATGTGGTGTTTACCTTTGACATGATTCAAAATACTGCAGCCGGAAGCCCGCTTATTGTTTCATTCCAAGGGGTGTCAGTAACAGCTCCTGATGAAAAAACCGTCGTGTTTACCCTGCCCGAACCGTTTGCTCCTTTTTTGGGAACACTCACTGCCGGGATATTACCTGAGCACCTTCTTTTTGATGTCTCGGCTGATCGACTTCGTTTGCATCGATTTAATACTCAACCGATTGGCACTGGCCCTTTTCAGTTTAGTACGCTTACGAAAGCGGAAACCGGTTTTATTTCTCGCGTTGCCCTACATCGTTTCAGTAAATATTATCTCACCCCAGCCTTTTTAGAAGAAATTATCTTGGAATTTTTTGATGGGGACGATGCGTACGACCGAGCGATTCAAGCTCTTCGTGAGCAGAAAGTGGATGGGGTAAGTTTTGTTCCGACCACGCTCCGAAGTCGGGTAGAGAGAAAATACTTAACTATACACACGCTTCAGCTTCCGCAATATACCGGACTGTTCTTTAACAGCCGTCGAGCAAAAATTCTTGCGAGCGCCCCTCTTCGTCAAGCCCTTACCGAATCGCTTGATAAGGATCGTATCATCCGCGATGCCTTAAAAGGCGAAGGCGAAGTTATCCATGGGCCAATTTTGCAAGGTTTTCCTGGGTTTGATAAAGAGCGAGGTAAGGTGGCATACGATCCGTCAGCTGCAAATAAACGGCTTGATGAGGTGTTTGCCCCTATCTCTCGTGAGGAGTTTGCTTCTACTAGAATTAACGCGCTTTTGGCAGCCTATGACGTAGCGAATCCAGGGGCGGCTTCCTCGACACCGAGTGGAAGTACGAGCTCCTCAGATATTCTTCTCGCTACTTCGACTCCTCGTGATATCGCCAAGGCAGAAATATCTACAAAAGTGTTTAGTGAAATGCAACCAGCGCAAACATTTTTTCGTCGGGATGCAAAAACAAAAGAATTGTTGACGCTTCGCCTCGTGACTGCCGACACAGAAGAGTATCGAAAGGCAGCGGAAACCGTGGCCGGATTTTGGCAGGAAATTGGCGTACACACCACGATTGTAACGGTCCCTCCAAAAGATATTGCAAGAACGGTCCTCAAAGATCGTGATTACGATGTCCTTCTCTATAGTGTCATTGTGGGGAGTGATCCTGATCAGTATCCATTCTGGCATTCAAGCCAGGGAACATACCCCGGCTTAAACTTATCGATGTACAGTAGTCGCAAAGCGGATGAATATCTTGTCTCTATGCGTACCGCGACAACGACAGAAACAGTGGCGAGTACTTCTCTCGCGTTTCAAGAGCAACTCTCCCTCGATCGACCAGCAATTTTTCTTTATAGCCCAACATATACCTATGCCACGAATGTGGTTTTAAAAGGGGTAACGGTTAAAAGAATTTTTGAACCGTCAGACCGATTTTCAGGTATTACTGGTTGGTATGTAAAAACAAAAGGTTCGTGGTAAAAACAAAAGGGCAAGTGGCGGAACTGGCAGACGCACTAGCTTCAGGTGCTAGCGGCCGCAAGGTCATGAGGGTTCAAGTCCCTCCTTGCCCACACAAGATTATTTATATCTTTATTTTAATGTGAGAAGTACCACCGAGGTACCTCTTGCTCTGTATTTATTATTGGTATGGTTACTGGACAAACAGAAGGAAACGCTGGAACAGCAGGTGTCAGTGTTCCCCAAAATACGCGAGGAGAATTTCCTCGTCACGTGCGACGGAATTCCGGTCGTCCTGGAGGTGCTGAACGTCGTCCGTCATTTGGATCACGAAACGATTCTATGCGCCCGCGTACTGGCGGAGCTCCTCGTGGAGGTCGTGCTTCACAACACGGAGAAGGGCGCCCATTTGAGTTCGCTCAGGGGAGAGCGGTTGCTCCATTGAATGGCGGTACACTTCGCATTATCCCTATTGGCGGGTGTGAAGAAGTGGGCCGCAACATGACGATTTACGAGTATGAAAATGACATCGTCATTTTAGATATGGGTTTGCAATTCCCAGAAGATAACATGCCTGGAATCGATTACATCATTCCAAACATTAAGTATCTTCAAGGGAAAGAAAAGAAAGTGCGAGGGGTTGTATTTAGTCACGGACACCTCGATCATATTGGAGCTGCTCCAATTCTTCTTGAAAAATTAGGATATCCACCAGTCATTGGTATGCCGCTCACGGTTGCGATGATTAAGCACCGTGTAGAAGATTATAAAAAAGGATCAGGAAAAAACGTGAAGACAATCATGATTAAAAGCATTGGTGACACGATTGCTCTTGGTGCATTTCGTTTGCGATTTTTTCAAGTGGAGCACTCGATCATGGATTCCATGGGAACTATTCTCGAAACTCCAGCGGGAAGTGCCATTCATTTGGGCGACTGGACAATGGAGCGAGAAATTGATGGTGAAACCCACATTAAATACGATCATTTGGCTACGGCGAAGCGCCCGAGTGTGCTCATGCTTGAAAGTTTGGGAGCGTTAAAAGAGGGGCGCCACGCAACACATGATGAAATGTATAAAAACTTGCATGACCTTTTATCGAATGCCCCAGGGCGGGTGATTTTGGCAACGTTTGCTTCTCAGGTTGAACGGGTGAAATGGGTGATTGAGGCAGCCGGAGAGCTCGGAAAGAAAGTTGCTTTGGGTGGGTTTAGTATGAAAAAGAATATTGAAATTGCGAAAGAACTCGGCTATGTGAAGCCGGCCAAAGATACGCTTATCGATATTCGCCAAATTGATGATTATCCAGAGAAGAATGTGGTGGTTGTATGCACGGGCGGACAAGGAGAGGAAAATGCAGTTCTGAACCGGATTGTGATGGGGGAACATCGCGAAATTAAGTTTCGTAAATCAGATACCGTGATTTTTTCTTCATCGGTTATTCCAGGAAACGAACGCTCTGTTCAGCGTCTCAAAGATAATATTTATCGCCAGTGTGACCATGTCATTCACGGAGATCTCATGGATGTGCATGTTTCTGGGCATGGAACACGTCGTGATATTCTCGACATGCTTGATCAGTCAAAGCCGGACTACTTCATGCCAGTCTACGGAAACCACTTCTTCTTGAAAGAAGCGCAACAGTTGGCTATTCGTCATGGCTTTCCAGTAGAAAAAACAATTGTACCAGACAACGGACATGTGATTGACCTTACCCCTGAAAAATTAATTGTTCAGAAAGAAAAAGCCCCTGCAGACTATGTGTTTGTCGATGGGCTTGGTATTAGTGATTCGCAACACGTGGTACTCCGTGACCGTCAAGTGCTTGCCGAAGACGGAATGCTCGTTATCATTGCGACCGTGGATACGCACAAAGGAATTCTAACCCAAAATCCAGACATTATTTCTCGTGGGTTTGTCTTTATGAAAGATAATAAAAAACTCATTGAGGATATTCGTGCCCGTGTGAAGAAGTTGGTGACTGAATCAGATCCAAAATCATGGGCTGATAGCAATCAGATTCGAAACGATATTCGTGATAAAATTGGTCAGTTTGTCTTTACCAAAACAGAAAAACGACCAATGGTGTTGCCCGTTGTAATTGAAGTATAATAGAGGTCGTTCTCAGTATTAGAACTCTTTTTATGAAGCGTTTCTCTCGTATCAAACAGGGCGCCATTCTTGGGGGTGTGTGCACAGGACTTGCCGAGTACACAGGCATTGATGTGATGATTATTCGCATTATTACCGTGATCTTGCTTTTGGGAACAGGATTTTTTCCGGTTGGTCTTGCGTACATTCTTGTCATCCTTCTTGTGCCGTACGAATCAGATAAAGACAGAAATGTAGTGTCTGATCAGTAAAGAGGTAGAATGAAAGATATCCAAAACGCCCCAAAGAGGGGTGTTTTGTTTTTTACTTGCTTCAGAAAATAGAGTGTACTACAATAGGCCTACATTCTTTATTTATGCCGAAACCAGTCATTTTGTCCGGAATTCAGCCAACGGGAAATTTCCATATTGGAAATTATTTAGGTGCGGTTAAAAATTGGGTAGAACTTCAAAATAGCGGAACATACGAGATGTTTATCTTTATTCCTGATCTCCACTCTCTCACAGGGGATCTTGGTGTAGAAGACCGTCGGAAGTATGTACAGACAGCTGCGGTTGAACTCCTCGCCGCAGGAATTGATCCGCAAAAAACAACTCTTTTTGTACAATCCCATGTTCCAGAACATGCTGAACTCGGCTGGATTTTAGGGTGTACAACTCCGGTTGCTGAACTTGAACGCATGACACAGTTTAAAGATAAGTCAGAGCGTCAAGATAAAAACATTAACACCGGACTTTTAACGTACCCTGTGCTTCAAGCAGCCGATATTTTGCTGTATCACGGTACGGTTGTGCCGGTTGGGCAAGATCAGGTGCAGCACGTAGAGCTTACCCGAGATATTGCGCGGTGGTTTAATAATCGATTTGGAGAATATTTCGTTGAACCGAAACATCTTTTGTCTGAAGTACCAAAGGTGATGAGCTTACTTGAGCCCGAGAAAAAGATGAGTAAGAGTAAAGGGGAGGGGCATGTTATTAATTTAGTTGATACCCCAGAGATTATTCAGGCGAAATTGAAAAAAGCGGTTACGGCGACAACGGGTGGCGGTGAAGCTCCAGGGGTGATAAATTTACTATCATTACTTCATCATTTTGGAAAAGAAACCGTGTACACAGAATTTGTTCAAGCAGAATCGGATGGTTCAATTCGTTACGGGGATTTAAAAGCTGCAGTTGGGGAGGCCATTGCTGATTCGTTTGAAGCGTTCCGTACTCGTCGGGCAGAGCTTTTGGCAGATGAGAAAAAAGTCATTCAAATTTTAGAAGAAGGAAGAGTAAAAGCGAGTGCTGTGGCACAGAAAACAATACAAGAAGTGCGGCAAAGGGTAGGGTTACGGTAGGATTAAAAAACGGCATTCATGCCGTTTTTTAATCCCGAACCTTCTTTAGGGGAGGTTCTTGACAAATGCAATTAAGTTGCACTATAATAGACAGGCAAACGATATCTGTCGTTTGGGTATGTACACCAGGTACTGAGGTGCCGCAAAAAAAGTCTAGGGATAGGCTTTTTTTGTTTGGCTTGGTACTATGGAAGTATCAACCTATCGTATATATGCTCCACTTTATTTCCCGTTTTTTCCTTCTTTTGGCAATTTTTCTTTCTGGATTTTCTTTTTTCCTCACTCCTTCAGTCTTGGCTGAGGAAGAAAGTTCGCTTGAACCCATTCCGCTTAAAGACGAATTTTTTCGTGCCCGGGTGAGTGAGGTGATAGGTGAAAATACAGGAAATGATGGAGTAGGGGAAATAACGGTTCAAGAGGTTCGAATTGTGATAACCAAAGGGGAAGAAAATGGGAAAGAGGTGATTTTATCCTACGAAGTACCTCAAACCCAAAGTTCAAAGCTTCTGAAAAAAGGATCAGAGCTTATTTTGGGAAAAGCGATTATCGGTGGGGAGACAACGTACTATATCAGCGATGTTTATCGACTACATGCAGTCTATTGGTTTTTACTTTTGTTTGCTCTCCTTACCTTTGTGGCGGCGCGAGGTCGGGGAATGATGGCATTTGTCGGTCTACTTCTTAGCATTGCCGCGATTCTTTTCGTCATGATTCCTCTTCTGGTGCGAGGGTATAACCCGCTTCTCGTGTGTTTCGGGGTATCTGCACTTATTTCGTTTGCTACTATTTTTGTGGCACATGGATTTAAAAAACAAACACGGGTGGCAGCCCTCGCTACTATGATGACAGTCGGGCTTTCTCTTGGCCTTTCGTATCTTGCGGTCATTGGCACAAAGTTAGCAGGTCTTGGTACAGAAGAAGCATTTTTTTTAGGGGCGGCGGGCACTGGTCTTACCGATTTGCGAGGTCTTCTTATGGGGGCACTGGTTATCGGAACCCTTGGCGTGCTTGATGACGTCACCACTGCTCAGGCAGCCACCGTGCATGAAATTGCAGAAGCGAATTCAACCTATTCTTGGAAGGAATTATATACGCGCGGTCTCCGGGTTGGCAGAGAGCATATTATTTCGCTCGTCAACACGCTGGTTTTGGCGTATACTGGAACAGCCTTGCCACTTCTTCTTTTGTTTCATGTGTACGAGCGCCCGTTGTGGGTAGTCGTCAATAGTGAGCTTGTGACGGAAGAAGTGATTCGGATGCTCGTCGGAAGCGCGACCCTTATGGTTGCCGTTCCACTGACAACCCTCCTTGCGGCTTTTGTTTTTGGAAGAAAACCTTCTGTTTAATTCTATGTTTCGTATGAAAAAAATTCGCATCGCAATTAACGGATTTGGCCGTATTGGTCGTCATGCGCTTCGGGCAAGTCGATCGCATAAGGGGCTTGAGGTTGTGGCAATTAACGATCTGACGGACACCAAGACGTTGGCGCATCTTTTAGAATTTGATACGGCTTATCCCCCTATGGGAGAAGCAATTTCCTTTGATGATCATGCTATTATCGTTGGTAAGCAAAAAATAAAAGCCTTTGCAGAAAAAGATCCAGCGAAGCTTCCGTGGAAAGAGTTGAAGGTTGATGTCGTGCTTGAGTGCACGGGTCGATTTACCGATACCGTCGGCGCCGGCCTTCATATACAAGCAGGAGCCAAAAAGGTACTCCTATCGGCACCAGGAAAGGATGATATGCAAACCTTGGTCTTAGGGGTAAATGATGTGGGATACAAGGGGGATGGGGTGGTAAACAACGCTTCGTGTACGACAAACTGTGCGGCACCCATTATGCGTGTGCTTGAATCAGCTTTTGGTGTAGAAAAGGCAATGCTCACAACGGTACACTCGTATACGGCCGATCAAAATTTACAAGACGGTCCGCATCGTGATTTGCGACGCGCTCGGGCGGCTGCACAAAATATTGTACCAACGTCGACCGGTGCTGCTGTCGCAGTCACGGAAACGATCCCTTCTCTCAAAGAGAAGTTTGACGGTTTGGCAATTCGTGTGCCAACAATTACGGTTTCGCTTACAGACATTACCGCCGTTTTAAAAAAGTCCGTCACGATTGAGCAGATTAATGAAGCATTTACTAAAGCATCAAAGACAAGTTTGAAAGGAATTCTTGCTGTGACTGAAAAAGAGCTTGTCTCGAGTGATTTTATCGGTTCTTCGTACTCTGTTACGGTAGACCTTCCTCTCACCATGGTTGTGGGGGGTAATTTAGTAAAAGTTGTGGGCTGGTATGATAACGAGTGGGGATATGCCAATCGTTTGATCGAGATGGCTGAGGTGGTGGGGAAATAAGTATGAACAAAAAGGTTCTGCCTCAATCGATTCGTTCGGTTAAACATCTTCGTGGAAAGCGAATATTTTTTCGCGTCGATGTTAATGTCCCTCTTTTATCGGGAAAAGTGGCTGACGATACTCGTCTCAGAGCCATACTTCCGACTCTCACCTGGCTTCAAAAAAAAGGTGCCATTATTTTTATTATCTCTCACCTTGGTCGCCCCGAAGGGCGTGCCGTCCCTTCCTTATCGCTTCGACCGGTAGCAATTCATCTTGAGATGCTTTTAGGAAAGCCAGTTAATTTCCTTAATACCAAAGATTGGTCAAAAGAAAATTTTGATTCAGCTGTAACAGAGGAAGATGTTCAATCGGCAAAGCCTGGGGATATATTTTTGGCTGAAAATATTCGTTTTTCGAAAGAAGAAGAAAAGGGTGAGATAAATTTTGCCAAAAGAATAGCAAAGTTAGCTGATGTATATGTAACAGACGCATTTGCCGCTGTCCATCGAAAAGATGTAAGTGTGGCGAAAGTTCCATTATACCTTCCTGCATACGCTGGTTTTCTTTTAGAAAAAGAAATAGTCGGACTTGAAACCTTGAACCAAAGCACAGCAGCTCCGTATGTGGCTTTGGTCGGAGGGATAAAGCTCGAAACAAAAATTCCTCTCATAAAAAAACTTCTTCGAGAAGCCGATGGGGTTCTTTTAGGGGGTGGCATTGTGAATACATGCCTCGTTGCTTTGGGATACAGTGTCGGTACTTCACTTTACGATAAAAATTTTGTTTCAGTCGCTAAAACTATTGCGCGCCATAAAAAAGTATTTCTCCCGATTGATCTTATCGTGGGCGATAAAAAGGGGGATAGGGTGCGCCATATTGATGTACCTATGGAACCCACACGCCTTTGCTCCAAAAACGAGGCTATATTTGATATTGGTCCGAAAACCATCGCTGCGTATTCCACGCTTCTAAAAGATGCAAAGAGGGTGGTTTGGAATGGCGCAATGGGGTATTTCGAAATGCCGGTTTACGCACAAGGGACGCGTATGATCGCGCGCACTATTGGCCTTCTTCGAAAAAAACGTACATATACTGTTGTTGGTGGCGGGGAAACTGCGCAAGCGCTTGAACAAGTAGGGCACGCGAACGATGTGCGACTACTCTCAACCGGCGGAGGAGCCATGCTTTCGTATATTGCAGGTGAGAAACTTCCCGGCATTGAAGTGCTTCAGAAAAGAAAAAAAGAAACAAACAAGTAAAAAGGTGCGTGTTGTGGTATACTGTAGGTACTTGTTTTCAACTTTATTTTTTTCGTATGCCTGTCACACGTCCGGGAGGTCAAGGAGCTCCACTGCTCCACCATGTTCACCATGGAATTGTGGGTCATAATTTTGGTCGAAAAATTATTCTAACGTTAGTCGGTGTTCTACTTGCATACGGCATTGTTTTGTTTGGAACAATGATTCGTAACAACCTCCGTCAGTTTGAGGTGATTGGGTACGCTCCCCGACAAGAAAGAAGCATTCGAATCGAGTCTGAGGGTAAGGTGACGGTAAAGCCAGATATTGGTTTAACAACCATTGGCATGGTGGCTGAGGGTAAGACTGTGGCTGAAGCCCAAGAAAAGAATAGTAAAGTTATTACTGATTTAGTGACTAAAGCAAAGGCTTTGGGAATTGCTGAAGCGGATATCCAGACCGCAAATTATAATATTTATCCAAAATATCGCTATTCAGAAAAAGAAGGCCAGGTACTTGATGGATATCAGGTGAATCAAAGTGTCGCCGTAAAAATTCGTGATTTAACTAAGGCAAATAGCGTCATTGCCCTTGCTGGAGAAGTGGGAGCGAACACCGTAAGTGGGCTTGATTTTACAATTGATGACCGTGATGCGTATGTCGATGCAGCTCGGAGGGTGGCCATGGAAAAATTAGGTGAAAAAGCCGCCATGCTTTCGGAAACCCTTGGGGTAGACTTAGTGAGCGTGGTATCCTATGATGAATATGAGCAGGGTCAAAACAACCCCTCACCCTTTTATCGTGCGTCAAACATTGCCGTTGAGATGGATGCTGCTGGCGGAATGAAGGCGTCAACTGGGGTTGAAACGGGAAGTACGGACGTTATTCTTCATATTGCTGTCGTATTCGAAATTCGCTAAAAACAGTTTAAATTTTGATGTTTCGATTGTATGAGAGGTGAGTTTTTTGAGAAAGTTTTGGTGGGGTGCGCTATTGTCGTTTTCGGCAGCGTCTTTGCGTTCGGGGTAAACTCAACCCTTCGTGCTCAAACCGCATCATGCCCACTACAAACCTTACTTCCTTATAAAACCCCTCAAAGTTCCGCTGTCTACTACGTCTCAAAAGATTGTAAAAAAAGGCCAATTCGAAATCCTGCAGTTTACTTTTCTCACTTTTCCTCTTGGAGAGACGTTCGTGTAACGAGTCAAACCGTTTTGAATCGTATTCCCGATCATGAATTATCCTTTTTGCCCTGGGGACCGAGACGGGTTTATGAAAATGGATCCTTAGTAAAAACTGTCGACGACTCCCGAGTGTTTATTATTCTCGATGGAATTCGTCTGTATCCGATTGAATCAGAATTCGCTTTTCGTTCTGTTTTGGGATACTCATTTGATCAGGTGGAGGATGTGACACGTAATGTCATTGACCGGTATATTGTTCAATCGACCCCGATTGAATCTCTGGAGACCATCCCTCCTTTTCTGGTATTTAAGTACCCAAATGATGCGAAAGTGTACGCTCTTGAAAGAGATGGTGAGGATTTGGCGAAGCGGTATGTATCTTCTTTTGCTCAGATTCGTCAGAATAATTTTCGTGCAGATCGTATCGCTACAATCCCAACAACACGGACTTTTGTTGATTCGGTTGGGTCGGCGCCACCGGCGCGACCATTGCCGCAGCCAGCACCAGTACCTACACCAACACCTGTCCCTCCGCCTTCTCCTCTTGTTCAAATTGTACCTGTACCGGTCCCAGTACCAGTTCCCGTACCAGTTCCAACACCGGTACCGGGAGTCGTTCCTCCAGTCGTGCCACCGCCTGCAACTCCGCCACCTGTGGTTCCTCCTCCTGCAACCCCAACCCCAACTCCGGTACCCATCACGCCAAATCCACCACCACCTGCGCCAACTCCAAGCCCTTCGTCGGCCCTGTCAGCAGATCCATCCCTTAGTGATGAATTTAATTCTGCCTCAACGCTCGGTAATTGGACGATGATGAACAACGACCTTCTTTCATCTGTAAATATTGGAACTACTGTTGCGGGGAGACTGACCATGGTTTCTGCGCCTATTGATCAAAATGGGTGGTATTCCGATCGGCAGGGCGCGTACATGTATAAAACTGTCTCTGGAAATTTTGTGGTGGAAATGTCTGGACGTGTGGGGAGAAACAGCGACATGAATTCGGTGCCTTCTGGAACATTTAAGGAGGCGGGTATCATTGTCCGAAACCCCTCTGGCCCAGTTCGTCAAAGCGGAAGTTTGACTACCGCTGTTGCTCCGGCAGGGCAGCAGAATTGGGTCATGTATAATATTGGAAAACAAATTTTTCAGTATGGACGTCAGGCGAAAAGTACCCGATCAGGAAGCCCAGATACGCTTTCCACGCTTTACTACACCGACACTCCTTCTGGAGTGCGAAACGGGAGAATTCGGGTTTGTCGCGTTGGAACAACGATATATTTCTACCACATGATGGAGAACGAGTCGACGTGGGTAGAGGAGGCGTTTGAGAGCACGACTGGGGTTGATGGTAACGGTCGTAATTTAGCAACACCTGGAATTAGTGGTAATGCAGTAGGGACTCCGATCCGTTTTGTTCGGAGTGATTTTCCAACGACACTTCAAGTAGGGCTCATTGCTGGAAACTGGGATAGTCCGTATGACGGGAGGTCCGAGTTTGATTATGTGCGCATTGCACCAGTAAGCACTCAAAGTGATTGTACCCGAGATATGCCCGCTGCTGGAACGACCACCCCACCCCCTCCACCACCAGCACCAACATCCCTCCCTGCGATTAGTGGCTTTGGTGACGAGTTTGCAGACGCAGCGACCTTATCACAGTGGTCAAACAGACAAACTGTTGAAGGGGGAGCTTCGCAAATTTCTACTTGGAATATTAATACCACAGCAGCTGGTGCCATGGTGCTTACTCCATCTGCTAATGTTGGGTGGTTTAATTCTTTGGTCGGTCCATTTATTTATAAACAAATTTCCGGTGATTTCGTTGTTACAACGCAAGTTTTAGCAAGAAGTGTCGCTTCTGCCAACCAGGCTCCATCGCAAGTTTCGAATGCGGCTGGGCTTTTGGTTCGAAATCCAGCGAGCGCAAGCGGGATTCAGAACTGGGTGACGAATAATGTGGGAACACACAATGGGGCGGTAGTCGGAACGACAAATCTGAGTACTGTTAATAGCTTAACGAATTCAGTGACAGCGACGGCCGGTCAATTTTCCGTTGCTCTCCGTATTTGTCGCATCGGTTCAACTATTAGAACCTACATCTCTCAGGATAATGAGCAAAGCTGGACACTCACAAACACTATTACCCGATCTGATTTTCCGACCACCCTTCAGGTGGGTATGATGGCTGTGGCTGCAAGTTCGGTTGCAGACATTCGCGCAGAATTTGCCTATATTCGTTCCGCTGTTCCTTCATCTGTAAGTGACTGTACAGAAACAATTGATCCTGCGATTTCAACTGGCGGTACGACACCAACCCCGCCACCTCCGCCACCTGCTCCACCTACAACCCCGCCACCTCCGCCACCTGCTTCAGTTTCTGCGATTAGTGGTTTTGGCGATGAGTTTGCAGACGCTGGTACCTTGTCCCAGTGGTCGAACAGACAAACCGTAGAAGGTTCAGTGTCTCAACTTACCACATGGGACATCAACAACAGTGCCTCGGGTGCGATGGCGCTCACTCCTTCACAAGGGAATATTCCTTGGTATAACTCTTCTGTTGGTCCATTTATCTACAAACAAATTTCTGGAGATTTCGTGGTATCAACACAGGTATTGGCGCGAAGTTTGAATTCACCAAGTCAGGGGCCAACCCAGCAGTACAATGCAGCTGGTTTGTTGGTGCGTACTCCTGCAAGTGCTGCAGGTGTTCAGAACTGGGTGACGAATAATGTGGGTAATGTGAATGGTGTTATTGGAGTCGTAAATATTAACACATCAAATTCCGTATCAGGGGCAATTGTAAGTCAAGACTCTTCATTCTCTGCTGCTCTCCGTATTTGTCGCATCGGTTCAACTATTAGAACCTACATCTCTCAGGATAATGAGCAAAGCTGGACACTCACAAACACTATTACCCGATCTGATTTTCCGACCACCCTTCAGGTGGGTATGATGGCTGTGGCTGCAAGCAGCGGAAATGATTTGCGCGCTGAATTTTCCTATATTCGAGCCGGCTCCCCGACATCTGTAACAGACTGTACCGGAACTTTAGGTACTGCTGTGGCTTCCTCTCCATCGCCTGCGCCTACACCTCCTCCACCGGCACCCCCACCTCCACCACCAGCCAACCCACCACCTCCACCCCCACCACCTCCATCAGGTCCAGCCGCAATTTCTGGGTTTAGTGATGAGTTTAATAGCAATAGTACGATTGGGAATTGGACAAGCCGTCAAGTAGCTGAGGGTAGTGCAAATCAGATTGCAACCTGGAACATCAATTCAACGGTTTCGGGCAACATGGTACTCATACCGGCAACAAATAACATCGCTTGGTATAATGCGCTCGTGGGGCCATTTATCTATAAAAATGTTACAGGAAACTTTGTCGTGTCTCTTCGGCTCAATGCGCATAGTTTGAGTAACTCCGCAGCAAGTCCCGGTCAGATATACAATGCCGGGGGGCTTTTAGTGAGAAATCCATCTTCGGCCGGAAGTGCTACACAAAATTGGATAGAAATGGCTATTGGAAATCACGAGACAGCAAACGGTTTGGTAACAGTAAACACGACAAATTCAGCTACGCCGAATCTTAGTCCCATCGCCGGAGCAACGAACACAAGTGTTCGCATATGTCGTATTGGTTCAACATTTACTTTGTACACCTCAACAGATAACGATCAGACGTGGAATTTGAGCGCAACGTATAACCGGTTCGATCTTCCGACAACGCTTCAGGTGGGTATGGTTGTTGTGGCGGCAAATGCTTCTGGAAGTCCAGATGTGCAGGTTGATTTTGATTATATCCGAGGGGTTGTGCCAACCTCATCTTCCGACTGTACGGCAGTCATTGGAGTCCAATCATAAAAGACAGAAGATAAAGATAAGAAAAAAGGTGTTTCCCACCTTTTTTCTTTTTATGTTATGATATGTTCAATAATATTCATATCTATGGAAAAAATAAAACGCATTGCAGCTCGTGAAATTCTTGATTCTCGTGGAAATCCAACCCTCGAAACAACTCTTTTTTTGGAAAACGGAGGTCGGGTTGCAGCCTCAGTGCCAAGTGGAGCGTCGACCGGTTCCTATGAAGCGCACGAGTTGCGTGATGGGGGTAAACGATATGGGGGAAAAGGGGTGCAAAAGGCAGTAGATCATGTGAATCGGGTGATCGGACCAAAAATTATTGGTTTTTCTGTAACCGACCAGGCAGGTATTGATCAGGAACTACTCCACCTTGACGGGACGAAGGAAAAGAAGAGGCTCGGTGCCAATGCGCTTTTGTCGGTATCTCTTGCTGCGGCTCGGGGCGGAGCTCTTGCTGAAGGGCTACCACTGTATCGGTATTTACGCGATAAATCTGGTTTAAGGGAGCGAGGGTGGCGCATGCCACAGCCCATGATGAATGTGATTAATGGTGGCCGACACGCGACGAATGGTCTTTCGGTTCAAGAATTTATGATTCTGCCAAAACATCGGAATGTGGTGGAGCAGGTGAGAATTGGTTCAGAAGTATTCCATGCGTTGTCGCGTCTGCTTGAGAAAAAACGATATGCTACTGGGGTTGGTGATGAAGGAGGGTTTGCGCCGGCATTTCCCGAAAATGAATCTGCGTTAAAGTTTCTCATGACTGCAGTGAAGGAGGCCGGCTATACTCCTGGTGTGCATGTGGTTTTTGCTCTTGATGTGGCGGCGTCTGAGTTCCATAGCCGACGCGGATATTTGTTTGAAGGGAAGCGTCCTATCTCTTCCGAAAAAATGCTTCAGGCCTTTTCTGTTTGGATGAAGAAATATCCTTTGGTTTCCATTGAAGATCCGTTTGCTGAGGATGATTGGTCTCCGTGGGTCGAAATGACGAAAAAATATGGTTCGCGCCTTGCGATTGTTGGGGATGACCTGTTTGTTACGAATATCGATCGTTTAGGGGAGGGAATAAAACAAGGTGCTGCAAATACTATTTTAATCAAACCAAATCAAATTGGAACATTAAGCGAAACATTTGCGACGATTCGACAGGCAAAATCGGCAGGGTATCGTGTCATTGTATCTCATCGTTCTGGGGAGACTGCTGATACGTTTATTGCGGATTTGGCGGTAGCGGTGCATGCGGACGGCTTAAAAGCCGGTTCACTGTCTCGGAGTGAGCGGGTAGAAAAGTATAACCGACTGATGCAAATCTCCCTCGAAGTAGGTTAAGAGGGTTTATGCACATACCTGTTAGGGGTATGTGTGCTATACTATATAAGCATTAGCTTCTTGATTTTTTTAGTAGATTTTTCTATGGTTTTATTTCGGAAACCTTTTTTGCATATTTCATGGAGTCGTGTTGCGGCTCTGATATTTTTTCTTTCTATAGCGGGGGTTCTTTTTTTTGCACGCACTCTCCCTGCACTTGTTGCTGTAAATACATGGCCATTTGATACTGCTGGGGATTATACATACAATACTTCCCTTGTCGATGTAACCGGTGGAGTTGCTACACTTGTAGCAATAACCGGGGGTACCACGACCACAAATCATAATGATAACGGAAGCACAGAATTTGGTGGGGGGACTTCAACAAGCATCCAGTGGGTGAGTGCCTCAAGTTCACTCCGGATATCGTCGGGAGTAAGTGGTACTTTTACTTCGGTTGTTATTGATGCCGGAGTAACAACCACCTGGCAAACATTGGCGTGGACACCTTTTGCCCCTTACGGAAAAGAACTTGTTACAAGTACTGCGGAAACTCAGTATAGTTTTGGTAACTTTACAAATACCGGCGCGATAGCAGCATACTGGCGTTTGAATGAATCGAGTTGGAATGGTACGACAAACGAAGTTCAAAACGCTGTTTCAACGACCTTGCATGGCTCGCGTCGTGGGGGTGCGACGACAAGCGGTACGGCCCAATTTGGGCGTTCCGGGTCCTTTCCTTTAGCAAATACGTCGTATGTTCATGTAACAACTACAAACTTTTTGGCAGATTCTCAGTCGGGTACGATTATGGCGTGGATTTTTCCAACAAGTACCGGTGGGGGAACATTCCGTCATTTTTTTGCCTCAACTGATGAGTCGACATCCGATGGTAACGGCAATCGCGTTGTTTTGGGAATGCTTGATTCTGCAAATCAGTTATTATTCTACCATGCAGATGGTTCTGGTTTTGATTCAAATATCGGAAATACGGTGATGGCAGCAAATGAGTGGCATCATGTTGCTATTACTAATAGCGGGGCAGCAAACGGCTATCGTATGTATGTTGATGGGGTTCTGCAAACACTAACTACTTTCGGTGGGGGAAATTCCGGTGATTGGTTTGCTGATGCAAATGGTTCTGGGGCCACAAATAGAGATAACATCACAATTGGTGGTATACGTCATATTACACCTGACCTTTTGTTTGATGGTCTTGTTGATGAGTTGGTGATATTTTCACAAGAATTATCCACCTCAACGATTCGTGACCTTTACCGCCGTGGAGCACAGCGCTTGAGTTTTCAGGTTCGTTCCTGTGATGATAGTGCATGCAGCGGGGAAACGTTTACAGGCCCAGATGGCACGGCTGCGAGTTACTATACAGAATCTACCACCACAACGGTTGGCCTACCGTCGAAGAGTTTAATCACTCTCCCAGCTAATCGATATTTTCAGTATCAGACACTATTTAACACAACTTCAACCGAACTTTCTCCTGGACTTCTTAGTGTTACAACTACAGGTTTTGCCACAACAACCTACTCCACAACAAGTCCAACGATTATAAATAATACGGGTTTCAGTTTTAGAAATATTTCTGCGTTTACACATTCACTCGGCGCTGGGAATGCTGGTACGGTGGAGTATCAGGTAGCTGTTGGGAACACCTCTACATTCTATTACTGGAATGGGAGCAATTGGGTTACAGCAAGCGCCGGATATCCAACGCACACCAATACGGTTTCAGAAGTAAATTCAAACATTATTCAGCTTGATACTGATGTCGGTGTTGGCACCTTCTACTTTCGCGCCTTTCTCGCTTCGAACGGAGCGCAGCAGGTTCAGCTTTCAGAGGTTGCGATCATGACAACGTCAACCATTTCTTTCGCGGCAAGCAGTGGTTCAGCAAGTGAAGGAAGTGGTACGAGTACGATTGTTGTTCAGCTTGATGAAGTTTCTTCGAGTACGATGACGGTTAATTATGCGGTTACCGGAGGAACAGCAACTGCGACAAGTGATTATGTTCTTGCAAGTGGTACTTCTACTATTGCGGCTGGAAGCACAACAACAAGTATTAGTATTCAGCTTGTCGATGACTCTGTTATCGACGGGAGTGAGACTGTCATCCTCACACTTACAAATGCGATCGGAGGGCTTCTTGGGTCAACCACAACATTTACCTTAACCATTACCGATAATGATACTGCAGGGGTGACACTCAATCCTTCTTCTGTTTCTGTAACAGAAGGTGGTTCGGATACTTCGTATACTATTGTTTTGAATACTCAGCCATCGAGTACTGTAAGTATTACACTTGCCACCTCAACAGGCGATATTTCTTTGTCGACTACCTCAATTACATTTACTACAAGTACTTGGAATTCTGCGCAGACGATTACGGTTACTCCTGTAAATGATAGTGATGTTGAGGGTACACACTCTGATACTATCACCCATACCGCAAGTTCAACCGATTCGAATTATCATGCCATTTCGATTTCTAATATGTCGGTGAGTGTTACTGATGATGATGCATCATCTTCTTCTGGAGGCGGAGGCGGAGGCGGAGGTGGTGGTTCATTTATTCCTACGACACCAGCACCTCAGGGCTTTGGCGGAACTGGTAATGGGGAAATTCGAGCAGGGGAGGGAGCGGCGACAAACCTCCCTGTTTCCGAAGGTTCCTTCATTGATGCTACTAATCGAGCGGTAACAATATCGTTTGCTGTGGAAGGTGCGACTCGCATGGCGCTTTCAAACCAACCTGATTTTGCGCTGGCTACTCAAGAGCCGTATCGTCCGAGCGTCATTTGGGACGTGTGTGGGAATTCGACCGTATGTCCTGAGGGTATTTATACTCTGTATGCACGATTTTATAACAGCTACGGAGTTTCTGGAAATGTTATTTCCCGCCAAATTCGATATCGACCAACTTCAAGCTCGGTTACCCTATCACCTAGCTTAGTTCGACTTTTGAAGTCTGCTGATGACCCTAAAGTGTTCGAGGTTATTAATGGTGAAAAGCGCTGGCTTGTAAACGAACAGGCGTTTCTTTCGCGAGGGTATTCATGGGGGGCGATTGAGGTGGTTCCCTCAAGTGTTCTTCGGGCGTTGCCAGATGCGGGCCAAATTTCAACTCCTGCATTATTACCACCTACAAATAGGTCAATTTCACCCGCGTTCCGTTTCTCTTCATATCTTTCGTTTGGCTCGCAGGGAGCGGCCGTTCGAAGCTTGCAGGTTCTTCTTGTGGATTTAGGGTACTTCCCTAGAACCGTTCAGCCAAATGGTGTATTTGGTCCAACTACCCGTGGGGCCGTACAGGCGTTTCAGCGTGCTAACGGTCTTACTCCAATTGGTGTTGTTGGTCCGCAGACTCGCGCGCTCCTCAACGGAATTTTAAGTGCAAGAGGGGAATAGCTGAATGTTTTATCGCAACAGAAAAGAACTCTATATAGAGTTCTTTTCTGTTGCCGGATGATATGCTTGTACGTTATACTGTGGCATAGTCCCTATAAAATTATGAATACCCTTTTTCCTCGAAAAACTGCCCTCCTTATTTTGGATGGTTTTGGTCTTGCCCCATTTGATCGCCCAGGAAATGCTATTCGCCCGGATACTGCTCCTCATATTTTTGAGTATAAGAAAAAGTACACGGCCACGGAATTAAATACCACTGGGGCAACAGTGGGTCTCTTTCCAAATCAAAAGGGAAATTCCGAGGCCGGACATTTAACTATCGGGACTGGTCGAATTGTAAAACAAGATTTGGTACGAATTTCTGAAGCGATTAGTAATGGTACTTTTTTTAAGAATGAAGCCTTTAAACAGGCTACTCATCACGCCAAAAAATATCATACGGCGGCACACATTTTCGCCCTCCTTACTGATGGAAACAGTGCTCATGCATACCCAGAACATATTTTTGCCACACTTGAGTATCTTCGCCGCGAAGAAATTCGTGAAGTGTACCTGCATCTTTTTACCGATGGTCGAGACAGCTCTCCGCATAATGCTCTGGTGTTTCTTCAGGCGCTTCGGGGTCATATGGTTGGGGGGGAGAAAATCGCGACAATGATGGGTCGCTACTATGGTATGGATCGAAATAAGACATGGTCGCGTACGAAAGAAGCTTATGAAGCTATTGTTTTTGGTAAAGGGGGTCATGTTGCCAAAAGTGCCGAGGAGGCGATAACTCTTGCCTACAGTCGAGGTGAGACCGACGAGTATATTACCCCAACCGTTATTGTTGATGACGAATCAAAACCTATCGGAACCGTAGATGATAACGATGTTATTTTTTTTACAAATGCACGCAGCGATCGGGCAAGACAATTGACTAAAGCCTTTGTGCAAGAGGATTTTCAGAAACTAAATCCAGGAGCTTTTCGACGCTCTCGGGTACCAAAAAATATCCGTTTTGTTGCCATGACTGATTTCGGACCGGATTTGCCAGGAGTGTTCACTGCTTTTCCAAGTCCAGATGTACCAAATGCTTTGGCTAAAGCAATTGGAGAGAGCTATCGCCAATTATTTATTTCTGAAACAGAAAAGTATGCTCATGTAACATACTTTATTAATGGTGGGTACGCTGAACCAATAAACGGGGAAAAACGAGAATTGGTTGCCTCGTCTCCAATTTTATCGTATGCAGATTTACCGGAAATGAATGCGGCAGTGCTTGCTGATCGAATTGCAAGTGCATTTAAAGAAGATGAATATGATTTTGTGTGTACTAATTTTCCTAATGCTGATATGGTGGGGCATACGGGAAATCTTTCAGCAGCCGAAACTGCGGTTCGGGCCTTGGATAACGCCGTGGCTTTGGTGGTTGAAACGACTCTCTCGCTCGGTGGTCAAGTAATGATTGTTGCCGACCATGGAAATGCTGAAGAGATGATTAATCTGGCCACTGGGGATATTATGACTGAACACACCAGAAACCTGGTTCCTTGTATTATTATCGGGAAAGGGTTTGAGAAGATGCCGATAAAACCCGCAGGAACATTGGCTGATGTTGCTCCAACCTTGCTTCACATGATGGGACTTCCTCAACCCGAGGAAATGACAGGAAAATCATTATTATTGTAATGATATGGCTCGACCAAAACCAGTGGTGCTCGCAATTCTGGATGGCTGGGGAGTTGCGCCTGACGCTGAAGGTAACGCCATTACTCGTGCGCGATTACCACATATTAGTCAGTTTATCCGCGAATACCCAGTCATGACCCTCTTTGCTTCTGGTACAGAGGTCGGTCTTTCTTTTGGAGAGATGGGAAATTCTGAGGTGGGACATTTAAATATCGGTGCTGGTCGTGTGTACTACCAAACATTTCCGCGCATTCAAAAAAGTATCTTAGACGATTCTTTTTTTACCAATAAGGCTTTTCTTGAAACGATCGAGCAAGTGAAGGCAAAAAAAACAGCACTTCATATCATGGGACTTGTTTCTCCTGGAAATGTGCATGCAAGCGATAAACATTGTTTAGCTCTTTTGAAATTGGCCAAACAGCACCGAATCAAAAATGTCTTCGTTCATGTATTTCTTGATGGGCGCGATACGGTATATAACGGGGGCAAAGAATTTGTGGCCGCTCTTGAAACAGAAATGCGTCGCATGGGGGTCGGAAAAATTGCCAGCATCTCTGGACGATTTTATGCGATGGATCGCGATAATCGATGGGAGCGTATCGAGCAGGCCTACCGAGCTATTGCTGAAGGGAAGGGGCCTCTTATGCCAAGTGCGGCTTTGGCCATTGAATCTTCTTATGAGCGCGGAGTATACGACGAAGAATTTGTTCCTGTTGTTATTGGCAAAGACGGTCCTACTGGCAAGGTTTCTTCTGGGGATGGCATTATTTTTTTCAATTTTCGCCCTGATCGTGCGCGAGAACTCACCAAAGCTTTCGTATTGCCGAGTTTTGCAAAATTTGAACGAACGTATATTGAAAATTTGGCTTTTGTAACCATGACCGAGTATGAAAAAGAAATTCCGGTCTCGGTGGCATATCCGCCACAAATCATTCATGGGTGTTTAGCCGAAGTGATCAGTGCTGCTGGTTTGAAACAGCTTCATGTCGCTGAAACAGAAAAGTATGCTCACGTTACTTTCTTTTTAAATGGAACGGTTGAAGAACCATTTCCTGGAGAAACGCGTCAAATTGTTCCGTCGCCCAGAGTAGCCTCGTACGACCAGGCACCAGAAATGGCCGCGGCTGACATTACGAAAATGGTCGTTGCGGCAATTGAGGGAGGAGAGTACGATGTTATTATTTGTAATTTCGCGAATGCAGACATGGTTGGGCATACGGGAAATTTTGAAGCCTCAGTAAAAGCGTGTGAGGCGATTGATCGATCGCTCGGTCTCATTGCCGATCATGTGCTTGCCAAAGACGGTGTGTTATTGATTACAGCAGACCACGGAAATGCGGAAGAAACGGTGAATTTGCACACAGGGACGATGGATAAAGAACACAGTAATAACCCTGTTCCATTCATGATTATTGGGCACCGTTTTCGAGGCGAGGTAGGGCCGGCAGGTGATCCAATTAATGGTGACATCAGTTTACTTTCACCCGTTGGTATTTTGTCTGATGTCGCGCCAACCATGTTGTCTATTTTGGGAATCAACCAACCTCCGGAAATGACGGGTCGGCCACTTATTTAGCGAGAAGGGGGAGTACCAATGCTTCCGCATCTTTTAAGTTGGTGTGCGATAAAAGCAGTCGCGCCTGGTGGGCATTGCCCTCTGGGTGAAGGCTCTGTAAAAGTTGTTTTGCATCATCAGTCGAGCGAGTTGTTCGAAGAATAACATGAACCAATTGCGGAGTATTTGGGTCCTCAATAAAAAGAAGGATCTTTTTTGCTTCTGGCGCATTGGTAATAAGCTCATCAATACTCTCAAGAGCATCAGCGACATTGGAACCACTGCGAGTTAATTCATCCCGCGTAACCGTGCTCGTAACGGTTTGGGTGCTGGGGTCGTGAGCCAGGTGTGAGAGGATACTTCCCCACAATTTAAGCGTGCTAATACGTTTGGTGTAAAAAAGCTGACGCACAATATGCCCTCGATCCGCTCCGTTTTCAATAAGTTCGCTCGCGGTGCGCAACGTAGCCGGAGCCAGGGTTCCCGATTTAAAACTGCGGGTGGCGGCAATAATACCTGTAAGGAGCATGGTGGCTGTTGTTTCGTGAATTGGTTCTTTGCTTATATGTTTAAATAATTCGTAGCACACCTCAGCGATTGTCGTTTTTGTAATATCAATAATATTGATGTGTCCGTAGCGGGTATGTTCGGTATTTCGGTCAATCGCGATGACCGGAGTTTCCTGAAACAGCGAAGTGTTGTTTTTGTAGGTATCATGAAGACTGTCAAGCGTTGGGGCGCCAAGCACAAACACCACATCGTAGAGAAATGGAGATTGCGCAGTTGTTACCAGGTGATGATCAATCGTACCTTGTTTTGGTGTAACCATGATCCGAAGCTGGTCATCTTTGACGTCGTAGCTTAAATCCTTTACTCCGTGGTCGCGCACATTGATCGTGATGACAAATTTTTGCTGAGGGGGGAGAAAAGGTTTGATGGTGTCACTTTGGGGTAAAAAGTGATAGGGATGATCTTTCGGAAGATCGGTTCCAACAATGTCAATTTGTCGACCTGGACGAGCAAAAAAGCGCGCACAGGCTAAGGCGCTACCAAGGCCGTCCCCACCACTTTCCCCAGGAAAAACAATCAGCACTCTTGCGGCAGAGGCCATTAGGTGGGCAACTTGTTCATATGCGGAAATGGCCATATATTCAGCTCATAAGCGAATTTTTTAATTCGCTGATCGGATGAACACCTCCTTCCCACAGGTGGCGTGGGGGTGTTACTTATATCGCATATCTGGGAATTCTGCGGAACCATGCTTGGTTTTTGGGCTTTCCTCTTCTTGAATTTGCCAGAGCCATGCCAGTGTAAACAAAGTGCCGGCTAGGCCAAGGATACTGAACCAGTACCCTTCAAAATCCTTGAACCACTCCCAGGACAAAATGGCATAGAAACCCGTAGCGTATACCCAGGGCATGAGTTTTTTCGGGGTGAGAACAAATGCCGCGAGTGTCGTTACCGCCAAGAAGCACTCGCCAGAACCTAGTTGGTCCTGATAGTAGCTCACGAATTCGATGAACCATTTGCCCGTTACGGCAATAAAGAAAAGAGCAATAAGGAGTTTAGGGAAGAGTTTTTTCTTCACGGACTACCTACCTTTCTTATTTCTTTTATAGGTTGAAAAAACGAAGAAAGAGTGGTGCAGCGGTCGGGGATGAAATACCGACCGCTGCAGCGTGTTGTCTCGGCCTGCTTCATTTAGCCTTCCTTCGCTCCCGCTTGTTCTTCACGCGGCCGGTCATGGCCACCTGTCCGGTCGGGAAGAGAAGACCCATGCCAACATCGAAGATCACGTTTTGCATTAACGCACCCTCCTAAAGACGCGTTTCGCGTCTTTACCCGCACCTGCCCGAATTGGCCGGTGAAGGTAGAAAACGCCAAACCCTAACTCGAGAGTATAGAAGATTATTCTTTTTTTGTCAATAGAGCCAAATATACCGCTTTGTGTATTAAAAAAGTGCTGAATAAAGCAAAAAACTTGCCTTTTATCGCTCTTTTTTATACAATAATAAATACTATGAAAGAATTGTCAAAAGCCTTTGAGGCAAAACAGTACGAAGACTCTATCTATAAGCGCTGGGAAGAAAGCGGGTTTTTTAACCCTGATGTTTGTGTAGAAAAGGGGGTTACTGACGCTCGTGCTGAGGCGTTTACGGTTATTCTTCCGCCTCCAAATGTTACCGGAACTCTTCATATGGGTCACGCGTCCATGCTTGCCATTGAAGATCTTATGGTTCGGTACCACCGTATGAAAGGAGAGAAGACTCTTTGGCTTCCAGGAACCGATCATGCCGCCATTGCAACACAATCAAAGGTAGAAAAAATGATTAAAGAAAAAGAAGGAAAATCGCGCTACGATTTAGGCCGCGACCCTTTTCTGGCCCGAGTTCACCAGTTTGCGAAGGAATCCCATGATACGATTGTGAATCAGTGTAAAAAAATGGGCTCTTCGCTTGATTGGTCACGAGAAGCGTTCACGCTCGATGAGCCACGGAATCGGGCGGTACGAACCATGTTTAAAAAGATGTACGATGATGGTCTGATTTATCGTGGGTCTCGTATTGTGAACTGGGATCCAAAAGGACAAACGACCATTTCAGACGATGAGCTTGTGTATGTTGAAGAAAAAACAACGTTTTATTATTTCAAATATGGGCCGTTTGTTATTGGAACTGCCCGTCCTGAAACAAAATTCGGCGATAAGTATGTGGTAATGCATCCAGACGATGAACGGTATGCTGCGTATAAGCATGGTGATACCATTTCGGTCGAATGGATTAATGGGCCGATTACCGCCACAATTATTAAGGATACTGCCATTGATATGGCATTTGGAACAGGTGTCATGACGATTACCCCCTGGCACAGCGTGGTCGATTTTGAGATTGCTGAGCGCCACGGGCTCGAGAAAGAACAGATTATTGATGAGGCGGGGAAGCTTCTGCCGATTGCGGGAGAGTTTTCTGGTCTCCCCATATCAAAGGCGCGTGCCGGTATTGTGGAAAAATTGCGCACTAAGGGCCTTCTTGTAAGAGAAGAAGACTATGCTCACCAGGTAGCTACGGCTGAACGCACCGGTGCTTTGGTTGAACCACAAATTAAATTGCAGTGGTTTGTGAATGTAAATAAAGAATTTGAGCGCGATGGAAAAAAGACGACGCTTAAATCTCTTATGCAGGAGGCAGTAAAGAGTAAAAATATAGAAATTCTGCCCGATCGTTTTGAAAAGATCTATTTTAGTTGGATTAATAATTTGCGTGACTGGTGTATTAGTCGCCAAATTTGGTACGGCCATCAAATTCCTGTGTGGTATCGCGGAAGCGAAATATATTGTGGCATCACTCCGCCTGCAGGAGAGGGGTGGGTGCAGGATTCAGATAGCCTCGACACCTGGTTTTCTTCAGGGCTCTGGACGTTCTCTACTTTAGGTTGGCCAGAAACGACGATTCATTTCGTGCGCCATGGGGAAGCAGAAAATAACGCTGCGAATATTGTTGACGACGGCACTGGTCCACGATCTTTTCCTCTTACAAAAAAGGGGCGAGAGCAGGTGAAAAAAACCGCCAAAGCGCTTGCGAAACAATCGATCGGTGTTATTATTTCTTCTCCCGTTCCCCGCGCTAAAGAAACCGCGGAAATTATTGCTTCAGAAGTTGGCGTGGAAATTATGTATGACGAAGCTCTCCGAGAAATTGGAATGGGCGATCTTCTCTACACTTCTCAAGATGAATTTCATGCCAAACGTGGAGATTTTGATCGCTGGCACCACGATTCACCACACGGTGTCGAATCCTACGATGCACTTAAAGCACGTACTGCGGCATGTTTAGAAAAAATTCTCGAAACGTACCGAGGTAAAACCGTTGTCATTGTGTCGCACGGAGACCCTATTGCTACCATGAAAAAACTCGGCACAAAATTACCTGATGGTGTGTACGATTTGCCAGACACCGGTTCCGCCACGACCTGCACGTTTAATAATGCAAATACCCAGTCGACCGACTTCTCGGTATTTCACCCAACCTCAGTACTCGAGACCGGATATGACATCATCTTTTTTTGGGTGGCCCGCATGATTCTCATGGCAACATATGCGTTAGATCAAATTCCGTTTCGTACGGTGTACCTCCATGGACTTGTGCGTGATGCTGAAGGGAAAAAAATGAGCAAATCCCTTGGAAATATTATTGACCCGCTCGACATGATCGAGAAGTATGGAACCGACGCTACACGTTTGTCGCTTCTTGTGGGGAATACTCCTGGAAACGACCTAAAACTTTCCGAAGAAAAAATTGCTGGATTTAGAAATTTTACCAATAAAATCTGGAACATTTCTCGCTTCATGCTTTTGAACATCGAAACGCCGCAGGCAGCAGTTACATGTCCAGAGCCAGAAACAGCGACCGATGCTTGGATTCTCTCTGAACTTTCAGCTACGATTGAAGCGTACAGCGGACACCTTGATCAATTTGAGTACTCACAAGCAGGGGAGTTGCTTCGTGCGTTTACGTATGATACGCTGGCTGATTGGTATCTTGAACTTGCAAAACTTGAAGGGAGAAAAGATGTGTTACTCAATTATATTTTGAACACCCTCCTTACGCTGTGGCATCCGTTTATGCCATTTGTGACAGAAACAATCTGGCAAGAAATGTACGGCAAGGATGCGTTTCTTATGGTGCAGCGTTGGCCGGAGATAAAAAAAGTGAAGAAGTCAAAAAAAGAAAATCCGGTCATGTCCGTACAAAAGGTGGTTTTAGCACTCCGTCAGTTAAAATCCGATTATCGTATTTCAAAAGCAGAAGAGGCCAGTATTGTGGCTGATAAAGGTGTGAAAAAAGAACTTGAATCGTTCCTTCCGCATATAGCGAAACTTGCCGGTGTAGTTACCATGACGTTTGCCTCAGAAATTCCAGATGGTGCCGTACATACGTTGGTACAGGGGGTGGGTAAAGTTACACTAACAGTAAAAGGACAGGTGGATACCGCAAAGGAAAAGATTCGTATTCAAAAAGAAATAGACTCAGTTGCGCCGTACCTCCAGGCCCTTAAAGGAAAACTTTCAAATGAAAGCTTTGTGTCGAAGGCACCGCCGCAAGTGATTGAGATTGAAAAGAAAAAACTTGCTGACGCGGAAGAAAAATTAATAAAACTTACGGAGCAACTCGCTTCACTATAATCACTATGACAGATGCAATTACAGAACTTCTCACTCGAGGAGTGGGGGAGGTTATTGATGGAAGACATTTGGAAAAGCGTCTCCGTTCCGGAGAAAAACTTCGGGTAAAATTAGGAATTGATCCAACAAGCCCTCATTTGCACCTTGGTCGTTCTATCCCACTACTGAAACTAAGGGATTTTCAGGAACTCGGGCATCATATTGTGTTCATTATCGGAGATTTTACGGGTGTTATTGGGGATACCTCAGATAAAGATTCAGAGCGCCCGATGCTTACTCGAGAAACCGTGGAGGCGAATATGAAAACATACGCTGCGCAGGCGGGGAAGATTCTTGATATGGATAAGTGTGAAGTCCACTATAATAGCTCGGGTCTTGCTGCTCTTACCTACGCCGACATTTGTCGCCAAGCAGACGCTTTTTCTGTCGCCGAATTTATTGCGCGAGATAATATTTTTCGTCGTCTCGAGGCAAATAAACGTGTGTCTCTTCGTGAAATGCTGTACCCGTTAATGCAGGGGTATGATTCTGTGGTCGTAAAGGCAGATGTAGAGGTAGGGGGAACCGACCAGCGTTTTAATTTGCTCGCGGGGCGAACGCTTCAGGCCGCGTATGGGCAAGAACCGCAAGATATTATTACCAACCCTCTTATTTTGGGCACAGACGGAAGAAAGATGAGCTCAAGTTGGGGGAATACCATCACTTTGTCGGATACTTCCAATGATATGTATGGGAAGGTCATGTCGATTCCCGATAGTTTGATCATTTCTTACGCCACGATGACAACACGTCTGCCTATGGTTCAGGTAGAGGAGTGGAGGGTTTCCATGGACGGAGGAGAAAATCCACGGAATTTTAAAATGAAACTCGCGAAAGAACTTGTGCGAATGTATCATGGTGAGGAACAGGCGGTACAGGCGGAACAGTTTTTTATCGATACGTTTGCCAAAAAACAAATCCCTACAGATATGGTAGAACTCACTCCGAGTGCATTCGACATTCTAACCATTCTTGTAGAAGCAGGTTTTGCCAAAAGTCGCGGAGAGGCTCGCCGTGATATCGAGGGCGGAGGTGTGAAGATTAATGAAGAAAAAGTAGGGCTTGAGGCGGTTGCAAAAACAGGAGATATTGTGCAAAAAGGAAAACGATTTTTTGTTCGTATCCGATAAATAAACTAAGGGAAATCGCACTTCTATGAATCCCATTGAACAATATCTCAAAGAGGTCTTTAAAAGCGCTGGTATTTCTGAGCCAATTGAATTTTCACGCCCACCAAAACCAGACATGGGTGATTTTGCTTTTCCTTGTTTTGCTCTTGCAAAAGCGTCGCAAAAAAATCCGGCTCTTGTGGCAAAAGAAGTTGCGTTACTGCTTTCAACAGGAGAATACGAGGGTATTGTTTCGGCCACACCTTTTGGTCCGTATGTGAACGTGACAATCGAAGCCGCGGTGATTGCAAGGCTCGTCCTTGAAAAGGCGACAACGAATACTTTTGGTATTCACGAAACAGGAAAGGGAAAATATATTTTTGTGGAATATGGCTGTTTGAACGTTTTGAAAGCCATGCATCTTGGTCACTTAAAAAATTTGATAACCGGAGAAGCGGTTGCGCGTTTACTCGAAAACAGTGGTTACCAAGTAAAACGTATTACCTACCAAGGAGATGTGGGGATGCATATCGGCAAGGCACTTTGGGGGATTTTTGATTGGAAAGAAAAATTCGATGCGGTCGGTAATGGCTCAGTAGATGCGCGTGTCGAATTTTTAGGCAAAGCCTATGCCCATGGCGCACAACATTTTGAAAAAGGGGAGAAAGAAAAAGAAGAGGTTGTTCAATATAATGATGCAGTATACGAAGGCAAAAATAAGGAAATTATGGGGGTATACCTTCAGGCCCGAAGTTGGAGTTTAGAGTATTTTGAAGAAATGTATAAGAAACTCGGGACCAAATATGACGCGTATTATTTTGAGTCTGAAATGTATAAGCGCGGCATAGAAATCGTTGATGAGTTTCTTCTCAAAGGAGTCTTTGAAAAAAGTGAAGGCGCTGTTATTTTTCCCGGAAGCCGTTTTGGTTTGCACGACCGTGTGTTTGTAAACAGTAAAGGACACCCAACGTACGAAGCGAAGGATTTGGCTCGATCTGAAGTGTACTTCAAAGAAAAGCCAACACCAGATGAGGTGATTCATGTCGTTGGTAAAGAACAGTCGGAATACTTCAAAGTTGTTTTTGCAGCCATGGAAAAAATGGGAGTAGCCGGGGCGGGGAAGGAAAAACATCTTATTGGAGGTTTTCTGCAGTTGAAGGGGGATCAAAAAATGAGTTCTCGAACGGGGCACATTATTACCGGGGATCAGCTTATTACTGAGGTGCAAGAAGAATTACGAGATAAAGTGTACCAAGTAACACTAGATGAAAAAATAAAAAGCTCTCCATTAGTACATGATGTGTTACCAAAAGTAGCCATGGCCGCGCTCAAATACGGCATGCTTCGTGCCAATGTATCTCAAGATGTGGCATTTGATATGGAAGAATCAGTCAGTGTGTCGGGGGATAGTGGCCCGTATCTTCTGTATATTGTGGCTCGTATCAAAAGTATTCAGAAAAAGGCGGGTGTTAAGAATGCCGAAATTGTAACCGTTCCTCAAAAACCCATGGTACCAACAGAGAAACAGCTTCTCCTTCTGCTTGCAAAATACCAAACGGTGACAGCGCAGGCACTGGAAGACCTCGACCCTTCGCATATCGCAAAATACCTCTTTACCTTAGCGCAGGCCTTTAATTCGTTCTACCATGAGGCACAGGTGATCGATGAAAATGGCGAGGCTGACTCGTTTCGTTTGTCGATTATTCGAGCGGTTGAGACGGTCATGACGAGTGGACTTGGAATTTTAGGAATCGATACCGTTGATGCCATGTAGGTTCCGTTATCCCCATAGTCCTTTACGAGACACCTAAAAAGGTGTATAGTGTACCCAATTGAAATTCTATGCCACGAGCTAAAAAAGAGCCCGTTGAACGGGTCACAATTAAGCTTCCGAAGAGTGTTGCTGCGTATTTTCGCAAAGCATTTCCCCATGGTCGGCGAAGTGATTTTGTGCAGGATTGCATTTTGCAGTACCGGCATAACCAGGAAGTTACAGAAATGGAAGAAGCCCTTCGGACGGTTACTAAAAAAAGACAATAAATTTTAAAGGGGTATGCAAGAAACTCTACCCAAGGAGGTGGAGGAACGGATTCGCGAAGCGTGTAAAGAAACAGATGAAAATACAAAAAAACTGTACGATTTTCTGGTGGGTCGGCTAGGGAAAGAAGCGGTGAGCGAAATCCCCCTTCTTTCAAAAGAAGATCAAATCCAGGCGTGCCTTGATCATATCATTATTGGTTTCGAGGTAGGGGATATCGTAAAAGAAGATATTGAGCACATTATTAGTACATGACCTTAAGGAGGTATGAACCCAATGATAGTAGATTGCGATAACATGTATTGCGGAATCATTCGGCGAGGGGATGTTTTTATGTATGAAAAACACGCGGATGAATTCCTGCCTGTTGTGGTACTCCAAGATAGTATCCTGAATGAAGGGTTGCCAACCGTAGTTTGTGCCTTGATTGATCTTGGTAAAAAAACGAACGATGGGTTGGTAAATGAAGTATTTTTACAAAAAAAAGAAACTGGCTTGCCTAAAGATGGCGTGTGCATGCTTCATAAAATTGAAACGGTTGATCGACGACGCATGGTTGCAAAAAAAGGGGAGCTGCCACGAGAGCAATTAAAAAACTTATATAAAGCGCTCGATATTACGTTCGGGCGTTTTCGGGATATTGAATAAACAGTTGCGTTTCTCACAAAGTGAGGATGAGAAACGCAAAGACATGAGGATGGTCTTCGTGTCTTTATTCAACCTTGAGAACAGAGGAGGCGAACAATGGCTTCGAAGAGCGTGGAGCTTGCGAGGCCGGAAGCCTCTCGAGCGCTTGTGCATAAGGGCCAGGGACGGAGTTTCTTTGGTCGTCACGCGCGTATTCTGTTTATCATCCTGAAATGGTGGTTACTCAGGCGACCTGTCGATTTTCTCTTTCTGGTGTACGGAACAGAGAGTGATCGTAGGAAGATGCTCCCAGGCTTCCTCGGTCCACGCGTCGGGGACAGGGTGTTCCCTGGTGGCGTTATTTCGATGGGAACCCATCGCGGTTATATCGCGGTAACGTTCAAGGACCATAACCTGATTCGGGATGATCCGAAAATTGCCTTGGATATTTTGGAGCGGACCAAGCGTGTGTTCCGCCTTTCGCCCAAAGGAACCGTGGCATTGGCGGGTCAGCTACCTGGGTTTGTTTTGCGCCAAAGCAAGATCGAGGCTCCGTTTGTCGTGGGAAACAGGGGAACGCGCTACGCCATGGTGCGATCAACTGAACTTCTTGCGAATACGGAATTTCGTGGCATTGCGCGCGAGGAACTTACCGTGGCCGTTCTCGGTGGCGCTGGGTTCACGGGCGGAAGTGTTGTTCGGGACCTTGCCCAGGTGTTCGGCGCCGTGATTGCGTTTGATACGCGACATGGCGAAGGGGTACCTCCTTCAAGAAGTACTGGAGATATGCCTCGGAATGTGGAGTGTCGGAGTAACCCCGAAGCTTTGCGGAAGGCGGATATCGTACTGAACTTCCTCCCCAAAGGAGACGATGTTCAATCCCTTGTTCCGTACTTCCGAAATGGCGCCGTGTTCGGTGATGACACTCATCCGATGATGTCGAGAAAGGTACGGGCCGAACTTCGAAGCAAGGGAATCTATTTCTGGAAGCTCGTCATGGAGCGCCCGGAGACCCCGCTAGAGTACGACCCTCTCCTGCCTGGTTTTTCAAGAGGGAACATTCCTGGGTGCCTCGTTGAGGCGATTGTCACCTTGGAAACTGGTCGTCGGTTCGATGTTGACTCGCATGCGACTTCATACAGCCTCAAAGAGTTTGAGGCGCAAGCGGTGTTCTCAGACATTGCTGACCAGCTTGGTTTCCGCGCTCGCTTGGTTGACCCAGACCAAGAAATGATCGGTTGATCCCACCTCTGAACCTTTTTTCTCTCAGCGCGAGAAGGAGGGTTCGTTTTTTTTCTTCGGAAAATAAGGTATACTACAGGGCATCTGGTACACTCTATGTTTGAGTTAGATTTTCGCAATTTTATCGTGGTCATTTCTCTCATTATTCACGCATCATTGCTGTGGATATTGTATCGGTATGGCCGGAGCACTCCGGGAGGAAAAGCATACTCAGTGGCAATTTTAGCTATTGCGGGATGGGTATTCCCCATGATTCTTTATCGGAGTCATGTATTTGATGCCACGATTGTTTGGGCACAGCTTCTCTATATCATGGCTTCCTTTACGTCGACGAGCTTTTTTTATTTTACGCTTACATTTACCCAAGCAAAGCGAGTGAAATGGTGGGGAGAGGTTCTTCTTTTTTTGGAAAATTTGGCCATTGTTTTTTTGTGTATCCACCCAACCGCCATGATTCAAGGAATCATGTTTTTAGAAGGACGGGAAACAGTTATTATTTGGGGTCCCTGGTATTGGGTGTATGTGCTCCATATTTCTGCTTTTTTTCTTGCGGGTTTTGTGGTGTTGCGTCGTTACATGCGACACGCAACGGGGTTGGCGTATAATCAAGCCAGAAGTGTTTTTGTCGGGTATTTTTGGGCTTCGAACTTGGCCATGGCAACCAACCTTCTTTTGCCCTGGGCTGGTTATTTTGAACTGAATTGGCTCGGGCAGTTTTTTTCTACCCTTGTCGCGGTGTCTACCACTTATGCTATTTTGCGCCATCAACTGCTCAACATAAAGGTGATTACCACCGAGTTCTTTCTTCTTCTCATTAACTCCATCCTCATTATTCAGTTTGCTGCCTCCAGTTCTTTTGCCCGCTTCGTGGTGAATGGGACCATTTTAGGTATGGTCATGTTTGTATCATATTTGCTTATTCAGAGTGTAAAAAAGGAGGTCGAGCAGAAGGAACAGATGGCATCATTGGCTGATTCATTGCAAAAAGCCAATGTTCGTCTGCAGGAACTCGATCGACAAAAGACCGAATTTTTATCAATTGCTTCGCATCAATTGCGTACTCCACTTTCGATTATTAAAGGGTATATCGAGCTTATTCAAGATGGGGCATATGGAAAAATCACCAAGAAAACCAATGAAATTTTGGTTAATATGGATGAGAGTAATGAACGACTCGTAAAGTTGGTCGATGACTTTTTGGATGTTTCCCGTATTGAGCAAGGTCGGACAAAATTTGTGTTCATACAAGAAGATTTAAATGCAGTTATTACACCTATTGTGGCTGAACTTCGACAGCGGGCTGAATCACGGGGACTGAGCTTAGAGTGGAGTCCCTTACAAAAACCCGTTCTTGCAATTATCGATAAAGAAAAGATTTACCATGTGGTCTTCAATTATATCGATAATGCTATTAAATATACCGAAAAAGGGACTATTACCGTTTCTTTAAGTGAAGAAAAAGAGGGGGTAACTGTTCAGGTTATTGATACGGGTCTTGGTTTTGATCAAGAAGATTTACCAAACTTTTTTAACAAGTTTTACCGTGGAAATAATGTACGAGGCACCAATGTGAATGGTACGGGTTTAGGGATTTATGTATGTCGCCAATTTATTGAAGGGCACCAAGGCAAGGTGTGGGCAAAAAGTGATGGGTTAGGGAAGGGGAGCGAATTTGGCTTCTGGATTCCTTTTGACGCAAAGGGTCGGGAGAACATTCAACCTGCTCCTGAAGATGCACGTTTTATCGTGAATCAATACGGCTAGTTTTGGTTGGTTATCCCCACATTTTCATTTTCGACTGCGTGTGATATGATAAGATCATACTCTGATGTTTGATTATGTTTCAAAAATCTTCAAGCAATTTCTCTCTTTCGTCCGAAGTCGATAGCCGTTCTCAAGCGCTCGGTAATCATAGTCATGATGAGGTTGAAACCGTTGTCGGCCCATCAGTTCATGTTGAGGGTGATTTTGTGTCTGAGGGGCATATCGTGGTTAAAGGAATTGTGTCTGGGAGCGTGCTTACAAGTAAGCATCTTCAGGTCGAACAAGGTGCTAAAATTTTTGCGAATGTGAAGGCAGGAAGCGCGACGATTTCTGGAGAAGTAAAGGGAAATATTAAAGTACAAGATAAACTTGAATTAACCTCAACTGCGCAAGTGGCAGGAGATATTGACTGTCAGGTGCTTGTGGTTGAAGCCGGAGCCCTCCTTCTTGGAAAAGTGAGTATGAAAGGGGTTGAGATTCAGGGGGTAAAAAATTCACGCAAATTAGGTTTACGAAAAAGCCGAAGTGAAGAAGAAGGTGAAGATTCGGCCATGATCATGGAGCCAGCTCACGCTCTCTAATGTGAGTCTCTTTTTTTGGGAGGAACACGACTATGTACGTGTATCTTTACGATAATATACTCAAATCCCGACGGTTTGATAGTCAGGTGAAAGCCATGGAGGCTCGTCTCACTGATTTTGGTATTGCGGGAAAAATTATTCGCCTCCAACACTTTACAAGTGCTCAGGCGGTGATAGAAGAAGAGGTGAAGCGGGGAGCAAGTACGATCGTTATTGTGGGCAATGACACCACCTTTGGAAATGTTTTATCGCGCGCTGCAGCTATTCCGACCGTGTTCGGTTTTCTTCCTCTTGGAACTGATAATGCCATTGCTGAAGTTCTTGGGATCCCTCTTGGGGTTGAGGCGTGCGATGTCTTATCGCGCCGGCGAAAAATTAATTTGGATGTGGGTTGGTTTAACAACCGATACTTCATTTCTGAATTGCATATTCCACCGAGCGATATCACCATTCGCTACGATGATACTTTTCAGGTTTCTTCAAATAAAGGAAAGATGGAGCTCGTGGTGTGCAACCTAAAGCCATTTATTTGGCGCGAGCGTGGTTCGAAAGAATATGTAGTTCACCCTCAGGATGGAAAGCTCGAGGCGTTTGTTCGCCCTATGGTTGGGCGTACCATGTTTAAAGAAATCTATGAAGAACCGAGCATTTTCCCATTTGAAGAGATGGTCGTTACCGGACGGAAACCATTTGAAGTGGTGGCTGATGAAAAACACTCAAAAGAAACCGAAATTACTATTCGTTTAGCAAAAAAAAGAATAGAGATGATTGTTGGAAAAGGGCGAAAGTTTTAGGGTTGACACCTCAAGAAAATTAAGATATAATGGCGACACAAAAATAGGCTCAGGTGGCGTAATTGGTAGCCGCACTACCTTGAGGTGGTAGCGCTCGCAAGGGCATGGAGGTTCGAGTCCTCTCCTGAGCACATACTATAAAAACCCCATTTACTGGGGTTTTTATAAAACGTTTTTTGGTAAAAACAGGGAGTGAGTAGGAATCGTTATTTTCTAATTGCTTTTACAATCGCAATGAGAATCACGGCTCCAAGAAGTGCGACGAGGAAGCTGTACAAATTAAATCCGTTTATATCACTTCCGCCAAGTATCGTCATGATCCATCCCCCAAGGAGAGCTCCGACGATCCCGACAATAATATTCATGACTCCACCTTGAGCTGCGTCAGTGTGCATGATTTTTGATGCGACCCAGCCTACGAGTGCCCCGAAAATGATCCAGAGAATAATTCCCATAGCTTATTCGGTTAGATGAATACTTTTTTAGTATACTCCTTTGTAAAAAGAAAAAGTAGAGAAGGTTTTTCAACAACAAACATCTCCTTTAGGGAGATGTTTGTGGTTTTTCTTCGATAAGCCGAATTCTGTTTTTGCTCTTACGAGCAAATGACGATCATTTCTCTGAGTTTCGATGTTACCATCGAAATCAAACGAGCGAACTTTTCCAAGCCTTCGCGACGGGCCTGCACCACCATTGTGTTGCGGGTTCGTCGCGAAGACAAGGCTGCTCTTTCTCCAGGTAGGGTTTACCACTCCGATACCTTGCGGGTCGGAGAGTCTGGTGGCCGTAAAGCCCCAGACACTTTTCACCTTTCTCTCCTCATATAAATATGAGGGGGTAGTATTGTCTCTGTGGCACTTTCCCGCTTCTCTCTTTTGCAAGAGAGAAGGGTGGGTGTTACCCACTGCCTTTGTCGGTAACCCTTGCGGGCTAACGGGAGTTCGGACTTTCCTCTCTAGCGTGACTGATAGAGCGATCATCTGAAGATAAAACAGGCTTATTATAGCATATTTTTGCCATTTTGTCAAGAGTACAGAAGCATACTTTCCGGTTGTCAATTCAGCCTTCTTGGGTTATGATACGGGGCATATGAAACGACTTGAACTTCTTCTTCTTATCATTCGTATTCCACTTGATATCCTCATGCTCCTTATGGCAGGAGTAGCAGCATATCTTGCTCGACATAGTGAGGCGATTACAGTGCTTCGTCCCGTCGTGTTTAGTCTGAGTAAAGAGGAATATCTCACCCGTCTTTTTCCTGTTATTCTTGTGACGGTTTTGCTTTTTGCGACACTCGGGTTGTATCGACCACGTCCAAGCAGGCTCATGGCCGATATCGGCCATATCGTTGCTGGACTTTCCATGAGTTTAAGCGGAGTGGCGCTCGTACTTCTTTTTACGCAGAGTGTTTTTGATTCTCGGTTTTTGGTTGCGGCCACCTTCGGATTCGCCCTTATCACAGTAAGTTTTGGACGTTTGGTTTTGCATATCGTTCGGCTTTTTTTGTATCGGAATGGGTACGGAGTACGGCGGGTCATTCTTGTTGGGGAGGGTACCAGGGCCGATGCTCTTTCGAAACTCTTAACAGAGCGCTCTAGCTTGGGGTATCGCATTGTCGCCCACATCCCATTTTGGGTGCAACAGGAATTTTCTCACCCCTCACCATTTGATCAGATCCTTTTTGTGGAGGGAACGGTCGCACGCGAAGGCGCACTTCAGGCAATGGAGTATGCGGCGAAGCACCACGTTATTTTTTCCTATGTCGCTGATATCTTCGATACCTTCAATTTAAACATGAGTATCCACCCGATTGGTGGTTTGCCTGTGGTTGAGCTTCGTTCCACGCCTCTTGAGGGTTGGGGAAGAGTAGTGAAACGGATTATTGATATAGCGGTGAGCGTGTTTTTCTTGATTATCTTTTCACCATTTTTTCTTCTTTTTTCTGCTTTGGTTTTTTTTGAAACTGGTCGTCCGGTTATTTATAAGAACGAACGCATCGGGCTTCGGGCAAAGCACTTTTTCATTCTGAAGTTTCGTTCCATGTACCAGAAAGATTCGACTGGTCCGCAGTTTGGCGCAGCAGGGGAAGCAGCCCTTCTTCGTGAGGCCGACCTTATTCAGAAGAAAAATACTAAGACTGGGCCTATTTATAAAATAGGAGATGATCCACGTGTAACCCCCATAGGTCGATTTCTTCGACGGTTTAGCTTCGATGAGCTCCCACAATTTTTCAATGTTCTCAAAGGGGAGATGAGTTTGGTTGGTCCTCGACCTCACCAACCTCGAGAAGTGGCGCAGTACGGCGATTCGTATCCTCATATTTTTGCCATTAAGCCCGGTATTACAGGTCTCGCTCAAATTTCAGGTCGAAGTGATTTGTCGTTTGAAGAAGAGATGCGGCTTGATACATATTATGTCGAGCGGTGGAGTATTTGGCTCGATTTTTTGGTCATGCTTAAAACCCCCTTTGTCATTCTCCGTCGTCGTCGCGCTCTGTAAGTTTCTTATGAAGATTGCTCTAGTCCACGACTATTTGGCCCAGGACGGGGGAGCAGAACGAGTGCTCGGCGTCCTTCATCGGCTGTATCCAGAAGCTCCTATTTTTGTTTTATTTCATAAGAAAGGTTCTGTTGCTGGTTTAGAGAAGGCAATAATTCGTGAGTCATTTTTAGCGAAGCTCCCCTTTGGTCGACGATTATATCAGTGGTACTTACCCCTCATGCCGCTTGCAACTGAACATCATAATTTGCGCGGGTTTGATGTGGTTATCTCTTCTGCCTCAGGGCTAGCTAAGGGAGTTCTCACGCGCCCTGAAACACTCCATATTTCCTATTGCCACACTCCAACACGCTATCTTTGGACAGACACGCATGAATACGTGGCCGATTTAAAGCAAAATAAGCTCGTAAAGGTGTTTTTACCAGGATTGATCCATCGTTTGCGTTTATGGGATCGTCTCAGTGTTGATCGGGTCGATCGTATTGTGGCCAATTCCGAAACGGTGAAGCGGCGTATTGCGAAGTACTACCGACGTTCAAGTGAAGTGTTGTATCCGCCGGTTGATGTAGAAAATTTTACTCCTGCAAAAACAATCGGTAATTATTTTGTGGCTGGGGGGCGCCTCGTTCCGTATAAACGAATTGATATTGTTGTTCAGGTGTTTAACCGTCTTCAGCTCCCACTGTTTATTTTCGGTGTCGGCCCAGAACTTGCTCGGCTAAAGGCTATGGCCCGAAAGAACATCACTTTTTTAGGAAGAGTAAGTGATGCCGAAAAGGCAAAAATACTTGCTGAAGCGAAAGCATATATTCATCCGCAAATTGAAGATTTTGGTATTACCGCTGTCGAATCGATGGCGGCGGGGCGACCAGTGATTGCGTATCATGGCGGCGGGGCGAAAGAAACAGTCGTGCCCGGAAAAACCGGCATTTTTTTTGAAGAACAAACTTGGGAATCTCTTCTTCATGCCGTGATTCATTTTGATCACACCATATGGAACCAAGAGGTACTTACCACTCATGCCACCTCTTTTTCTGAAGAGCGTTTTCAAAAAGCTTTTCACGCTCTGGTCGCAAAAGAGTACCAGGCGCATCTTACGGAACAAGGTTGATGTTGGGAAGAGTACTTGCAGAAGCATCTTCACCACTTGATTCTCCGCGCGAGAGGGTGATATTTTTGGTGATTGCACCTGCTTCAATGGAGGTAGGAAGGTTGAGAGGTATGCTTACTGAGAGGTAGCCTCGTTTTTCGACGATGAGGCGATAGCTGCCACCCCCGACCAAAAAGACGTATTCGCCTTTTTCATTTGTGATTTTTGTGTCTACTAATTTTTTCAGAGATTCATTGTAGAGGCGGACCACTGCGCCGGCAACTGCCTCGTGGGTGTGTGCGTCGATAATAGCCCCAGAACGTTTTGGTGTTTTTACCTTCGCATATCGGTAGAAGAGAATGCCGAGTCCAACGTGAACCAAGACAAAACCAAATGTCTTGAGGTTCGGGGTTACGGTAAATGAGACGCCGGTGGCTACTGCACCTGCCATGGCCATACCCTGTTGAAGTGCGCGAAGCGGTTGGTTAAAGTTAAACCGACTGCGAATCACCTTGTGGGACCCCGCACGATCAAGAGCAATGCTTTTTGCAATTGGTTCTCCGTCAGCTGTTGTTACGATCGGGGTGCCGTAGTAGAGGTCGGTATGCCGACCATCTGCTTCGCGGCCATCAAGCAAAGAAGAGGGGAATACAAAACCGTCTTTTACCACCTCAAGACGGTAAGTGCCGGCTTTTGGTGTAAACAAATAGCGACCATGCATATCCGTAACACGCGTTTGGATTACTTTCCCGTTACCCTCATCAATTAATCGAACAATGGCCAGGTCAACCGGAAGTTTTTTGTCGGTATCGTAGACCTCTCCCCAAACTTCTTTTTTGCGAAGTCCTAAAAACATGAGTGGTTGGAGGAAGAGGAAGCGGAGAAGCGGAGTAATAATAGTCCATAGTGACGAGGTGACTGCAATGGTCGAGATTGTTGTTGCAACCGGAGCGGTTACCCGTGCGACCTGGCGCACCTCTTCAGTTTCTCGAACTTCCGTTACCACACTCACGATTTCACTGTATGTTTCTTCAGCTCGAAATACGACCGCTTCAGCGATGTTTTGAGGAATTCTTTGAGGTCGTGCTTCTTGAGGCTGTGGGGATTGAGATGGTGGTGGGGTAGGAGCAGGGGGTGGCGTGGATTCTAAACCAAGAGGAAGCTCTGGAAGAGGGGTTTCCTCCTCAGGCTCTGTGGTTTCTCCTGGAACTTCCGGAGTGGATGGAGGAGGGGTTGGTGCTATTCCGCCTGCTGGTGGAGGAGGGGTTGGATTTGTGGAGCCACCGCCAGTTGATCCGCCCCCTGAAGGGGTTGGTGTTGGGGCGGGTGCTGGTGGGGTTGCGCCTGGGCCAGGAGAAGGAGGTGGAGGATTTGGCGTGGTTGGTGTTGGGGTAGGTGTCGGAGGTGGTGGGTTAGGTGTTACCGGATTTGGGGTCGGATTCGGTGTTGGTGGTGGAGGATTTGGCGTGGTTGGTGTTGGGGTAGGTGTCGGAGGTGGTGGGTTAGGTGTTGGCGGTGGAGGGGCAGCGCTATCAATGTATTCAATGGTGTCAGAAGCATCTGACTGGCCTCCAACATTGGTGCGGAAGCGTGCGAACACAGTTTTCATGCCAAAACCAGGCGTAAGAACCCACGGCATGTTGTTTACATATGGTTCGTATGAGGCATCTGCCAAATCTGGAAGATTTGAAACTGCGATTTGGTCTGCGCTTGGAACATCAAACGTGAGTGTTACGTTTCGAGAAGGTGTGGTGGGGTCTCCATCATTAATGGTAATTGCCGGACCGTTGGAGTTTGCACCGCCACCTCCCCCCCCGGATGGACTTGGGTTAATAGGAGGAGGGGGTGTTGGGGTAAAGCCACCAACGGAAAGGGTAGAAAATGGTCCACCAGAAATGCTTGCTTCTTGGTTGTTCACATCACGTGCTACGATGGTAAAGGAGTAGGATTGGCCATTGTTTAATCCTGTAAAACGGAATGAAGTAGCTCCGGTCCACCCCGACGTTCGACTTGGGTCGTCGGTATCATATACCTGGTATTGAGTGGTTTGATCGTTGCCATTTGTACCCCAACTTACGGTCATTTCAGTTGGTGTGATATTTGACACGCCGGCATCGCTTACGGGGTTTGGAAGAGTGTAAAAGGCAGTGGGTGTTCCTGAAGCGTAATTACCATATTCGTCGTACGCCCAAATATTAACCGTATATACTGAAGAGCGTGCAAGACCGCTAAGAACGATTCCTGTTGCTCCGCCGTAGGTGCTTGTGGCCAGTGCGCTTTCTGTGGAAGAGGTGACTCGTGAATCTGTTGTGGTTGGAGGTGTGAGGTCTGGGCGGTAAAAAATACGATAATCAGAAAAATTTGCATCAGAAGAGGGTGTGCCAAAAACGAGCCGTGCACTTGTTTGAGATCGTTCAGCTACCGTCAGGTCCCCCGGGGTAGTTGGGTCTGTAAGATCAATCATACCAAACCATCCGTCTACACGGCCGCGATCAATCGCATACTGGCCAGATGCATCAATAAGTGTTGGGTGGATATTTCTATTTTGTATCACTTGCAAGAATCGAATGTCCCGAGTTCCTATGGGGTTAATAGATGCCTGAACAACATCATGCGCGCTTGCAGCACTGCTGTTGAGCGATGAGCGAATAGAAAGAAGCGCTGTTGATGATGTACCTTGAAGGGTAAGGGCTCCGTTGATCGTAGTTGTTACTCCGGCTGGAAAGAAGAATTCTTGACTATTGGTGGCTATTTTTGTTATTCCGCCGAACGTAAGGTCGTGGGACGAGAGAATTGCCTGACTTCCATTTCGGGTCAATAAAAGAGTGGTCGATGCAGCGTCGACGGTACCGATAATGCTCGTCGTCCGATAGTCAAAAACGATTGGAATGGGAGGGAGGCGAATAATACTACCCGTATTTACACTAAGAACGGTTAATGTAGAGGCTGCCGAGTATTGTCGGAGGGTAAGGCTTCGGGCCTGTGAAAAATCAATCAAACTTCCGGTTGTTCCGGAAAGCCGAACAAAAACTCCGACTTGGATATCTCCGGAACCAAAAGTAAGCTGGGCTCCATTCGTAGCTTCAACAGCTTCGGTTTGGACATTTCCTGGACCCCCGTTAAAAAATGCAACAGCACTTTGCCCACTAATAGCATTAGTGACACGAAGATTCGCATCATTTTGATTAAATGTTCCCGCAAATATACCCATTGTGTTAATGGTAGTCGTACCTGTGCCATTAAAGTTTGCAACAGTACCTGTGGAAAACAGGTCGATACGAGAAAGGTTCGCATCGGGTGGAAATTCAAGAACTCGAGCAGGTCCAAAGACACGGATGATACTCTGACCTCCTCCCCAGGTAGAATCGTGAATAACGGGTCCGTGGGCATCGAGAAAGATGTAGGTTGATAGTCCTGATCCTGGTGGAAGATATGCGCGTAATACGCCTCGGGCGAAGTGGGCTGTACCACTAACGACGATGCGAGCGGCGCTATCGCTCAGATCCTCGTACTGGATACCGTCTGAGGAGAGGGTGCGGTTCACCGTAAGATTATTTAAATAAAGAACGCTCGCCGAGCTTGTCGCAAAGTTGATGAACGAGTCCCCAGTACCGTCAAAGAGGATTGTTCCGTCGTTGTGGGCAAATGTTCCCCCGGTCGGTCGAAAGTGGGTGGAAAAACTTGTGGTAGCGCTTGAGGCTCGAAATGTACCAGCAGTTTGAGTAAAAACATCATTAATATCAATAATGTCGCTGTTGCCTAAAAAAGTGCCCGCATCCATAGTAAATGGGCCGTTAACCGTTAAACTTCTACTTTGGGTGATTGTTCCGCTATATGTAGCCTCAATCGTTACTCCGGCCACTGTTCCTTGGAAAGCAGGATCAATCGTTGCGTTTGTGACGCTGGTGTCGTTAAAAAGAACAACATCGGTGCTGCCTGGTACCGTGTCGGTGCTCCAGTTTGTAGCCGTGCTCCATAGTCCGTCACCACTTGAATTATCCCAGGTTATGGTAATGGCCTGCACTCCGCTCGCGAAGTAAAAATATATCGCGATAAAAGCCATCGTGGGCATGGCAACCGAAACAGTAACTCGTTTTCGGAGTCGGTAAAGGGAATACGCGCATCCTGTTTGGTTAAAAAAAGAAGGTGGGGTTTTCGCTGTATCGTAAAAAAAATAGAGTGGCAGCGCAATGATTGCGAGACACAACTCTAAAACAAGAATTGAAATTGTTTTTCCAATACCTCGGAAAGGGGAGGTAGAAACAAATTCTTGTTTTTGACGATGAATTTCTTCAGAAAGATTCGCGAGAATCTCAAACCACGCGTTCATAGAATGGTCAAAGCGTTGGGTGGATTTTATTCCAGTATAGCATGGAGATTACTGATTGACAAAAGAGGTAAAATGAGTTATGCTTCTGCCCACTTAAGGTGGTCAACCAGCCTTAAGTTTTGTAAAGGTCGATTGTGTTGAATGTACTTTTAAACAGAAACTTTGGCGTGATATGCTTCTTTTTATCATTGGTATAATCGAAATGGTGATTATTGCTAGTTGGACCAAGGCTGTGTCTGACACCAAAGTGCTCGCAAGCGGGGTTATAACCCTCATGAACGTTCTTGTGTGGTACTATGTGCTTCAAACAATCCTCGAAGATGTGACCAATTGGCGCATGGTCGTAGGGTATGCGCTTGGATGTGCAATCGGAACCATGATAACGACTATGTGGCACCGTTTTCGAGATACTCCCTCGTCAAAATCTTCAGTAACTGAAGAGAATGGCGTAACTGCCGATAAGGCATTACTATGAGCGTAGCGCTCCTTTTATCTCTCCCGTCACAAGATGACGGTGATGGATCTAGATAAACCACCTGAGTGTTTCAGAAACAGCAGGTGGTTTTTTAGTTTTGTAATGTGTGTATAGATATATCTTTTTCCTTCTATACGTCTGTGGTATACTACGATTGCTTTTCCTTGTGCTGGTATGTCACGTGCGTGTTCGATCTGCAATCAAATTGGTCACAGCAAACGCCATTGTCTTCTTCGAAAAAAAGAAGAAGGTATTGTTATTCAAACACATCATGAGGTGGCTCCTTCGCATCATATTATCTCTCTGCGAAAAAATGAAGATGTGCGACCCTGGGATCTTGTGCCGATTTATACTGAGCCAGAACATAAAGAGCCAAAGCGGGTAACGGTTGATTTGGCTGCGCTTGTTCGAGCTGAAACCGAAGCCTCATCTCAGGTGGTTGATATCTTTGCAGAAGAACCAGAAGGTGAAAAAGAAGAGGTGCCGCCATTGGTTGCTGAATTGGCATCAGAGTACACGCAGCCAACCGAAACCACCTCTGTCTTTTCAAGTCAACCCGTGTTTGAACAGGAGATTGCAAAAAGTTTTCCATCGTCGCCCATTCCTTTACCTCCTGTTTCTCCTGTGCGAAAGATGCGACGTTCTCTTTTTTCCTGGGCTGAACTGAGAGCGTCAATCGAAACAACGGCTTGGCGACGTATTGCAGCGGGCGCTACAGCATTTATCGTTCTTTTGACCGTGCCCATGCCAGTTCGTGGATATGTTCAGCGTATACGGGTGGCAAGTCATGCTGTTGTTGAAGAAAGTACAACCGGCTTCATGGCTCTTCAGTCTTCAACCGTCGCAGCACTTGGTTCAGACATCCCTAAAGCAGGGGAAGACCTTACTCGCGCGCTTCAAGCATTTGATCATGCACAAGGGCTACTTGGTCGTGATTACCGTTTTATTCTAGAGGTCGGAAAATGGCTCCCTATTGTGGGTCGACACATTGAAGATCGTCAAAATTTACTTGAAGCAGGGCAACATATTGCGCTCGGAAATACATACATGTTGAAAGGAGTTCAAGAGATTGCTGCGCAAAAAGAAAAACCTTTTACGGATCGTTTGGGGGTACTTCGGGCTCATTTGCGAAGTGCTTTACCGCAATATGAAGCCGCGAGTAAAGAGTTTGAGGCCATTGAACCCGCCTCTCTCCCCGAAGAATATCGAGAGACATTTCGTGAAGCTCGCACAATTTTCACCGCTTTTGTTGGAGACATTCGCGAAGTTATTGATCTGACCGATGCTCTCCTTATGCTTTTGGGAGAAGATTCATTTAAGCGGTATTTGATCGTATTTCAGAATCACCACGAACTTCGTCCGACCGGTGGATTCGTTGGTAGTTTCGCTATTCTTGATGTTCAAAAGGGAAAAATTGAACGCATTACTGTGCCTGGAGGAGGAAGCTATGATTTACAAGGCCAGTTAGGTGCCTATATTCGTCCTCCTGTACCACTTCAACTGGCAAACGGCCGTTTCGAATTTCAAGATGCAAACTGGTGGCCAGATTTTTCAGTCTCTGGAGAAAAATTGGCTTGGTTTTATGAAAAGAGTCGACAGGAAACCGTTGACGGGGTAATTGCTGTGAATGCGTCGGTTTTAGAGAGGGTTTTGGAAGTGCTTGGTCCGGTTGAGAATAAAGAGTTTCAGCTCAGCATCTCTGCCTACAATGCTCTGCCCACTCTGCAAAAGCAGGTTGAAGAAGACTATGATAAGGTGGAGAATCAACCAAAAGCAGTGCTTTCCGGAATTTTAGATTCACTTTTGAAAGAATTGCCAGATTTGGGTAAGGGAGATATGGTGAAACTTTTAGCAGAAGGCCATGATGCCCTTCGACAAAAAGAAATTCAGATATACTTACGTGATGAACGGTTACAAGAAAAATTTCGTTCCTTTGGTTGGACAGGAGAGTTGGCGTCTGTCTCCCCGGGGCAAGATTATTTGCTGGTCGTAAATGCAAACATTCAGGGTGAGAAAAGTGATGCATCAGTTGTTCAAACCATTACGCATGAGGCTCGTATCGCTGAAGATGGATCGGTTGAAAATACGGTTACGATTTTACGTCGGCATACAGGCACACTCGGCACCAAGTTTTATGGTGCACCGAATGTAAGTTATGTCCGTGTATATGTACCGTGGGGTTCGACCCTTGTCGAAACAAATGGATTCCGGTACCCGCCTGAAAATGCGTTTAAAGTTCCAGAAGCCTGGTACGAGAAAGACCCACATGTGGCTATGGCCGAAAGTCATGAGGTGTTTGATAAAATATCTGGCACGAGCGTAAGTGAGGATGGTGACAAAACTGTATTTGGAAATTGGCTTATGGTCATGCCGGGCGATACGGTCGAAGCAAAAATTACCTATCGCTTACCGTATAAAGTGGGATTACGATCTGCAACTCAACCAACCAATCGTTTTGAGGTTTTTACCGAAAGTGTGTTTGGAAAAAAGAATTTGCCACAAAGCGAATATACACTTCTCGTGCAAAAGCAGTCTGGGGTAAATAGTACCTTTCGGAGCAAGATTTTTTATCCAAAGAGTTGGATTCCACTTGAACGAGGTAGTGATGAGCAGGTTATTGATGGGCAAAGCTTAGTTCAAGAAGAAGAACTTGCTACGGATCATTTCGTCGGAGCTATTTTTGAGCGTGCGTATGAGTGATCGTCGACATGTATTTACCAAAAAATCTCTTGACGAAGAATCTCCGAGTAAACACGGGGGAAAAGAAACTTCGTCGTTGCCAAAAGAACGCGAGAAAGAAATTGAGCGTGAGCTTTCGGTTATTTATGAAAATACCGATGGTACCATGCCTGACATGTCAGAGTTTATTGTTGCACCAAAACGGGGAGTGTGGCGGGCCCTTCTTACTCTTATATTTACCTGCGCCTGCTTTGCAGCGGTAGCTTGGTTTGGGTTTGTGGTGTTTGCACCAAAGACGGGGTTTGATGAGGCGCGCGTTGTTTTCAGTGTATCCGGGGATGAAACAGCAGTCATTGGTGAAGAAGTCGGTTACCGTATTCGATATGAAAATACCGGTACCTCTCCTTTGGCGCAAGTAAAACTTGAAGTCCGTTTTCCTGAAGGGTTTATTATGGCAACCAGTAGCCTTCCTCCAACACAAGAAGGTGGGGTCTGGGAGCTTGGTACGCTCAATTCGGGCCAAAGTGGAGTAATTGATATTTCGGGACGCATGTATGGGAATTTTGCAGAAAAGCAATCGGTTCGAGCGTTTTTGACCTATCTTCCTTCAACTTTCAGTTCGCCATTTCAAAAAGTAGCTACCCTTGTGACAGAATTATCTGAAAGTCCGATGAGTGTTTTGATTACGCTTCCAGAAGATATTTCGACTGGTATTGAGGTGCCTATTTCATTTACGATTCGTAAAAATGGTGAGGGGGTGTTGCCGGCTGTAGCGTTTGAACTTGGCGGCAACACACTTCGTTTGGTTAAAAGTGAACCAAAAACGGAAGAACTAGAAAGAAAACGATGGGCTATCCCCCCGGGAAATAAAGAGTTTACCGTAAAAGTAGGTGCGATTTTTACTCGTTCTCCAGATGGCGCTCCACCCATGTTTGAAGCGCGTATTTTAGGTTGGACGGACACTGCTCGAAAAGAAGATTCGTTTATTATAACGAGTACGGAGAGAGCCGTGGTTCTTGTTGATACCGCAGTTCGAACGACGCTCGTGATAAATGGCAGTAATGCCCCCGTACAAGTTTCTCCGGGGGAAGCACTTCAAACAACCCTTGTGGTTAAAAATACCGGCGAAGCACCGATGACGAACGCGAGTATTCGCTTGGTTTTTGATGCGCCATCATTTAAGAATAGAAGCATGCTCAGCTGGCAGGAGTTGGTCGACGAGGCGGAAGGGTCTGTGCTCGGTGAACAGCTCACACCAACGAAACGCCGTGGATCAATTACCTGGACGTCCAAAAACATTCCAGCGCTTGCGAACTTGAAGCCTGGCGAACAGGTTTCGATTGACCTCTCGCTTCCGCTCAAAGATACGAGTGATAGCGACATTGCTGATTACCCTACCGGGCCGATTTTAGTAACACCTGAAGTGCGGTATGCACGTGGAGGTACAACTGAGGTGGTTTCGCTTGACCCGAGAAGTTTATCTGTTGTTTCTAATGTGAGTCTTGCTCCCACGGTGTCCTCGGTCGTGCGCGGTAGTGAAACAGACTATACCGTGAAATGGGTTGTGAATAATACATTCCATGACTTGAAAGATCTTCGTCTTGAGGCCGATCTGTATGGAAATATTGCATGGAATCAGGCGAAATTATCAGTACCAGCAGGGACCGCGACCTTTGATCCGCAAACGAAAAAGCTCGTGTGGATTATTCCAAGCATGCCCGAAAGTGTTGATGTAAATGCACTTCAATTTGCCTTTACACTCAAAGAAAAAAATCCGACTCAAACAGAATTGATTTCAAAAATTCGCCTCACCGCGACAGATGCGACGGCGAACGAGCCACTTATTCGAGTAGGGGAGAATACTCCACTTGAAGTGCAAGAATAAATCAATTAAAAATGAAAAAATTCGTCGGGAGCCTCCTGTCTCGCGGCGAATTTTTAATAATGCTTGTTTCTTTTATCCATCACCGAACCCTTTTCTCCTTCTCTTGTTGTTTTTTCCTTACACCAATTGCGACGCAGCACCTGATGTAGAAGTCGAGAAGGGGGAGGTTGAAAAGTATAAAATGAAATCCGTGCGCACTGTATTTTTTGTTGAAAAACATGCAGATTGCTGCTGCTCCCAAACTAATGCCACCAAGAATAATGCCACATACACATTCTGCGCGAGAGATTTCCGCGGTTACCGGATTGACGAACTTAATTGTGGAAAGAGCGAGAAAGACAAGCGTGATAGCCATGATGAGCGGTGAGAGTTCAATCACTCGAATCATGAGATACTCCATGTGCTTCACGGTAACGGGAAAAGAGTAAATTGTCAATTTCTTGGTTGGGTTCTCTTGTCCAAGTAAAATAAAATAGCCCGGCATAAATGCTAAGCTATTTTATAGTGCCCCCGGAGGGAATTGAACCCCCATCAACGGCTTCGAAGGCCGCTGTGTTATCCATTACACCACAAGGGCTAGTGGTTTTAACGTATGTATCTTATACACTAATTCGTCGAATTTTACCAGTGCCTCAGTCAGATCTGTCACAACAGCCTGGGTTTGGTGCACAAGAGAATGGCAGGGAAACAGTTATCTTTGCCACAAGAACCACCTTCTTGAGGCTTAGCCTGAAGAAAAGATTCTTGCTTTTTCATAAGCAGCCCCTGGGCTTTCACTTCGGCCACCACAATAAATTTTCTACTAAATATCACAAAAGCAGCCTCAAGGCTGCTTTTGTGATATGTGACCCGGGCGGGGATCGAACCCGCGACCTTGGGCTTAAGAGGCCCCTGCTCTACCAGCTGAGCTACCAGGTCTTTTTTTACTAAACTCCACCCACTTCTAGCAAAAGATCAAATTTGTTTCTTGGAAACGAGACGAGTATACCAAAAAAAGTACAGCTCGTCAATCGTGGCTCTAGCCAATGGGGTCACTGCTCGAACGAGGGAGAATTTCTACCTTTGATCGCTTCCACTTCTTAATAAGAAGTGCAGCTTCGGCTGCGGACACCTGGGCTTCCTGCTTACTCGATCCATTTCCCTCGGCCACCTTTTCCTTTTCTAAGTAGACCCCGACAATAAATTGTTTATTATGATCAGGCCCTTCCTCTTTGAGGACGCGATACGTTGGAGTGATACCTAAAAGTTCCTGAGCCGCTTCTTGGAAGCGAGATTTTGGATCGACCCAAAGACCTTCTTCTAGTACATCGGGAAGGCGGCTAATCACGAAGCGGGTGATAAATTGGTTTGTGATATCCCAACCTTGGTCAATGTAAATAGCCCCAATAAGCGCTTCCAGGGCATTCGCGAGAATATATTCTCGTGCTTTTGTGCCACTGTCTTTCGCTTCACCGTGGCTCAAAAATAAGTATGTTTCAAGGCCGAGTTCAGACGCAACGGCCGCACACATTTTAGCGTTTACAAGAGACGCGCGCCAGTTGGTCATGTCGCCTTCCGTATTTAAGTAGTTTTCAAATAAATACTGCGTCACCGAAAGTTCGAGAACCGCATCACCTAAAAATTCCATGCGTTCGTTATGAGCAAGAGGGAAGTCACGGTGTTCGTTTAAGTACGATCGGTGAACAACAGACTGTACTAAGTGATTCTTATTATGAAAATGAATTCCAATGTGCTCTTCGAGCGCCGTAAATTTTTTTTCAGCGTATTCAGGAACGATCATAGGTATAAATTAGCTGGTGACTTCGGTTGATTCTTCGTCTTTTACGCCCTCTTTTGGTTCGTCGGGAATTTCTTCAGATTCTTTTCCTTTTCGAGGATCCACCTCATACATTGCCCCTAAGATGCCATTTACAAAGCGGCCGCTTGACTGCCCTCCAAACGTTTTGGCCATTTCAATCGCTTCGTTAATCGCCACTTTTCCTGGGACAGAATTCACAAATAAGAGTTCGTATACCCCGAGGCGCAAAATGTTGCGGTCGATATAGGTCATTTGTTCCATCGGCCATTTGGGTGCAAATTTTACAATGGCCTGGTCAATATCCTCAATATGAGACACGACACCTGCTGCGGTGTCGTGAACAAACTGATGATTTTCTTCAGAAAGACCTTTGCCAAATTCTTCAATTTGCTGATTCGCAATTGCCGGAAGCGCTGCAGTTGGTCTGCCCTTAAAGTCCCATTGGTAGAGGACTTGCATCACGATTGAGCGGGCCAAGTGCCGGTTTGACATAAGGGGAGAAAGAATTACCCTTTGCTCTTTGCTTTACGCATGAGGCGGTTTGCGCGTTTCGCAACATCAATCACCTGGCGACCACGGTACATACCCGTTGCTGGGTTTACGCGGTGAGGGAGTGATGGGTTCCCGTCAGTGTCAACACCAACGGTGGTTTTCGCGAGCGCAAAGTGTGCTGCGCGTTCGCGTTTCGAGCGGTTTGTGCGTTTTTTCGATGGCAGACCCATAGAAGTGCAGGAGTTACAAAAATTATGAAAACCCGATTCGGGAGTTTCAGATAAAAAGAGTATAGCGTAGGGGAGGAAAAAAATCAAGAGGTCATTGCCCGAATGGGAAAATATCAGTATGATAGTCTCATGTCTGAAGAAAACGGCCCTATTTCTGCCCTATTTCCACCGACCCTTCCCCTGTTTGAAGATGGGTCTTTTTTGCAGTCACCGGAATGGGCTGATTTTCAACGGAGTGTGGGGAGAAAAGTGATTGCGGTACCCTCGACTAAGAGGTCACTACACGCGTTTAAAAACGAATTGCCTTTAGGTTTGTCATATCTTTACGTTCCCCAGGCCGATGTCTCTGAAACAGCCTTAAAAGAGCTTATCAAGGCGGGTGAGGAAGAGAAGGCTCTGTTTCTTCGTATTGAGCCATGGAATCAACCGCTCACCTGCTCGGGCTATACGTTTGTCCGAACGGCATCTCGTCAACCGCAGTATTCTTTGTGTGTCCCTGTTAAAAAAGAAGAAGAAATGCTTCGGGCAATGCATACAAAGACGCGGTATAATATTGGGCTCTCAGAAAGAAAAGAAGTTCAGGTAAAAAAAATAAAAGACGTCGATATTTTTTGGAGACTTCTGCAGGATACAACGAAACGCGATGGGTTTCGTGCGCACGGAAAAGAATATTATGAAAAAATGGTAACCATACCAGTGGTCGAGCAGTATGTGGCATTTGCTAGCGGTGTTCCAGTCGCAAGCATCATCACCATTCGCCACGGTGCCACCGTCGTCTATCTGCACGGGGCATCACTTCATGAGTATCGAAATCTTATGGCGCCATACGCACTTCAGTGGGCGGCACTGAAAGATGCTTTTTCAAGCGGTGCACTGTGGTACGATATGTGGGGCGTGGCCCCTCCGGCCGAGAGTCATAATGCTCATGCAGAAACATTCCACACCTATACCTGGGACACGCGACACTCTTTTCACGGCATCACACGGTTTAAGGCGGGGTTCGGTGGTATACCAGTCACGCATCCGAGTGCTGTGGAAATTCCTCTTCGTCCGTGGCTATATAAATTGTATCGTATCCGTCAGTGTTTTATTGGTTAGCTTCTATACATCACAAACCTACCGTCTCTGAAACTTCTATGAGTGTTTCCTGGAGTCAAAAAATATTTTTAGTGGTAAATGCCTACATTGGCAAAAAACCGTGGCTCGATACGCTTATGCGTTTTTTTGCGGTGTGGGGGATCTATGTCCTGATCATCCTCATTTTTGTGTGGAGCCTTTTTCAGTTTTCAGAAGGTGGCTTTGCCCTTTTCGTGTTTTTAGTGGCGTGCCAAGCCTCCTTTGTTATTGGTCTTGCAGTGAATGCACTTCTCGGGGTTATACGCCCAAGAAAGCGCCCAAAAGACGAGTTACCAGGAACTGTGGAGTTAATACAACTTCGTCCGTTTGAATATTGGAAATCTTTTCCGTCCGACCACACCATGGCCGCATTTACGTTTGTATTTGTGGCGATGATATTTGGCCTGTCTGCATTGTGCTCGGTCTTTTTTCTTTTGTTTGCTCTTCTCATTGGGTGTTCCCGGGTGTATGTTGGAGTTCATTTCCCTCGCGATATTTTTGGGGGACTCCTTGTGGCTTTTGTTGTTAATGCTGTGGTTGTTTCGCTCATCCCTCCTTTTCTGAATCTTTTTTTCTGAAAGAAGTGCTGTCGTATCTCTTATATGAATGCCATTATTTTATGTGGTGGACTCTCGACGAGGCTGGGAGACATCACGAAATCAATTCCCAAAATTTTACTTTCCATTGGTGATCGCACCATGCTTGATTGGCAACTCGACAAGCTTTCTTCGGTTGGTATTACTGAAGTCGTCATGGCCGCCGGACACTTATCAGAAGTACTTATGAAAGAGGTGGGGGAGGTGCGTCGAGGAGTTCGTGTGCGTTATGCTGTAGAACCAGCTCGGCTTGGAACAGGCGGGGCAATTCAGTTTGCACTTCAGTATGTGAAAGATTCTACAGAACCCACCATTATCTTGAATGGAGATATTTTTACTACAGTGCCAATGGCCGACATGGTCCGTGCATTACGGAAGGAGAGCGAGGGTTTAATTTTAGGGTCTTACGTTGAGGATGCTGCAACATATGGTACCCTAGAAATCGGAGAGCACAACAGACTTCACGCATTTAAAGAAAAAGAAGGCCAGCATGTGCCTGGGTACATTAATGGAGGATTTTATATCTTCACTCCAGCTACTACCAAATATTTTCCCCCGGAAGATGCGTTTAGTGTTGAATACGACGTATTTCCAAAAGTGAAAGACATGGATGTTTACCCCTCAAAACATGCCTGGATCGATATCGGCCAGCCCGAACGCTTGGCGTGGGCGCGGGAGCATTGGCAAGAATTCTTAATCTAATTTTTTGTGCGTAGAATAAAAAAAAATTTCATCCTTTTTCTTTCCGTCATTATTGTCTGTATTTTTTTAGCATGGTTTCTGACGTTTCGCTATAGCCGGGAAAGCGGATCGGTTACCATTACCGTGCTCCCTGCCGAAACGATGCAAGATGTGGCAGAGCATTTAAAAACGAATCGGGCTATTGTGTCTGAAACACTTTTCGGTGTGTATGCTAGGCTGTCGCGGCTTGACAGAAAGCTCCAAGCTGGAACATTTGTGATCGATTCACCTGCCTCAATTGCTCGTATCACGAAAGCACTCACTGAGCCTCAAATTCGGGAAGAGCGGGTAATAACAATTATCCCTGGCTGGTCACTGCGTGATATCGCAACGTATTTCGAAAAAGAAGGGATTGCGACAAGTGGAGAACTGTACGCACTAACAGGAAAACCTGCGGAAAAAAAATCAGGTCAAGTCGGGTTTGGTGTCCCGGTACAAATTCTTAGCGCCTTACCAAGTGATATTAGTATGGAAGGATATTTGGCACCCAATACATACCGTATTTTTGTAGGTGAGCCACTGATGCAAACCCTCGAGCGCTTAGTCGCAGAACGTGAAGAAGAAATAACACCAGAACTTCTTCAAGGAATTACGAAAAGCGGTCGAACGTTTCATCAGATTTTAACGATGGCAAGTATCTTAGAGCGCGAAGTGCCGCATGAGAATGATATGGCGAAGGTGGCAGATTTATTTTGGCGACGGTTCGATGCCGACTGGGGTTTGCAAGCCGATTCCACGGTTCATTATGCTACCGGAAAAGAAGGTGATGTATTTACGACCGCTCGTGATCGCGCCTCTGATAATGAATGGAATACGTATAAGTGGAAAGGTCTGCCGCCTGGGCCAATTTCGACACCGAGTATTGAAGCAATTCGTGCGGCTATTTTTCCAGAAAAAAATGATGCGTGGTTTTTTCTCACAACGCTCGATACTGGGGAAGTGAAGTATGGCAAGACTCTTGAAGAGCACAATGCAAATGTACGAAAATATTTACGATAAAAATAAAAAATGATTAAGACCTATTTACATATTGTATGTCCAAAGCACTTTCATACCACAAAAAATTGAAAGGAAAAATTGAAGTTATTTCGCGTGCAAAACTGAAAAATAGAAATGATTTACGATTAGCCTACACCCCTGGGGTTGCTGAGCCATGCTTAGAAATTCAAAAAGATGTTTCTAAACTATACGACTATACCCGTAAAGGAAATTTAGTTGCCGTCATTACCGACGGAAGTGCGGTTTTAGGGTTGGGGAACATTGGCCCAGAAGCAGGGCTGCCGGTTATGGAAGGGAAGTGCGCTTTATTTAAACGCTTTGCTAATGTCGATGCGTTTCCTGTCGCCATAAAGACGCAAGACGTGGATGAGTTTGTGAGAACAGTCGAATTAATTGCGCCTATGTTTGGGGGAATTAATTTGGAAGATATTGCTGCGCCGCGGTGTTTTGAAATCGAGGAAAAATTAAAACAAAAATTGGATATTCCTGTATTTCATGATGATCAACATGGCACGGCTATTGTTTGTCTGGCTGGGCTTATTAATGCACTCAAAGTGGTTAAAAAGAGCATGAAAGATATTACCGTTGTGGTGAACGGACTTGGGGCGGCGGGTGTAGCAATTACCAAGCTTCTTCTTTTGTCCGGCGTAGGTGAGATGCGCCTTCTTGATTCGAAAGGTATCATTTTTGATGGCCGTGCGGAGGTAGATGGTGTGAAAGCCGAACTCGCCAAAAAAACGAATCGTGAAAAACGATCAGGCGGTTTAGCTGAAGCACTTCAGGGGGCGGATGTATTTATTGGGGTGAGTAAACCAAACTTGGTAACGGAAGATATGGTTCGTTCGATGAACGAAAAATCGATTCTTTTTGCTATGGCGAATCCCGTGCCTGAAATTATGCCCGATGTGGCGAAAAAGGCCGGGGCGTTTGTTGTGGCAACGGGCCGAAGTGATTTCCCGAATCAAATTAATAATGTGCTGGCTTTTCCTGGAATTTTTCGAGGTGCGCTTGATGCTCGGGTGCGATTTATTACCGAAGAGATGAAGCTGGCAGCTGCGTATGCATTGGCGAAAGCCGTAAAAAAACCAACCGCAAATTATATTATTCCAGATCCTTTTGATAAACGTGTGGCAAAGCTCGTGGCCAAAGCAGTGAAAAATAAAGCGAAGAAATAATAAGCATATGCGAACTGACGATTTCGATTTTTTTCTTCCAGATGAACGGATTGCACAATCACCAATTGAGCCGCGGGATCATTCAAAACTCATGGTGATTGATCGAAACAAGAAAACGATTGAACATCGGCAGTTTTTTGATCTCTTGTCGTACCTTCGTCCGGGTGATCTTCTTGTTTGGAATAATTCGAAGGTGTTTCGAGCGCGGTTGTTTGGTCGTTTATTTAGTCCATCCGGAGAACCTCTTCGTGAGCATGCAAAACCCATTGAAATTTTTCTCGTCCGTCCTACAGAAAATACTGGGGTTTGGCATGCTCTCGCAAAACCTGCCAAACATGTGAGTCATGGTATGCAAATTCGTTTTGCATCAGATTTTGCCTGTGAAGTGGTGGTAAAAAAAGATGATGGAACACTACTTGTTCAGTTTTCTTACAATGAAGCGACGGTTCGTGTGAAAGCAAATCAATATGGAGAAGTTCCTCTTCCCCCGTATATTAAAAAGGGCGTGAATGAACTTGTGGCATACCAAACGATCTATGCTCGGGAGGAGGGTTCGGTAGCAGCGCCTACCGCGGGTTTTCATTTCACCCCCGAACTTATTGAAAAAATAAAAGAGAAAGGTGTCTCGTTTGCAGAGGTGACTCTCCATGTAGGGCTAGGCACTTTTTTACCTGTAAAAAGTGAGCAGATTGAGGATCATACCATGCATAGTGAATGGGTGGAGCTGCCAGACGCAACAGTTCAGGCTATTCATACTACGAAAGCCAGCGGTGGAAGAGTTATCGCTGTCGGCACGACGACAGTCCGTACTTTAGAGGGGGTCGCGAAGTATGCTACTGGCCTTGCCGCCTATGCAGGGGATATTAATATGTTTATTACCCCAGGATTTCATTTTCAGGTGGTCGATGCGCTTGTCACAAATTTTCATCTTCCAAAATCAACACTCCTTATGCTGGTGTCGGCATTTGCCAATGACCGAGAATTTATCTTGCGTGCCTACGCTGAGGCGGTGGAAAAAGAATATCGATTTTTTAGTTTTGGCGATGCTATGTTTATTGTTTAGTTTATGAACATCTTTTTTTCTTCGCTCGTGGCGTTACCGATATTTGTAGCCCTCGACTTTTTGTGGCTCGGCATTATTATGCGTTCTTTTTACGTGCGCGAACTTGGCCCCTTGGCGAGGCAGGGTATTCATTATCCAAGTGCTTTTGTAGTGTATGTGCTTATGGCGCTCAGTGTTGTGGTGTTTGTTTTGCCCCGGTTTTTCGGAATGCCGGTAACATTAAAAGTATTTGCGCTCGGTGCACTTCTCGGTTTTTTAATCTACGGAATTTACGATTTCACTAATTACGCCACTCTTGCTCATTGGTCATGGCGTTTTATGGTCGTTGATATTCTTTGGGGAGGGGTCGTGTATGGCGTAACAAGCATACTAACTCTCTCAATTCTTCGATGGTTAAAAATATTTTCCTAAAAGGTGATTTTTAACGTGAATTCTGTGCGATGGTAGTCAGGGGGCAGGGGAACGATAAGAAGCCACAAGGGTCACCAAATTAGGGTGGACAAGGAGATGGTGAAGATAAAGAAGAATAGTGACTCTCGCAAAAAATAATGCAAAAAAAGAATGGTGCTTAGTTGCACCATTCTTTTTTTAGTTCCAAAAATCTTTTTTCTTTGATACTTTCTCGAATGTCTTTTGTCAGAGAAAGAAAGAAGTGGAGGTTGTGAATCGTTGCCAAACGGTAGGCGAGAAGTTCTTCAGCTCGAAAAAGATGGTGCAAATAACTCCTGGTAAATGTGCGGCAAGTGCTGCATGCACACGTTGGGTCAATAGGTTTTTTATCTTCACGAAATTCTGCGTTGGTAATAGAGAAGCGATATTTATTTTCTTTCGTCCCTCCAGTTTTTGGAGAAATAAATAAACTTCCATTCCGCGCCATCCGGCTTGGGGAAACACAGTCGAACATGTCTACTCCATGTTCCACAACATCAAACAAATCACTTGGTGAAAAACCAAGGCCCATCGTGTAGCGTGGTTTATTTTCTGGAAGAAGTGGAGAGAGGTAGGAAAGAATATCCCGTGTCGCTTCCATGTTGTATCCGATGGATTCTCCTCCTATGGCAATTCCGTCAAACGGCATGGCAGTAACAGCTTTTGCGCTCGCTTCGCGGAGTTCTTTGTGGTTTCCTCCTTGGATAATGCCGAATAAAAATTGACGATATCCGTGATACGACGTATTTTTTTGGTGTTCTTCAATACAACGCGCGGCCCAGCGGTGGGTGCGCTCCATGGCTTTTGTGGCGTAGGCGGTGTCGGCCGAATCCGGAGTGCATTCATCGAATGCCATAATAATATCTGCTCCTAATTTGTGCTGCACCTCAATAGCGGATTCTGGAGTGAAGCGATGTTTGCTTCCGTCGATGTGTGAAGTAAATGTGACTCCGTCTTCGTCAATTGAAGTAAGTTTGTTTGCTCCTGCTTCTTTTTTTTCTTTTTGTGCACCTAAAGAAAAAACTTGAAATCCACCACTATCCGTTAAGATAGGCTTACCCCACTGCATGAATGTGTGCAATCCACCGGCATTGCCAATGAGATCTTCTCCCGGGCGTAAATGGAGGTGATAGGTATTCGCTAAAATAATTTGCGCACCCAGTTCGTTTAGGTCGCGTGGGTCAAGGCTCTTTACGGTCGCCTGAGTTCCGACCGGCATAAATATGGGCGTTTCAATGTCGCCATGATCCGTATGAATAACCCCGGTGCGTGCACGAGTTTTGGAATCCTGTGAGGTGATTTCGAAAAAAGACATAGAAGAATAGTTGACCATAACAATACGGACTTTTGCGCCGCTTGGCAAGGTGGTCTACAATAGGGGTATGTCAAAATCCACTCAAACACTCAATGCCGGTCTTATTGTAACGAGCATTCTTCTTTTGGGAGGAATTGTTTGGGTGTGGCCAAGCACGCAAGAATCGAGTGCCCCTGTAATAAAAACACCCTTTGTCGTTACGCGTCCCTCGACAACAACACCGCCTGCGCCGAGTACAAAACCATCTCCAGTGCCGCCTCCAACTCCGGAAACCCCATTTCCTGTACCCCCACCTACGGCTTCAATTAAAAATGAGGTACGTCTCGCGGTACCGTTTACTTCGCAAGCTCCAGAAAAAAATTGGGACGAGCCCTGGCAAAATGCCTGTGAAGAAGCAGCTCTTCTTATGCTTGATGCGTACTATAAGAAGTATCAGCTTTCACCCATTTTTGCTCGAGATGAGCTTCTCAAAGTTCTCGCCTATGAAGAAAATTTGGGATATGGGGGGAGTATTGATATGGAAAAAATAAAGAAGGTTGCGATTGAAACACTTCACTTAGACCGACACGGTACGTTAAAGATTATAGAGGATCCGGGTGTCGAAGATATTAAAGCCTATATTGCTGCGAAGAAACCAGTACTTGTGGTTGCTGACGGGAAGAAGTTGCCTAACCCTAATTTTCAAGGCGGTGGGCCGGCCTATCACGCTCTTATTATCACGGGGTATACGGAAGATACATTTATTACCAATGACCCAGGCACCCGACTCGGGAAAGATTTTGAATATCACATAGAAGATTTGATGGGTGCGATTCGTGACTGGAATGGGGGAAATGTAAAAACAGGAAGACGAGTTATTTTGGTGGTGGAGTAGCAGTCCTAGCTTGACAGCTTTGATTCGTCGTGTTTTACTATTTTTATATATGAATACAAATCAGAAAAAATCTCTTTCAGTCCAGGCTTGGTGGGCCACGAATCGTCTGTCGTGGTGTTTCTGATTTGGTAAGATTATTTCTTAAAATCAAGCGCCCCGATAGTGGGGCGTTTCTATTTGGTTTCGGCGAGAGGAGGAGGGTCTCGCTGGCACCAAATGATGAAATATCGTTTGCGTCCAGAGGGAGGTTCGAATGTCGAACAAGGAAGCTTTTTTTGCTCTGCACACGTTCAATCCGGCACTTGCCGGAGCCGTGGGCGCTGAGAGGGAGTTGTTTATCATCGAGAACGGAGTGCTGGTGCCGCGGGCTCCAGAAGTTCTGTCAGCCCTGTCTCATGATCCTCGGTGGACGTACGAGCTGAGCGCTTGTCAGGTGGAATGCCGTACCACGCCAACGCATGATCCCTGGGAGTTGGTACGCGAACTGTGCGAACTTCGGCATCAAGTTGTCGGGGTCGCGAGACCGCTTGGGCTCGACGTGCTCTCTATGGAAGTGGCCCCGGCTACGATTCCACGAGAGGTATATCCCGACCCGAGATATGCGACCCTCTCAACCACCTTGCCTGAGGATCGGTTCCTTGCCGCGCTTCGTGTTGCCGGCACGCACGTTCATGTTGGTTGCGCGAATCTGGAAGAGGCTGTGAGAGTTCATGATGCACTCGTGGAGCATCTCGAGGAGCTTATCGCTCTCGGAAACTTTTCGGGCGGTGAGCGAATTCGTTTGTATGAGCGTGTCACGGCTCCGCATACCTATCCGCATTGTTACGGATCAGTAGATGCCTACTACGAAGATGCGGTTCGCTGCAATTTCACTTTGCAGCTTCGCAATAATTGGCATTTGATCCGCATTTCTCGGTACGGCACGGTTGAGGTAAGAGCGTTTGGTTCCCCTTTGTGTAACAGTAAAGTCGGGGACTGGGCTGCTCGTATCCAAGAGATCCGTGCCAACGCCATACGGTAGTACGAGAGGAGAAAAAATCTCAGACTCTCGTACTACCTCCCCCTCCAATGTATTTCCCTTTAAAATATGATACGATAGAAGCGTTTTATGAAACCCATTCTTCTTGTACAATTTCGTACAGACCTAACTGGCCCACATGAAATCTCTTGCTTTAGAAGTGAATTTGATGCGGTAGGCGCTTCTCTTGAAACAGTTAATGCTGTTACTGAAGCGCTTCCCTCTGATCTTTCTATCTATTCAGGAATTATCTTGGGAGGAAGTGGCGAATTTTATTTATCTGAAGGTCATGGTGCTGGGACATGGCAAGAAGCGACATTTGCATTGATCGAACGAGCAAGACAACAGTCTGTTCCCCTTTTGGGTATTTGTTTTGGTTTTCAACTTCTAGGGATGGCGTATGGAGCAACTATCGTGCGGAATGAAAGTATGAGGGAAACCGGTACTTTTCTCGTTACGCAATATAAAGAAGGGGCGAGTGATGAGCTTTTGTCTTTGGCACCAGAAACATTCTTAGCGCAATTTGCTCACAAAGATTCTTTGATTAATTTTCCACCCTCGGTCATTGTACTTGCTAAATCAGAACGTGTTGCAGTTGAGGCATTTCGTGTGAGGGGTAGGGATCAGTGGGGCTTCTTGTTCCATCCGGAGTTAAATAAAAAACGTATGAGCGAACGATTGTCCTTACTCCCAAGTTATGCTGGTGGTAATTCAGTTGATGCTCTTTTAGAGTCTTTTCACGATACCCCGGCTGCCACCGATCTTCTTCATGCTTTTATTAAGTATGCCCAGAATCGAAATGGAAGTATTTCCCTCTCTCAAGAGGAAGCCGTTACGGTATGATTGATTTTGCCAAAGAGCTTAATAGTGAACAGTTGGCCGTCGTAGAACACGGTGATGGCCCGTGTTTGGTTTTGGCAGGCGCTGGCAGTGGAAAAACCAGAACGATTACGTACCGCGTGGCGTACTTACTTCAAAACGGTGTTCTTCCTGAAGAAATTTTACTTGTCACATTTACGAATAAAGCCGCGAGAGAAATGACCAGTCGTGTGGAAATGCTCACCAACATGACGAAGCGTCTTCCCTGGTCAGGAACGTTTCACCATATTGGATTTCGGTTACTCAAACAGTACGCAGCTCTTTTGGGGTATCAACCGAATTTTACGATTCTCGATAGTGAAGATAGTTTAGACTTACTGAAACTCTGTTTAAAGTACGAAGGAATTGAGCGCAAAGATAAACATTTTCCATCTCCCCAAGTACTTCATGGTCTTATTAGTTTTGCGCGGAATGCTGAAACCACGCTTGAACACGTGCTTGATGCTAAACATCCACAATGGCTTTCTATTTCCGAAACACTGGTTCGCGTAGCCGAAAGTTATGAACAAAGAAAACGAAAAGCGAATGCGATGGATTTTGACGATCTCCTCACGAACACCTATTTGCTTCTGTTAAAAAACGAACGTGTACGGGAAAAGTTTGCCACACAGTTTCGCTATGTGCTCGTTGACGAGTATCAGGATACGAATAAAATCCAAGCTTCAATTGTGCGGCTTTTTTCATCACACCACAAAAATTTACTTGTAGTAGGGGATGATGCGCAGAGTATCTACTCATTCCGTGCCGCAGATATTGCGAACATCTTAGATTTTTCTAAAACATTTCCGGAAGCGCAGGTATTTCGTTTGGAAACAAATTATCGTTCTACTCCAAATATTTTGTCGCTCGCAAATGAGGTGATTGCGAATAACATAAAGCAGCACAGAAAAACACTCAAAAGTGTTTTGCCGGAATTTGCTCGACCAGAAGTACATGCCTTTACCGATGCGCGTGAGGAGGCGGAATTTGTGGTAAGTCGAATCCAAGAATTACAGGAAGAAGGCGTACCCCTTCAGGAAATGGCAGTATTATTTCGCGCAGCATTTCATTCCCAAGCGATCGAAATGGAGTTAACCAAACGGGGTATTCCGTACGACTACCGTGGTGGAACGCGCTTTTTCGAGCGCGCACACGTGAAAGATGTGTTAGCGTACCTTCGTATTTTCCATAATTCTAAAGACACGATTGCGTGGAGTCGTGTTCTTGCTATGCAATCGGGAATTGGTCCCGCAGCCATACAGAAAATTCTTCAAGTGCTCGAGATGTTCTCAACACCTCCTACATTTTTTGATATCCGTCATTTGGGCGCAGAACTTCCTGCGCGAGCACAGCTCGGGTGGAACGATGTGCTCAAAGCCTGGGAGGCTGTTGAGGCGACGAAGACAGAAGCCGGAGCAGTACTTCCGGGTGATGCTATCTGGGCGATTTTAGAAAGCGTCTATCGGACGTATGCAGAACATGAATTTCCGGACGCTCGGGAGCGATTGCAAGATATTGAGCAGTTAGCGAACTTTGCAGAGGCGGCAAATAAACGGGAAGAGGATCAATTGAAAGCACTCGAAATATTTTTGGCGGAAGCAAGTTTACAAGAAAGTTTTACTGCCGCTCAGGCTCGTAAAACTTTGGATGCAGAAGAAAAGCTCACTCTCTCGACTATCCATCAGGCAAAAGGCTTAGAGTGGGAAGCGGTATTCGTGGTGCATCTTGCAGCTGGGCAATTTCCTTCTGACCGATCGCTCAAAACAGATCAGGGGCTCGAAGAAGAGCGACGGCTTTTTTATGTGGCGGTCACCCGGGCCAAAAAACATTTGGCCATGTCGTATCCGCTTGTTGGTGGCTTTGATACGACCCTTCAAGGCCCCAGTCTCTTTTTAGAGGAAATTGACCGTGAGTTATATGATGATCACGGGGTGCGCTCGATCGCACCACTTACCGCATTTCGAGATTTAGCAGACCCTATAGAGGGGATTACCTACGAAGCGGAAGATGAACCGTTTTCTACCAAAAAGAAGCGCCCAACCTCATTTTTGTCGAGTATTGATGATCTTTGATTTTCGGAGTTTTTTCATTTTCATCGTTGACAAAGCCATTTTTAAGTGGTATACTCGAAAAAATTATCTTACTTGCTTCTATGAATCATCCAAAGAAAGAGCGTTCGTTTGTCATGATTAAGCCAGACGGCGTACAGCGCGGTTTGATCGGTTCTATTATTTCTCGTTTTGAACGCACCGGGTTAAAGTTGGTTTCTCTAAAGATGATGCTCGGTACTGAAGATCAATGCTGGAAACACTACAATAAAGACGATGCGTGGTTTCTTGCGAAGGGAACGATTACGGTACAGAATTTAACAGAAAAGGGTATTGAGGTGACCAAAGAGCCGATTGAATACGGAAAAGATATCTTACGAGGGAATGTGGTATTCATGACTTCTGGCCCAATGATTGCTATGGTTTGGGAAGGAAACCAGGCGGTAGCGGTAGTGAAGAAGCTTGTGGGTTCAACTGAACCAACGAGCTCAGACGTTGGAACGATTCGTGGAGATTTTACACTTGATTCTTACTCTCTTGCGAATATCGATGGACGTGCAGTACGTAACTTGGTTCATTGCTCAGATAAACCTGAAGAAGCAGAACGTGAGATCGAAATTTGGCTTGGTAAAGAGGATTTATATAAGTATCGTAATATTCAAGAAGAAATCTTATACGATGTAAATTTAGATGGAATTCTTGAATAAGGCAGGAAATTGTGGATAATTTTCTTGACGAATTATCTTTTGCCCGGTAGTCTACATTCATTCACCACTATGAAAAATGCGCAAAACAATTTCATTTGCCACATTCTCGATTCAAAACCGGGAGCGTTTGTGTGCCTTTCAACTAAGATGGTCAACACTTACACCTTTACCGGTTCCGGGGTGGCTCGTTCGTGTGGTGGATGCGGCAACGATTGTCAATGTGGAAGCTGCAAACCATAATTACGAAAACGATAAAAGCCACCCCGAGAAATCGGGGTGGTTTCTTTTGGGAAGGTTTTCTAAAAAAGTTTGTGGGTAGCACTTAGCTGAAGAAGGGGATCATCTAAGTGCTACCGGACCTTATGAGAGGGATACAAAGTTTGAACGGCAATGGCTGTTCAGCTCCGGTGCACAAACGGCAACGCAAACAATTCACCTCAACGACAAGGAGAAGAGTCATGCGCACCCAATTCGAGATCGATCCTGATGCGCCCAAGCCAGATCAAGATCGGGCCGCTCAGCTGCTGAGCTCTCTCGGCTCCTCCGGGATGGAGCGACGCCTCTTGGCACGGGATCTGCCGGAGGGAATCGTCGCCATCAGTGATGGGGACGAGATTCGTCGGGAGGATCTTCTTCGGGAGAAGTGATCAAGGAGGGCGCAGGGTGCTTCCTGCGGATCGGTCTCGTGCCATGCACGCGACAGGTCGGAAGAGCAATTGCGTTGCCTTCCCCAACGACATTCGGACCACGGTCCGGTTGTTGTGCGGGAAAGAAACAATTTTACCAAAGAGAGAGGGGTATCGCTTGAAAAGTGGTACTGGTAAGGTAAAGAGGGGTGATAGGCGGATGACGCCTGCTGATCACGACGAGCTCAGCCTCATGAGAGCGGCTCGCGAGGAGGCTATGAAGCGGCCAGAGGCTTCTAGAGTAGTGCGGCATCTGGAGGATGCGATCAAGATGAAGGAGGAGTGGATCAATGGACAACGGGGAAGCAAACCCTAGCTTCGGAGGAACCATCAGTCTTCACGAGCTCGTGAATCCGGGTCAGATCGACCAGAAGAACGAGCAGTCGGTCGATGAGGTTCCGGCACCCGCGGAAGAAGACACCGCGACGGCCACCTAGATGGCCACACACCCATCACAGCTTGTCTGTGGGCCCCGGCTATCGCACCTTGCGAGACGCCGGGCTTTTTCATTAAAAAAGGGTTTATTTATCCACACTTGCCAGCCTTTTTTCGTGGCGGTATAGTACCTATGATCTTGTCTATGGTGGATCGAAATTCATATTCTACAATAGATTCTTCTAGGGAAACCTATATTGCCTGTGCCCTTGGGCGCTCGCTGCGGTTACCCACCTACATCGTAGGGATAGAGAATCTCGTCTGCCTAGATGAGGTCACGAAAGCCAACCACCCCAAAAGGGTTGTTTTTTGTTTTTCTTTATGCTAGAGTACGTGCACAAAAAATCGGGCTATAGCGCAGTTGGCTAGCGCGCATGCATGGGGTGCATGAGGTCGTGGGTTCAAGTCCCGCTAGCCCGACAAAAGTAAAAAAGAAATTATGTATCACGTCCTCCTCTTCTACAAGCTGTGCAAAGTCGCGAATCCTGATCGCGAAGTTTTAATTCAAAAAGAAGTCTGTAAAGCCCTCGGGCTTACTGGCAGAATTTTGATTGCAGAATATGGAATTAATGGTACGGTTGGAGGAAGCAAAGAAGCCGTTGCTCAGTACCGCGCGTATATGGACGCCACTCGTCCGTGGCAAAATATTGATTGGAAAGAGAGTGTAAGTGACGTGGTACCATTCCCACGGTTGCGAGTGCGGGTGCGTGACGAAATTATTACAACCGGTGCGAAAGATATGGTCACTGGCGCGTGTGCGAGAGCTCGCCATGTATCTCGAGATACATTTCATGACTGGCTCGTGAAAGGCGAAGACATGGTCATTCTCGATATGCGCAATGACTATGAGTGGGAAATTGGACGTTTTGTAAACTCAGTTCGTCCACCTATGAAATTTTTTCGTGAACTGAAAGATCATATCGAGTGGTATAAAGAAAACTTTATTGGGAAAAAAGTAGTAACCTTTTGTACCGGGGGTATTCGTTGTGAACCAGCGACAGCCTTTTTACTTCAACATGGTTTTGATCCGAAAAATTTATATCAACTCGAGGGGGGTATTGTGAAGTACGCAGAAAAATATGGAAACGATGGTTTCTATGAAGGGAAGTGCTTTGTGTTTGATGACCGTATTGCGGTGCCAGTAAATACCAGCGAAACCGCCGTGATTGTAGGTTCGTGCAAACACTGCAAAACAAAAAATGATACATATCGTAACTGTGCCAATAAAGAATGTAATGCACTTTTTTTGGCATGTGATGCTTGTAATAGCACCCTCATGAATACCTGCAGTGAGGTATGTAAAGGCGTGATTGTACTAGATAAGACCGCTATTCGACCAGTTAGCCAGACAATGACATTAGGTTGACAAAATTCCCTAATTCCTATAGGGTAGAAACCCTATGAGACAAAGAGAAAACAACATGATGATGTATATGATGGCGTTCGGAATGCTGGAGTTTTTTGCTGCATAGTTTACTTGAAACGCAGAAAAGCACTCCAGCCTTCACTCGAAGGCCTTTTGTTTTTTTAGGGTTATATGTTTGTTACGATCATTAACGATTGTCGCGATGCGAATGCATTTGGGAGGCAGGGGACGCGGGTAGCTGCTCTTTTTGGTGCACCAATAACGTTGGTTGGTGTCGAGAATGATTTGGCTGCAGCCGGGAATTTAATTGATGTGCTTGATGCAGGTATGGGAGAAGAGGGGGTTGTGCTTGTGAATGTGGCACCCCGCCACGGAGAGGCAAAAAAACATGAAAATGGCACACCGTTTGGTTTTTTTTGGTACAAGAAAACACTGATTGTGGCTTCGGTTGACGGGGCGACGGTGGCGCTGGCGAACCATCTTGGCCTTGTGAGTGATTTTCAGGTAACGGATATGAGGGAGGTTTTACAGTGGGCTGCGGCAAAGGGATTGATGTCTGAAGAAGATGCTCGAAGAATTACCAAAACTCAGTTTCGGAGTTTTGAATATATTCCGCGTTTAGCATTTTGGGTGTGGCAAAAACAGGCGGTTCCTACCACTCCGTATGTGTTTCCTCCCTGTGATATTGCAGGAAGAATTTGGCAGATCGATAATTTTGGTAACTGCAAAACAACGACTCTCCCTGAAGAAATTAATTTTCCTGAAGGAAAAAGCGTTGCAACAAGTACTGGCGACACCGTCGCATATGCCCGTCTTAAGGATGTGCCAAACCACGAGCAGGCTCTCGTTATTGGAAGTTCTGGTATTGGAGAAAGGCGATTTGTTGAATTGGTGATTCAAGGGGGAAATGCCGCGGGGGCTACTGGGCTTAAGCAGGGTGATAAACTCTTTTTTTCGTAACGTACCAAATACTTTAGGTAAAAAAGAAACAAAAAATCCGGCTACTGGCCGGATTTTTTGATGAATTACATTGTTACTTTTGAACCTTTTTTCTGCATTTCTTTGATGAAGGCAAAGGCCCCTTTTTTCTTCAGAGTACGAAGTGCACGAGTTGAGATCATGACTTTGATTGTCTTTTTGAGCTCAGGAATGAAAACTGATTTTTTTTGTAAGTTTGCGTACAAGCGGCGTTTGGTTTTCACCTTTGAGTGAGAAACGTTATTGCCGACGATCGTTTTCTTTCCGGTTAAATCGCATTTTCCAGCCATAGTAAGGGGGTTTCTAGATTATTTAGAGGGGCGTGGTATACTTGAAACCAAAGCGCAGGACCTCTGCAAAGATGCCAGCATAATACCCTAGACACATTGTTTTGTCAAGTTTCACTATGGATCTCCTTCTTTTTTACCTCATCATTGTTCCGTCAGCCATTCTTCATGAATATATGCATGGCTGGATGGCTGAACGCCTCGGCGACCCAACGGCCCGATATGCCGGACGCCTAACCCTCAATCCGTTAGCTCATATTGACCCTATCGGCACAGTTCTTTTACCTCTTCTTCTTATACCCACAGGGATTCTTTTTGCCTACGCGAAGCCGGTTCCCTATAATCCGTATAATTTACGGAATCAGCGATTTGGCCCGGTGGCAGTGGCACTCGCAGGCCCATTCGCAAATGTGGTTTTGGCCCTTGTGTTTGGGTATATGGTCCGTATGGGTATTGGGGGTACGGCCACCGAAGCATTCGGGCTTATTGCCTATGCGAATGTGATGCTCTTTGTGTTTAACTTGGTACCTATTCCGCCTCTCGATGGGTCAAAGGTGCTTCTCGCACTTATTCCGGATGCCCTGTGGCGCCTCCGTCAGCTTCTTGAACAATATGGTTTTATTCTGCTTATCGCGTTTATCTTCTTCTTTTCTAGTGCGCTAAGTCCCATCGTAGAATTTTTGTATCAGCTCATTGTAGGTACCCCTTCTTTATTCTAGGGCTAATGGTATTGACAAATTTGCTTCTTTTTTGCTATACTTTTTCTCGCTTTGTCTGAAAATACTCCAAGTAGAGTGCGTCAGACTTAGTAAGGAGAATGTATCGTGACTAATCTCGTGACAAGAAGACTTCAGTTCCTCATAGGCGTTGATAGCTTGACAAAAACATCCTCCTTCGCTATACTCTCCACACAATGGTTTTAGAACGGAGTAATCCGCCTTTCGGCGGGTGAAGCGTTATCGCCTCGTGCGAACGCCGTTCGGGATATCTTTTCTTCTAGAATTGGCCCGAATGGGGCCATTTTATTTTTAATATTTGTTGGACAACCTATGCCAACCATGAACCAGATGCTCCGCAAGGGTCGTCAGGCGGTGAAGACCAAGTCAAAGTCGCCAGCCTTGCAGTACACCTACGATAGTTTGCATCGCAAACGCACTGACCTGCGTCGCGGAAGCCCATTTAAACGTGGGGTATGTACGAAGGTATATACCACGACTCCAAAGAAACCGAACTCAGCGCTTCGTAAAGTTGCCAAAGTTCGTCTTTCAAATGGGGCTGAAATTATCGCCTACATTCCAGGTGAAGGACACAATTTGCAAGAACACTCGATTGTTCTTATTCGCGGCGGTCGTGTAAAAGACTTGCCAGGTGTGCGCTACCACATTGTGCGTGGCGTGTATGATACTCAGGGTGTCTCGGATCGTCGCCGAGGTCGCTCACTCTACGGCGCGAAGCGTCCGAAGAAATAAACCCTTCTTTATATGGCTCGCGGAAGATATATTCCAAAACGTGTCGTCGCCCCTGATCCAAAATATCGGAGCGAACTTGTCGCAAAATTTACGAACATGGTCATGGAAGCGGGAAAGAAAACCGTAGCACAAGCAATTGTGTACCATGCTATGGAACATCTTGAAGAAAAGAAAAAAGGCAATGCACTGAAATTGTTTGAACAGGTTATTGAAACCGTTAAACCACAGGTGGAAGTTCGTTCTCGCCGTGTTGGTGGTGCAAACTACCAAGTGCCGCTTCCTGTACCAAGTCATCGTCAGAATGCTTTGGCATTCCGCTGGATTATTGAAGCTGCTCGCGGACGAAAAGGCCGCACGATGGCTGAACGTCTTTCTCAGGAATTCGTTGATATTATCGATGGCGTCGGTGGTGCATTGAAAAAGAAAGAAGATGTGCACCGCATGGCTGAAGCTAACAAGGCTTTTGCGCATTTTGCTCGCTTTACTCGCTAATCTCTTTTTTCGCTGTCAGACATTTTTACGGAAAGTACTTTCTGTAAAAAATACTGAGCCGAAAAAGAAGAACTACATTATTCTATGCCTCGAGAATATTCTCTCGAAAAAACCCGTAATATTGGGATCATGGCCCATATTGATGCGGGCAAAACCACGACCTCTGAGCGTATTCTTTTCTATACCGGAAAGAAACACAAAATCGGGGAAGTGCATGAAGGGGAAGCTACGATGGACTGGATGGAACAAGAACGTGAACGTGGTATTACGATTACCTCAGCTGCGACCACTTGTTTCTGGAAAGACTATCGTATTAACCTTATCGATACTCCAGGGCACGTAGACTTTACCGTTGAGGTAGAGCGCTCACTTCGTGTACTCGACGGTGCGGTAGCTGCATTCGACGGATCACAAGGTGTTGAGCCACAGTCAGAAACCGTATGGCGCCAAGCCGACAAGTACCATGTGCCTCGTATTTGTTTTGCGAACAAAATGGATAAAATGGGCGCAGACTTTTACATGACACTTGATTCGATCCAAGAACGTCTTTCAAAGAACGCCGTTGCGATTCAACTTCCTATCGGAGAAGAATCGAGCTTTAGTGGTTTGGTTGACCTTGTTCAAGAAAAAGCATTTAAGTTTGAGGGAGATCATGGAATTAATATTGTTGAAATTCCAATTCCTGAAGACATGAAAGCAAAAGTTGCTGATTTTCGTAGCAAACTTCTTGAAAAGGTAGCTGAAGCAAACGAAACACTCACTAACAAATATCTTGAAACTAACTCACTTACTGTTGAAGAAATTCGCGCAGGTATTCGTGAGATGGTATTGACCGACCGTATTTATCCGGTGATGTGTGGATCGGCTTTGGGAAATATCGGTGTTCAGCTGGTTCTTGATGCGGTTATTTACTACCTCCCATCTCCACTCGACAAGCCATCAATGGTGGCAAATGATCCGGATGATGTGGAAAAGCATATCGATGTAAAAATCGACGATAAAGAGCCCTTCGTTGGTTTAGCGTTTAAGATCGCGAGTGATCCTTTCGTTGGAAAACTGGTCTTTTTCCGCGTGTACTCTGGAACGTTGGCTGCCGGTAGTTACGTTCTTAATACCGTTACTGGTGAAAAAGAACGTATCGGACGTATCGTTCGTTTGCATGCAAACTCACGTGAAGATGTGCAGGAAGTATATGCCGGAGAAATTGCAGCGGCGATTGGTTTGAAGAATGTTCGAACGGGTCATACCATTTGCGATGAAAAACGTCCTGTCGTTCTTGAGTCAATGTCATTTCCTGAGCCGGTTATTCACATTGCGATTGAACCAAAAACCAAAGCCGACCAAGAAAAAATGGGTATGGCGATGCAGAAACTCGCAGAAGAAGATCCGACGTTCAAAATTCACACAGATCAAGAAACGCTTCAGACAATTATTTCAGGAATGGGAGAACTTCACCTCGATATTATCGTTGACCGCATGAAACGCGAATACGGTGTTGGGGCAAACGTTGGTGCGCCTCAAGTTGCGTATAAAGAAACCATTCGTGGTTCAGCTGAAGCCGAAGGTAAATACATTAAGCAGTCTGGTGGTCGTGGACAATACGGTCATTGCTGGCTTAAAGTGGAACCACTTGAAACCGGAAAAGGATTTGAGTTCGTGGAAGAAATTAAAGGTGGTGCAATTCCTCGTGAATTTATTCCAGCGATTGAAAAAGGTATTAAAGAATCACTTACCAAAGGTGTGGTTGCTGGATACCCACTCGTGGATGTAAAAGCAACTGTATTCGACGGTACATACCATGATGTTGATTCGTCTGAGGTTGCCTTTAAGATGGCAGGTTCTATGGCCTTCCAGGATGCGTGTAAGAAAGCGCAGCCAGTCCTTCTTGAGCCGATCATGAAGATCGAGGTAACCACCCCAGAAGCAAACATGGGTGATGTTATTGGGGATCTTTCGTCAAAACGTGGTCAGATTCAGGAAATGACTGATCGTGGACAGAATAAAATTGTCCGCGCTCAGGTACCTCTCGCTGAACTCTTTGGATATGTGACGAACCTTCGTTCGATTTCACAAGGTCGTGCGTCAGCAAGTATGGAATTCAGTCACTACGCTGAATGTCCAAAAAATGTTGAACAAAAAGTTGTTGAGGGGAAGAAGTAAGATTAAATTATTTTCTCCAATCAAACCCCCCGCAAAAAAGTGCGGGGGGTTTGCGTTTATGTAAGGTTCCTTGGTACCATTGTAAAGAGTATGAAATTCAACGTCCTTACTATTTTTCCAAATATTATTTCTCAGTACACCAATGAGACGATTTTAGGGCGTGCTCAAAAAAAGAATATTATTTCCGTGAATCCCGTTTTTTTACGTGACTTTGCCGAAGGTCGCCACCGAAAAGTCGATGATACACCGTATGGCGGGGGAGCAGGAATGGTGATGAAGCCAGATTCTATTTATAAGGCCCTCCAATCGATTGACGCGATTCCGATGAAAAAAACGACTGGGCTCGCTCGACTGAAAAAAGTGTTCAATCCAAAAAAAAATAAAAAAAGAACCGTGCTGTTATCTCCACGGGGTCGTCAGTTTAATCAACGTATTGCTGAAGACTGGTCAAAACTTTCCGAGATTACTTTTATTTGCGGTCGTTACGAAGGGGTTGATCAGCGAGTCGTTGATCACATGATCGATGAGGAAATTTCTGTCGGGCCATACGTCCTCGCAGGGGGAGAACTTGGTGCGCTCATTATTATTGAAGCCGTTTCCCGACTCCTTCCAGGAGTACTCGGCAATCCAGAATCACTCTCCGAAGAAACGTTTGGGGCTTCGGTCGTAGACAAAGAAACACTTGGTCGTGCAGATGTGAAACATGATGGTGCAGAGTACCCACAATATACGAAGCCCGTAGATTTTATGGGCCACAAAGTACCGGACGTTTTATTAAACGGAGATCATAAAAAAATCGCCGCGTGGCGGGAGGCGAGTGCAAAAAAAATATGAACTACGAAGCAAGAAACGGACCTTTCGCTACGCCTGAGGCTGAAGAAACAACCGAGAGAATTATTTCTCCTCGGGAGCGTATTGATGCAGGGTATTTACAGATGATTCATCGGGAAGCTGCTCTTTTGGCGAGCGTTCTTCGTGAACATGGGTGGAACAAGGAAAAGTATGAAAATTTTGTTGCTCAAAAAGATTTTTTGGCAGCCATTTTTTTCCTTGGAGATCAATCCGATATTGTGCTTAAAACAGTCTCCGCCCTTAGTAAAAAGTTAAATACCATAGAGCTCTTACCAGAAGATAGGGTGTGGTGTTTCGAATTATTTAGTGAACTGGTATCAAACGGGATTCGTGATGATGAGGATACCTTGGTTGATGGGTAATTTGAGAAGATTAAAGTTATCCCCAATTATCCACAGATGACTGCCCTTGACAGTGGGTACAAACGCATATACAATGCTCCTGCAATTACCTCCCTACTATCCAATTGAATCTCCTCTCAAGTCTGGACAGATACTGAGAAGAAAAAAGAGAAACTGAAAATTCGGTTCCTCTTTTTTCTTTCTTAGGCCTTATAAGCCACAGAAAGATGCTCGTGACAATTCGTAATACAACCATACATTAGAGTAAGGTTTCACAAGATATATGTGACAAGTGACGAAGATCACCCTTCGGGGTTTGGTCTTTGGAACGTCTATTCTAAAACCATGTTTCATGAGACTGAAACATGTTTGTTTGAGAGTTTGATCCTAGCTCAGGATGAACGTTGGCGGCGTGCCTAAGGCATGCAAGTCGTGGGACAGGCTTTTTTATAGCAATATAGACAAGCGCTGACCGGCAAACGGGTGAGTAACACATTGGTAACCTACCGTGAAGACGGGGATAGCCCACCGAAAGGTGGATTAATACCCGATGGTCTCCGGCTCTCGCAAGAGGTGCCAGAGTAAACCTACGGGGCTTCATGATGGGCCTATGTCTGATTAGCTAGTTGGTAGGGTAATGGCCTACCAAGGCTACGATCAGTAGCAGGCGTGAGAGCGTGACCTGCCTCACTGGGACTGAGACACTGCCCAGACACCTACGGGTGGCTGCAGTCAGGAATATTCCGCAATGCGCGAAAGCGTGACGGAGCGACGCCGCGTGCAGGAAGACGCCCTTCGGGGTGTAAACTGCTTTTATAGGGGAAGAATTTGTGACGGTACCCTATGAATAAGAGGTTGCTAACTCTGTGCCAGCAGCAGCGGTAATACAGAGACCTCAAACGTTATCCGGATTTATTGGGCGTAAAGGGTCCGCAGGTGGTTTTGTAAGTTTATTGTTAAATTTTCGGGCTTAACCCGGAAACTGCAATGGATACTGCAAAACTTGAGTCTGGGAGAGGCAAGCAGAACTATCGGTGTAGTCGTAATAAGCGCTGATATCGATAGGAATACCAAAGGCGAAGGCAGCTTGCTAGAACATGACTGACACTCAGGGACGAAAGCGTGGGGAGCGAAGGGGATTAGATACCCCCGTAGTCCACGCCCTAAACGATGTGCACCAGGTTTTGGGAGTATCGACCCTCTCAGAGCCGTTGAAAAAAGCTAACGCGTTAAGTGCACCGCCTGGGAAGTACGATCGCAAGATTAAAACTCAAAGGAATAGACGGGGACCCGCACAAGTAGAGGATCATGCGGTTTAATTCGATGATACGCGGCGAACCTTACCTGGGTTTGACATGTAGCTGCAAGCTTCTGGAAACAGAAGCCGCCTTCGAGGGTGCTACACAGGTGCTGCATGGTTGCCGTCAGCTCGTGCCGTGAGGTGTACCGTTAAGTCGGGTAACGAGCGCAACCCTCGTCGTGTGTTAAATTTACACACGAGACTGCCTACGCAAGTAGGAGGAAGGTGGGGACGACGTCAAATCAGCATGGCTCTTACATCCAGGGCGACACGCATGATACAATGGCCGGTACAAAGGGCAGCCAAGCCGCAAGGCGGAGCTAATCCCATAAAGCCGGTCCCAGTTCGGATTGAAGGCTGCAACTCGCCTTCATGAAGTCGGATTTACTAGTAAACGCGCATCAGCCACGGCGCGTTGAATACGTTCTCGGGTCTTGTACTCACCGCCCGTCACACCACGAAAGTCTGTAATGCCCGAAGGCTCCCGCCAAAGGTTTTGATTTGTTCAAAATTTTTGGCGGGGGACGAAGGCAGGACCGATGATCAGGGTGAAGTCGTAACAAGGCACCCCTAGCGGAAGCTGGGGGTGGATCACCTCCTTTCTGGAGTCACTCGCTCGGAAGAGCGTGACCATCATCTTCACCTGAATCTTGATTCAGGATGAAATTAGCAATCAGAATACCGTTCCACGTCCTTGTCACATACATCCGGTGAAATTACTCTAAAAGTATAATGAAATCATCTCTCCTTAGGGGGAGATGTTTTAATTATATGGCTTGACTGTCTTTTTCTTTTTTCGTTATACTTCAATTTCACTTACCAATTCTTGTATGTCCTTTGAGCGCCTTATCCGACTCGCACAAAAAACCGGCCACACCCTCATTGTTCATGATCCGATTCAAGGACGGGACGTGGTGCTTGTTTCGGTTGATGAATATGAAGAATTGCTTTCAGGAAGAGAGCGGGAAAAAGAGCTTCAAGAAGCTGTGCGTCAGTCCCTTGTTCCCACCTGGCAAGAGCAGGTGTTTGTGCCAGACGTACCACCTCCTCCGCCAATGCCGCCAGTTGTTGATCCAGATACGGATATTCCGCCGCTTCGGGAGTATGAGTTCTCTTCTCATGAAGAGGAAAAAGACGACACTTCTCTTTTGGAAGGCGATGAGGAGGACCTCGGGGATTTGTTTGAAGAAGAAAAAGAAAAAACCGAAAAAACGACTATTGAGAGGAGCGTATCTGCGGAAGCCGCACCAGGATGGAATTCTTTAGGTGCTATAGCCCGACAACGTTTTCAAAGTGGAGCGTGGATGCGAGGGGAGAGGGAGCGTTTAGCCGATGAGGTATTTGCCCCAAAACAAACTGAAAAAAAGAGCGATGAAGAGGGGGAAGAACCCATTTTTTACGAAGAGCCGGTGGGCTAAAAGTTATCCCCGAAAATTCCACAGGCACAGGGCTTGACGACTGTAAAAAAATACCGTATACTCCTCGTTACATGAAGTTAGTCTTCGTGTATCTATTTTAGTTAATTATTTCTAATTTTCGGTCCCGCTGGACAACAAAACTCCTTTTGACCATTCAAAAGGGTGCGGGCGAACGTATTGGTATGACAGAATTTCAACGTGTAAAGCCACACGTGAACGTGGGAACTATTGGTCACGTTGACCATGGTAAAACCACCACAACTGCTGCAATTCTTAAGGTTGCCGCAGCGCAGGGTTTGACTGCGGACGTGCAGGATGTAAATGCGCTCGATAAAGCGCCAGAATCAAAGGCGCGTGGTATTACCATCGCAACCGCACACGTAGAATACGAAACCGCAAATCGTCATTACGCTCACGTTGATTGTCCAGGGCATGCGGACTATGTGAAGAACATGATCACTGGTGCCGCTCAGATGGACGGCGCCATTCTCGTAGTTTCAGCTGCTGACGGCCCAATGCCTCAGACTCGTGAACATATCCTTCTTTCACGCCAGGTAGGTGTACCATACATTATCGTGTACATGAACAAGATCGACATGGTGTCAGATCCAGAACTTGCTGATCTTGTTGAGGCTGAAATTCGTGATCTTTTGAACAAATACGGCTTCCCTGGTGACACCACTCCAATTATCCGTGGTTCATCAATCAAAGCTCTTGAAAACCCAACAGATCCAGAAGCGGCAAAACCAATTTTGGAATTGTTGAAAACTCTTGATGAGTATATTCCAGAACCAGTTCGTGACCTCGACAAACCCCTCCTTATGCCGATTGAAGACGTGTTTTCAATCGAAGGTCGTGGTACGGTTGTTACCGGTCGTATTGAACGTGGTATTGTGAAGATCGGCGACACCATCGAAATCGTTGGGGTACGCGACACACAAACTACAACGGTGACTGGTGTCGAAATGTTTAACAAATCTCTTGGTCAAGGTCAGGCTGGAGACAACGCTGGTATCCTTCTTCGTGGTACGAAGAAAGAAGACGTTGAACGTGGTATGGTTATTGCGAAACCTGGTTCAATTAAACCTCACACAGAAATTGAAGCTGAAGTGTACGCCCTCACGAAAGATGAAGGTGGTCGTCATAAACCATTCTTCAACGGCTATAAACCTCAGTTTTACATCCGCACCACGGACGTAACTGGTGATGTTACTCTTCCAGAAGGAACTGAAATGATGATGCCTGGTGACACTGCAAACTTGAAGATCAAGCTCATCGTACCAGTTGCGATTGAAGAAAAAATGCGCTTCGCTATCCGCGAAGGTGGCCGCACTGTAGGTGCCGGCGTCGTTACCAAAATTATCAACTAATACCAACTTTTAGAGGAGGGGGGATTTCCCCCTCCTCTTGTTCTTTGATCTATGGCCACCACTGCAACAAAAAATGTAAAACAGGTAAAAGTTGAACAGGATGCTGAGGGGGCAGGTCCAAAAATTCGCGTGAAGATCTCAGCCTACGACAGTAAAATTATCGATATTGCGACAAAAACCATTATCGATACGGCTGAACGTAATAATGCGAAGGTTGTTGGCCCAGTACCATTGCCAACCGAGATCCGTAAATACAGTGTGAACCGCTCAACGTTCGTTCACCGCACAGCGGCTGAACAGTATGAAATGCGTACGCATAAGCGTCTCATTGATATTGTGAATCCAAACCAAAAGGTGATTGATGCGTTGGGAAGTTTAAACCTTCCAAGCGGGGTAGATGTAGAGATCAAAATGATCTAAATTGAGGGAAGAAAGGAGAGGGGAAGAGCCCCTTGACAGAGTAACGAGAGTACGCTATAATAGGCCTCGTTATAACAACCAAGGCACGAGCTCGATAAGATTACCCTGAATACGGGTCTAAAAACATCGAGAATAAGGCCAAATGGTTGACAAAGGTGAAGCACCAAATTTACTAACGATCACACAATTCTCGGTTACTCGACGCGTCTTTTTCACAAAAGGCGAGCCGAACGTAACTAAAAAGAGAGGTATCACACCACTCATGTGTTCAAAGGTAAAAAACATAGGTGCAAGATACGTCTCTTTTTTGTTTGATTTTCCGAATTTTCGAAATAGCAAATGTATGAAATGCATTCTTGGTACAAAACTTGGCATGACGCAGGTGTTTGATGCGAACGGCACAGTAATTCCTGTGACGCGCGTCCAAGCTGGTCCTTGTACAGTCACTCAGGTAAAAACAGTGGAAAAAGATGGGGTATCTGCCGTCCAGATTGGATACGGTACTACGCCACTTTTTCGTATGAACCAACCAAAGCAGGGTCATGTTCGAGGCCTTGCTCATGTCCGCTTTTTGCGTGATTTTCGTATCGCGGAAGACCATGCGCTGACTCGTGGAGGCACATTTGGTGCATCTATCTTTGCGCCAGGTGATGTGGTTCAGGTTGTCGGTACATCAAAAGGCCGTGGATTCCAGGGTGTGGTAAAACGCCATGGGTTCAAGGGTGCTCCGAAAACACACGGTCATAAACATGACCTTCGTGCGCCAGGAAGTATCGGTGCCGGTGGTGTACAGCGTGTGTTTAAAGATATGCGCATGGCGGGACATATGGGCGACGCCCGTGTGACCGTTAAAAACTTAACCGTGGTTGAAGTTCATCCTGAGACGAACGAACTTTATATTAAAGGTGCACTTCCAGGAAGCCGTGGAGGATTAGTGCTCATTTCCACACAGAACGGTTCGTTTGAAGTGGAATCAATGGTACAGGAAAAAGAAGCGCCAGCTACCCCTGTAGTTGCCGAAGAGGTTCCTGTTGCAGTCAACGCCTAATACTCTCCAGATTGATTTTGTATGAAAAACGTACCACTCTACTCGATTGATGGAAAAGCTGTAGGCACGCTCGATGTAAACGAAGCGGTGTTTGGGGTGAAACCAAAACGATCCCTCGTCCATCAGGTCTATGTGACTTTAGTTGGCAATGCTCGTGAACCTTGGGCTCATACCAAAGACCGCAGTGATGTTCGCGGTGGTGGTAAAAAACCATGGAAACAGAAAGGGACTGGACGCGCTCGTCACGGTTCTATCCGCTCACCAATTTGGAAAGGCGGAGGTGTGACTTTTGGTCCAACAAACTTGCGTAATTACAGCCGTAAGTTAAACGTGAAGATGAAACAGGCTGCGCTTAAAATGTGTTTGTCTGGTATGGTTGCTGCTGAACGTTTGCAAGGACTTGAAGACGCTGCTTTTTCTGGAAAAACTAAGCAGTTTGTCACTTTTCGTAGCGCTTTACCAGGAAACAATAAAAGCACTCTTATTTTGACAGCAAAAAAAGACGAAACTCTTCTTCGTGCGACCAAAAATATCCCTCGCGTTGATGTGGTGCGTGCTGAAGATTTGAATGTGGTTGATGTGCTTCACCATCAGTATATTATTGCGACGAAAGGTGCCATTTTGGCCCTGACGAAACGTTTAGCGTAAACTTGAATCTGTATGGCAAAAGCTACTACAACAAAAAAGAAAGCTGCACCAAAGGCAGCGAAAGAGAAAAAGGTAAAGACGGCCGCAGTGGCGATGAGTTTTAATCGACAAATTTTACTCCGCCCCATCACCAGCGAAAAAACCGTGAGTCGTGAGTCACGCGGGGTGTACACCTTTTTGGTGAAACCAACCGCTACAAAGGTAGACGTAAAATTTGCAGTAAAGGAAGCCTATGGAGTCATGCCAGTGAAAGTAAATATGGTTTTGACCGACGGCAAGACAGTTCGCGCAGGTAAAGCTTTTGGGAAGCGTGGTGGTACAAAAAAAGCCATTGTGACATTGCCAAAAGATGCCCGCATTAGTATCCATGAAGGTGTCTAAGCATTCCTCATTGATCTTACCGTATGCCAATCACCATTTATAAACCAACGACAAACGGCCGACGCAACTCTAGTGTGCAGGTCTTTTCCGATGTTACAAAAACTCAGCCAGAAAAATCACTGATTGAGCCAAAGAAAAAACACAGTGGTCGTAATAATACAGGGAACATTACCGTTCGTCATCGTGGCGGCGGTGTGAAACGTTATTACCGTATTATTGATTTCAAACAGCAAAAGTTTGATATGCCAGCGACGGTCACTGCGATCGAATATGATCCAAACCGCGGTGCCCGCATTGCTCTTGTTGAGTATACCGACAACACCAAAGCCTATGTTTTGGCAGCTGATGGTATGGGTGTGGGCTCGGTTATTGTTTCTTCAGAAAAGGCAATTGAACCATCTGTCGGTTCTCGTATGCCTCTCCAATATATTCCTGTTGGTCTCTTTGTTCACAATGTTGAAATGACTCGTGGCAAGGGCGGACAGATTATCCGCGGTGCAGGCACGGGTGCCCAGCTTCAGGTAATTGAAGGGGATTATGCCCAGCTTAAACTCCCTTCTGGTGAAGTTCGTTTGGTGAAAAAAGATTGTTTAGCTTCTGTTGGAAAAGTAAGTAACCCAGACTTTAAACTCGTGCGTTACGGAAAAGCCGGACGCATGCGCTACCTCGGCTGGAGACCAGTCGTTCGTGGTAAGGTGATGAACCCGGTTGATCACCCGCACGGAGGTGGTGAAGGGCGAAACCCTATTGGTTTGAAGGGTGGTCCAAAAAATGTATACGGAAAGAAAGCCATGGGTATCAAAACACGAAAACGCGATAACTGGAGTAACAAATTTATTCTTCAACGCCGTAAGGGTAGAAAAGTGTAATGTATGTCTCGCAGCTTAAAAAAAGGACCATTTGTCGATCCTAAGTTGGCAGAAAAAGTCGCGAAAGCGAAAGCCATGAACGACAAGAAGGCGATTAAAACTTGGGCCCGCGCTTCAACTATTACACCAGAAATGGTGGGGATGAATTTCGCAGTCCACAATGGGAAAGACTTCTTGAACGTCTTTGTGACGGAAAACATGGTGGGTCACAAACTCGGAGAATTTTCTTCGACTCGTAAGTTTATTCGCCATGGTGGAAAAGCTGGTAAAGAAGCAGCTGCTCCTGCAGCAGCCCCAGCCGCTGCAGCAAAACCTGCTGCTAAATAATGCATATGACGACGATTCAAACATCGGCCACACTTCGCAGTTTACGCATGTCACCTCGCAAGGTGCGCCTTTTGATCGACCTTATTCGTGGCATGAACGCACACGAAGCACTTGTTCAGCTTCAGTTTTCAGCGAAAGAAGCAGCGCGTCCTGTATATAAACTTCTTGCTTCTGGAATTGCGAATGCTACCCATAACCATGGAGCAGATGCAAAAACATTAGTGGTTTCAAAAGCGACCGTTGATGGGGGGGCGATGATGTATCGTTATACTCCACGCGCAATGGGTCGGGCGACTCCTGTGCGTCACCGCACTTCCCACATTACGCTTGTGTTGACGGGTGTTGGTTCGGCGACACATCGCGCTGAAGCTGCTCACGATCATGAAAATCATGAAGGGCATGATCATGCGCATGAAGAAGCGCCGAAAAAAGTAACTAAAGCACGCAAGGCACCAGCAACCAAGAAACCCCGCGCTGCGTCAAAGGCTTCCACTGCCAAGGCGAAGAAAAACGCGTAATCCACTCTCAAGAATCCTATGGGTCATAAAGTCCATCCCATTATCCATCGCACACAGGTTATCTATACCTGGGATTCGCGTTGGTTTTCTCGAAAAAAGTATCCTGAATATATTAAACAGGATATTCAAATTCGTGAATTTTTGAAAAAGAAATATAAAGATGCTCATATTGATGCGATCAGTGTTGAGCGTGGTCCAAAACAAACAACGATCACTATTTTAGCCGCAAAACCAGGGTTTATTATCGGCCGTGGTGGTGAGAGTTTGGATGTTCTCCGCAAAGAAATTGAACGCAAGTTTTTGCAGATGTCATCAAAAGTGAAATTGCAAATTCATGAAGTCAAATCTCCAGCACTTTCTGCTGAAATTGTGGCACAGACGATTGCACAAGAGACAGAAAATCGTATGCCATTTCGTCGCGTGATGAAGCAAACGATTGAACGCGTAATGAAGGCTGGCGGACTTGGAGTAAAAATTTGTATGTCGGGCCGCTTGAACGGAGCTGAAATTGCTCGTACCGAAAAATTGGCGGCTGGTAAAGTTCCATTGATCACTCTTCGCAGTGCTGTTGATTACGCTTCAACCGCCGCTTATACCATGTATGGTAAAGTAGGAATTAAAGTGTGGATCTATCACGGTGAAGTGTTCGGTCGTAAAGATAAGTTTCGTGATGCTGCTGAAGCTCCTGCTCAGCCTCGTCGTGACAAGAAATCATAATCGTGTTGTATGTTGTTACCTAAAAAAGTAAAACACCGCAAGTGGCATAAACCACGCCGCCGCAACCTCGGGGTTGCGACTCGATTAACGACCGTGGCTTTCGGAACGTACGGACTCCGTGCGACGACTCATGCCTGGGTTTCATCCCGTCAAATCGAAGCTGCTCGTCGTGTCCTTACCCGATACGTGAAGCGCGGAGGTAAGGTATGGGTGCGCATTTTCCCTGATCGCCCAATGACCAAAAAAGGTGCAGAAGTTCCGATGGGAAAAGGAAAAGGGGCGCCGGATTTCTACGTATGTACGGTAAAGCCAGGAGCAGTTCTCTTTGAAATGACTGGTTTGACCGAAGCGAGCGCGCAAGAAGCTCTCTTAGCCGCAGCATACAAGCTTCCGCTCAAGGCGAAATTTGTGAAAAAAGTATAACGCATGATGTATGGAAAAACTTTCTCTTGGAACAAAAACAAAAGAAGAGCTTACCGCCATGCTTCATGAGTCTCGTCACGAGCTCACTAAGCTTCGCTTCCAAGTAAGTGAACGCCAGCTCAAACAAGTTCACCGCATCGCTCTCATTCGCCGCACGATTGCACGGGTTCAAACGGCCTTGGGGAAACTTCGCTAATATTCATGTATGAAAACAACGCAGCCTACAACTCAAGCTACACATCGCCAGTTTACTGGTGAAGTTCTTCGTACGCTTGAAACAAAAACGATCCGCGTTCGCGTGGAAACCGTTATGACTCATCCGAAGTACCGCAAGCAATACGCGAAGCAAACGACCTTTCCAGTTCACGATGAGCATGCGAAAGCGAAAGTAGGGGATATTGTTACGTTTGAAGAGTGCCGACCATTGTCGAAAACCAAACGGTGGCGTCTCGTTTCTATTCAGAAGACTGCCTAAGACACTTCTATGATTCAACATCGCGCCATGCTCTCGGTGGCAGATAACACCGGAGCGAAAAAATTGATGTGTATCCGCGTATTAGGCGGGTACAAAAAACGCTATGCACGCATCGGCGACATTATCACCTGTTCTGTAAAAGAAGCAGCTCCTCGCGGGCTCGTGAAAAAAGGTGAAGTGGTTCACGCTGTGATTGTTCGTACGCGCAAAGAAACACGCCGCAAAGACGGAACCTATATTCGCTTTGATGATAACGCGGTAGTGATTGTTGATGATAAAAATAAAGAACCAAAAGGGACTCGTATCTTTGGACCAGTTGCTCGTGAAATCCGCGCGATGGGTTACCAGAAGATCGTCTCATTGGCTCCTGAAGTATTGTAAGCTTGGCCTCTATGAAGATTAAAACTGGCGACAATGTAAAAGTGCTCTCTGGTCGTGATCGCGGTAAAACCGGAAAGATCATCCAGGTGATTGCAAGTGATCGTGGAGCCCTGGTCGTAGTCGAGGGTGTAAACCTTCGAAAGAAACATCTGAAGGCACGAGGAACAGAGAAGGGAAGACTTCTCGAACTCGCAAGTCCGATTCATATGTCAAACGTCATGCTCCTTGATCCGAAAGATAGCAAACCAACTCGAGTAGGATACAAAACAGAAGGAGACAAAAAGATTCGCGTCGCTCGTCGCAGTGGCAACTCAATCGCATAATCACTATGGTTCCAGAACTTCTCAAAACTTATAAAACCATCGCTGTACCTTTTTTGAAGCAAAAGTTTGGGTACAAAAATGTTATGCAAGTTCCACGGGTTGAAAAAGTAACCCTGAACATTGGATACGGCCGTATGGTGAAAGATACTGCGTTTATTGAACGTATTACTCAAACGCTTTCTCTTATCTCTGGTCAAAAACCAGTTCACCAAAAAGCAAAGAAGTCCATTTCGAACTTCAAGACTCGCCAAGGAATGAACATTGCCGCCTCAGTTACGCTTCGCGGTCCTGCCATGTATGAGTTTTTGTATCGCTTCGTTCACCTTACTCTTCCTCGTATTCGTGACTTTCGAGGGTTAAACCCAAAGAGTTTCGATCGTCAGGGGAACTACACAATCGGCTTTAAAGAACAGATCGCCTTCCCTGAAGTTCAGGGTGATGCGGCTGATAAGATCCACGGTCTTGAAGTGGTTATTACCACATCAGCAAAAAATCGTGAAGAAGGCCACGCCCTTCTTTCGAGCTTAGGTTTTCCCTTTCGCGATAAGTAATCTCTATGGCTACTCAAGGACAAATTGCTAAATCAAATCGTCGACCAAAATTCTCGACCCGCATCGTTCGTCGGTGCTGGAAGTGCGGTCGTAAGCGCTGGTTCATGCGCGACTTTGGGCTCTGCCGTATTTGTTTCCGCGAACTTGCGAACTCTGGGAAGCTCCCGGGCGTTCGTAAGTCGAGCTGGTAAGGCCTTATAATGATGTACTATGATGACAGATCCAATTGCAGACATGCTCACTCGCGTTCGAAATGCCTCGGCGTCTCGAAAAGCAAGTGCCACCATGCCATTCTCTAACATGAAAAAGGCCGTTCTCGATATTTTGCTCCGTGAAGGATATCTCGAGAATGTGGAAGTAGAAGGCGACACCAAGAAAACTTTGGTTGTTACCCTCAAATACACCAACAGAATTCCAGCGATTCAATCTCTTGCTCGTGAAAGCAAGCCAGGGCACCGTATGTACCGCCGAGCTGATGAATTGCCAAGAATTTTAAACGATATCGGTCTCGCGATCGTTTCTACCCCAGAGGGGATGATGACGAATAAAGAGGCACGCAAAAAAGGAATTGGTGGAGAAATTGTTTGTTCCGTATACTAATGTTGATGCACGAAATGGCTGGCGCCTGATGCACGCCCTGCCACTTCCCTAATCACACCTATTTATTATATATGTCACGTATTGGAAAGAAACCACTTGCAATTCCTTCGGGAGTCACTGTTACAGTGGCTGAAGGAGTTGTGCATGTGAAGGGTCCTAAGGGAGAACTTCACCGTACGCTCCCACCACAGGTAGCTGTGGTTGTTGCATCAAACGAAGTAACGGTAAGTGTTAAAAATCCTGAAGAAAAGAGTGAGCGCTCTTTGTGGGGAACTTTTGCGGCTCATATTGGAAACATGATAGAGGGGGTAACCGTTGGTTTTTCAAAACAACTTGAAATTAATGGAGTAGGATACCGCGGAGCTATGCAAGGAAAAGATATTCGTCTCGAGGTCGGTTTTTCTCATCCAGTCATTTTTAAAGTTCCAGAGGGTGTGACTGCGCAAATGGAAAAAAACATTATCACTTTGACCTCAACGAATAAAGAACTCTTGGGTCAGACGACTGCTGAAATTCGTGCTATTCGCAAACCAGAACCATATAAAGGCAAAGGGATTAAATATACGACTGAAACGATTCGCCGCAAGGCTGGTAAGGCTGCGAAAGCTGCTGCCTAAGCCATTCTTTAAGAATACCTTTATATGAAATATTCTCATCAGTCAGCTAATGCCAAACGCCTTCGTCGCCACCGCCGTGTTCGCGCTCGTGTGGTTGGAACTGCCGAACGCCCTCGTTTGAACGTGTTCCGTAGCTTGAAAAATATTCATGCCCAGCTTATTGACGATGCTACTGGTATGGTACTTGCAGCAGCGAATGCTCGCGAACTCAAAGCAGGGGATGCTGGAGAACGCACCGGGAAAGTAGCGCAAAGCTACCTTACAGGAAAGGCACTCGCTGAAAAAGCCAAGACCAAAAATATCACCACCGTAGTATTTGATCGTGGCGGATATGCGTATCATGGTCGTGTTCGCGCACTCGCTGAAGGCGCCCGCGATGGTGGTCTCGTGTTTTAAGCTTACAGAGGTTTTATATGAATATGAAAGAACAACAGGGTAGAGGTGGACGTGGTGGTCGCGGTCCTCGCGACAATCGTCCTCGTCGTGAAAAACCTGAGTTTGACCAACAAACCATTGATGTGTCACGTGTGACACGTGTAACGAAGGGTGGTAAACAACTTTCGTTCCGTGTTTGTATCGTTATCGGAGACCGTAAAGGCCGTGTTGGATACGGAGTTGATAAAGGGAAAGATGTTCAGATGGCAATGGAAAAGGCTTTGAATCAGGCAAAGAAAAGTATGATTCGAGTTCCTATGTCAAATGACACCATTCCTCATCAGGTTTTTGCGAAAGAGAATGCGGGGAAGATCCTTCTTATGCCAGCCCCTCGTGGTTCGGGTATCGTTGCAGGAAGTGTCGTTCGTATCATTCTTGACTTGGCCGGAGTTCCAAATGCGTCTGCTAAGATTTTAGGAACAACAAAAAATAAATTAACGAACGTGAAGGCTACTTTTGCAGCACTCCGCGCGCTTCGTCCTTATGTAAAGCGCGTAAGTCCATCAAGAGAAAGTAAACCATCTGAGCCTCGCGAAGAAGGGGAAAAGAAGAAGGCCGTTGCCAAAAAAGCGAAAGCCTAACTTTTGTAACCTCCACTCTATATGATTCAACTTCATACATTAAGCGATAATAGTCGCTCACGCAAAGGAAAGCGTGTCGGCCGCGGTGATGCTTCTGGGAAAGGGAAGTCCGCAGGTCGTGGTACAAAAGGTCAGCGTTCACGTGCGGGTGGCCGTCGTGGTATGCTTCGCCGTTCATTTAAAGATACGGTACAGAAAATGAAAAAATTGCGTGGTTTTAAGAGCCACACCGCACCGCTTGAAACCGTCACTCTTTCAACGCTTGAACGCGTGGCTATGCCGGGTGCCACCATTACTCCAACATTTCTTCGAAAACGAGGCGTGGTTAATCAGCCAAAAAATGGCGTGAAAATCGTTGCTTCAGGAACCCTAACAAAAAAACTGGTGATTCGTGGTTGTTTGGTAACAAAAAATGCCGTAGAAATTATTCAGTCTAAAGGTGGTTCCATTGCCGTCTAGTAACGAGTGTTCGTGGGCGAGGCGCCTCTCTCTTATACATTATACGTATGTGGGAAACTCTGAAACGCGTGTGGGCAGTTAAAGAAATTCGTCACAGCATGCTCTTTGTGTTGGGGGTATTAGTAGTATTTCGTATTACTGCTCATATTCCAGTTCCTGGTGTTGATGTGAATGCCCTTCGTCAGTTTTTGTCTGGAAACGAAATTTTTGGTTTGCTTAACATCTTTGCGGGTGGAAGCATTCAAAACTTTTCGATTATCATGCTCGGTATTGGGCCCTACATCACTGCGTCCATCATCTTTCAGCTTTTGGCCATGGTAGTCCCAGCTTTTGAAGAGCTTTCAAATGAAGGGGAGACCGGACGACAGAAAATCAACATGTATACTCGTATTGCAACGGTACCACTTGCTTTGCTTCAAGGGTACTCCTTTTTGCAACTGCTTCGCTCGTCGCAGCATCAAGTATTTACGACTGACTCTACTTGGCACATTCTCGCGGTTATGCTCATCGTGACCGCCGGCACCATCTTCCTTATGTGGCTTGGGGAATTGGTTACTGAGAAAAAGATCGGAAACGGAATTTCCTTGCTCATTTTTGCGGGTATCGTCGCATCGTTTCCGACCTACGTACAAAACGCTGTAGCAAACTACACTCCTGCTGACCTCACCACCTATATCTTGTTTGCCGCGATTGTTGTTGCAACTATTGTTGGCGTGGTTTTTGTCTCAGAAGGGCAACGGAATATTCCAGTTCAGTACGCACGTCAGGCGAGCCGTGGCCGTGGGGTTGGGGCGGTTATGAGTCAGCTTCCGCTTCGGGTGAATATGGCAGGGGTAATTCCGATCATCTTTGCGGTGTCGCTTATGCTCATGCCAACGGTGATCGCTCAGTTTTTCCTGAATGGTACCGGTCGTCTTGCTTCACTTGCGCAATCAGTAACACTTCTCTTCCAGAATCAACTCTTTTACGGAATTCTCTACTTTGTGATGGTGTTTGGGTTTACCTACTTCTACACCTCCGTAGTATTTCAGCCAAGAAAGATTGCCGAGAACTTGCAGCGTCAAGGCGGGTTTATTCCAGGAATTCGTCCAGGAAAAGAAACCGAAGAGTATCTTTCACGTACCATGACTCGTTTGGTGTTTGTCGGAGCGCTCTTCTTGGCCATGATCGCCATCTTGCCTCTTCTCATGCAGCTCGTCACCAGCTCACAAAACTTAGTGATTGGCGGAACGAGTTTGCTTATCGTGGTTTCAGTAGCTATTGAAATTGCGAAACAGCTTGAGTCGCAGCTCACCATGCACGAATACGATCGGTAAAATTTTCTCTTTCGAATGAAAGTCCTCCGGTGACCCCGGGGGCTTTTAATTCCCCCCACCCTGAAGCCTTGAAAAAAGGAGGGAGATATGATATGGTTCTTGTGTAGAAAATACCTTCTCATTCAACGTCACTACATTCTATGAGTCTTTTCTCAGAGCTTATTGGCCAAGTGACAGGCCGAAAGTCAAATTCTTCACGAGGGTCAGAGGATAGTTCTGGTAGCCAAGGTTCCGTATTGGTCGTGACGAACGACATGATTAATGAGGTTTCAAATCGTACCGTAGGGGGGCTCAGTGCAGACCGAGATTACAGTACCGAAACAAAGGAGGATATGGTTCGTGAAGCACTTCGTGGGGCAAGAAACGGAACAGACACAAATAGCGGGAAAATCGAAAAAGCGCTGAGAAAGCTTAAGACTCCTGGCGGAAATAGACTCATTTCAGATGGTACCATAGATAAAATTATCGCAAGATTTTCTAATTAAACATTCATGAAGCATATTACAATTCTCCTCGGAGTTCCGGGGAGTGGAAAAGGAACGCAGGCAGAACGGTTAGCAAAAGAAGGGTATAGCCATATTTCAACCGGGGAAATGCTCAAGGCATTGGAATTCAATCCGAATGCCCTTCCTGATGAAATTGCCGCTCTTGAAGCTGTGAAAAAGGGTGACATGGCTCCTGATCATGTGGTCTTTCGTCACTTATTTACGAGGCTTGATGCAGAAATTCCTCTTGGGTTAGACATTGTTATTGATGGAGCTCCACGTTCTGTTCGACAGGCAGAGATTCTCGAAGAATACTTTACTCGTATGGAAGCAAATGATCGAGTAAAGGTGATTGAGATTCATGTGCCTGACGAAGAAATCATGAAGCGTCTTCAAATGCGGAAAGCCGCCGGGGTTCGTCGTGTGGACGATGATCCAGAAATCATGAAGCATCGCATTGAGCAGCAGGGAAATGCTTCTATTTCTAAAATCGTGGCATTCTATAAAGAGCGAGGACAATTATCCGTTGTTGATGGTTTAAAATCAATTGAAGAGGTTTCGTCCGAAATTAAGGCTCTTCTCTAAAGAAGACAAAGAATTATTTTCGTATGTCGTACACCAAAAAAGCCCATGAAGTGCAGGCTATCGAAGAAGGTGGTAAGCGTATGGGGGAAATTCTCGATACACTGGTCGACATGGTGCGCCCCGGTGTTTTGTTGTCCGACATCGATGCGAAAGCGGAAGCGCTTATTATCGCTGCAGGTGGTGTGCCCGCTTTTAAAGGGTATCGTCCGAGAGGTATTTCAACACCGTTTCCAGGAACGATCTGTGCTTCGGTGAACGATGAGGTGGTTCACGGGATTCCAGGTCCCGGGCGCATGCTTCTTGATGGAGATATTTTTACGATAGACATTGGTATGCGCTGGCCAGAAGGGAAAGGATATTTTACTGATACTGCGGTTACAGTAGCTGTGGGAAAGCCTAAGCCTGAGGCACTCGAATTAATGCGCGTTACAAGAGAGTCGCTTGAGGTTGGGATTCGTGAATGTGTGGCCGGGAAAACCATTGCGGATATTGGTCGTGCCATTGAAAATTATGTCAAAAGTCAGGGGGAGTATGGTATTGTCCGCGATTTATGTGGACATGGGGTCGGGCATGCGGTTCATGAAGCTCCGTTTGTGCTCAACTATTACGATCGAAAAATGGAAGAATGGGAGTTAAAACCAGGTGTGGTGCTTGCGCTTGAGCCTATGATTACACTTGGAGATTGGCGCGTAAACACCAAGGAAGACGATTGGACCATTGTAACTGCTGATGGAAGTTTGGCAGCTCATTACGAACATACCGTTATTATTACCGATGGCGAACCTGTGGTTGCAACTCGCCGTGCGAGCGAAGTTGTATAGTATGAATGTTCTTGGAGTTGATGTCGGAAAAAAAAGAACTGGTTTAGCATGGATTGATACTGCGATTGGGGTTATCTTGCCCTACGGTGTCATAGAAAGCTCTGGAAACGAGGTAATAACAGCGCTCGAGAAATATATTACAGAAGAAAAAATAGAGGCCATAGTGTTTGGGCTTCCTTTAAATAATGAAGGAGAGGAAACCGATGCGTGTCGCGATATTCGTTTACTTGGAAATGCTATTCAGCAAAAGATGCATGTCGAGGTGGCGTATGAAGACGAACGATTTTCTTCTCGGCTTGGGGATGCTATGGGTGGAGATGCTACGCGTGACGAAAAGGCCGCCATGGCCATTCTTGATACCTATATTCAAAAAAGAAAAAAATAATTTTGCGGGCTTATGCACGCGCTTGTTCTTTCTCGCGCGCCGCGTCAGGAATATGATGAGCGTCTTACCTTTCTTTCGGAAGGCGATCAGCTTATTGAAGCGATTGCGCGCGGTTCGAAAAAAAATACCAGCAAAAATTCATTTCATCTTGAACCTGGAACGCACATTGAGGTAGAAATTGTTCAGGGGAAAGAGCAGCGCTATGTGGGGAGTGTGGTGCCTCTTGAAGACGCGATGTTTTTAAGCACGAATGTGCTTGCTCTTCAGGCACTCATGTATGCTACCTCACTCGTATCACGAGTTTTTGAAGAGCGGGCAGACTATCAAGGATTCTACCGATTCTTTATTCGGTGGCGTCAAAAACTCCAGAGAAACGAAGGGTCGGTTACTGCTGCAATGGCAGAATTTTTTGCCTTCTCACTCTCAAGTTTAGGATATGAGCCTGTGGTCAATGAATGTGCCCATTGTGCAAAAGCATTGTCCGAACCATATTTTTTTAGCCATACGCATGGCGGTATGATCTGTGCTGTTTGTAAAGGTTTGATGGTTCATTCATTACATCAAGCGACCTTGCTTACCTCAGAGGAGTTTGGTTTTCTACGCACGCTCTTTACGGAGAAGCAGGGGGGTACCCCGGAGCTAAGATCAGAAAAAATACACTCACTCCTCCGTTCGTTTCTCGAATTTCATCTCGAACAATCGATTCCTCCATTCACACCTTTTTCTCTGTAAAACAAAAAGGGTAGTCGTTTTTCGACATACCCGCCCTCCGAGACCCCCCTTCCAAAAGCACCTCTATCTGTCGAGATAGGCGTAGATCATCCATCCGATCATCCCAGCGGTAAGAAGGGTTGCGAAGTTTACTGCGAGAAATTCAGGATCTTGCCATATTGTAGACATTCTTTTTTTCACGGAAAAACTTCTCCTTATTTGCCTTATTTTAGCAAAAAATGTAAATATTTTTTCTGTTTGGAGGTAGGTATTGTACGCCTCGGTGGGGTTCAAGTCAATCGACATACCTCTTCGTATTGCGAAGAGGAGGATCTCGTGATAGGATGAAAAAGCCATTTTTGAATTGATTATGCAGACATTCATAACACAACTTGCTGAACGTGTCGGCGCGGAAGTTTTGATCCAAGGTTGGGTGCACAACACGCGTTCTTCAGGGTCAGTCATGTTTATTGAACTCCGTGACGGAACAGGGTTTATTCAGGCGGTTATTGCAAAGCCAAGTGTTTCGGAAGAAGTGTGGGCAAAAGCGCAGTCTCTCACCCAAGAATCATCTGTTGCGCTCACGGGTACGGTTTCAAAGCACCCCAAAAAAGAAAATGTTTTTGAACTTCAGGTGAAGGACATAAAAATTTATCAAATTGCAGAAGAGTATCCGATTGGGAATAAAGAACATGGTCCAGACTTTCTTATGGACCATCGACATCTTTGGCTCCGCAGTTCCCGCCAATGGGCAATTTTGCGTATTCGTGATGTGGTAACTGCGGCAATTCAGGAATACTTGCACAGCGAGCATTTTGTCCGCACCGATTCACCCGTATTCACGCCGAATGCGTGTGAAGGAACAACGAATCTTTTCCCGGTGAATTATTTCGATGAAGGAACCGCCTATCTTTCTCAATCAGGACAATTGTATATTGAAGCTGCCATTGCATCGGTTGGTCGATGTTATGATTTTGGTCCAGTGTTCCGTGCTGAGAAAAGCAAAACCAAACGACATTTGGCGGAATTTTGGATGATGGACGCAGAGGCTGCCTTTGTTGAGCATGATGAAAATTTGCGTATCCAAGAAGCGTTGGTAAAACATATTGTGAAGCGTTGCTTAGAAAAATGTCAGGCAGAGTTTGCGGTGCTTGAGCGTGACATAACAAAACTCCAAAAAATTGTTGATCTTCCATTTAAGCGCCTCACTTACGACGAAGCGATTCCAGAACTCAACCGCTTAGGTTCAGATATTAAGCATGGTGAAGATTTAGGGAACGATGATGAAGCCATGCTTACGAAAGATTCTGACGTACCTATCTTTATTGAGAAATGGCCACGTGAAATCAAATCGTTTTACATGAAAGTTGATCCGTCAAATTCCGAGCGGGTATTTAATGCTGACCTTATTGCAACGGAGGGAGCGGGGGAGATTATTGGTGGAAGTCAGCGCGAAGAAAGTAAAGAACTTCTTTTAGAACGTATTCGGAAAGAAAATCTTCCTGAAGCTGAATTTGAGTGGTATCTTGATACGCGCCGTTTTGGTGCCGTACCACATTCTGGTTTTGGAATTGGGCTTGAGCGTATGGTGCGCTGGATGTCGGGGGTAGAGCATATTCGGGAATGTATTCCGTTTCCTCGGACGATTTCGAGACTTCGACCGTAAGATACTGTATGGCAAAACGCGGAAAAGGAGCCTCACAATCACAGGGAATCCCTGAACTTTTTATTGAACGACTGAAAGAGATGGTCGGTGATTCTGTTTTTTCACGCATTAAAAGTACGTTTGCTGAGCGCCCCACCACGTTTCGTGTGAATACGCTCAAAACTACGAAAGCCGAAGTCAAAGAAGTATTATTTTCTCAGGGCTTTAAAATGAAGGATGTTTCCTGGATGCCTGATGCGTTTATTTTGCAAAACAAAACGAAGCGTGAATTAACCGACACTGATTTGTATAAGCAGGGAAAAATTTATATCCAAAGCTTAGCGAGCATGGTTCCGCCGATTATTCTCCAACCAAAACCCGGTGAAAAAGTTCTCGATCTCACGGCAGCTCCAGGAAGCAAAACGTCACAGATGGCCGCGATGATGCAGGGAAAAGGAGAGCTTGTGGCGAATGATGTGAACAAAGTGCGCTTTTTCAAACTCAAACACAACATGGAAATTTTAGGAGTTACCGATGAGCGCCCTGATTGGACGTTTAAGCTCCGTATGGAACATGGAGCAGATCTTGTTCGTGAATACCCGAATTATTTCGATAAAATTTTGGTTGATGCTCCTTGCAGTGCCGAAGCCCGTTTCGTCGAAGGGGAGCGAGAAACCTATGGATATTGGAAAGAAGCGAAAATAAAAGAAATGGCCTATAAGCAGCGCCAACTTCTTTTGTCGGTGTGGAGCGCGCTTAAACCCGGAGGGCTTTTAGTCTATTCCACCTGTACGTTTGCGCCTGAAGAAAATGAGGCTCAAGTTTCCCGTTTATTAGAGCGTTTTCTTGATGCGGAAATTGAGTCTGTGTGTGTTGATGGGTTAACGGCCATACCAATTCTTAAAGCATGGAAAGAAAAATCATTTCACGAAGGGGTCAAAAAAACATTACGTATTCTTCCGACTAATGAAATTGAGGGATTTTATATCGCACTCATTCGCAAAAAAATAAACCCGACTAACACCTAGCGTAGGTCGGGCTCTTCTTCCTTTTGGTTTACTCCTTTCTTTTTCGCCCGCCATCCTCCCCAGGCGGTTTTTAGGCGTGGTACCCATACTTCATGGGTGAATACAGCTATGGCCACGGCCAGAATCATCATGAGCATGGCTCGATCACCAGTCGTGTTGAAGAGAAGCGTGTCGAGAAGATACTCTCCTGGCTCCTGATACATATATATACCCTAATTGATCGGGTATTTTTTGTCAAAATGAAAAGGGCCACCGCGTCGCAGCCCTCTTGGAAGAGAAAAACGACGCGGTGGTGGGGCAGTGCTCGTGATTCAACGAGTGTTAGAAGAGGAAAGGGTAGAGACATTTGGGTCTATGCCCTCTGTCTACCTTCATCCTGTCAATGAGCACGTTATTGTTTACTCCTTTTGTCCAAAATTTTGGACAGGAAAGAGCATATAAAAAAACACCGCTTGTTAAGCGGGTAGGGGGGGGGCGTAGATCCCTCCGAAGAAGTGGTTCAGAAGAATCTACGCTGTTCTTAACTCCACGAATGGGTATTTTTTGCGGTCGTTAGGAGTAGTGCGTGGAGGTCCATCATGTGATTTTCGTGGTCTCCGGCAAGCTCGCTACACATTCGGCTTACCTTCTGACCTTGGTGGTCGAACTTTTGGATCTCACGAATCACATAGTCAAGCATGAAGACCATGTGGCTGGGGTCTGATCTCCAAATAAGGCCACGGAGATCCAAGTACATCGCCTCGTACTCGGCCCTGGCTCGCTCAAGCTCTATACTCCGTGGTGGCGGAGGAGCTGCGGAGACCACTACCACCCTCGTTACTCTCGTTTCGACTTTAGGCGGCTCTTCCTTCGGAGGTGGGGGCAATTTCTCCGGAGGAGGCACTGGGAGTGTGCTACTCTGCTGTCGTACCCTGTGACCCCAGGTGTAGAGGAGTACGGAGACGAAGAGGATGATGAGTAGTTCGAGAATTCGCGGATCCGCCGTCTTTTCTTCTGTGATGAAATGAACCATGAAAAGGGTGGTCGCACACGCTGCCAGGGAGACGGCAAAAGCCGTGCTATTGTTCCTGAGATGCCGCACAACCCAGGGATCAGAGTGTCGCTTTGTTTTCATCGACTTTCCTCCTTCTAAGATTAAGAGTAAGCCTGTCAAAAAGGCTTGTCAAATGGGTATATTTTCCCTCTTGTCAGAAGGAGAAATTATGCTATACTACGAACACTATTTTGTTATCTGTATGTACCGAACACACACCTGCGGAGCCTTGCGCAAAGAAGAGGTAGGTCAGTCAGTAACGATATCGGGCTGGGTTCATAAACGTCGCGATTTAGGCGGTCTTATTTTTGTTGATTTGCGTGATCGGTACGGCATGACCCAGGTAGTATTTCACCCTGAAACAGTGAAAGATTTTACTATTGCTGAATCGCTCAAATACGAATACGTTATCCGAATTGAAGGGGAGGTTATGCTCCGCGATGAGAAAGCCATTAACCGAGATTTGGTTACGGGAGAAATTGAAGTGCGTGCAAAAACAGTTGAAATTTTGAGCCGTGCTAAAGCCATGCCATTTGAAATTTTTGATGCTGGCAAAGGCGAAGAAGATGAAGAGATTCGTTTGAAGTATCGTTTCCTTGAACTTCGCCGTGAGAAATTAAAAAATAATATCTTGTTTCGCGCGAAAATGATTAAACATATTCGCGAGTACATGGAGTCACGCAATTTTATTGATATTGCGACACCTATTTTAACGGTGTCTTCGCCAGAAGGTGCACGTGATTTTTTGGTGCCGAGCCGTATTCACCCAGGAAAATTTTATGCGCTTCCACAAGCGCCTCAGCAGTATAAACAGTTGCTCATGGTAGCTGGGTTTGATCGGTATTATCAAATTGCGCCATGTATGCGCGATGAAGACCCGCGGGCAGATCGCTCCCCGGGAGAGTTTTATCAGCTCGACTGTGAAACATCATTTCTGACAAGAGAAGAATTTTTCCAACTCATGGAGCCGTTGTTTGTTGAGCTTACTGAAAAAGTGGCTGGCAAGAAAGTTCAAGAGAAGCCATTTCCTCGGATTAAATACCGTGAAGTCATGGAGACGTACGGAGTAGATCGCCCTGATTTACGTTTCGACATGAAAATTCAGAATGTCTCTGAGTGGGCCAAGAAGACATCGTTTAGTGTCTTTTCATCGGCTGAATTTGTACGAGCGCTCGTTGTGCCGGGCGGTGCTGCTTTATCCCGAAAAGACATTGATGGGGAATATAGCGATGTTGCCAGACGTGCGAAAGCAAAAGGTTTGGCGTGGCTCAAATTTCAAAATAATGCGTTTGAAGGAACTATTGCTAAGTTTTTTACCTCTGAAGAATTTGCTGCGCTTCAAGCCGCCGTACAACCAGAAGAGGGAAGTATTGTCTTTTTTGTGGCAGACGCTTGGGAGGTATCGTGTAAAGCGCTTGGTGCAGTGCGTGCCTTTGCAGGAGAAAAAATGGGTTTGGCTGACCCGAACGTAATCGCTTGGGCTTGGGTCGTAGATTTTCCATTTTTTGAGTGGAACGAAGATGATAAGAAGGTAGACTTCGCGCACAACCCATTTTCCATGCCACAAGGTGGGCTCGAAGCACTGAATACCAAAGACCCGCTCACAATCGATGCCGACCAGTACGACATTATTGCAAATGGGCTGGAATTATCGAGTGGAGCTGTGCGTAATAAAGATCCAGAAGTGATGTATCGTGCCTTTGAAATCGCGGGCTACGATCGTTCTGTGGTCGATAAAAAGTTTGGCCACATGATCGATGCGTTTGAATATGGCGCACCACCTCACTGCGGGTTTGCCCCGGGAATTGATCGCCTCGTTATGCTTCTCACGGGCGAGAAAAATATTCGCGCAGTTGTTCCATTTCCAAAAAATCAACGAGCAGAAGAACCAATGATGGGAAGCCCAAGTGAAGTCAGTGATAAACAATTAAAAGACTTACATATTCGTGTTGCTGCTGACGGTCCACGTACGTAACCCTATGACCATTGCCTTCCAGCTTGGGCAATTCAGTGGACCGCTTGATCTTCTTCTCTCGCTTCTCTCTGAGGAGAGGTTGTCGATTAATGATGTTTCGCTTTCAGCTGTCACGGAACAGTACTTGCGCTACTTAGATTCTTTGGAGGAACGAAATGCCGATGAGTTGGCCGACTTCTTGGTGGTCGCTGCAAAATTACTGTTGCTAAAATCTAAAACCCTTTTACCTAATTTTCTTCCAGAAGAAGAGGATGGAGGAAGTTTAGAAGCACAACTCAAGTTGTATAAACAGTTTGTTGATGCAAGTAAAAAAGTGCACAAGCTGTGGTTGAGCCCGTGGCGTAGCATTGGCCGAGAGCGCACGGTAAAGAAACCAGACGGGTTTGTGCCTCCAAGTAATGTAACCGCCGAGCGTTTGGTGATGGCAATGAAAAGTATCGTGAATCGGTTAGCCCCACCGAAACCTCTTCCGCAGACCCACATCGATAAATCTATTTCACTCAAAGAAAAGATTGATGCGATTCGTCGATTGGTTTCTTCAGGTCAGCGCCTGCTTTTCCATGAAATTTTAGAAAGTTCTCAAAACAAAACAGAAATTATTGTCAGCTTTCTCGCGATTCTCGAACTCATGAAACAGCAACAGATATTTTTAGAGCAAAGTGATTCTTTTAGTGATATCATGATCCTACCTGTATGAGTCTCATTCCCCAAATCGAAGCCATTTTATTTGTGGCGGGCGGTCCGGTCAGTGTTAAGGCCCTCGCAAAAGCACTCGGGAAGCAAGAACCGGATATTGCCGAAGCACTTGATAACGCTGCCAAAAAACACGAGACCACCGATTCCGGACTCGCAATTTTGAGAACCGAGGACGGTGCACAGATGGTATCCCGGGCTTCTTTTGTGGAAATTGTTGATCAGTTTTCTCGTGATGAGGTTGCTGGTGAGTTAACGAAGGCGCAGCTTGAAACCCTCACGGTTATTGCGTATCGCGGGCCAATTACTCGCCCTGAACTTGAAGAGGTGCGTGGAGTAAACTGTGCTCTTATTTTGCGGAATTTGCTCATGCGTGGGCTTATTGAAGAAGGGGAAGATCCCGCGAAACTCGGTCGCGTGTACAGTATTTCAGCCGAAGCACTCCGTCATTTGGGAATTGTCAGCGTTCAAGATTTACCAGAATACGAAACGCTTCATGCTCATCCGCATATTGAACGCGTTCTTACTCAAGATACTTCCGATCCGTCATAGCTTATGAATACTCCGGCCCTGGAGGGCAGAGTGCAGAAAAGAAAAAAAGGAGTTGTTGGAGCAAGCCTCCTTTTTTTGGCTATACTTGCCCTTGGTCTTGGATTCTTTTTTGGTCTTGATGTGGTAAAAGCGCCTACAAAAACAGTAAACAAAGCGCCTCAGATTGATTTTTCTTTATCTGATGTTGCATCTCTTGCTGCGGCGCTTTTTGCTGAACGCAGTACGCCGGCAGTTGTGGTTGAGCCAGCAGTTCTTCCGCCACTTCGGGTAAGTGAAGGGGACTTGCCGACAACCAGTGCTCACGCCTTTCTCGTGCGTGATGTTTCTTCGGGCGCGTTCCTTCTGAATGGTGATGCCTATACACCATTTGCGATTGCAAGCATTACAAAGCTTATGAGTGCGCTCGTCCTTCTTGATACCAAAATTGATTGGGAGGCTACAGCCATTGTACCCGCAGATGAAGTGTCAGATAGCCATGTGCTTTCGGGGGAAGTGCAAACAAAAGCATGGCTTTGGCAGGCAGGCCTAGTTGGATCATCAAATAAAGCCATTCTTGCGCTGGTTGATAGTAGTGGTTTAACGCGCGAAGCCTTTGTGGTTCGCATGAACGAAAAGGCCCGTGTGCTCGGAATGTCTCGTGCTGTGTTTACCGATCCAACCGGGCTTGAGGTGGGGAATCAGGCGAGTGTGGCTGATGTTTCGACGTTACTCGATGCTGCCATGAAACAAGGAGAAATTCGCTCAGCCCTTATGACCCCGTCGTACGATATTGTTCGGGGTGGAAAAAAAGTGTCAACGGTTTGGAGTACGAACTGGCTTATGCTTGGCTGGGTGCCGCATACATTTGCAAGTGTGATTGGTGGAAAAACAGGATACATTCCAGAATCTGGATATAACGTATCGCTTCGTATTAAAAATGAAGATGATCGTGAAATTGATGTGGTGGTGCTTGGATCAAGCTCGACCGAATCACGATTTACTGATGCGAAAAGTTTGGCCGAGTGGGTTTTTGCACATTACGAGTGGAAGGAATAGGAGATATAAAACAAAAACAGCCAATTGATGCGGCTGTTTTTGTAAACTCTCTTTGAAAACAAACTCATGTTTATTTTCACAGTGAAATTTTGGGCCAGAGCATTCGCGAAGGAATGTCTGGCCCGATACCTACTGCAGGATTGCGAGTAGGGTGTGGCTACGGAGCCACGACGTTCAGGTAGCGGATGATCTGTCCCTCCATCCCGATTTCACTCGGTTGAAGCGGCTGACCGTTGCTCCAGAATCTGGTCCCTGTGAGCTGCGCAGCGTAGATGGTGTCGGTGTGCCCTTGTCCCGGCTCGAGCCGGGCGATGTCCACCACGACGGTGAGCTGAATGGTTTCACCTCTCTCGACGGTCTGTACCTGTCCTTCTTTCGCGAGGGACATGATGCCATCCTGGTCGCTTCTCAGCATGCCGGTCCGCCGAACAAGCGGCGTCCTTTCAGACGTGAGCCCTTCGAGACCTCCGACATGGAAACGACCATTCGTGATCACCGGATTGTCGCCCTGCCAGAGCGTCATGTTGCCGTTGCCGATCTGCCAGATGAAGTACTCGATGCCGCCGAACTGCAGCAGATCGCAGGCGGTGATGTTGAGCACCGCTACGAGCTCGTTCGTGACGCCCGTCGGTCCGAAGTAGTCGGGGAAACCCTGGTCTTGCGTGATCCAGACTTTCCGGCCCGTCACCGAGCACGGATCGCTCGCCGGACGAACCACACGATATGTGTCGTGCGTGGCGTCGTTCCGGATGAGCCGCGCTGCCTTCCCATCCTCCGTGCGGGTTGCGCGGAGCATGTCTCTCATGAGCCGGACCGAGTAGATACCATCCTCCTCGGCCGTTATGGGAATCCGACCGTACAGGGTGAGTCGGAGCGTGCGCCTTTCGGGCACGTTCGTTACATCCTGCGCGAGAGGTACCGAGATGATCCCGCCGATCATCTCGAAGAGCTTCTCGTAGCTTCCGTCGTGCTCCACCTTGCGGAACACTTCGGTCATGTGCGGGATCTCGAGGAAGATCGGGCTGACGTCGACCGTATTGCAGGCCGTGATCTCGAGGGTGATGAGGCGGGCCTCCCACCCGCGGTTGTACGTCCGCAGATCGTCGGTGGTGACCACGTTGATGTCGTAGTCGCCGTCCGGACACTTCTGGTCGAGTCGCTCCTCGAGCGTGAGCTCGGGATCCTCCCCCGACGGCTCCCCCTGGGGGAACGTGACGTCCGGCAGATGGATGTTGACGGTCGGCGCCGGGGCCATGGGCTCCTCACCGCACGCGGCGATGATGCTGGCGAGCGCGATGCTCGCCAGCAGGTTGAACTTCTTCATGGTAACTTCCTCCCTGGAAGTATGGTGAGAATGGACGCGTGATTGCGCCAGTCTATATTTGGGTTTTTGATTCCCCTTCGAGAGAAGATACATCAGTGTCCCATATAGGGCCACGACGTACCCTCCTTCGAAGGAGAATATTGTAAAGAAATTGTTGTTCACTTGTAGAGACAGATCTCTATTTATGAACAAGAGAGTATATCATAAAATGGTGGTTTTGTCAAGAGGTAAAAGGTTATATTTCTCTTATTTTAGGTAAATTATGACGTCTATGTTTGCCTTTAAAAAGTAAAACTTCCTCGTGTCGACCCGATGGGACAGGAGGAAGTAGGTGGGCGTAGTGCCCGGTAGGTAGGACCCCACATCACTCCGGAGAGTGGAAAGAGGTTATGACTTGGTTCCAGAGAGAGTATCGAAGAATTTGCCTAGGCCCAAGTAGACCCGGTACTTCTTCTTATCCGGCTCCCTCGGACCGTAGAACAGACCCTCGTCGTTGAGGTACGGCTCTCCGTACATTACTCCCATGACCGGTCTGTAGTATGGGCGCCAACACTCGGGATCGCGCTCGCCTGCTTGTTGGGCGAAGAAGAAGATCCGGTTCGGCATCTTGCGCGTCCAATGGACTATCCCGTACGAGTCCTTCAGGTCAGGACGCTCTTGTTCCGGTCTCACTTCGAAACTCATCGAGGTGGAGGCTTCGAAGAGCTCTCGGAAGTCCGCGTGGGATGAGTTGAACGGGACATCCATTCCGGGGTTCAAAAGCCCCTCGGTGAACAGTCCTTGGTCCATTCGGAAACCGTGCATCCCACCTTCATCTTCTGGGACGTACCAGTTCCTTCTCATCGTGAGCTTAAGTTCTTTCGTGTGAAAGGCCTTTTGAGAGGCCTCGAGAAAGCTACCGCATTGAGCGCGGAACTCGTCGGGGGAGATCGGGATCGTGAACACCCCCATCCTCTTTTTTCTTTCGAGGATGGCGAAGAAGTGGCTAGGTGAATCGCTGGTCAAATGTCCAGCATCCTCCTCGCTCTTCTCGGTCATCTCCCATCCCCAGAGCCTCTGCCTTTTCTTCGCCACCACGACCTGCGCGACCCGCTCTTCCTTAGAGAAGAAGTTCTTTGCGTCTTCATTGTTATTGGCCATCTGATCTTCCCTCTCCTTTTTGGGGTTGTTATGCTACCTTTGCTTTAAAAAGGTAACAAAAAATTATACTCCTTTTTTTTGGTTTTGTCAAGAGGTAAAAGGTTATATTTCTCTTATTTTAGATAAATTATATGATTCATACGGGTCATAAAAATGAGAGCAAACAAAAACCACCAACCGGTGAAAAGGTTGGTGGTTAATATGAGCAAACTCTCTTTGAAAACAAACTCATGTTTATTTTCACAGTGAAATTTGGGGCCAGAGCATTCGCGAACGAATGTCTGGCCCGAACCTGCCGGGGGAGTCTCGGTAGACTCTACCTAGGTAGGCGGGCAGGGTGCCCTTACTGATTCGACATGATGGTGTAGCTTCTCGTCGTGTTGCTGAACTCGACGATCGCCGGAGACCCATCTGCGCGGAGCGCGTCGAATTCGACGAGCCTGACCTCTCGGGTAACGCCCGGTCGGATCCACGGATTGGTGTCCACGACGAACGTGAGCAGGTGGGGACCATCTTCGACGAGAACGTCATCGTCATCTTCGTTGAGCGTCTCGCTCCACGAGATCACGAGGTTGTTCGACCCGTCATCGACGCGCTCGACGTCGCCGAGGTTCCTTCCATCGAAGGAGACCGCGACGATGTTCGAGATCGAGTCGTTGAAGAGGGTGCCGAGGAGAACCTCGGTGTACTCCACCGAAACGTCCTTGGAAGCCGGGTTCCACCGGAGCTCGAGGGTGACGGCGAAGGGTTCACCTGCCTCGACTTCGAGCCCATCGTTGATGGGGAACATGGTCACCGCCATGTCCGGGTCCGGTTGCGGTTCGCCCAGGTTCTTGATGTCGACCTCGCGGTAATCGAGGGGCGACAGATCCGTCCTCCCACATGCCGTGGAGAAGAGCGTGGGGAGCAAAGCGTAGCAGAGCAGTCGGTTGAACATGGCAACTTCCTCCTTGGAAGTGTGTTAGAGTGGCGCTCCATGCGCCAATCTCTCTATCAAGGTTTGTATTTATTCCCCTTCGAGTAAAGATACATCAGACGCTCCACCTGGGAACGCGACGTACCTGTATTCGAAGAGGAATGTGTCTATATAAAGAGCAAAAATGCTTCACAGGTGGCTTTTTAGGCAAACACTGTGAACGGCATAGTATAGCACAAAAACACTGTTTTGTCAATATGTGATTGGAAAAATTTGTCTTATTTTAGCTAAATATGATGTGTATAAGTTTACAAAGTCTGCGTGAAAAATACCCATTGACTTTTTTCAAAGAATATGGTACAAATATATGTCGCTTTTTTGTATAAAAAATTTGAATAATGCGACATCAGTAACGTCACCAAAACTCAACTTGCATGGTGCAGGAAGAGGGATGGTGCAACAACTGAGGGAGACAAAAGAAATGACGACCGACAACTTGCTCAACAGCTTCAAGAGCGCGGGCATCGCGTTCGCGTATTCGGGATCTGCGATGTATCCGCAGATCCCCTCGGTCAAGGACGTGCTCTATGTCCTCAGGATCGAGGAGAAGCCGGACGTGTACCAGAGTGCCCTCGGGAACCACTACGACTATGTGAGCAACGTCGCTCTGGTCGTGTCCGCGGTCGCGTTCAACGTGCTCGACGACATGCTCGATACGATGACGCGGGAGATGGTCGTGGCGCTCGCGATCATCGATCTGTGCCCGGACGAGGCCAGGTGTCTCTCCAATCCGCGGTACGCCGACGTGTTCCGGATCGTGAACCAGGATCCGTCGCTCGAGCCCGCGCTCGCGCCGGATGCGACGAGGGAGATACTCCAGGGGTTCTGCACCTGCCCCGCACACGGGAAGGCGGGTGCGGCGCAGGGCGGCGGCAGCGTCGCGGACCAGCACCGCGGCTGGAGCGCGAGCTGAACATGGCTCGGCGCTGAGTATACATGTCCGGCAGGAAAATCGAACTTCGGTTCGACGAGTACTGCCGGGCTTTTTTAATTTGTTTTTTTGTTGGGAGGGGGATCTCACTCGTCGCTCATTTCATTCGCTCCTCTTGGGAAAGGGCTTCCGCCCCTTCCCAACCATCCCCCAGCAAAAGTGAAAACCTACCGGTTTTCAAGCTTTCCCCAGTTCGACCCACCTCCTGCCCTGTCAAACAAATTATAAAACCAACCTGGTTAGGTCGGTTTTATTATTTGTGGGCGAGGAGGGGGTCGAACCCTCAAGACCTTGCGATCGCGGGATTTTGAGTCCCGTGCGTCTGCCAGTTCCGCCACTCGCCCGTATTTGTACGAGCATAATACTCATTTTTGTCTTTTTTGTCAATTTTCGGTATACTTGTCTGAACAGTTCGGCTTCCTTGTTTTATGACCAAAATTATTGCTGTCGTTAATCAAAAAGGTGGAGTGGGAAAAACCACGACCGCCATGAATTTGGCTGCGGCACTCGCTGAGGAAGGAAAGTTTGTGCTCCTTGTTGATATGGATCCCCAAGGGAATGCTTCAAGTGGGCTCGGGGTAAATAAAAGCACGACCGAACACGGGGTATACGAGGCACTTGCAAAACAAAAGCGGCTACATGATGTCGTACAGAATACTGGCCATGAGGGTCTGCGCGTTGCCCCTGCCACGTCAAATCTCGCTGGAGCGAATGTTGAATTAATCGACGTAGAACGCCGTGAATTTCAGCTGTCAGACCTTCTCGAAGAGGTGCGTCATGCGTACGATTACATTGTTATCGATTGCCCACCCTCGCTTGGTCTCCTTACCATTAATAGTTTGGTTGCCGCGGACGAGCTTCTTATCCCGGTTCAAGCCGAATACTATGCGCTTGAGGGGTTAGGTCAACTTTTGGAAACCATCGGGCTTATTAAAGAACATATTAAAGCTGATTTGAAGGTGCTTGGTGCGGTCATTACCATGTTTGATAAACGGAACAAGCTGTCGACCGACATCATGAATGAATTATACAAATATTTTCCCAACAATATTTTCCAAAGTGTTATTCCTCGCACGGTCCGTTTGGCCGAGGCGCCAAGCTTTGGAAAATCGATTTTTCATTACGAACCAGGAGGTAAGGGGGCGAAAGCGTACGAACGCTTAGTCAAAGAAATTCTTTTACGCCATGATGAAGAACTGGCCTTGGCCGCTTCTCAGGCACAATCATAATTTTCTATGGCTTTGGGCAAAGGCTTACAATCACTTATTGGCGCACCAGGGAAATCTTCCACATCCACATCCACTTCCACGATGAATCCTCTTTCTGCTTCTTCAAAAAAAACAGAATCTGGAGTATCAGAAAAGAAAGAGCATCGAGGGAATGAAGTGTGGCAAATTCCGCTTGGTGAAATCGTTCCGAATCGCGAACAACCACGCAAACACTTTGCGAGAGAAGACCTTGATAATTTAGTTGCTTCCATTAAAGAGCATGGGCTACTGCAGCCGATTACGGTTTCAGAAAAAGCCGGTGGCGGGTATGAGCTTATTGCAGGTGAACGCCGGTTTCGCGCTTCGCAAATTGTTGGTCTTCCTACCATTCCAGCACTCGTTCGAAAAACAAAAGATGATGCTGAGCGACTAGAGTTAGCACTTATTGAAAATATTCAACGACAGGATTTAAACCCAGTTGAAGAAGCGTTTGCATACGACCGGTTGATTCATGAATTTGGTTTGACGCAAGAGGAAGTGTCTAAAAAGGTGGGCAAGAGCCGCTCTGCTGTTGCAAACGCAGTGCGCTTACTTGATTTACCAGAAGACATGCAAAAGGCGCTCATGGAGGGAACACTTTCAGCCGGAAAGGCGCGCGCGATTTTGAGTTTAAGTAGCGCCGAAGCCCAGCGAGAAATGTTTCAGAGTATGATGGGGGAAAGCATGACCGTGCGTGAAGCTGAGGCGCGTGTGGCAGCAAAAGGGAGTGAATCGCGCAAAGGATCGGTCCGACGTGATCCGAATGTCGTCGCTCAGGAAAAACTGATTGAAGAGCGATTAGGAACAAAGGTGCACATTACCAAAAAAGGGGAGAAGGGAACGATTGTGATTGACTACTACTCTTTGGAGGAATTGAATCGGCTTCTAAGTGAATTAACCTAATTTTTTAAAGGAGGGGGTATGAGGTATTATTTTATCTTCGCTTTTCTTTTCTTTAGTTTTTTTGTACCCCACAAAATTTTAGCGGCTACCTCGGTTACAGGGGATATTCAATCGGACACAACTTGGGTTTTGGCTGGGAGTCCATATATTGTAGAGAATGAAACGTATGTGCTTCCTGGCGCAACACTACGGATTGAGCCTGGGGTGGTGGTAAAATTACGACGACCATTTAGTGCGCTTTTTGTAACAGGCTCAATGATTGCTGAAGGAACATCATCTTCGCCAATTTTTTTTACATCATACCGAGATGATAGTGTTGGTGGTGATACCAACGGTGACGGAGCACGTTCTGTTCCAGCACCTCGCGATTGGGATAAAGTTTTTGTAGGATCAGGTGGACGCGTATCTTTAGCCTACGCAACTATTCGTTATGCTGGGCAATTTGCACCAAGCGCAGCACTCTACAATAATGGCGGTACAGTGTCTTCAACAGGAAGCACTTTTTCCCAAAGTATTGTTGGGGTGTATGCGGAAGGGGGAACTACTACTATACAACGGAGTACATTTTCTGATCAATCAGTTGGATATTATTACGTGCGTGGGGTAACCCACATATCACTCAATCGTTTTTTGAATTTAAGTCGATATGCTTTCGACAATTCGTTCGGTCGTCCGATTGACGCGCGGTATAACTACTGGGGAAGTGCCTCAGGTCCATTTCATGCAACGGAACATCCTACGGGTACTGGCGGCGTGATTCATGGCGCTCGTGTACAATTTACGCCTTGGATTGACTTTGATCCTGTGCTCGAATCAGCACGAGGAGTATGTTTCTCGAACTGTCGGAATCCGGTCATTTTTATTCCGGGGATTATGGGCACTGAGTTTGTGCGACGAGAGGTGAATGGAGATGAGGAGGTGGTGTGGTTAGACATAACAAAAGTTGCGGTAAGTGATCAGGATTATTTCATGAGGTACCTTAGTTTAGATTTAGTCGGAAATCCTCTTTTTGATAATGTGTTTGCTACGAGTGTTATGCGTTTTAAAAACATTCTTCGTACAACAATTTTTAACTATACAGAAAGTTTAATAGGGAATTTAATTGCACAGGGATATCAAGAGAATACAAATCTTTTCTTCTTCCCTTATGACTGGCGTTTGAGTAATGCCCATACGGCCCAACTGTTGGCAGCTCGAATAGATGAGGTTCTCGCGCAAACTGGTGCTACTAAAGTAGATATCATTGCCCATAGTATGGGAGGGCTTGTGGTTAAAGAATATATCCGTACTCACGAGACTGAACCAAAGATAGATAAACTCCTATTTCTAGGTACCCCTCACTTAGGTTCCCCTGACGCTATTAAAAATCTCCTTTTTGGGGGAGACTTAGGTCTTAAATATAAAGATCACAGCTTTCTCGATCGTACTCGGGTAAAAGAACTTGCGCGAAATATGCGAAGTATTTACGAACTTCTCCCTACAGAGCAGTATTTACAATCGTACGGCTCAGTCGTGAGTGATTTAGAACAAAGAAAAGCGTACGACCATGAAGAAACAAAATCTTTTTTTGGTGAGCAACATTTAAACATGTTTTTGGTTTGGGGTGCGGAGTCTTTTCACCAGAATTTAGATAACTTTGTTCTCCCAGACAGTATTGAAAGTTATAGTATCCAAGGGTGTGGAATTCCCACTATTCGACGACTGGTCAAACAGTCACCAAAATTTGGAGAAGTTGAATGGCTTATGCATGTTGGAAATGGAGACAGTACCGTGCCGCTATCCAGTGCCAGTTTTGTCTCTGTCCCAGAGAGTCATAAAATTACCATTCCAGGTCTGGGCCACTCTGAGATGCCAAGTGATGATTTGATTCAACCTCTTATTATTAGTTTGTTATCCGGAAATACATCAACTATTCAAGCATCAGTACAGGCATCAAATCACCCAGATCAATGCGGTCTTCATGGTTCTCTCGTGTCAGTGCATAGCCCTGTAGCGATTTCAGCAACAGATAGTATGGGTCGGTATGTCGGAGCCTCAGTTTCTGGAGGTGTAGATTTGGGCATACCAGGATCAATGTATGAAGAGCTGGATGGAAATAAGTTTATCTTTTTACCCACAAATGAGAGTGGGGAACCATACATAATTACACTCGATGGTATGGCCACAGGAACATTTAATGCTAGGGTTACACGTATTGTTGAAGACATTCCAGAAGAAACAAGTATTTTTATTGATATTCCAGTAACAAGTGAATCAGTGGGATCGTTCACACTTCCCTCAGGTGAAGAAGAGTTTTCACCCGTATTAGTGTACGATGAAGAGGGGGGTGGAACCAGTACAAATATCATCCCTGACGCAACCACAAACGAAGAAGATGAGGGAGATTTTACCCCTCCTACTACAACAATAAGTATTTCTGGCACGGTTGGGGATCATGGTTGGTATAAAAGTGTGGTGACTCTTGTACCAAGCTCAGTCGATGATGAGAGTGGGGTACTACGAACTATGTACTCAGTTAATGGTGGGTCTACATGGCATGTGTACGCCACACCCCTTTTAGTGACTGGTGACGGTACTCATACTCTGCAGTATTTTAGTATTGATGCTATAGGTAATAGAGAGGATCCTCGAGAAATCAGATTCTCTATCGATCAAACCCCACCAGAAGCAGAGTTTTATTTTGACTCTACAATTCAAGATATGAGAGTACAGGGTACTGATGTGTTAAGCGCTACAACAGTCTCAACTACACCGACGACTTATGTAGTACGAGACCAGGCTGGTAACACACTAGAATTGGTGTTTAAAGAGGTTAATAGAAGAATACTCAAGCGAGCTTCTCTCGATCGGCTTGTCTATAATGGTCAGGTAATACTTCCAAATGCACGTCTGACATCGTTTGTCTGGCTAACAAACACAAGAAATGAGATACTATCCCTGCAGCAAGCTCTGCGATATGAAGTGGATGAGGGGTTATATGCGTTGTATACCAAACTCGGGAATCGTACGTTTATTCGAGAAAGAGTAAATTGGAATACGTTCGTTGATCGATTTGAGAGTGGGATGAGGGCGTTTCGGTTTAGGACTAATAATGGTTCGATTAACTACTATTGATGTATGCAGAAAATTTCAACAAGCGTAAAAAGAAATATTTTGTTATTTTCAATTTGGTTGGTTGTGGTTCTTTTTCCCCATGTATTTATCTATATTAGAAATGGTAAGCCTCAAACACATTTACCCATAGAATGGGAGTATTTTTATGAGGCCGTAAGTTTTGCCGGCATTATCGCCATAATCATCTTTGTTATGGCTATGGGAAAAGCAAATAGAAATCTTTTTTCATATATTACGCTGATTCTCTGCATTCCCGTACTCTGTTTTATAGCGTTGGTCATTATTTATCGTATAGCCGCTCAACAGGCAATGGGAGCCTTTTTTTAAAGACTCTCAGCTTAGACGTACGTTAAATTTTGAACGCGGATGCTATGGTTTACTCCGAGTGATACCCCGTCAGCCCCTGTGGGGTAGTTCATTTTTTTGTTTATGAAAAAAAGTCACTATTGATCTCCGCATGGTTTTTAGTAATTTTATCTCAGGCCGCAATTTTTATAGCGAATTTTTTAATCGGAACACGATTAAACATATTTTGGGATCATCTATCGTCCGCAGTTTCAATTGCAGGTTCCTGTATATTTTTCTTGTTTTTTATTTTGTTAGACCGTGTAGAGCGAAATTGGAAATCCTGGGAATGTTTATTTCTATAATACTCATAGTTTGTTTTTTAGGGGTTTTATATATTTTTAGGGCTGTTGCACGTGATGCAATGGGAGTATTCTAACTTATGTCACAGAAGAGGTCCACACCAAAAAGATCGAGCGAATCGACCAGTCGAGAACGAGCAAATTGAAGTACATTTACCGACCGGTTTGAGAGTGGCGGGAGAGACTAATCATTCACTATGAAAAGAATTAACCTTGAACTAAGCATACTCAGTATCGTGGGCATTATTTTGCCACATGTGTATCTCTCTTTTAGAGAGAAGAGCACGACGACTACTTCTTTCGCGGCAACACGGCTTTCAACCAACCACTCAACCGACTCTTCTGCTTGCCACGAATATGGGCGCGCGCGGTTTGGGTTTTCACGACATTAATCCAATCAGGGTTTGGACCTTTGCGATTTTTATCAACGAGAATTTCTACGACATCACCATTTTTGAGTGCAGTTTCGAGACTCGTCAGTTTATCGTTCACGATCGCGCCACTACATTTATTTCCGATATCTGAATGAATGTGATACCCAAAATCGATCGGTGTGGCGCCTTCTGGTAAGTCGATGACATCCCCCTTCGGGGTAAACACGAAAATACGGTCCTGAAGAAAATTCACTTTAATTTCTTCTAAGTCCGAGAGGCCGTTTAATAAGTCTTTTTGAATTTCGGCTAATTCCTTTACCCAGCGGAGTTCTTTTTTAGGAATAAGAGCACCGTTCTCATCGTAATGCCAGTGTGCGGCCACACCGTACTCAGCTTCCTCGTGCATTTCTGTGGTACGGATTTGAAACTCAATCGTATCTCCATTTTCTAAAAATACGGACGTGTGGAGTGATTTATACCCATTCGGTTTCGGTTGAGAAATATAATCTTTAATACGCCCTTTGACCGGCTTCCATAATTTATGAAGAACGCCAAGGGCTGCATAACAATCGGCCATGGTGGGCACAATAATCCGGAAAGCAATGAGGTCGTGGATATTGGTCACTTCACCTTGTTTGCGCTGAAGTTTCAAAAAGAAACTATAGAGTCTCTTTTTTCGTCCATACAAACTGAGATAGGGGATGCCCGCTTCGGCCAGTTCTTTCTTAACCAGTTCTTCAATTCTCGTAAATTCTGTTTCTTTGCCGGCCAACTTTTCTTCTTGAATTTTCTTTGTTTTTACGTATTCTTCAGGATACACATACTGAAACGACAGGTCTTCAAGTTCACCTTTCATTTCTCCCATACCCAGACGGTTGGCAATTGGAGCGTAAATTTCTAAACTCTCAAGGGCAATGCGATAGCGTTTGTTCGGGGGCAGGGCGCCGAGCGTTTCCAAATTGTGAATGCGGTCGGCAAATTTAATAATCATGACCCGAATATCTTCGGCCATGGCGATAAACATTTTTCGTAAATTCTCAATGTAGCGCTCCACGCCACGGTATTTTAATTTTCCAAGCTTGGTAATACCATTTACAAGGTTCATGATTTCGCTCCCGAATTCTTTTTCAATATCTTCAAGTGTAGTCGAAGTGTCTTCTGGTACATCATGAAGAAGGGTCGCCATGACAAGAACTGGGTCAATACGCATTCCGGCTAAGCGGTGCGCGGCTGCAAGCGGGTGAATGATATAGGGCTCTCCAGATTTACGAAACTGACCTTCATGAGCCCGCGCTGCGAATTCGTAGGCGCGCCGCACTTTTTGAATATCAAAAGACTTCGGAGTATACCCCTCAATAATCTGAATAAGAGTCTCGATCGTTTGCGGATTTGGTTGTGGGGTGCTCGGCATACCAGGAAAGGGTTATGCGGTCTTCCGGCGGCGTTTTGTGGCAGGTTTTTTCGAAGCCAAAAGATCAAGTGCTTTTTCAAGGGTAAGTTCTTCCTGAGTCATTTCTTTCGGAAGTGAGATAAACGTTCTCGTGCCATTTGAAATATATGGTCCATATCGACCGTCAAGAAGTTGGATTGGCTTTTCTGTTTTTGGATCAACTCCAAGATCTTTTAAAACAGTCGCTTTGGCTCTTCCGCCCCGCCCCTTCTTTTCTGTGGCAAAAATAGCCTCTGCTTCGGGAAGCGTGATAGAAAAAAGATCATTATCTTTTGGAATTGAACGAAAATCATCCCCGCGTTTAAGGTATGGGCCAAACCGACCTATGGTTGCGGTAACGGGTAGTCCGTTTGATTCCCCAAGAATACGGGGGAGGGAGATCACCATTTTTGCCTGTTCAATCGTGAGTGTGTTCGGATCAATTCCCGCGGAAATGGGTGCATGCTTTGGGCCGAAAGTTAAGGCGACTTTTTTCGCTTTCTTTTTGCTGTCTTTGTCGTCTTCTCCGAGCTGAAGGTATGGGCCAAACCGACCATTGCGTTTCGTAACCGCGAGGCCAGTTGCTTCATCGGTAAATAATTCTTGCGGGCCTTGTGGTTGGCTCAAAATTTCAAGCGCTTTTTCAAGTGTCATGTCTCCGGGCGGAATGCTTTCAGGAATCGACGCAGTGTTTCCTTCGCCCCCTTCCCCTCGTTGAATGTAGGGTCCGTATTTTCCACTTTTTACGATCACTTCATCGCCTTTGGAATCCTTGCCAAGGGTAATAGTGGGGTAGCTTTCTGCTTTGGTCGCTTTTTCTACTTCTTTGTGAAACGCAAATTGGTGTTTGCCACCATGATAAAACGAACGAATATAGGGTTGCCATTCTTCGACACCCCCAGCAATGCGATCGAGGTCTTCTTCCATGGTGGCTGTGAAATGAACATCGACGAGAGAAGAGAAATGGGCCGATAAATATTCGTCAACAATCATCCCGGTGTATGTGGGAATAAGGGCGCTGCCTTGCTTAATCGCATACTCACGGTTGAGAATGGTTTCCATAATCGACGCATAGGTCGATGGTCTTCCTACTCCGTTCGCTTCAAGTGCCTTAATTAAACTTGCTTCGCTGTAACGCGCTGGTGGCATGGTGGTGTGTACGTCGCCCCGTACTTCTTTCGGAAGAACCTTATCTCCTTTTTGAAGAGGAGGAAGATGGACTTCGGTATGTTCGAGCTCTTCTTCAGGGTTGTCGGCTCCTTCTACATAGGCGCGTAAATATCCTGGAAAAAGAATTCGTTTCCCTTTGGCTTCAAACGTTGCCGTATCAATAACAATAGTGCTTGATACACGCATCATGTTGGCACTTTTCATTTGAGTTGCAACGGTGCGTTTCCAAATAAGTTCATAAAGCGCAGCTTCATCGCGCGAAACTTCTTTGGCCACTTCTTCTGGGTGCCGAAATGTTGCTCCCGCAGGCCGAATTGCCTCGTGCGCTTCTTGAGCTAACTTTGCTTTGGTGGTGAATTGCTTTGCGCTTTCCGCGACATATTCCTTTCCAAACGCCTCCGCTGCTTTTTGAGCGGCCTTTACGGCTTGGTCAGATAAATGAACAGAATCGGTACGCATGTAGGTAATATAACCCTGTTCGTAGAGTGCTTGAGCTGTCCGCATGGTTTGTTTGGCCGAAAGGTTCAGCTTCCGACTTCCTTCTTGTTGCAGAGTTGAGGTGACAAATGGAGGATATGGGTGTGATTGATAGGGTGTTTCTGTAACGTCGGTAACGTGCCATGGTTTTTGGGCAGCCAATTTTTTGCTGAGCGAATGTGCATCTGCTTCAGATAAGAGGGCAATTTCTTCTGGTTTTTTGAGTTTTCCGGTAGCTTCGTCAAAGTCGTTGCCGCTCGGTAAATGTTTTCCGTCAAGTTCAATCAAGCGCGCTTCAAAAGGCACTGTATCTTTTTCAAGGGTTGCGACAAGGTCGGCGTAGGTTGCCGAACGAAAGGCTTGGCGTGCGCGTTCTCGGAGTGCCAAAAGATGGACTGCAACTGACTGAACACGGCCTGCAGAAAGACCATAGCGCACTTTTTTCCAAAGAAGGGGGGAGAGCTCGTACCCTACGAGCCGATCAAGAACGCGACGTGCTTGCTGGGCATTTACTAGGTGAATATTTAAAGGTCGGGGGTTCGCAAGTGCACCTTCAATTGCGTCTTTCGTTATTTCATGAAATACAAGGCGTTTTACCTTTTCTGGCTTAATATGAAGAATCTCAGCCAAGTGCCAAGAAATAGCCTCACCTTCACGGTCCTCGTCCGTTGCGAAGAGAATCTCATCAGCGTCTTTAGCGAGCTTTTTGAGCTCACTAACCGTCTTTTTTTTGGTCGCTGGAACCTCGTAGGCAGGCAAAAAGGTATCGCCCTCAATATCGACCGCCATATCGCTTTTCGGCAGGTCACGAACATGACCCATACTTGAGGTTACGCGAAATTTTGAACCAAGGTATTTTCCAATGGTTTTGGCCTTGGTGGGAGACTCAACAATAACGAGAGTGGGCATAGAACAGGTTTTTTTTGGGTTTTCCTTACTATACGTGAGCCACAAAAAAACGTCAATGGAGGCAAAAAATAGCCTATGACCGTATATAGTTCATGTTTCCGAGGTTTCGTACCAGTCCGCGAATTTCAAGTAAGGTAAGGGTTGCGCTCATGGCCATAGCCCCAAGCTCAGTTTTGACCCCGATTTCATCGACATGCATGGGTTCAAGGGAAAGAGCTTGGAGAATGCGAGCCTCTCCCTCGGAGAGGTCGGCATGGGTTGATTCCGCGGCTTTTTTAGTGAGCATGGGGATTCCAAGTGCTGTGGCAACGTCTGTGGCGTCCGTAACGAGCCAGGCCCCAAGCTTAAGGAGGTTATTAACCCCGCTTGCCGAAGGGGAGGTGATGTTTTGGGGGACTGCAAATACGTCGCGGCTATATTCAAGTGCTAGGGCCGCAGTAATAAGTGAGCCTGATTTTATACCGGCTTCTATTACAACTGTTCCAAGCGTCATCCCAGCCACCAGGCGATTTCTTTCTGGAAACATGTATGGTGCCGCTTCTTTGGTGGGGGGGTATTCAGAAATAACCGCTCCTCCATGCTCTATAATACTGTCTGCGAGCCGTACATGGGCTCGAGGGTAGACTGTTGAACGAGCAATGCCAGAGCCGAGAACCGCAATAGTTTTCCCGCCAGCACGAATGGCACTTTCATGTGCCACCCCATCAATGCCGAGTGCGAGACCAGAAACAATCGCCATGCCGGCACGAGCCAGATCAGCCGAGAGCATCTGGGTAACTTGTTTGCCGTAAGCGCTCGCGTTTCTTGGGCCGACAATAGCAATCGGGTGTTTGAGGGGTGCCAGATTTCCTCGTACAAAAAGAACAAGTGGGGGGTCTGCTATGTGGCGAAGCAAAGGGGGGAACGATTCGTCGGTTTGGGTGATTGGCTTAATGCCTTCGCGCTGCAATTCTTCTTCAATTTGGTCTGGTACGACCTCTGTCCGCCAACGAAGGAAGGCGGTCAGGGTTTCTTCTGGCCAGCGTAAAGAACGTAAATCTGAAGCACTGACATCAAATGCTTGGGCAATACTTCCGCATAAACGACTCAGGTCACGTGCGCGTTTGCGGGTGAAGCCAGGGAAAAAACTGAAAAGTACCTCCTTTTGCATAGAACTCAAGAGCGAATAAGCTTGGTGAGTGCAATAACACCCTGATCAAGAACTTTTTGCAGATTGCGGCGTTCTAAAAGTCCAAATTTTTGCAAAACAAATTGAGGGGTGTCAATCTTTTTTTGCTCTGAAGCCGAGGTGCCAATTCCAATGCGAACTCGAGTGAATTGTTTTGTCCCAATAGCGTCGATAATAGAGCGGACGCCATTGTGCCCGGCATGACCACGATCTGTTTGAACTTTAATTTCTCCGAGAGGAATATCGATTTCGTCGTGAAGAACAATAATATCCTGTGGTCGAATTTTATAAAATGCCCCCATAAGCTGAACTGAATGCCCTGATTCGTTCATGAACGTGGTGGGTTTGAGTAAAAGAACTTTTTCTTGAGATAGTGTTACGCCAGCGGTGAAGCCGTTAAATTTGCGTGATAATTCCCATGGGCTTACCCCTGCCTCTTTCAAATAGTCGTGAAAGTGATCAATTAAAAGCCAACCCGCGTTGTGGCGAGTTTTCGCATAGTTCTTTCCGGGGTTTCCGAGACCGACAATAAGTTTCATATAACGAAGACCCTTCTTTCTTCTTTATAGAGTACCATACAGGTAATGGTACCAGACATTCTTTCTTGTGGCTATCGTTTCATTTTGGTCAGCTTGAGAAGGACTGGTGTTCCGAAAAAGTCGAATTCTTCACGCATTTTTCTTTCAACGAAGTTTAAGTACGAACGATGAATTGAGGTTTTGTATTTGATGAAGATTTCAAAAACAGGAGGATTGGTACCTACTTGGCGCATACCCATGAGTTTCGGGTAGCGTGTTCCTTTTCCGCGACTCGGCGCGTGTTCGCGTTGAATTTTTTCAAGAAACCAAGAGAGCTTACTTACCGGTACTTCGGTGTGGCGTGTCTTCCACGCGTGCATGATATGCGGAAAAATTTGGTGAACGCGATACCCGGTAAGTGAACTCACATACACAATCGGAGCGTAGTAAAGATTTGGAAATTCACCATAGAGGGCATCACGAATAGCGTTTCGTGCTTGGTCTGAAGTATCTGGGGCAGTATCCCATTTGTTCAAAATAATGATAACGCTTTTGGCTCGCTGCTCAATAAGTCCACCAAGTTGCTTATCTTGAGAGCTTAATGGCTCGCTTCCATCGAGTACAAAAAGTACCATATCCGATGTTTCAATGGCGTCAATACTTTTTTGGATGCCGATTTTTTCAAGCTCTCCAGAAACACTCGCTTTACGGCGAATACCGGCGGTGTCAACGAATACAATATCTTGCTCTACCTTTTCACCATTTTCTTCTTCGTGAATATAGGTGATGCGGGTGTCGTACGGTTCACGAGTGGTGTGAGCAATAGGGCTCACAATCACTTTTTCTTCCCCAATAATTTTATTAAATAGGGATGATTTTCCTACATTCGGGCGGCCAATAAGAGTGATGCGAAGTGGTGGTTTTTCTTCTTGAATCACTTGCTTTGGTCGGCGAGCGCCCGTGTGAAGGATGGAAAAGATTTTATCAAGCAAGTCGCCAGTTTGTCGGCCGGTAGCGGCCGAGAGAGGGAAAGGTTCGCCGAGGCCTAAACTAAACCATTCTGGTGACATGACCACAGAATCAAGAGTAGGGGAATCGGCTTTGTTCGCAATAAGAAGAACAGGGACTTTTGCTTTTTTGCGTAAATGCTCAGCCACTTTTCTGTCTGGGGTAAGCACTCCGCCTTTGGCATCGGTCACAAAAAGAATGACGTCAGCTTCAGCAAGCGCAAGTTCGCACTGGGCAAGAATGTCTTCTTCAAAAAGTTCCCCTTCGTGGAAGGTGAGACCCCCGGTATCAATGAGCCGAAGTTCGCGTGCGCGCCAGACGATAATGCCGGCATTATTGGTACGAGTCGTTCCAGGGATATCAGAAACAATCGCCTTGTTTTCCTCAATTAAGGTGTTAAAAAGGGTCGATTTTCCCACATTGGTTCGACCGACGATTGCCACGACCGGAAGGTCTCGGGTGTCTTTAACGGCAGGGGTTGCCATATGTTTAGGGGCTAGGTTCAGTGAAATCGTCACCGAGAATAATAAGGATATCTGTCGTTGAGGCAGCCATTTCTCCGGCGGGGAGTTCGGTCTTCGCGGGAACCCCTAGGCTTTCGGCAGCTTCTTTCACCAGTTCAGGCAGGGCGCGGGCACTTACAGGGTAGGCGCCACTTTCAGCTATAGGTCGGTTAAGAGTATTCCCAATTACGCTAATTGTCAAGCCTTTTTCGGTTAAATGTTTGGCAGTGCGGGCCCCGAGACCCCCCCGCCAGGTCCCATTTTGGATCTCAATTGTGGCAATCGGTTTTACCGGGGTGGTCTGTTCTGGGGTGGTATTGATGACCACAGGGGTTTCTTCAAAGACTGAAGCAATGGCTTGTTTCATGGCATCAAAATTGCCCGTTACGGGTGAAAGAATGTAGGCCCCCTCAGGGCTAATACTATCGACCAAGAACCCTCCTTCGCGATTGTCAAAAACGAGGGTGCGGAGTTCGTCGCGGTTTACTTCTTTAGCCAAGCGAAGGAGTGCGGCGATCTCTCCATAAGACAAATTTGTTGAAAGATGAGATTCGAATGTCGTGAAAAGTTGATTTATGCGTACCGGATTAGCGAGTACTCCAAATGAAAGCATTTTTTCTTTGACCGCAAGAATCATTTTTTGTTGGCGTTTGGCACGAGCAAAGTCAGAGCCCTCGCCATTGTTTCCGTGGCGAGAGCGGGCGTAGATAAGCGCCCGAGAGCCATTCATGGTTTGTTCTCCTTTTTTAAAAGAAACGGTTTGAAAGGTAAAGTTTGGCCCCGGGTATTCATTATCGGTAAAACTACGCTCAACATCGATCGTAATTCCGCCCACTTCATCGATTAACTCTTCAAACGCATAAAAATCAATGCGAGCGTAGTAGTGGATTGGCAGGTCAAAAAAATCCCCAATAGTTTTCGCGGCAAAGGAAGCCCCTGTACCGGATTTCTTTTTTTCCCCAAGATGGTTTATGGAATTAATTTTTACTCGATTTTCTCCAGGGATGGTTATGGCGAGATCACGCGGAATGGAAATCAGAGCGACTTCCTTTGTTGATTGTTTAATGCTCGCAATAATAATAGTATCGGTCAGAAATGGACCGTCATGTCCGGGACCACCTTGACCAAGAAGAAGGATGTTAATGCGGTCCCGCTTTTCTGCTTTTAATACGACATCGCCACTGAAAACCAATTCTTTAATTCGGCCGAAAAGGGTGGTGGGTCGGGTGGATTCACTGCTGGTATCGCTATTATATAATTCTTCTGTTTCGGGTGAGTGAATGGGAATAAATAACCAGATCGTAAACCATAAGAAAAAAATACCCAATCCAATACAAAAAAGAAGTCGCCAGGAAAAATGTATTCTTCGATACCAGGGAGTTTTATTTTCAAAAGAGCGAGAAGAAGGGGTTCGGTGGATGGTCTCACTCGTGAGAAAATTAATTGGCCGAACAGGAATTTTCTGAAAGGGACGACGCTCTTTTTCGTGATGGTCCGGAAAGGTAGACATACAAAGTATAGAGACTAGTATACCGGAAAAACCAATCGTTTCCAAACAAAGTCTGTGCGCTTTTTCGGCTTTTATGGTATACTGAACGTGTTGATTTTACCTTTGCGGTGCTATGCCACAACTTGTAACCACGGAACTCGATACAGGAAAAACACTCCTCGAGTGGGCCGTTCAGGAATACAATCGTCATGTCCGAGGACAGTGGTGGTACATTCTCATTATTAGTTTCGGTTTAATTTTTGTTGTATACGCTATCCTTAGCGACAATTTTTTGTTTGCACTTTTCATCATTTTGGCTGCTATTGTTTTATACCAACAGTCCGCAACGCCTGCCATTACGGTTCCGGTTGAACTCACTGAAAAAGGCTTAGTACTAGGTACTCGCTTCTACCCTTGGGCCGAACTCGCTTCTTTTTCTTTGGTATATGAACCACCAGAGGTGAAATTGTTGTACATTTCGACTGCGCGATGGTTTTTGCCGACGATTCAGATTCCTCTTCATGATATGAATCCGATTGAGGTGCGAGAAACGCTTTTAGAATTTTTAACGGAAAATGCAGAAACTCCGGAAGAATCAGTGAGTGACACCATTGCGCGTCGTTGGAAACTACTGTAGCTCGTCTGCTACAGTAGCCCAGGTGTCCCAATAGATTTTACTTTTCTTTGCTTTTTCGTAAATTTCAGCCGCACTCCAGAGTGTGGCTTCGTTATTTCCGCCGGCAAGATTGTGAACAAGACGATAAGGGGAGAGCGGTGGAGTTTCTTTTGTTGGGGAGGAGAGTAGGGCGACGAGCACGTGCGTAGCCTGGCTTTGTTCTGTCCGTGAAAATTCAGTTTTGTCAGCCTGTACATCGGGGTCGTTGAGGTACGCTTCTTTCGTATACACAATTGCGGTAAGGTTTTGAATGGGAGCGGCATGACTGCGTTTGAGGTAGGCCGAAACATGCTCACGATGAGTTTGGAGTGTATAATCGTTCGGGTTAAGGGTGCGTTTTCCAACCCCGGCCGATACGGTGCCAAAAAGACTGTCTGGGAGAATAATAGCGTGTTGGCCAGGGTAACGATCGGTCTCTCTCGATTGCTCTTTGATCGCCGCGGTAAGCCCCTTTAGGAATGCGGCTTGGTCAATAACTTTAGTACCAATAGTGATCGCGTCAAAGGCGTTTAAGGTATTACAGATTCCAATAACGATAGCCATATTTGAGACAAAGGTGAACTATTGACGAGTACATATATATAGAGTATAATGACCACGTTATATTTTCAACGCACTCGTCGTTCAATGGATAGGACATTAGCTTGCGGAGCTGAGGATCTAGGTTCGATTCCTAGCGAGTGCACAACAATAAAATCCCCAAATTTGGGGATTTTATTTTTGTTTCATGGAGACTAGGAATCGAACCTAGGGAAGGGTGAAACCGCAAGGTTTCAATTGCTGAAGAAGAGGATTGGGAAAACCGGCATCCTTTCCCCCGTGCACCTTCTTTTCCTGTATAATGGAAAGTGCTGAAATAAATTCCTGCCGTCCACTGTATTACTTTGGTATGCCACTAGACCACCTCACCGATGAGGAGCTTGTTCGCGTCGTTTTGGAAAAAGACCCACAAGCATATAGTGAAATTATCCGCCGCTACGAAGGAAAGCTAACGCATTATGTGCGGAAGTTTATTCGTGATCCCGATGAACGGGCCGATGTTTTGCAAGATATTTTTATAAAAACATATAGAAATTTACATAGTTTTAAACCAGATAAAAAGTTTTCTTCGTGGGTGTACCGTATCGCACACAATGAGTCGATCAATGCATTAAAAAAATATGCGAAAGAAGTGGTTTCCTTGGATGAGTATGAATTTGAAATTATTGATAAAGAAATAGACGTAAAAAAAGATACCGATCACACCATTCTCCATGCAGAGATCGCGAAAGCTCTGGCGCATCTCAAGCCGAAATTTCGAGAGCCGCTCATCCTGTATTTTTTTGAAGAACGAAGTTACGATGAAATTAGTGATATCCTGCGCATTCCGAGAAGTACGGTCGGTGTTCTCCTCTTGCGCGGCAAAAAAATGCTCAAAGACATTCTCGATAAACATTCCTATGGAAAACGATAATCGCCACACCGTAGAACAATCGATCATGGAGAAGATTGCTGCTGGAGAAGTGAAACCCCGTTCGCGGTACATCTTTTTGGCTGAGCATGCAGCACTTGTTGTTGGATTTCTTTTTCTTCTTGTGGTAGCCGCACTTCTTTCGAGTATTGTTTTGTGGTACACCACATCGTCAGACATGTTTACCTTTTTAGCGTTCGGAAGAGAAGGGGTCCCTGCTTTTGTTGAATCACTCCCATATGCACTCATGATTGAAATAGTTTTGTGTGTCGTACTCGCGGCAGTGATTCTCCGGCATACCGACTGGTCCTACAAAAAACCTCGTGGGTTTGTTATTTTTGCACTGGTTGGAGTTGTTTTTTTAGGAGGAAGCGCACTCGCTGCCACAAGTATTTCTGAGCGGGTGAATGCTCTTGCAGAAGCCACCCAAAAGAAGCATGAGTTTCTCCGTCCTTTTATTACCGAAGCGCCTGCGGTGCGCACTCGTGGTGTTACCGGCCGAGTGGCCGGAGTAGGGGAAGGATATGTAACGATTGAAACGGCAGCGGGCCCCATTGCGATCGATGTGGCGACTCTTCCGAATATGGGTTCAACCACTCTTATGCAAGGCGGGTATTTGACGGTGGTTGGAAAGAATTCTGGCGAAGTATTTGAGGCTCGAAAAATCCGAATACTTGAGCAGAAAGAGGCGCCGGGGGTGCGACAGCGTGTTGAAGAACATTTTGGCTTAGCAAACGATGAAACTTTTGTACAGAAAAGAGCTGTTATTCATCGAGAAAAGGGAAAGAAATATTGCCTGTTTACCTGTGAAAAAGAAAAAAAAGAGTTGTCGTACTGTGAAGAGTGGTGCGCGGCTCGGTTTCGTACAGGTCCTGAAGATTTGAAACCCTCGCCACTGCTCGAATCTGCTGAGGTTGCACCAAGAGAGCGCTCCAGTCAAAAAGAAGAGCAACAAAACCGTAAAGGACCACCTCAATCTTCTTCATATGAGTGAGGAATAAAAAGTGAAATATTCATTGCGCTTCCTTTGTAGTATATATAGATCTAGATCATACCACTGTTTCGCTTACTCTTAACTCAATATGTATGAAAAAAGGTTATATTCTTATACCAGCGTTTGCGCTTGTGGCACTTTTTGCTGGAGGCACTGCATCTGCTCATGGTGGATTTGGCGGTGGCAGCTTCGGTTTTGGGTTCGGTCTTGATGCTGACACCCGCGTAAAGATGTTTGAAGAACAAATGGTGAAGCAGTCCACACTTCTTGGAATCACTGTAAGCGATATGAAGGCGGCATGGGCTGAAGGAAAATCAGTGGCTGAAATTGCTAAAGAAAAAAATATCTCTGAAGCAGATTTGCGTGCTCGAAGACAGGCACAGCAAGAAGCGGAAATGAAAACCTGGTTGCAACTTCTTGTCACAAAGGGGCAAATTACCCAAGCTCAGGCAGATGCCCGTTTAACTTTTTGGAAAGAACACGCTGAAAAACGGGTTCTCAATATGCAAAAAAAAGTCCAAAATCGTCTCGAAAAAAACAAGCACTCTTAGGAGTGCAGGCTGGGGTTAGTCTGAACAACTAACCAAGAGTCTAAAATACAGTGGCATACTCGTTCATACTGTAAAGAAGTCCCTAGAGAGGGACTTCTTTATTTGGTATAGTAGCCGTACGACTTACCTGTCTATGCCTCTTTTGCTTGAAGCCGCGGTTACTGCTTTACCAGGGGTGGGAAAAACGCTCGCTCGACGCTTGCAGGTTTTAGGTATTCAGACAGTGCGAGATGTGCTGTTTCACCTCCCTTTTCGCTATGATGATTTGCGACAAACAAAAAAGATCGCCGATTTAGTCGTGGGTGAGCGCGTAACCGTGAAGGCAACCATAGAGCTTATTGCGGCAAAGCGGAGTCCTCGGAAACGACTCCTTATTACCGAAGCGATTGCGTCCGACGAAACCGGAAGGCTACGAATCGTTTGGTTCGGACAGCCCTATATTGCGAAAACCTTGAGTGCTGGAGACACCGTACTCCTTGCCGGAGCTGTGTCACGGGATATGCTCGGAACCGTGTTTCAGAGCCCGACATTCGAAAAAGAACAAAAAATACCTACGCATACAGCAAGGCTTTTGCCGGTGTACCCGGCTGGCAGTGGGCTCACGCAAAAACAAATTCGTCTCATCGTTCAGTCGGCACTTCCGGCTCTCCACGAGATCAAAGAAATTTTACCCCCCTTTGTGCTTACGCGCGCAAAAGTGTTACCGATGCGCGAAGCACTCTACGCCATCCATGATCCGAAAGATCCGAACATGGCCAATCAGGGGCTGAGGCGACTTAAGTTCAATGAACTATTTTTACTTCAACTTCGGGCGGAAGATATTCGCCGTACTCTTTTGCAGGGAAAAGCCGCGTCTATTCCATTTCCAGAAAAGGAAGTAAAGTCGTTTGTAGAGCATTTACCATTTACCCTAACAAATGATCAGCGCGTGGCTGCCTGGGAGATTTTTCAAGATTTAGAAAGTGACAAGCCGATGAATAGGCTCCTCCAGGGGGATGTAGGTTCTGGAAAAACCGTTATTGCGGCCATGGCACTTCTGGCGGCAACGCATGCAAAATATCAGGGGGCGCTTATGGCTCCGACAGATATTTTAGCGAAACAACATGCCGGCACCCTTTTCTCTCTTTTTGGTTCACGAGTTCGACTCGGACTCTATACCCGCACGAGTTGTGAGTTTATGGGGCAGGAAATCGCGGAAAAAAGTACTGCGGCTAAACGCCGTGCTTTTCTCGAGATGGTAAGAAAAGGAGAGATTGATGTGGTTGTGGGAACGCATGCGCTTTTGACAGAGCGGATTACTTTTCAGGCCCTTGCGCTCGCTGTCGTTGATGAACAGCATCGCTTTGGGGTAACCCAACGAAAGCTTCTGAAAGAGGCTGCTGGGGCACTGCAACGAGAGCCACACTTTCTCAGTATGACCGCAACGCCTATTCCTCGTACGCTCGCACTTGCGGTATATGGTGATTTGGATTTGTCATTTTTAAAAAACAAACCCGCAGATCGAAAACCAATTATAACGAAACTCGTCGAGCCAAGAAATCGTGAACAGGCCAATGCTTTTTTAAGAAAGGAAATTCAATCGGGTCGGCAGGTGTTTGTGATATGCCCTATGATTGAAGAGCAAAATGGTGGAGATGAGAAAAAGACTGTGCTTGCGGAGTATGCCAGGTTATCGAAAGAAATCTTTCCTGATCTGCGAGTGGGGTATGTGCACGGCAAAATGCCCGTCAAAGAAAAAGATGCTTCAATGCAAAAATTTGCTTCTGGAGAGGTTGATATTTTGGTCGCAACCTCCGTCGTAGAAGTGGGAGTAAATATTCCAAATGCGAGTGTTATGGTTATTGAAAATGCTGAACGATTTGGTTTAGCCCAACTCCATCAATTTCGCGGACGAGTGGGTCGGAGTTCGCACCAGTCGTATTGTTTCTTGTTTCCCGGAGACACAAGTCAAAAAGCAAATAAACGTCTTGAATTATTTGCCTCAACGAACGATGGATTTCGTTTGGCCGAGTACGATTTAGAAGAACGCGGCCCAGGGGAAGTATACGGGAAAGCGCAGAGCGGGCTTATGGAATTAACACTCGCGACATTAAAAGATACAGACCTTGTGGTGCTCGCTCGTGAGCTTGCGAAAACCATTGATCCTCATGAATATCCGATTCTTAAAAAAGAGCTCATGATTACTCGTGAGCGCGTTCACCTTGAATAAAATATATTAGGCGTGGCGGATAAGATCACTCATTGAACCGACCGGTAAAACCGTCAGTCCGGAAATGGGTTTCGTTGGTGCCGCACTTTTTGGGGTAATAACTCGAGTCATTTTTAAATTCAAACATTCTTTGAGGCGTTTCTCTGCTTGGCGGACACTTCGTACTTCGCCACCCAAGCCAACCTCGCCAAATACTGCCATGTCATTGCCGAGTGCTTTGTCTTTGTATGCGCTCGCGACGGCGAGTGCGACTGCCAGGTCGGCTGCAGGTTCAGATGCTTTAATACCCCCAACCACATTTACATGAACATCGTATTGGCCAAGGGGAAGCCCGGCCCGGCGCTCCAGCACTGCAAGGAGCATGTGGAGACGGTTCACATCAAAACCGCTCGCTTTTCTTACGGGGTAGCCGAACATGGTTTTAGTCACCAAGGCCTGAATTTCTACAAGAAGGGGACGTGTACCTTCGAGTAAACAGGTAATGACTGACCCCGGCACGCTTTCTCCGCGTTCTTTCATCATGGCAAGGGAGGGGTTGGTTACTTCTTTTAATCCAAGTTCCGTCATGTCGAACATCCCCACTTCATCAGTTGAGCCAAAACGGTTTTTCACTGCACGCAAGATACGCATATTGTGGTGGCGGTCGCCCTCAAGATAGAGAACCGTATCTACTAAGTGTTCTAATGTTTTTGGTCCAGCCACATTCCCGTCTTTCGTCACATGTCCAATAAGAATAACGGTTGTACCAGAATGTTTAGCTGCGGTAAGGAGTTGGACGGTTGCGGCGCGTACCTGTGTAATATTTCCGGGTTCGCCAGGCACTTTATCGGAAAAGAGGGTTTGAATAGAATCGACAATAGCGAGAGGCGGCTTGGTTTGGCGAATCGTTTCAGCAATGGCTTCAACCATGGTGGCGTTTCCCAGTTGAATATCCTTTGTACCAAGCCCCAGGCGGTGAGCGCGGAGGGTTATTTGTTCTACAGATTCTTCTCCAGAAATATATACTGTTTTTGGAATAAGGCTGGCAAGTTGAAGAGAGAGTGTGGATTTTCCAATGCCAGGTTCACCGCCCAAAAGAAGGAGACTTCCTGGTACAAATCCACCGCCAAGAACACGATCAAGCTCCTGTAGGTTGGTCGTGAGTCGCGCTGCTGCGTCTTGTTGTATGTCTTTTAGTGCCGTAACTGGAACTGTGGGGTAGCTACCTTGACCGCTATCACGTGTCTGAAGGTTCATCGGAACCGCTTCTTCGGTGACTGATCCCCATTCTCCGCACTCTAAACAGCGCCCAGTCCATTTTTGGAACTGAGCGCCGCATTTACTACAGGCGAATATGGATTTGGGAATTTTTTTGGCGGCCATACCTGATGATGAGAATTACCGTGCGCAAGGTGGAGGAGTATTGTCTCGGTATATTCCACCATTAGTATTTTGGTAAAATTCGTAAATCAGTCGACACACTTGCCCGGTATCGCACGTTCTCATGTTTCTAAGAGCATAATTGAATGCCCCCGTTCCTCCGTGATGGCCAACATATGCCAGATAGTAGACAGACTCTGGGGTACAGGTGTTTCCAAACGTTCGTTGAATTTTTTGTAAATTCATACGCAGGTAGCCTGTCCCAACCATGGTGCTCACTTCAGCGTTTTTAAGCGACTCATGAGCTGGGTTTCTCGCTGCACTACAGCCTTTTCCACGAATAATTCCCCCTCTGGTGCAATAGTCAGATAACCGTGCTCCAACGGCTTCGAAGCAACTATTCCTTTTGGTCTGAAACAGACCGGCGTAACAGCTCTCTTTGTTGACTGCATTTGGATTTTCTCGCGATTCTACCTGGGCGATTGCCTTCAGTAGGCGATAGTCAGCCGTCAGACAGTTAGCGTACTTCTTCAGAAGGTCCTCATCGTACGATTGTTGTGGCTCTCCATTTTTTCCGATTAAACCCGGGTTATCGAGTGGGCAGGCATTAGAATCGATTGGTTTATTCAGTTGGGCACCGGCGGCATATTGGGCAGCGCGTAAGGCACCGTTATGATTTTCTTGAGCGATATCTGAGGCTGTCCATTTTCTATCACTGTTAGGGTTGGCTGTGATTTTACTTCGTATTGGAGATGCAACAGACTCATCGAGCGGAGGACCATGATAATCAAATTCGATTTCGCTTTCGTTAATATAGGGAATTGCCAAGGCTCGAAAACGCACCAATTCTGGGTTAATGGCGTATAAAAGAGAGTAAGAGCCCAGAACTAAAAGGAGGCCAGTTACGGCGTTCGTAATTCTTCCTTTGGCTTGACTAATCGTATCCGGGCTTCCACCAGAAATACTCCACTGAAAACCGCTGATGATAATAATGATGACGGCTACAACACCCGAGATGCCGACAGCATAGCGATATATGGCTGCCAAGTATTCCGCAAGAAACGGAATTTGGAGAAATAACTGCCCGTCACCATTTTTTTCAGAACTTTGTTTCAGAATACTTTCGTCAGTCGTGAACTGAAGTCCGGGGATGGCAATGTTTGGGTCTGGAACAATAAAATCAACATTGTCCGCTACATTGTCTTGTGCGAAAAGCGCTGTTGGTAAAAAAAGCGTACAGGTGCTGAGGATGCAAAGGGTAAATAGAATTTGACGAAAGCGAGGCATACGAAATCAAGGAGATTGTGGTGCGCGACGGATCCAAGTAAACGGATATGGGTTTCTTCTAATTTTGGCAAAATCAGCAAAGTTTTTTATCTTTGGATTAGCGTTTGGCTGGCGACCCCCGTCTCCTCCGGCTGCCTCAATCGTTTTTCCATCGCCGATGTACATGATGACGTGGCCAATCGTTTTTCCAGCGTCTCCCGCTTTCCATCCGAGTAAGTCTCCGGGTTGGAGCGCTCTTCCGTTTACCGTGTTTGTTTCATAATTAATCGAAGGGGTGCCGTCAGAGAGGTTTGGTTCGATTCTTTCTGATTGTGAACCAAATATGTTCGCTGTTCCGCCGGGTAATGCGGGAAGTCCTGCACAATCGTATACATATGCTAGCATGCCTGAGCAGTCAAAACAAATATTTCCCTCCGGGCAGTAGTTGTTGTACTTCGTATATGCCGAATTGGTTTCAGAGTAGGGAGGAGGGCCACCCTTTCCGCCAAAACGATAGGCTACATGACCCTCAAGACTTTTTATGATTTGTGGGACGGCTTCAATTCCCCCGGTTTTAGGGCAGAAGAGAGTGGTAGCAAGACCTTGTTCCCTCAAAAAATTTTCATTCGTTACGCGGGAAACGATCGGGCGATTACTGTCGCCGCCTTCTTGGTACTCTAAATTTTTAGTAAGGATGTAGGGCACTTCAAGTGCGTAAAATCGAACCAGGTTTGGATTGATCGCGTAGAGAATGCTGTAGGACCCTAAAAGGATAATGAGACCGGTAATTCCGTTGGTGATTCTTTTTTTTGCACCACTAATCGTTTCCGGGCTTCCTCCTGAGGCTGCCCACTGAAACCCGCCAAGAATGATTACGATAACGGCTATGATTCCGGAAATCCCAAGGGCATAGCGGTATATCCCGCGAATATATTCTCCTAAGAAGGGGATTTGAAGGATAATTCTACCGTCACGTGCATGGCGCTCGGCTGCCCTGCGTTTTATTTCAGCAGCCTCAGTAAACGAGATGCCAGGAATGTTAATATTCGGATCCGGCGTTATAATTGTAACATCGTCTACGGGGTTGCCGCTTTGGGCAATTCCCGCTTGTGGCAAAATAATTCCGGTAAGAAGAATGATGCTATAAAGAAAAGGGGAGAATATTTTTTTCATAGCAACGTTATAAACCGAGCAATGCCTCCCACCCTTCAATGGTTCGGGGGGTTTCAACTTGTTTGTTATCGATAAAGAGCGTTGGTACTTCCTGTATACGGAGTGCGGTTGCAATTTGTTTGGTGGTGTCAAGTTCGCTTTGAACAGATGCACTCGTGGCGCATGCGGTGATTCTTTCCGCATTCAGCCCTGCTGCCACCACAGCCGCACTAATTGCTTCTTCAGAGACATTGTTTCCATTTTCAAAAATCGCTCGGGTATACAATTCAAATTTTCCTTGTTTTGCAGCACATAGGCCGTAGAGGTGTGCCTGGTCTGAGGGGGTTGGAATTCGAACCACCGGTAAGCTCTTCCAAATCATTTTTATTTTTCCAGGATGTTTGTTGAGTACAAGCCAAAACATTTGCATGCTTTCAGCGCATGCGGCACAGCCAAAATCTTCAAATGCAACAATTGTTTTGAGTGCGCGTTTGTCACCGATCACTGGGTCAAATGGAAGAATGGGAATGGCCACTTCAGTGCGATTCTCTTCGCCTGTATATTCATCCTCTGGATAGAGGGGTTCATACTGACTGATGCGAAAGGCTAAAACACCAAGAGCAATGAGAATGGCAGGGCCAAAAGTAAAGAGAAGTTGTTTGTTCGTGATCATAGGGAAACACGGAAGATACCGTCTTGATTTTTATCAGTAAAGTACACGGCGTTTTCGGTTTCGTTTACGGTGATTGTGTCGATGGTGTGGGTTTCTTCAAGGGTAATTTCCGTCTGGATACCTGTTTGTATGTCAATTCGAACGAGCCGATCAGGAACCGTTGAGGCAATTGCTGGGGCAAGCCCAGCGCCGGTTTCGAGCTCGGTTGGTACGCCACAGTACAGGAATCGTTCGCTTTGAAATGAGCATTTCGACGCCCAGGTGTTAATATTGAGGGCACTTCTATTTTCTCCTAAACTCTCGATATTTCCATCAACAACCCAGAGTTCGGGCTTAAAGTCTGAGCGTCCAGAGTACACGCTATAGAGAAGTTTGTTTCCTTGAGGAGACCACTTTGTTTCAAGTCCGCGACCCTCCACAATGGTCGAAGGAAAATTTTCATTTCGTTCTCCCAAGAAGAGGACTTCTTGGCGGTCAGCGCCTAATTGGTCGCCGGTTCGGGCAATGCCCACAATTTGTCGATTCGGTGACCAGTCCACAATAACTTTGTCTGCATTTGCCCCAAGAGGGAGAACCGCTGTTACGCCAGTACCGTCAGGGTTCGCGGTTACAAGAAAGCGATTTTCTTCCGAATATCCAATACTTTTTGCAATAATTTTTTCTCCTCCTGGGGAGAAAGCAAAATCAGTCCATTGTTTTGGTAGAGTGACTTGGCGTTTGGTGTCAAAATTGTAATAAATATTTGAGCCATCAGGGTATTCCATGATCGATTCATTTGTTTTTGATGACCAAGCCACATCTTGGACGTTATAAAAAACTTGATCAGAGAGTGCCGCGAGTGTTCCATTCGGAAGAGCGCGGTAAAATTGCCCGTTGGTTTTATTGTAAAAATGAACACCGCCCCCAGATACTTTCGTCGTGCCTAGAGCAGGGTCTATGACAATTTTTTCTTCCCTTGGTGTGTCGGTCGTTCTTCCTCCAACCGGAACAGGTGTGGGTGTGCCTGGAGAAACAGGCAGAGGGGCGACTCCGGTTCCTGGTGTTCGACCGGTTGTAGTACCCGTGCCCGCCTGGGGTAACCCTCCGGGTGAAACAGGCTCTACAATGCCCGGCGGGGAAACAGGGGCAAGTTTTGATTTAAAAAATACCCGATACAGTGCGTACCCAAGAATAATTACCGCGAGAACAAATACGGCGGCAAAGGCAATGCGTTTTTGTTGGTCATCCATAGAAAGAAAGTTACACGGGTAAGGGTTGGTATATAAAATTTCTTTTACGACTGCTGACTTTCCAGGTATTGCCGTCGCTCTTGGCGAATTCTCTGCTCTTCCTTGGTAATTTCTTCCACCGACGCCGTTGTCTTTTCATTTATTTTTTTTGCCGCTTCTTTCGCGTTTCGGTCTGTCTTGGCTGCTTTCGCGGGCATCTCACGTATTTCCCAGCCCAGTTTGCGTGAGTATGCGTGAAGGAGGACTCCGACCGCTGCGCCATCGAAAACGGCTGCGAGCCCGTCAAAGATCCACTTGCGAATTCTTTTTTTCATCATCTTTCGTAAGAGATCGGTTTTCCCTCTGGTTATTGAGGCCACTGCCCCTAACTCTGTTTGGTCGCTCTGTTGCTGAAGGCTGCGCTGTTTGGCAAGTTTGTTCAGTCGTTCGTCGTATCCTCTGAGAACTGGATCGTTTTGGTTCGTGCCATTTCTTCCATCACCCTCTTCATTTGATTCGCTCCCACCGCTGCCTCCCGAAACCCGGCTGTTTGATTCTGTTTTTTGATTAGCAAATTGTTCAGATTCAGGAACAGAGAAGGGGTTCTCAGCTGCGGATTTTTTTGGTTGGTTCGGGTCACCATCTTGAGTGAGCGCTGGGTCTGAATTTACGGAACTCGATGTGGTTGGAGCCACACCTTCGCTTGTGGGCTGTGGTGAAGCACGTCGTTGCCCGCCTTCGTCTTTTCCCACAAACGCCGGGGAGGCAGTTCCTGTACCACGACTTGAGTTTGCGTAGCCTTTGGGATTCGTTTGAATTTCAGATATTGTTTTCTGCCGGCTTTGTTCGGCACGAGCTTCGGCTGATGCGAGGGTCGCCAACGATAGGCCGTAGGCGAGGAATAATTTTTTAAGCGGGTTCCCCGCACGGTGTAGGGCGGCCATAGCTTAGGAAAAGGATGATACAAGAGGTTTTCCTGTACGATGTTCAAGTGTTGCGACAAGTACCCCATACTCGTCCATAAGATAGTCCACGGTTTCTTTGAGGGGTTCGCCATACAGGAGCGCCTCGCGGGAAAGTTTCATGGCGATCTCTTCGGCTCGAAGATCAAGAATTTTTTGTGCTGCTTGCACACTTTTTTCTTCGTCTTGATTTTGAAGTGCTTGTTCAAAAAGTTCTGTGTAGTGGTCGAGCGCTTCGGTAACTTGTTTTTTTCGAGCGTCATCAACTCTACGCGGTTCAGAGCGTGTCCGATCGCGTTCGAGTTGGCCTGCCCAATCCTGTTCTTGCTCTCTCTCCATAGATTACAGTAGAGTGAGATGTTCTTTTTTGACAGTAAGGGTGAGTGTTTTTTTTCGTTTGTTTGGTTTTTTCATGGTGGCAAGGAGGAGGTCATGCACCAGTCGCTCAATCGTTGCGTCAATATGACGGGCTCCGGTTTCAGGCGACCAGGCAGAACGGGCGATTGCCTCTGTTGCTACCGGTTCTGTAACCAAGTCAAGCGCATTTTTGCCAAGTTCTTTCGCAAGATGTTCTAGTTTGTGGGCGACAATATGCTGCACATCCTCCTTTTGAAGCGGGCGAAAAATATGAACCGAAGAAAGGCGGCCAATGAGTGGTGCGCCGAATTCATCTTTGAGTTTGGTTTCAATACGTTTGAGGCGCTCTGGAATCATGCCTGCTTCAGATGCACCGCTAAATCCAAAATGATGTGCTTTAAATTCTTCTGCTCCGATATTCGTGGTCAGTACAATAATGGCGTGGCGAAAACGAATGTGTTTTCCGCTTGAGTCGGTCAATTCTCCCTCATCGAGAATCTGAAAGAGAAGTTTCTGTACGTCAGTATGAGCTTTATCAAATTCATCAAATAAAATAACGGCATGAGGACGTTTTTTAATCGCATCAGTAAAACGATTACGCTCTTTGTGTCCAATATATCCGGCTGGAGAGCCAAGAAGTTTTGAGACGCTGTGCGCCTCAGCAAACTCATTCATGGAAAAGGTAATAAGTGCTTGGTCATCCTGAAAGAGCGTTTTGGCCAATTGTTTTGCGAGCTCTGTTTTTCCAACTCCTGAAGGACCGGCAAATAGGAATGAAGCGCGGGGTCGTTTATCATTCGTGCCGCGTAAAAAACTCCGTTCAAGTGTTTTACCAAGTGACTGAATAACCTCATTTTGTCCAAAAATATGTTTCCCAAGTTCACCAGGAAGTTCGCTTAAAATATCAAGGTCAGTCTGAATAAGTCGTTGCACTGGAATATGGAGGCGATTACTCGCGGCGCGTGCGATATCCGTGACGGTCACTGCTCGACGAGGGTTTGCCTCGGGCATTTTCTTTTTTTCATCTCGAGCAAGAATTTTTTCAAGGCGTTCAATGTGTTCTTTAGAACTCACGGCATCTTTTAGACGCTCTTCACGAATCGCAATTTCCTTTTCTTCACGAAGATTTTCAATGGTGCGAAGAAGATCATGCTTTTTTTTGCTCGCTGCGGTTTCTGGGGTTGCGGCTCGAACCGCGGCACAGGCTTCGTCAATAAGGTCGATGGCTTTATCGGGTAAATATGCATCATGAATATATTTTACCGACAAATCAATAGCGAGTTGAATGGCAGATTCCTCAATAGTTACTGTGTGGTAGCGTTCATAGTAGGGAGCCAGGCCTTGGAGAATAGAAAAGGCAACTTCTGGGGTTGGTTCATCAATCGTAACCGTCTGAAACCGACGCTCGAGGGCAGGGTCTGAAGTAATAAATTTTTGATACTCATCAAATGTGGTGGCACCGATACAATGCAACTGGCCGCGTGCGAGAGCTGGTTTCAAGATGTTCGCCGTGTCGAGCGTGCCCATGTTTCCGCCACTGCCGATAATGTTATGAATTTCATCAATAAAAAGAATACATTCCGGGCGGCGGGTTACTTCTTCAATAAGTTGTTTTAAGCGACCCTCAAATTCACCACGGTACATGGTGCCTGCGACAAGGAGAGGAAGGTCAAGGGCAAAAATCTTTTTATGTTTAAGGACAGCGGGTACTTTCCCTTCAGAAATAAGTTTGGCGAGGCCCTCAACGATGGCGGTTTTTCCGACCCCCGGTTCTCCAATAAGTACAGGATTATTTTTGGTACGACGACACAGAATATGAATCACTCGCTCAATCTCTTTTTCCCGGCCAATAACAGGGTCTATTTGTTTTTGAACGGTATTCTTGGTCAATTCAATGGCGTAGGTTTCGAGTGTAGAGTTCGTTTTTTTGCTTGGCCGCGCTTTTGGAAGTGGTGCTTCTGGAGGCTCTTCGCTTGCATTGTCTTCAAGAAGATCTTGGATTTGCTCCATTGATTCAGCTACATCGGTCATGTCTGGAAAGCGACTGAGGCCGTGGAAGATTGTTTCAAGTTCGCTAAGAAGGGGTTCCCGGGAGAGCTTTTTTTGAGCAAAAAGGGTGACAATTTCTCCTGATTCTTCTCGGAGGAGTCCGTGAAGAAGGTGTTCTGTGCCTACATAGGAATGACCATGTTCATAGGCAATAAGCATGGCCCTCTCTAGAGCTTTTTTGGCTGCCACACTTAAGGTTGGGGCAATTTCAGTACGTTCTGCTTTGGCGACTGCTTTTTGCTTTTCTGCATCTTTTAAAACCGTGGCGTATAAGTTTTTTGAAGTTAAATCAAGTCGGCGAAGCACTTCTTCAGCCACAGAACCCGATTCTTCGCTTAATCCAAATAAAAGATGAAGGGGGGTAGCCCCAGGTTCTTTTAAGCTGCCGGCCAGGGAAAGGGCTCGGGCAATGGCATTTTTGAGATGGGTCGAAAACTGATCAAGAAGTTTTTCCGTATTCATAAGCGTATACCCTGTATGATACGCTTCTTTGGGGGTTTCGTCTAGGGGAAAAGGCCTACATTTCGCGGAGTCGGCGAATTCTTTCTTCGGCAGGGGGATGGGTGGAAAAAAGCGTTACAAAACTTTTTCCGCGAAAAGGGTTTGCGATGAATAAGTGGGCGGTTGCCGCACTTGCCCCTGGGAGGGGTGTTTTACTTTGGGATATTTTCTCTAAAGCTCGAGCAAGGCCCTCAGGGTACCGTGTGAGGAGGGCTCCTGAGGCGTCAGCTAAATACTCCCGTTTTCGAGAAATGGCGAGTTTAATTAATTCTGCCACGATAGGGGAGACGATAAGGAGCGCGATTCCAAGGATTGCGAGAATATTACTTCCTCGATCCCGATCATCGCGGCTGGTGAGGTTGAAGCGTAAAAACCAATCTGCTAAAAGTGAAAGGGTGCCGACTAAGACAACGACCACGGTCATAACACGAATGTCATAGTTTTTGACATGAGAAAGCTCATGAGCAATTACCCCTTCGAGCTCCTCATTTTCGAGTGCCTCAAGAAGCCCGGTCGTAACCGCGATCGAAGCGTGTTCTGGGTCGCGACCCGTAGCAAAGGCATTCAGTGCGCTCGTTGGAATAAGGTGAATTTTAGGGAGGGGCTGCCCATTCGCAAGGCAAAGATTTTCTACAATGCGATAGAGGTAGGGGTTATCTTCTTTTTTTATTTCCTTTGCTCCAGAAGACCAGAGCGCCATTTTATCCCCGGCAAAATAGCTGGTCAAAGTGAGGATGCTGGAAAGAGCTACAGCTCCGACGACTGACTCGTAGCCGAATCGGCCGGTGGCATTGAGAAGGATCCCGATAGTAATAATAAGACCCCCGACTAATGCCATGAGAAACCAGGTTTTGCGTTTGTTACTATCGATCTGGTCGTACATAGAAATTTTCTTCAGAAAAAGTCGCACCTGCGCGGTGCAGATGCTGCTTTGGCGAAAAGATTAGAACGAAACTTTCACGTTTTCGCGTTCCTTCGGATCGGCAACTTCAAAGAATTCCATGGCTTTGAACGAAAACATGTTGGCAATAATGTTTGTTGGGACTGTTTCAATAGAAGTATTGAGATCGCGAACTTGACTGTTGTAGAAGCGGCGAGATGCTTGAATTTTATTTTCGGTATCAGAAAGTTCATCCATAAGCTGAGCCATATTCTGATTGGCCTTGATTTCTGGGTACGCTTCAACGGCAATCTGCAAACGACCAAGCATGCCTCCGAGGAGGGACTCGCTTTTTGCTAATTCTTGGGTGTTGCCAGATGCTTGCGCTGCCATGGCACCTGACCGAGCTTTGGTAATGTTTTCAAGAAGTTCTCGTTCATGGGTGAGAAAACCTTTGACGCTTTCAACTAAATTCGGAATAAGGTCATGGCGTCGTTTTAACTGCACATCAATATCGCTCCAGCCCTCTTTCGCTCGATTTCTGAGGGACACCAAGCGATTATAAGTGAACACCACCCACAGTACTACCACCGCAATAATAGCGATAAGAATCCACACACCAGTTGTCATAGACAGATATTTAGGGTAATAAATGGAGTATCCGACTTGCTCTTATAGGAGCGCTTTCTGTATACTCTACAGGTAATGGTAGCCTGAATAACCTCTTTTCGTCAATTATGGGAACTATCCTCCTTTTTTTAATTATTCTAACGGCGCTCGTTCTTGTTCATGAACTTGGCCATTTTTTGACTGCGCGTTTTTTCGGAATGAAAGTGCTTGAGTTTGGAGTTGGGTTTCCTCCCCGAGCTTTTGGATGGTATAAAGATCCAAAAACAGGAAAGCGCGTTTTTGTTTGGCCAAAGAAAAAAACTCCAGGTCTTCAGGATACGGTCGGTGGCGGTGCTCGGGAAGAAGAAGTGCCCGGTGTTTTATATACCGTGAATTGGTTACCGATTGGCGGGTTTGTCAAAATTAAAGGCGAAAACGGGGGAGACGAAAAAACGAATGACAGTTTTGCGGCAGCTCCTGTGTGGAAACGACTCATTGTGCTCGTGGCCGGGGTGGTCATGAATATTATTTTAGCGAGCCTTTTGTTCGGAATCGGTTTTATGAAAGGGCTTCCAACCGATGTATCCGGCGGAATTCCTGAAGGGTCGTCGCTTGTCGGGGCTCCCATGATTGTGGTTCAGGAAGTTGTCTCTGATTCTCCGGCCGAAAAAGCCGGGGTAAAACCAGGCGACAAAATTGTGCGAATAAATACGTTCGTGCCACCAAACGCTGCAGCCATGAGTGAGTCAGTTCTTTTAAATGGTGAAAAGCCGCTCACATTAGAACTTTCCCGCGAAGAAGGGCTTGTCGTGGTAGAGGTAATTCCAGGAGTGGTGGAGTCTGCGGGTGAAACTTCTCCTAAGCTCGGGGTTCGTTTGGCTGATGTTGGGCTCGTGCAGTTTGCTTGGTATAAAGCGATTCCTGAAGGGTTTGTTGCTGCGTTTTGGAGTTTGCTTGGTATTTTTCAAGCACTTTGGCTTTTAGTTGTCAATCTTGTGACAGGGAAAGGGTTACTTTTCGAAGTCTCTGGCCCCGTGGGGATTGCGACCGCCGTAGGGCAAAGTGCAGAGCTCGGGATTTCATATCTTATCCATATTGCAGCAATGATTTCACTCTCGCTTGCCGCCATGAATATCCTTCCTATTCCAGCGCTTGACGGGGGCCGCGCTTTTTTTGTGGCGCTCGAAGGAATTTTCCGACGAAAAATTCCCCCTGCATTTGAAGGTGTGGCACATACGATTGGTTTTGTCCTTCTCATGATTTTGATTATGGTCGTTACGGGTCGAGATATTCTTAAATTATTTTCTTAACGTCATTTATTGCATATCGCTATTTTGATTTTTATGCATGAACACCTCGAAACATTTCGGCAAGAGTATCTTGCGGCCATTCAGAACATAACGACAGAAGCAGAACTGGCCTCGTTTACCGAGCTGTATTTTGGACGAAAAAATGGCAAGTTGACTGAGCTTTTAAAAGGGCTTGGGAGTTTGTCTCCTGAAGAACGTCGTATGCGTGGACAGGAACTCAATGTGTTAAAAACGGAATTAGAGGCAGTGCAACAAGAGGTTGAGCGAAAGATTCGGAGTGAAGGGTCAAGAGCACGTTTGGCCACAGAAACAATTGACATTACTGAGCCAAAAATTCCCAGTGAACCAAATGGATCTCTTCACCCGCTGACGACGCTTCGGTATGACCTTGAAGATTTTTTTTCGCGTTTGGGTTTCCGTGTTGTACAAAGCCCAGAACTTGAAAGTGATTATTTTAATTTCACGGCCTTAAATGTCCCTCCGAACCATCCTGCTCGGGACATGCAAGATACGTTCTATATTAAAGACCATCCTGATTGGGTGATGCGTACCCAAACAACGTCGTACCAAGTGCGTATGCTTCGGGAATACGGTGCGCCATTAAAAATGGTTACTATTGGTCGTGTCTTCCGTAACGAAGCTACCGATGTTCGCCATGAGCACACCTTTTATCAATTTGAAGGTCTCATGGTTGGAAAAGGGATCTCATTTGCAAATCTCAAAGCCACCCTCCTTGCCATGGCCACTCATTTGTATGGAGAGAAAACCGAGGTGAGACTGCGTCCAAAGTTCTACCCATTCGTTGAGCCGGGGGTAAATGGGGAAGTCACCTGCTTCCTCTGTTCTGGAAAAGGATGTCGGCTCTGTAAAGAGACTGGCTGGTTAGAGGTGTTTGGGGCGGGTATGGTCCACCCGCATGTTCTACAAGAAGCTGGGCTTGATCCAAAAGAATATACGGGTTTTGCCTTCGGGTGCGGATTTAATCGCCTGGTCATGCTTAAATACGGTATTGAAGATGTGCGCCACTTTCAATCTGGTGATCTCCGCTTTGTTTCTCAATTCTCGTAATGTATGCTCGTCTCATTTTCTTGGATTCAGTCATTTATTAAGCAGGGAAAAAAACTCGACCCGGAAAAAGTCGCGGCTCTTTTGACTCAAAAAACAGTTGAGGTCGAAGGCATTATTCGGGCCGGAGAACACTTGGAGAACATTGTCGTTGGTGAAATTATTGCGGTCGCCGCTCATCCGAATGCTGATAAATTGAAAGTGTGTAGAGTGTCTGTTGGTAAAGAAACACTCTCCATCGTCTGTGGCGGATCAAACGTGGTAGAAGGTATGCTCGTGGCTGTCGCAAAAGTCGGTGCGCGCGTACGCTGGCATGGAGAAGGAGATCTTATTACCCTTGAACCAGCAGAAATTCGCGGTGTGGCGTCGAGTGGTATGATTTGCGGAGCTGACGAAATTGGGCTTGCGAGTGAATTTCCGAAAAAGGGTGAAAAGGAAATACTCGATCTTTCTGACCTTCATGTAAAGCCTGGTACTTTGCTTGCTGAAGCGCTCCACAAAACAGACATTGTTTTCGATATTGATAATAAATCATTATCAAATCGCCCCGACCTTCTTTCCCATGTTGGGTTAGCACGAGAAGTCGCTGCCTTAACGAAAACAGATTTTAATATTATTACCGCCAAGCGACCGGGCATCATGCCAGCGAAAGGTTCGACTGCGCCACGAATTGTGGTCGAGAGCGCAAAAGATACGCCACTCTTTGAGGCGGTTGCGATTAGCGGCATTACGAATATTCCTTCTCCTTCTTGGCTTACGGAAAAATTAACCACGCTTGGTATCGCCTCTATTCACCCGGTGGTTGATGTGACGAATTATGTCATGCTCGAATACGGTCAGCCACTTCATGCCTATGATGCAGCCAAAGTACAAGGAAAAAAACTTGAAGCACGGCGTGCTAAAGCACATGAAGAGGTGACGACCCTTGATGGGAAGAAACGAAAACTTTCACCAGAAATTCTCGTCATCGCAGACGCCGAGAAAGTGGTTGGAGTTGCCGGTATTATGGGTGGAAAAGAAACAGAAGTAGGAGAAACGACAACATCGATTCTGCTTGAGGCTGCGAACTTCACCGCCGGAACCATTCGTCGTGGTACGACCATGCTTGGGCTCCGAACCGATGCGTCAACCCGTTATGAAAAATCACTTGACCCTTGTAGTGTGGGGGTCGGCCTCACGCGCGCAGTAGAACTTCTCCGTAAAATATATGGACCGAGTATTCAGGTGAGTAAGCTGGCAAGTAAGGGGAAACTCCCGTCCATGCCAAAGCCACTTCTTGTATCGTGGAAGTATGTTGAAGAGTTTCTTGGAACCCCAATTCCTATAAAGGAAGGCATGGATATTTTGCTTCGTCTTGGGTTCGGGGTAAAAAAACACGGTAAGGACCAGCTTTCTGTTGGAATTCCAACCCGTCGCGCTACTAAAGATATTTCTCGAGTGGAAGATATTGTTGAAGAAATTATTCGGGTGTATGGATATGACAAGATCAAACCAGTGTTTGGTTCGGTCACCATGAGTGCTGCCCCAATTGACCCAGTCTTACTACTCGAGCGTAAATTTCGAGAGGTGCTGTCGAGCCAGTACGGAGCCAACGAGGTGTATACCTATTCGTTCGTTCGGGAAACAACACCAAAACATTTTGGCGTAAAGGATGATACGTATATCCGCCTTGATAACCCGATCGCAAGTGATCGTCCGCTTCTGCGCCGTCATCTTTTGGAGAGTGTGTGTGAGGCGGCAAAAGGAAACATTCGCCGTGTTGATTCTCTCCGTTTATTTGAAACAGGAGTGGTTTTTCGAAAAGAAACCTCGGGTGAACTAGCGCAAAAAACAGGAACCGGGCGTTTGCCGCACCAGCCTCTTCATAGCGCGTTTTTATTTGGTCAAAAAGGGGAGGTGACGCCATATAAAGAAGCATACGCCGTTCTTTCTGGGCTCATGCGCCGTTTACGGTATCGTTTTTCTTTAGAAAGAAAGAATTTGCCATCATTCCTTCACCCCGGCCGAGGTGCGGTCATTGTTCAAGATGGTGAAGCGGTTGGATATATTGGTGAACTTCATCCGGATGTTATCGAAGCAGAAGGATTACCGTATCGTGTGGCTGCGTTTGAGGTAGATCTGGTTCGCTTGGCATCGAAAGAGCCTCAGCCGATTCGATATGTTCCGATTCCTGTGTATCCAGACATTGTCCAAGATATTGCTCTTGTTGTTTCCGAAGAAGTAACGCACGAAACAATTCAGCAGGCTCTTTCTTCATTCAACCCTCTCATTTCTCGCGCTGAACTTTTCGATGTCTACCGAGGTGAGCATATCGCGAAAGGAAAAAAGAGTTTGGCATACCACTTGACCTATCGATCCGTTGAAAAAACACTTACGACCTCTGATGTTGATGCGGTTCATCGTGAGCTTCTTCGGTTTTTGGAGAAAGAGTTTGGGGCAACTGTGAGAGAATAGTAGAGCTAAATGAAAAGCTGTGGTATAATAAATACATTAAGTCTATAGCACTCTTCATGAACCTGTCGGCATGTTAAGAGATGCAAGGAGTTATATGTACGGTAGTAGTCAAGATCTTCTCTATATTGTTCTTTCTATTTGTATCGTGTGGTTTACGGTATTCCTGTGCTGGTTATTGTACCAAGCTGCACGCGTTCTTCGAAACGCAAATCGTATCGTAGAAAATGTTACGGATAAGTTAGAACTCATTTCCGAAGCAGTGGGGTTCATGCGCAACAAAGTTGACGGTATCTCGACCAGCATGGGGGCGATGGGGCGGTTAGTAGCAAGCCTTGTCGAAAAAGTGGTCATTGGTAAACTTCAGAAAAAAATGGACGAAGAGGAGGAAGGAGATAAACCCGAACGACGAACTCGTCGTAAGGGGGGTCGAAATATGTAGTGTTCGCGGAAGAAGAAAGTACCCATTGCCAGGCCCGGCAGTGGGTATTTTTATTGGTTGCGGCGAGCCACGAAGTAGGCTACACTCTATGGTACTATGGGCTTTACCCACCTTCATGTTCACACCCATTATTCTTTGCTTGACGGCTTGGTCAAACCCAAAGCCCTAGTTAAGGCTGCAAAAGAACGTGGATTCAAATCAATCTCCCTGACTGACTCAGGGGCCATGTATGGAGCAATTGAATTTTATAAAGCATGTGTCGAAAATGGCATTAAACCCATTATTGGATTTGAGACCTACATTGCACCCCGTGGCATGACCGATAAAGATCCAGAAAAAGACAAAGAGTTTTTTCCGCTTATCCTTTTGGCTGAAAACTACGACGGATATCGTAACCTCCTTACGCTGTGCTCACTTGCACACACGCAAGGTTTTTTTAACGGGAAACCACGCCTCGATAAAGAAATCTTAGCGAAGTACGCTGCCAATGTCATTGCTCTTTCCGGAGACATTCACGGTGAAGTTCCGAGTTTACTGAAACAGGGGAGGGTGGCCGAGGCAAAGAAAGCTGCTGAATCGTACGCGCGTATTTTCGGGCCCGATCATTTTTACCTTGAACTTCAGGATCATCCAGCAATTCCCGGTCAGATGCAAGTAAATTCTGAACTCATCACGCTCTCGAAAGAGACGAATATTCCGTTGGTTGCAACGCGTGATGTTCATTATCTAAATCAAGAAGACGCCGAGGCGCAAGATATTTTATGCTGTATTCGTGAAGGTTGGAAGGTAGAATATACCGACCGTACCGATTACCGCCAGGTCGATCGCTCTCTCAATTCTGAGGAAGACATGCTTTCGCGATTTCGTCATGTGCCAGAAGCGGTCGAAAACGCCGGAAAAATTGCCGATCGTATTAATATTGTGATTGAACTTGATAAATGGCACTTTGCTCCAGTTACTATCCCTGAAGGAAAAACAGCAGACGACGAGCTTCGAGACCGGACATTTGCCAATGTCGGCAAATTTTATAATCCGGTTACGCCAGAAGTGGTCGACCGCATTAATTACGAACTCGACATTATTAAAAAGAAAGGATACGCACCGTACTTTCTCTGTGTTGCAGACTATGTGCAATATGCGAAAGATCACGGCATTGTCGAAACAACTCGTGGTTCGGCGGCTGGTTCGCTTTCTTCGTATGTTCTTGGTATTACGACAGTTGATCCGATTCGGTTCAAGTTACCGTTTGAACGTTTTTTGAATCCATTTCGCCCGAGTCCTCCTGATATTGATACAGACTTTGCCGATGATCGCCGTGAAGAAATGATTGAATATGTAACAAATAAATATGGAAAGGATAAGGTTGCTCAGATTATTACCTTTGGAACCATGGCGGCGCGCGCCAGTGCACGCGATGTGGGTCGGGCGCTTGGGTATTCTTATAATTTCTGTGATCAGGTAGCCAAACTTATTCCCATTGGTGCCCAAGGGTTTCCGATGACCATTACCCGTGCCCTAGCCGAAGAGCCTGATTTAAAAAAATTGTATGATGCGAATCCAGACGTAAAGCGTCTGCTTGATCTTGCAAAAAAAGTAGAAGGCTGTGCCCGTCATACCTCAATTCATGCGGCCGGGGTGGTTATTTCTCCGACTCCTTTAACCGACTATACGCCAATTCAGTACGAAGTTGGTGGCACACGGTTAACAACGCAATACGAAATGAAATCGGTCGAAGCTGCGGGCGTATTGAAGAACGACTTTTTGGGAATTCGTAACCTTTCCATTTTGGGAAATGCCGTCCAGATTGTGAAAAAAACAACCGGTGATGAGGTGGATATTTATACACTTCCTCTTGATGACAAGCCAACGTTCGACATGCTTGCGCGCGGGGAAACCATGGGGGTGTTTCAGATGTCTGGGTCGGGTATGACGCGCTGGCTGAAAGAACTGAAGCCAACCACGATCGATGATATCATGGCGATGGTTGCGCTGTATCGCCCAGGACCAATGGAATCCATTCCAGAATACATTAAACGCAAATACCACCCTGAATTTGTAACGTATTTTGATCCACGTTTGAAAAAGATTTTGGAAGCATCTTTCGGTCTGCTTGTATACCAAGACGACGTCATGTTGACTGCGATTGAGCTTGCGGGGTACGACTGGATGGAGGCGGACAAGTTTCGTAAAGCCATGGGGAAAAAGATTCCGGAAGAGATGGCTCAGCAGAAGGAAAAGTTTTATAAAGGATGCGCGGAAAAGGGAAAGGTAAAAAAAGATGTGATTGATGAGATGTGGCATGCCATTGAACCATTTGCGGCCTACGGGTTCAATAAGGCGCATGCCGCAAGTTACGGCATTGTGGCGTATCAAACCGCGTACATGAAAGCGCATTACCCGGTTCAGTATATGACTGCGGTACTTCAAGCTGAAGCAGGGGATGCTGAAAAAATTGCTGCCATCGTGCATGAATGTAAGCGCATGGGTATCGAAGTGCTTCCACCAGACGTGAATGAGAGTTTTCGTAATTTTGCCATGGTGTCAAAGCCAGGGGACCCAGGCCGTATTCGTTTTGGTTTACTTGCGATTAAAAATGTCGGTGATCATATCTGTGAGGTGATTTACGCCGAGAGAAAAAAGAATGGGCCATATAAAGATCTTGAGGATTTTTTGCACCGAGTACAAGATAAAGATCTGAACAAAAAATCAGTCGAGAGTTTGGCCGAGGCTGGAGCCATGGATTGCTTCGGGTATGATCGTGGCTTGCTTTTGGCAAACAGCGACACGATTCTCGGCTTTGCTCGCGAGTCACGAGAGGCTCTTACGACCAAACAACATTCACTTTTTAGTGGAACCTCTATTGCGATTGATACAAAAGTACATTTGAAACCCGCTCCGCCTGCAACCTTGGATCAAAAATTAATATGGGAAAAAACCCTTTTAGGGTTATATGTGTCATCGCACCCATACGCCATGTTTGCTGATCGACTTCGTCGGGCCACCATTCCTCTCTCTGAAGTGGAAGTACATCCGCGAGATAGTTGGATTACGGTCGGAGGAATTATTGATGCGGTGAAAAAGAAGGTGACAAAAAAGGGAACAATTATGCTTTTTGTGACCCTCCAAGACATGTCAGGTGGTATGGAGCTTCTCGTTTTTCCCAAAACATACGAAGCGACCCAAGCACTTTGGCAAGTAGGTCAAATTATTGCGGTTGTTGGTAAAACACCTAAAGAAGAGGGGGACAATAAAATCTTTGTGGAAAATGTTCACGTGCTCACTCGGGAAAATGTTGACCTTGTGAGTCGTCAACTGACACTTTCCAGTGGGGGAAATACCAATAGTCATGAGCCGCAAGCACCAAATACGGTGGTAGTTACGGTCGATAAAGATGCCTTAAAGACACACACGGAAATACTCAAAAAAATATTTACCGATTTTTCCGGAACATACCCTGTGGTATTTCGTATCAATGGAAATAATATGCGCACTCAAGTTGTGGTGCGATGGGGTGATGATACCAAAAACGCCCTGGAGGGCGTTTTAGGAGAAGGTTCGGTATCGTTTGAGGCGATGTAGTAAATTAAGTCCGAACATCCACGGACCACTGAGGCTCAGGGGTAAGCGTCTGCCAATCGCTCGGACCAAATTTTTGATACGAGTAATAGCCGGCCACCGCAATCATCGCTCCATTATCCATCGAATGCGTTTTGGGCGAGAGTAAACATAGTACATCGGGGAATTCCTCGGTAATTTTTTGTTCAAGCGTGGTACGAAGTTTTTGATTTGCGGAAACACCGCCAACCAAAAGCACGCTTTTGGGTTTAAATGCACGAGCAGCGCGCATGGTTTTTTCTGTGAGTACATCAACCATCGCCTGTTCAACACTCGCGCAAAAGTTTGGTACAGATTCACTGGGGTGGTCGCGAAGATGATAAAGTGCTGCTGTTTTAAGTCCGGCGAAACTAAAATCATAATTGGTATCCTTTATCATGGGGCGTGGAAAGGGGATTGCCTCAGGGTTTCCTTCCTTCGCTTCTTTCGAAATTTTTGGTCCGCCGGGGTAGTCGAATCCAAGAATTTTGGCAGTTTTATCGAAACACTCTCCGACTGCGTCGTCGCGGGTTTTTCCTATCTTTATATAATCTCCATGGTCACGCATGAATATGAGCTCAGTGTGGCCACCGGAAACCACAAGGGCAAGGGCAGGAAATTGAATGGGGTGTTCAAGTTCAACCGAATGAAGATGTCCGTCAATATGGTTCACCCCAACAAAAGGAATCTTCCAACTATACGAAAGCGTTCGTGCGGCTTCAAGGCCGACAAGAAGTCCGGTAATAAGGCCAGGACCGCTCGTAACTGCAATAAGATCCGGTTTTGGTTCGCCTTCTAAAACATGTTCGATAAGAGGGACAATTTGTTCCGCATGTTTACGGCCGGCAATTTCTGGAATGACCCCACCATAGGCCTTGTGAATCTCAATTTGGCTAGCAGTTTTTTCTTTGATAATCACAAAACCACTTTCGGTTTTTTCAATAAGAGCAACCGACGTATCGTCGCAAGAAGATTCAATGCCTAAAATACGCATAAAGATTGACAGATGAGTGCCAAGAAAAGAGCCTCTACACATCCTGCCATATAAACTGTGGTGTCGACAAGGGGTGCTTGTGGCCTTTTCACTACAGAGAACATGTAAAGATGGGGATGAGTGAGAACGAAACAAAAACCACCCGACGAAAAGTGGGGTGGTTTTTGTTGGTAGCGCCAAGGGGAGTCGAACCCCTCTTCTTAGGTTGAAAACCTAATGTCCTAACCGATAGACGATGGCGCCAGATGAAAAAGTGCTCATACTATAATTGATTTTTTTCACTTCGTCAATATGCCCTAGGTTCCCTTGTGAGTATTGACAAGTGTGCTCAAAAGTGGTAGTGTACAGGTTACTTGGTAAGTGAGGGAGTTTTAGCTCAACAGAGCAAAAATTCCAAGAAAAACACCCAAAAGGTTCACGAAAGTGGACCTGTGACTGATTGTCACGAAGGAGATTGTCACCATGGTTCGTTCCATCATCAGCGCGCTCGTCGCGGTCGTTCTCTGCCTCTTCACGAGCGCCCCGGCCTTCGGGCTGGCGCTCGGCATGGTCGGTGACGAGCAGAAGCTCGACATCCCCGTGTCCGCGTTCAACGGCAACGTCGATTCCCGCGCCAGCATCATGGTGCAGGACACCTCTCGGCCTCTCGACACCTCGGCGATCAGCGCCATGCAGGTCCAGTGGGATCGGGCGGAGCGCCGTTCTCACGTCCACGCCAAGCGAGGTACTCGTCCCTTCAGGTGCCCGCAGTACTACACGAATCGTGATCTGGCCGAGACGATGGCGTTCACGGAGCGCCGTCTCTCAGACTCGTCTGTCACGGACGATGCTCGGCCCACGCTCTACGGCATGCGCTATGCCGGAACGTTCTGTTCGCTCGGCAAGCCTGCCAAGCGTATGAACAAGTCGGATCCGACGCCCGCTGCGGACGAGATCGCTCTCATGATCCCTGTCACGAAGCCGGCACCCCTCAGCCCTCCGAAGACCGGCGGCATGCGCCTCGATCCCAACGGCGACACCAACTCGGATTTGACCGATAGCGACTATCTCCGTACGTTCGGTGTCTCGATGAACCTCGTCGCACCGAGTCCGATCCAGGAGGTCGTCGGCTCGCGTCAGCTCATGGGCACGGACGAGAATGATCCGTCCTGCGCTACCCTCGAGATCCTCTTGGGCCGTGATCACCACCCTCTCGGTGTGGTCCCGACCCCCGTCTCTTCTCGTTCGTCCGGCGATCGCGTCTCCCTCTTGTCGAATCTCGACCCGGAAAATGCTGGTGCACATGTCTCGCCAAAGGAGCTCGCCCGACTGATCGGCTTCCGCGCCGCCACATACAAGGAATCGAGCGGCAACTATAGTTATCACTGGTCACCTGGTCCGCCGCGCTAACCCAAGCCCGCCACCACGTGAAGGGGAGCCGAACGACGATCTTTATCGTTGTTCGGCCCGCATTATCTCTTGTGGAGTATTCTACTGAAGATAAAGCGGACTTGACAGAATAATGTATTCTGGTACACTGTACGCAAAACCATAGACAGTAGCTTCCACGTAAATGTGGATTAAATATGCTACCGAGGTGACTCCTATTTCTTCCTTTCGGGGAAGAAGTTTCAAGGTCGAAGTTCTCGGGGTTGTCTGTGGCTACACAGATTTTTTTGTTTTTATGGCTAAAACCAGGCAACAAAAAGAAGAAGCGCTGAATGTGCTTCAAACCAATCTAAAGAGTGCGAAAGCAACCGTGTTTGCGAATTTTCAAGGGCTCAAAGTAAAAGAGTCTGAAGAACTTCGTGCAATCTGCCGCAAAGAACGTATCGTTTACGTGGCAAGCAAAAAAACACTTATCGCTCGCGCGCTTAAAGATGCTGGGTTTGATACGGATGCAGATGCTTTTTCTGGTGGTGTCGCAGCAGTATTTGCACAAGGTGATGAAGTTGGCGCAGCCAAAGTTATTGCTGATTTTGCAAAGACTCATGAAGTGGTTACCATCTTTGGTGGAATTTTAGAAGGAAAGTTTATTGACGCAAATAGCGTAAAGGCGCTCGCAAAATTACCAACACGGCAGCAGCTTTTGGGTCAATTGGTCGGTACATTGAACGCTCCAGTATCTGGATTCGTCAATGTGTTGGCTGGCAACTTACGCGGTCTTGTTACGGTACTTAATGCCGTGAAAGATAAACAAGCAGCGTAAGCGGTAGAAAAATATATTGTTTATTACTCTCTATATTATATGTCAGAAGAAAAGAAAGTTGTTGAAGTACCAGCGAAATTTCAATCGCTCGTAGATTCAATCGAAAAAATGTCAGTTCTTGATCTTTCAGAACTCGTAAAAGTTCTTGAAGATAAATTCGGCGTTTCAGCTGCAGCTCCCGCAATGATGATGGCAGCTCCAGCAGCTGGTGGTGCAGGTGCGGCCGCAGCGGAAGAAAAATCTGAGTTTGCTGTTGAGCTTACTGACGCCGGTGCAAACAAAATTGGCGTAATTAAAGTGGTGAAGGAATTGACCGGTCTTGGTCTTGCTGAAGCAAAAGGCTTGGTAGATGCAGCACCAAAAGTTCTTAAAGAAGGCGTAAAGAAAGAAGACGCTGAAGCCATGAAGAAAAAGATCGAAGAGGCTGGCGGAAAAGTAACATTGAAATAGTCAGCACTGTATTCACAATATAAAAACGCCCTACGGGGCGTTTTTATATTGTGTCTGAAATAACTTATTCTTTAGAAGCTGAACATCGACACGGTGTTATTTTCGAGAACATAAATTGTTCTCTTTGTCTCGTCAACAACCATGCCGGTTGGTTCCTTCCACGCATCGGCCACGTATTGTGCTTTCATAACCCCATTCTTATCAAGAACGACCACTCGTGCATTTTTTGTATCGAGGACGTAGATATTGCTCAGGTCCGTATAGGTCCAAATCAATCCACTGCCTGATAAAACAGGGTCGACATCTTGAAGAGAAAAGGCCTGTTCGATTCCGGCAGAAAATTTCCTTATTTTTCCGGTAGTCTCCATGATAAAAATATCTCCGTCAATCGTAAACGAGTTTGCGTTCGTCAATGGCTCATTCAACTGTTTTACCCAAGTTGTCCCTTTGTCATAGCCGGCCTGAGTTTTGTTGTGTCGATATATTTGGTTCGTTTCAGTATCAAGTGCGTATAGACGTTGATTATATACCGCCACGTCAACTAAACTTTTTTCTGGCGCACCGCTCGCAATTTCCACAAGCGCGACAGTACCACTTTCTTTATCGTAATTGGCGAGTCGGTTATTTTCCGCGATAAAGAGAATATTTTCTCCTTCTTTTGGTACGTAGTGTTTTTTGAGTCCCTTTACAACGCCAATATCCTTTCTTGTGATGGCCTTACTGCTCATGTCAACCATATGCAGGGCAGTGTCGTTTGGCCCGTAAGCAATGAGTGTGTTTTGAAGCCGGGCCAGAAGAGTTACGTTCGTTTCTGGTCGATCAGTAGTAAGTTTTGCCACAAGTGTTGGAGAGACTTTGGTCACGTTTCGTAACCGTTCACGCTGTGCAGCCACCCGTTCCAAAAGTTCTGTTCGTTTTGCTTTCTTCTCTCCTGGATCGTCGGGTAAGTTTTGGGCCATGGTGTCGGCCTCCCCAATGAGCGCAAGTGCTTTGGCTTTATCATTATAAATCGCACTTGCTTCTGCTGCGGTTATTTTGTCGGTAATTGCCTGAACCGTATCAAGATACGTTTGTGCCACTTGTTCTCGTTCGGCTCGAATGCGATTCACGAAAACAGTCCCTGCAAAGATTGCCAGCAAAAGAATCATGACAATCGCTAAAATTTTGGTGGTGATAGGGAGGTTGAGAAGATATTGCCTTTTTTCTTCAACGGTATGCGACATGCTTTCAAGGACACTTTCGCGTTGTCCGCCCCAATTGGTAATGATAAGAACCCCGCCAAAGAGTAGCTTTCCTGTACCGATAAGGAGCCCCTTGATAAGTTTGGCGAATCCGACCACGATTCTGGCCATGGCGACACCAAAACCAGAAAGAATATCTCCGCGAGGTGGTACATCCCGTGTCCGTTTTTGAGGACGAGACATCATTTCCACTTCTTCTGGCTCTTCAATGCCATCATCTGTGACAGGAGCTCCCACTCCTTTATTCCCAAGTGTTTCCTCCATTTGTAAAAGAACCCCGCCAAACCCAAGACCGCTGTCCATGTTCTCGAGTGTTTCTTGGATATTTGCGGCTGCCACTCTCGGTGGTTTTTTTGCAAGCATTTTTTTCATGCGTTCTGGCGGAATATAGTCTGCGGTTCGAGGAGTGACAGCGTAGAGTATGTCGCCCTTTCCTACCTCGCCTTGCATGATGGCTGGAAAAAGTTGTGTGCCACTCGTGTCAGCGTCGCCAAGAGTGATGTCTTCGAGCTCATCATTTTTGCTGTAAAGAAGATGGATGGCGTGTTCTCCGTGGGTGGCAAAAAGAAGGGACTGCCCTGAAATGGCGCCAACAACAATCGAGAGGCGGACTTTACGATCGAGAATAAGGTGGTGGCTACGGCGATTGACATATTCAACCGCAAGTTCAAAAGGATGTTTCTCGCCATCGGTTGGAAGAGTGTAATATTGTTTCTCAAGAGTAGAGATAAGTTCCTGGCATGCTTCAATTGTTTCGGTGGTGCCGTGATCCACTTCAATCACGGCAAAAAAGTAACCATGAGCAAGTTCACGAGCGGTTGAGGGTTCACTTACGTGAAGAAGAACGTGCAAACGCTCAGAGTCGTTTCCTGATACGAAAAATTCATGAAGGTCAATTCGAGGTGGCATACGGTTTGTTCTACTTTGACATCAGTTCACCGCTTCATTATACTACGCGTACATGGCCCAAGGCAAATAGGGGACTGGGCTTTAAAAGATATGCTTGAACACCTCTTTGGTTCAAAGACGCGAGTGAAATTATTACGTTTTCTTTTCCGGCACGAATTTGAGGCGTTTTATGTTCGCGAACTTGCACGCCTTCTTGAAACTCAAATGAATGCTATTCGGCGAGAAATCGCCATCTTAGCATTGGCCGGGCTTGTGAATGAAGTAGAAGCACCAGGGCATGCGAAAGATGAGCCCGGAGCCGGAGTCGATCGGAGAAAATATGTGCAACTGAATACAGCTTCACCGCTCTATCCAGAGCTTCAGTCACTTATGATGAAGGCTCGACTTCTCGAGGAACAGCAATTTGTAGAAGAGTTGAAAACACGCGCAGGAGATTTAAAACTCCTTATGCTGACCGGGCGATTCACCGGGGCGCTTCAAGCACAAACAGACATGCTTCTTATTGGCGCAGTGAAAGAGCGAGCCTTGGCCGAACTTATTGCACATTACGAAAAGGAGCTTGGTTTTGATATCCGTTATACGGTTATGGCCGAAAAAGAATTCTGGGATCGACGCCATGTAATGGATAAGTTCATCTACACCTTATTCGAAGGAAAGCATGTCATGGTTTTGAACACACTTAATGTTCGTTAGGTATGATACTGGTTCTTTCCCCGGAAGATGGTCGTGCTCTGTCTGTTCTCTCTGTATCTGAAAAAGATGGGGAAGAGGGGCTTTTGACATTTACGAAAACAGTGGATACGCATAGCTCATGGCTCTCTGTAGTCCACGAAGCGCTTCAGTCATTTGGGGTTGAACTAAAAGATATTACCGCAGTCGTTGTGGTTTCTGGTGCCACGAGTTTTACCGGCAGTCGGGTGGCATATACTATTTCGAACACGCTGGCTTATGCACTTTCTGTTCCGATTGCTGAAATATCAAAAGAACAGTGTACTGAATCCGAAATACGCCAAACGGTAAAAGGAGCATCTCTTCACACCTACGTTTTACCTCAGTACACGAGCGAGCCAAATATTGGACGTGTCTCTCTTTAGATCTATGCTTACCCCGTACGGACGCTATCGTTTGTACGAGATCCTTCCCGGACTCTCAATTTGGGCAACACTGATTGGGGCTTTTGTGCTTTCCGCTCTGTTTCCGCTCGCCATGATTTATGCCATTATTCTGTTTGACATTTACTGGGTACTGAAAGTATTTCATTATTCTTTCTACTTACTCGTGGCTTGGCGCCGGTTTCATATTGTCCGGCATGTTGATTGGGAAACAAAATTAAAGCAGGAAATTCCGGCCTGGAAAACGAAAAAGCATCTTATCTTTCTTACTCTTTATAATGAATCATGGGATGTGGTCGAAACGGCACTCGCAAGTATTGCAACCGCGGTATACGACCCTTCTGTTTTTACGATTGTGGTCTGTGGGGAGGCGCGTACGGCTGAACATTATCATGATATTTTTCCTAAAATAAAAAATCGTTTTGCCGGAGCATTTGCAGATATTGTCGGTACGCTTCACCCGACAGACTTGCCCGACGAGATTCCGGGAAAAGGGTCGAACTTGCATTATGCAGAAGGGCAGATGGTTTCGTACGTCGAAAAGAAAAAGTGGAATCCAGATGATGTGATCGTAACCATTTTTGATATTGATACCGTGTGTCACGGTTCATACTTTGCGTACCTTACTTATATCTACTGTACTCACCCTAATCCAACTCGAAGTTCGTATCAGCCGGTGGCGCTTTATAATAATAATATGTGGGAGTCTCCGGCCATGCTTCGGCTTATGGCGTTCGGAACCACCTTTTGGCTCATGACGGCGCTGGCTCGCCAAGATTCGCTCGTTACTTTTTCATCGCATTCCATGAGCTGGCGAGCCATTCTTGATGCCGGATTTCACGATAAAAGAATTGTGAGTGAGGATTCTCGTATTTTTTATCAGTGCTATTTAGCCTATGATGGAAAGTATGAAGTAACACCGCTCTATATTCCGGTATCAATGGACACGGTGCGCGATGATCGCTGGTGGCAAAGCATGGTGAATTTGTATAAACAGCAGCGTCGTTGGGCGTGGGGGACTGAACACATTCCGTTTCTTTTGTATGAATTCAAGAAAAAAGGAAACCGCATTCCGTGGTACAGTAAGGTAAAATGGCTTTTTATGGAGTGGGAAGGAAAATGGTCTTGGTGCACTGTTGCGCTTTTGATTACCGTGCTCGGGCGGCTCCCACTTTACCTGGCCCCAGAGTCCGTTCGTCAGAGTGCTCTCTATTTTAATGCGCCGACCATTCTTGAGACACTCATGACGTTAGCCATGGTTGGGCTCTTATTGTCGGCGGTTTGCAGTTTTCCACTTCTGCCTAAAAAACCAGCATCGCACCCGCGCCATGCCTATGTTATGATGGTCGTACAGTGGTTACTCCTCCCATTTTCTCTTATTTTTGTGAGCGCCATTCCCGCGATTGATGCGGTAACGCATCTGATGCGAGGAAAATATCTCGGGTTTAATGTTTCTCAAAAGAAGCGCCAAACTCCAAATTCTCTATGACGTTTTTGCATGAGCCAAAACAAAAACATCGAGGACGCTTCATTCTTATTGGCTGTGCCGTGTTGTTTTTTTTACTTCTCCTTGCCGGCCTCGTACTCCTGTTTTTGTGGAAGGCGGGCAAGATTCATGTTCCAGAAAAAGTAGTGCAAAGTACGGCTGAGGCAGTGGTCAAAAGACTTCAAGAACGATCACCTTCTTCAACTATTTTCGCGGCCGAAGATGTGCCGCTTCTTCTCGGATTCCGTGAGCCAAAAACCTACTTGCTTCTTTTAGAAAATAATACTGAATTGCGGCCAGGTGGGGGTTTTATTGGTTCCTATGCCGTGGTCACGCTCGATAGTGGTCGACTCACCGTTGATACGATTGAAGGGTCCGAGCATGTAGATCGAGCAACGACCCCTGGTTCAAGTGTTCCTCCAGAACCATTGAAACAGTACCTTGGTGTTCCAGCTTGGTATTTTCGTGATGCGAATTGGTCGCCAGATTTTGCCGAAGGGGTGGCCGAGGTATTACGCGCGTATCGTCGAGCCGGAGGAGCAAAAGCTTCTGAAATTGATGCGGTATTTGCCATTACCCCAACGGTGCTTGAGGGGCTGCTCCGTTTAACCGGTCCGCTTACGGTTGAGGGGAGTGTTTTTTCGGCAGAAACCGTCACACAAAAATTGCAATATGAAGTAGAGTACGCGTATGTGGATCGCGGTCTTACTGCGAGCGAACGAAAAAATATCCTTTCTCCTTTTTTTACGGTTTTGGTTCGAGCAGTTGCACGAGATGCGTTTTTACGTCCGACAGAATATCTTGATTTAGGAAAACGGCTCGTGGAGGAAAAACAGATTATGGCGGTTTCGTCTGATCATACGATTGCAGAAATTATTGAGCGTGAAGGTGCGGGTGGACGAGTTTCAACTTCAACTTATGGAGATTATGTTCTTTGGGTAGATGCGAATTTGGGGGCGCTCAAAACGGATCACGCCATGCGTCGTCGCTTAACGTATGAAATTATTCCAGAAAAAAATGGCTACAAGGCAACGGTGCGAATGGCGTATCGGCACACAGGGACGTTTGATTGGCGAACCACGAGATATCAAACGTACGCACGAGTGTTTGTGCCAAAAGGCGCCATCTTTTCTGGGGTCGAAGGAGTACATCGCAATGGTCGGCTGATTGCGCGAAATGATGTTGCCGTCGGTGAAGAATTAGGTAAGGTGTGGTACGGTTTGTTTTTTAGTGTAGAGCCTGGGGAAACAAAAGAACTGTCTTTTTCCTATGTCTTACCACCACAACTTGTTGAAGATATAAAAAATGGCACATACGATCTTCAGGTCCAAAAACAATTAGGGGTCGTTCCGTACAGTTTGACGCTCGCTCTTGATTTTGGTACTAGTATCCTACAGGCATCTCCACCTGAAGATCCAAAAGAATGGGGAAATTCGGTCTACACCTTTCAGGGTATGTTCCCTCGAGATATGTTTTTTCATGTGATGGCGGCGCCTCGTGAATAATGTTGTATGTTTATTAAAAAAGTTGGCATCGACCTTGGTACCACCAATGTTCTCGTGCATATCCCGAAGCGCGGCATTGTGATTAACGAACCTTCCGTGGTTGCCATTAGTCGAGTTGACGGAAAAGTGCTCGCTGTTGGAGCAGAGGCAAAAGACATGATCGGCCGCACGCCTGATAGTATTATCGCGGAGCGACCCCTCAAAGACGGGGTTATTGCCAATTACCGTACGACCGAAGCCATGCTTCGTTATTTTATTAACAAAGCGATTGGGGGATTTCGTTTGTTTCGCCCGGAAGTGATGATTGCGGTGCCTGCCGGTATCACGTCAACAGAACGTCGTGCTGTTATTGATGCGGCACTCGCCGCCGGGGCCCGGGCAGCATACATTATTAAAGAACCGATCGTGGCGGCTATCGGAGCTGATATTCCGATTGGCTCGGCCTCAGGGCACATGATTATCGATATCGGCGGAGGAACTGCTGAAATTGCGGTTATTTCACTCGGAGGCATTGTTTCGTGGGGTTCGGTTCGCATTGGCGGTACGCGTTTTGACGCCTCGATTGCCGAGTATATTCGTCGTAAGTACGGCTTAGCTATTGGTGAGCGCACGTCGGAAGACGTGAAAATTACGATTGGTTCGGCCATGTTTATGAATAAACCGCTCACGATGGAGGTGAAAGGGCGCGACATGATTACGGGTCTTCCGCGCACTATGACGATTACAAGTGACGACACGACCGAGGCATTGCAACAAGATTTGGAAGGGTTGATTGAAGCGGTAAAAAAAGTACTCCACGATACTCCTCCTGAACTTTCAGCAGATGTGATGGATAAAGGAATTATGATGTCCGGAGGTTCGTCCCAGCTCCGTAATCTTGATGAACTTATTTCGCAGTCAACCGGGGTGCCATGCTATGTTGCTGATGAACCCCTTCTGTGTGTAGTGAAGGGAACGGGGATTGCGCTTGAAAATTTGGATGCGTATAAACGCAGTGTTTTGGCTACGCGCTAATATGGACCTTCAAGAACTGCAAAAGCTTCAAGAAGCGTATGATGCAAAATATTACGATGCGCGGCATGCCGTCGATGAACTATCATGCGTTCGCCATGTTACTCTTCATCTGGGAAAATTGCTCGGTAAAATTTCTGGGTTTATTGAGGTGAAAGAGCACGGAACAGAAAGTTCCTCTCGTGCGGTTCAAACAGAAGTGATTCCTGACCTTCTTTTTTGGGCACTTCATTTGGCAAATCGATATCACCTTAATTTGGAAGAGGTGTACCAAAATCGTCTTAGTCAAAATAAAGAAAGAATTGAGAGTCAGAAAAAGGATGTATAGAAATATATGATCATCGGCATTGATGCCTCACGCGCCAATCACGACAAAAAAACGGGCGTGGAATGGTATACGTGGCACATGATAGAAGAATTAAAAACACTCGTTCCAAATACCGACCGAGTTGTTTTGTATTCTGATACACCCCTTACGGGTGATATCGCCAAGCTCCCTCCGCATTGGGAGAGCCGAGTATTAGGGTGGCCTCCAAAAAAAAGATGGACACAAATTCGTTTCTCTTGGGAAATGTTTCGACGTCCACCTGACGTATTATTTGTTCCGGCTCATGTTCTTCCTTTGATCCATCCTAAAAAAACCGTGCTTACCATTCACGATGTTGCTGGAGCCTATTTTCCGAAAGCATATAGTCGGTTTGAGCGCTGGTACAGTGTCTGGTCGGCGACGTTCGCTTTGCGAAAACAAGCCCAGGTTATTGTGCCAACAGAGCATGTCCGATCTGACCTGATTCGGCTCACAAAAAAACCTGAACGAGTTGGGCAGATCACTGTCGTTCCTCACGGAGTTGATCCGTCTTTTGGTGTTCCTCATTCCGAAGAAGAAAAGAAACGCGTTCGCTCAACCTATCATCTTCCAGAAACATATATTTTATTTGCCGGTCGATTAGAGGAAAAGAAAAATGTCGCTGGGCTTATTCGTGTCTATAATGCGTTTCGTCAAAAGTATCCAGAGCAAAAAGAAGCTTTGGTGCTCATTGGAAAACCCGGGTTCGGATACGATGCTGTGAAAAAAGAAATAGATCATTCGCCATTTAAAAAAGATATTTTTGAATTGGGTTGGGTCAGTGCCGAGGATCTACCAGTACTATTTCAAGCAACACGAGCCTTTGTTTTTCTCAGCTGGTACGAAGGTTTTGGTATTCCGCTTCTTGAGGCATTTCAGTCTGGGGTCCCCGTGCTTTCATCGAATCGATCGTGTTTGCCTGAGGTTGGAGGGGAGGCATGCGTGTTTATTGACCCAAAAGACGAAGGGTGTGCTGTTGACAGCCTCTATACACTCCTGACTTCAGAAGAGATGAGGCAAAAATATACACAGGCAGGTTTTTCGAGAGTCCGAGAGTTTGACTGGAAAAAATCGGCAATGCAAACCCTTCGTGTTATTCGTTCGGCATAGGGGCCCTCGACGTTTTTCCATTTCCACGCTACCCTAGGAAAGGAGGAGTATTCTTGTTGTTTTTATGTCTGATCATTTAAATGCTGCTCACGCCTTTGTAAAAGCGCTGGAACATGAGGGGGTGGAGTATTGCTTTGCTGTTCCTGGGGAAGAAAATTTAGATTTGCTTGAGGCACTCCGCACCTCTTCAATACGCCTTATTACCACTCGCCACGAACAGTCGGCGGCATTTATGGCGGCAACCATTGGCCGCCTGACCGGAAAACCTGGTGTGGTGATGACAACGCTTGGACCAGGGGCGACCAATTTAGCGACAGCAGCAGCCTATGCCACGCTTGGGGCCATGCCTCTGTTTATGGTTACTGGGCAAAAGCCGATTAAAATAAGTAAGCAAGGGCATTTCCAAATTATTTCGGTCGTCGATATCATGAAACCGATTACAAAATATACCCGACAAATTGTGAGCGCCACCACAGTTCCAGCCCGAGTACGGGAAGCTTTTCGTGTTGCTATGGAAGAACGGCCAGGGGCAACTCACTTAGAATTACCAGAAGATATCGCCGCTGAAGAAGTCGGGGAGTTGCCACTCTTTCCGAATGGGAAAATTCGACGCCCTGCCGCAGAAGAAAAGGCTGTGGCGTTAGCCATAGAAATGATTGAGGGGGCAAAGCGACCGCTTATTGTGATTGGTGCAGGTGCCAATAGAAAACTCGTTTCAAAAAGCCTTCGAGAATTTATTGATAAAACAGGTATTCCGTTTTGCTCAACACAGATGGGAAAAGGTGTCGTCGATGAGCGCCATGAACTTTCTTTGGGGTGTACGGCCTTATCTTCAGGAGATTTTGTTCATTCGGCTATTGCAGAATCAGACTGCATTATCAATATCGGCCATGATGTAGTTGAGAAGCCGCCATTTTTGATGCGCCATGATGGGCCGAAAGTGATTCATGTGAATTTTAATTCGGCAGCCGTCGACGATGTCTATTTTCCTCATTTAGAAGTTATCGGGGATATTGGAAACGCACTTTGGCAAATGACGGAAAAAATAACCACGCAAACGGTTTGGGATTTTGCCTCCATGAAAAATACGAAAATAAAGTTAGAGGCTCACATTGCTCGCGATAGTGCGGCTCCTGATTTTCCCATTCGACCGAGTCGGTTTGTGGCAGATATTCGGGCCGCCATGCCGGCCGATGGAATTGTGTGCCTGGATAATGGGATGTATAAACTGTGGTTTGCTCGTCAGTATAAAACCTATGAGAGGAATACCTTACTTCTCGACAACGCACTTGCGACGATGGGGGCCGGGCTTCCGGCTGGGATGGCTGCAAAACTGACGAATCCAGAAAAAGCCGTTCTGGTCGTTGCTGGTGACGGAGGATTTCTCATGAATGTTCACGAACTTGAAACGGCTGTTCGGCTGAAGCTCAATTTAACCATAGTCGTTCTTCGTGACGATGGATACGGCATGATTCAGTGGAAACAAGCAGCTTCAGGTATGGATTCATTTGGTTTAACATTTGGGAACCCTGACATGGTTGCGCTGGCTAAAAGTTTTGGGGCCGAGGGGTATCGCATCAATCAGACTAATGAATTATTACCACGCCTTTCCTCGTGTCTTACTACGCCTGGGGTGCATGTTGTCGATGTACCAATTGATTACGCGGATAATATAAAGATTTTGACTCACGAACTTCGCGAAATCATGTCTGCCTCATAAGACTGACTTTGGTTTTGTCGGGTTTATCTCTATACATATGTTGAACGTTATTCATCCGGGAACCGGAGAGGTTATTCAAACGTATCCGCTTCACTCTAAAGAAGAAGTAGAGACTCGACTGAAGAGGGCAAGCGAAACTTTTTTGACTTGGAAATTACTCTCATACCGAGAACGGGGGGCGCATCTGAAGCGTGTGGCCGAGGTGCTTCGTGCAAAGAGTGAGGTTTTGGCGAAACTCATGACGGACGAAATGGGAAAACCTATGAAACAAGCGCGAGCCGAAGTAGAAAAATCTGCCTGGGTTCTTGAGTATTATGCAGAACAGGGTGAGCGTATTCTCTCAGAAGAAGGTATTCAAAGCGATGCGACCAAAAGTTACGTTCGTTTTGATCCAATGGGAATTATTTTTGCGATCATGCCGTGGAATTTTCCTTTCTGGCAAGTGTTTCGATTCATTGCGCCGGCCGCTATGGCTGGAAACGTGGGGCTTTTAAAACACGCGTCGAATGTTCCGGGCTGTGCTTTGGCGATTGAAGAAGTATTCCGATCGGCCGAAGTGCCAGACGGGGTCTTCCAGTCGTTACTTATTCGGGGTGGGGAAGCAGAAGCGCTTATTCACGATGAGCGTATTGCGGCTGTAACATTAACAGGAAGTGAGGCTGCAGGGAGAGCGGTGGCAAGTGCTGCGGGTGCAGCTCTTAAAAAAACAGTATTAGAGCTCGGGGGAAGCGACCCCTTTATCGTGCTTCGTGATGCGAATATTTCAGATGCTATTGCTGTGGCCACTACTTCACGTTTACAAAACGCTGGTCAAAGCTGTATTGCGGCCAAACGATTTATTGTTGAAGAAGAGGTTGCTGACGCATTTATCAGTGGACTGAAACAAGCATTTGAAACCATTAAGGTAGGGGATCCCTATGATGAGACTACCGAATTTGGCCCGCTTGTTAGTAATGAGGCAAGAAATGAAATTCATACGCAGGTAACTAAAGCGCTTGAGGCAGGTGCGCGCTGTGTTACAGGGGGAACATCGCTTTCCCGTCCCGGATTTTTTTACGCCCCAACCATTCTGACCGATATTACGAAAGACATGGCGATTTATAAAGAAGAAGTATTTGGGCCGGTTGCCCTTGTGTTTCGGGTAAAGAATCTCGCTGAGGCGCTCCAGATTGCGAACGATACCCCTTTTGGTCTTGGTGCTGCTATTTGGACTGTTGACACGGCTAAAGCTGAAGAGGTGGCGAAAGATATTGTGGCCGGCACCGTTGTTATTAATGGTATGGTGAAATCTGACCCCCGTTTGCCGTTTGGAGGCACAAAGATATCCGGCTATGGGCGAGAGCTCTCTTCGTATGGAATGAAAGAGTTCGTACATATCAAGACTGTTTGGATTCGCTAGAACTGGAATTTTTTCAGAAACGTGCTATACTCTACCTTGTATGGAGACCCTCATTGGCCACGAATCTATTCGGGCATACTTTGAAAAAGCTGAACAAGCTGGTGCCCTCCATCACGCGTACATGCTCGTTGGGCCAGAAGGGGTAGGGAAACGCACATTTGCCCGCCTCGTATCTGCGCGTCTTCTTGGGGTTAAGCCAGAGGCTTTACGTCAACACCCAGACGTGTTCGAACTCGTTCGTGGGGTGGACGAAAAAACCGGCAAAACCAAGAAATACATTTCGACGGATGACATTCGTGGGCTTTTGGCCCGATTATCAGAAGCGTCTTTTTTGGGAGGCTACCGTGTAGCCTTTATCGACGGGGCAGAGGATCTCAGTATCGGCGCGGCCAATGCGTTTCTTAAAACGCTTGAAGAACCAAAAGGCCGAACCATTCTTTGGCTTATTGTCGAAGATGAAACACGGGTTCCGCTCACCATTCGCTCTCGCTGTCAGGTGGTTATGATGCCGCGAGTACGCACCTCGCTTATCTCGGACGCACTCATACTTCGGGGAGTACCAGCGAAACAGGCAGAACAGGTGGCCCGCATTTCACTTGGGCGGCCGGGTATAGCGCTCGAGGCTCTCGAGTCTACAGAGGAACGTCATTGGTTTGAAACAGAAGTTGAGCGGTTTCAGGCGCTCTTCGGAAAAAGTTTTCATGAAAAACTCACCCTTGTAGAAGAGCTTTTCGGGGATAAGACAGATCATATTGGAGCGCGTGAAACACTTTCTGTTCGTTTAGGGCTTTGGCAGTTAGCGCTTTCTGATATTGTACGTACGAGTCGCGGGCTTCCATCACGAATTCTTTCTGAAGAAAAAAAACTTCCGATTGAAGGTGAGAGTGCCGTTCGTATTGATAAGGCTATTCGTTATTCCAAGCAATATATGGAAGCGAATGTACACCCCCGATTACTTATTGAACATATTCTCCAAGTTATTCCATAATTTTATGCGTATCGTTGCATCTCGGTTAGCCTTTCTTCTTATCGCGGTTGTCGTTCTCGGAGCGGGTTGTGATTTTTTTAGTGGCAACAAGCAAAATACCAGTGCCGGTCCTGTTGGTATGTTTGTTTCAAGCGACCAGGGAAGCACTTGGAAACCCATTGTTTCATACCCTACCACTCAAGGCGTTCGTTCTCTTTCCGGAGTGAGCGTTTTTCGTTTAGTTGATGATCCGGCTGCTTCTAATTCTTTTTACTGGCTTTCTCGGGAAAGTGGTCTTTTCTTTACGACCGATGAGGGTGCATCTTGGCAAGGGGCCAGGCTGCCTGTGGCAAATGCCTTTGTATACGACATAGCGGTACATCCTGAAAATAAATGTGTGGTGTACGCTTCGCTTGGAAGTGTCGTGTATAAAACAGATGATTGTACGCGAACTTGGACAGAGGTGTATCGTGAATCACGAACCAATACTAGAATTGCAGCACTTGCCATTGATCCGTTCGCTCCGGACTCTGTAGTTATGACAGCAGATAATGGCGATATTTTGCAAAGTGTCGATGCGGGGGAAACGTGGGCGACGATGTATCGGTTCAAGGTTCCATTTTCTGCGGTAAAACCAGACCCTATTCAGGAAGGTGTTTGGTATGGAGCCTCTCGCAAAAAGGGGTTGTACCGAAGTGATGATGGTGGAATTACCTGGGAACCGCTACAGGCAAATATGAAATCATTCTCCGGTTCTGCAGATTTCCGACGTTTAGTTATTCATCCGAAAAAAGCCGGAGTCTTGTATTGGGTGTCGGCGTATGGTATTTTGGTCTCGAATGATAGTGGAGAGACATGGCGTCCTATGAAACTGGTAACCCCTCCCGGAAGTGCGCAGATTTATGGTTTTGCGGTGAATGTGAACAATGATAATGAAGTATACTACACTGCCACCATTAATCAGCGTTCCACCTTTTATCGGAGTGCCGATGGAGGCGAGAGTTGGAAGACACAAAAGCTTCCTTCCGGTCAGGTGCCAACCGCGCTTCGGGTGCATCCTGCCGAAGGAAAGGGGAATCTTCTCTATGTTGGTTTCAATTATTTACCAAAACAATAAAGCAACACTCAAAAATATACTATCTTATGAATCCTGTTCTCGAACATAAAGAATCGTTTGAAGCCGTCTATGCTCACTTGAAGCATGATGTGGCAAGTTTGCGCACCGGGCGTGCGACACCGGCTCTTGTGGAAGATGTTTCGGTTGAAGCGTATGGGAGTCGTCAACCAGTGAAGGCTGTTGCTTCTATTTCTGTCCAAGATGCGAAAACCATTGTGGTTGAACCTTGGGATAAGAGTTTACTCCAGGCGGTCGAAGTCGGCATTAGAAATTCCGGGCTCGGAATTAGCCCGGTAAACGATGGAAAACTTATTCGGGTATCTCTTCCAGAACTGACTGCAGATCGTCGCCAAGAACTTATTAAGGTGCTTGCGCAAAAATTAGAAGCTGCCCGCATTGCGATTCGCCAAGCACGCGAAGAGGTGAAAAAAGCGATTGAGCATGGCGAAGACAATGGTCAGATCACCGAAGATGAAAAATTTGGGTATTACGAAGACCTCGAGCTTCTCGTCAAAGAGCATAATGAAAAAATAAAAATGGTGGGAGAGGAAAAGGAAAAAGAAATTACGACGATTTAAAAAGAATAGGTGATTAAAAACCTACCCATCCGGGTAGTTTTTTAATCTGAGACCCTTGACTTTTTTCACTTTTTTTTGGTAATATTTTGCCGGGTTACAGATGTGACCCAGAAAAGAGATACCTGAAAGTGATAACCGCAGTTTGGCGGCTCCTCGGAGCCGCAATATTCTTCTTCGTTGTGGCACTCTCTGCGTGCGGCAACGACCCCGTGGATTCGGGGGGGGCGCCGACGACGCCGGCGGTCGAGAGCTTCATGAAGAGTCTCTCCGAGGCGTGCCCCGTGGGCAACCTGGAGAGCAAGGCCGAGCGCGACGCGTGCGCGTGGGCTCTCCCTGCTCGGGTGGCCGGGGTGCAGAACCCGCGGCGCCAGATCGTGTGGGGTGGTCAGAAGGAGGGGGCGGGCCTCCTCCCCTATGACATCGGTCACGTGACCGAGTTCGACAGCGCGCGCGTCTTCCCGATGCTCTATCTGTCGACGTTCGCGTTCGAGAGCCGCTACACCTGCACCCGGGAGGTCAATCCGAACGACGGCATCGAATACGAGGTCTGCCAAGTTCCGAGCCGTTTCCGCGAGCTCGATCCAGGCGAGTACGCGTACCCGTTCTGGCACGCACCAGGAAAGATCAAGTCGTACACGCAGGCAAGGAAGATCATCTTCTACTTCCAGGCTGGGGTTTGGGTCGCAGCGCTCCGGTCGAACGATCTCGACCCGAACCGTATCGTGACTCCTCGTGAAGATCGTGGGTGGGAGTGGGAGGAGGATGGGGAGAGGCAGCCTCGGGTGACCAGTTTCACCTACGTGTTCTCGCCAGGGAACGAGTACGTGGCAGAGCTGAACACGGCGTATCAGGCACTCGCGCTCGCAGAGCGAGATCGGAACTGCATGAGCTGCCACGAGCCGGACAACAAGGGTGCGATGCCCAAGCTCGAGCTGCTGCGCTATCCGGTTCAGGCACTGTCGGGCAGGAAGGATCTGATCCGGATCCTCGAGGACAATACGATGCCCCCTGCCGTTGGCATCGGGGATTCCGAGGCGCTCGACAGGATGAAGGCACTCGCGCTCGAGTTCAATCGTGTCGCGGACAAGGCGTACGCCTGGGAAGATGGGGTAGGGAGAGGGGGGGACTGAGAGTCACGGAGGGGTTCCCCACGAGGTTCTGATTCTTTCACCGGAGGCATGCACGCGATTTGCGAGCATGCCTCTGTTTTCTTTTCTTGACACTTTTCCGGTTCGTCGATATACTTATTTTTACGCGATACCACAATGATCTGAGGTGGCACTCAGGGAGTATGTGTCGCACAACTGAGCTAAAAAGTGTCCTAGTAAATTACTAGGAAACTTGGGTGGAACCCCCCGAAATAACCGGGGCCCAAGGCCGTTTTTATCGGGCCTTTTTATTTTTTTTTAGGCCTTGTCTTACCTAAACGGTATGTCCAAACAAGTCTCGTTAGAAGAAATTGTATCGCTTGCAAAACGTCGTGGATTCATTTTCCCCGGCAGTGAAATTTATGGCGGGCTTGCCAATAGCTGGGATTACGGTCCACTTGGCCACATGCTGAAACAAAATATTAAAGCCGCATGGTGGAAATTTTTTGTCCAAGAGCGGGAAGATATGGTACCCATGGACACGGCCATTATCATGAACCCAAAGGTGTGGGAAGTGTCTGGGCATTTAGAAAATTTTAGTGATCCACTTGTTGAATGTAAAGTGTGCCACCACCGTTTTCGTGCCGATCATCTTCTTGAAGCTAAAGCTGCAGAACCTGGCTACGACAAAGAAACACCCCGTGATATCCAAGAAATTCCCTGCCCTAATTGCGGCGGGCAACTGACAGGTCAGAAAAATTTTAACTTGATGTTCAAAACGTTTCTTGGGCCGACAGAAGATTCAACCTCAGTTGCATATCTTCGCCCCGAAACTGCGGCCGGCATGTTTGTGAATTTCAAAAATGTACTTCAAGCAAGTCGTCGTCGTCTGCCATTTGGTATTGCGCAGATTGGAAAAAACTTTCGTAACGAAATTACACCTGGGAATTTTATTTTCCGTACCCGCGAATTTGAAATTGGAGAATTCGAATATTTTATCAATCCGAAAGATTGGGAAGGGGTATTTGAAATGTGGCTTTCAGAAATTAAACGTTGGTGGAAAGATGTCATGCAAGTCAACATGGATAATTTGGTGTGGCATGAAATTCCAGACGGTGAGCGAGCGCACTATTCCAAACGTACCATGGATATTGAGTATAAGTTTCCGTTCGGTGTAAAAGAGCTTCATGGTATTGCGTATCGGACAGACTTTGACCTTGCTCGCCATATGAAGGGGAGTGGAGAAAGTTTGGAATATCTTGATCCGGTCACCAATGAAAAATTTGTTCCTCATGTGATTGAACCAACATTCGGTATCGATCGTATGCTTTTGGTATCACTCCTTGAGGCCTACCATGAAGAAGAAGCGCCAACTTCTGAAGAAGGGGAGACTGACAAACGTGTAGTCATGAAGTTTCCGAAACATTTAGCCCCATACAAAGTGGCCGTTCTTCCGTTATCGAAAAAACCAGAATTATCAAATGTGGCCAAGGAACTTGCTCAGACCCTTCGAAAAAATTTCATGGTTGATTACGACGAAACTCAATCGATTGGGAAACGGTACCGCCGTCAGGATGAAATTGGGACCCCATTTTGTGTCACCGTTGATTTTGATTCATTGAATGATAAGGCGGTAACGGTGCGTGATCGAGACACCATGACACAAGAGCGTATTGCCATGGCAGAATTGTCACAATATATCGCAGGAAAACTCGCACAATAATCATTGGCTATGTTTGAACAATACTCTCTTAAAAATAACGCCCGCGTGATTCTCGTGCCTCAGGAAGATACGCGTTCAGTAACGGTTCTTATTAAGTATCCGGTTGGCTCTCGCTACGAACCGGAAAAACTCTCTGGCGTTTCACACTATATCGAACACCTCATGTTTAAGGGTACGGAAAAAAGAAAAAATACACTCACTCTTACCCGTGAAATCGATCGCCTCGGAGCGGCCTATAATGCCTATACAGGCAAGGAGTATACAGGGTATTATATAAAAGTAGATGCAGAATATACAAAAACCGCTCTCGACATTCTCTCGGACATGCTTTTTCGGTCGAAGTTTGACTCTAAAGAAATGGAGCGTGAAAAAGGACCGATTGTGGAAGAGCTCCGCATGTACCGCGACAACCCGATCATGAATATCGATAATATTTTTGAAGAGCTCATGTTCGACGGATGTGCCCTCGGTCGCGACATTGGTGGAACACCGAAACATGTAATGAGTTTTACGCGTCCGGACGTGATGAAGTTCAAGGAAACATTCTACGGGCCAAATAATATGACGATCATTGTGGCTGGAAAAATTGTTCCAGAAGCGCGCCAGATGATCGAAACCTATTTTGGGCAGGAAAAGAATAAAGGAAAACCAAGTCGTGTTTTTTCGGCAGGAGTATTCGGATCAAAAGAAAAAAGCAAACGACTCGTGATTCAAAAGAAACAGACGGATCAGGCACAGCTTATGCTTGGATTTCCCGGGTTTGCGTATAATGCCAAAGAGCTTGCGGCCGTTGCAGTCATGAACACTATCTTAGGGGGATCTATGAGTTCGCGATTATTTATTTCTGTGCGCGAACGCCATGGGCTGGCCTACACTATTCGTAGCGGCCACGATAGCTTTCAGGATGCGGGGTACGCCTATGTGCGTGCCGGGCTTGAGCCAAAAAATATCAATAAAGCCTTAGCACTTATCCAAAAGGAAATTCAAAAAATGATTGATACACCGGTATCAGCGAAAGAGTTAGCTGATGCAAAAACTCACATTCACGGAAGTTTGGTTCTTGCCTTAGAAGATTCAAGCGAGCAGGCTGATTGGTATGCGCGGCAAGCACTGTTTGCTCCGTATATTCAAACCCCAGAAGAACGTTTGAAGGAAATTGATCGTGTTACTGCGATCGATATTCAGCGGATCGCTAAAAAGATCTATAAAAAACAAGAAATGCGGCTAGCCATTATCGGTGATGTGGAATCAAAAAATATTGATTTTTAATTTTTCCCTTATGAGCGCCTCGTATATTTTCGGTAATTGGAAAATGTACCTCGATTATACCGAGTCGTGTATTTTGGCAAGTCAACTTGCGGAAGCCACTCCAGAAGTCGGAGAGGCTACTGTTGCGCTCTTTCCGACAGATCTCGCTATTGCCGACACAAAACGTATTTTAGAGGGAACGCCTATGCTACTCGGTGCGCAAAACTGCGCGTGGGTACCAAAAGGAGCGTACACTGGAGCCGTGTCTGCGCACATGCTTGCGGATATGGGTTGCGCCTATATCCTCGTGGGGCACTCTGAGCGACGGCATGTGTTTGGTGAGGATGATAACGATGTTCGAAAAAAGATCGAAGCGTGCCTCGATGCTGGGGTAGTACCTGTCGTATGCGTTGGTGAAACCAAAGAAGAAAAAGAAACAGGGAAACGAGAATACCGTTTGAAAAAGCAGGTCATGAAAGCCTTTGAGGGTTTAGAGATTGATCGAGATGCTCAGGTAATTGTAGCGTATGAACCCGTGTGGGCTATTGGTACGGGCGATGCATGCTTACCAGCAGATGCCGATGATATTCACGGATTTTTGCTTCAAGAGATTGCGCTCTACACTCAAAAAAATATCCCGATCATCTATGGGGGGAGCGTGACGAGCGAAAATGTGGTATCATATCTCTCGCTTAAAACGGTAAGTGGTGTATTGGTTGGCAGTGCCTCGACTTCGTATGCGTCCTTTTGTGCGCTCGTTGAAGCCTCCCGTGCGGTTTCCTAATGTCGTATGGTGTACACTCTTTTTCCTCTCGTCATCACTCTTGTGTCGCTTGCAGTTATTCTGATCATTGTTGGTCGGCGTTTTTCGCAACTGTCACTTCTTGATGTGGAAAGTTTGCCTGAGGTAAAAGAAGAAAAGAAAAAGGATGATTTTTTGCGGAAGAGGGTCGAGGCGAAAGCGAAAGAGGCTTCGGTTACGCGGCACAAACGGTTACGACCGGTATTTGAGTATTGGAAAAAAATCCAACAAGCATTTCGGAAATATGTGGGTCAGGTGGAGCGTGCCATTATGCATGAGCGCGAAAAATCGCGTCAGGAAGAATCACCAAAAGATAAACGGGAACGACAAGGTGAGGTGCAGTCGCTCGTGGCTGAAGCGGCATATGCTGAAGCGCAAGGTGATTACCAGGGGGCTGAGAAAAAGTATATTGCCGCAATTCGTTTAGATACGAAATATCCAGACGCATATCGTGGGCTTGCGGAAGTGTATCGGAAGCAAGGGCAGCTGACCGAAGCCAAAGAAACGTATCAATTCTTGCTTCAGCTTGACCCAAACGATGATACGATTCCTGCTCGAACAGCGGAAGTTTTTGCTGAGAATGGGGAGATAGAAAAAGCCATTCAATATTACGAAAAAGCCGTCTTGCTAAATCCGAATATCCCTCAGCGCTTCCTTCGTCTTTCCGAACTCATGATGCAGCTTCAGCAATACCCAACTGCCCTTGAGGCAATTCGGCAGGCATTGGAACTGGAGGCACAAAATCCCAAATACCTTGACATGCTCACAGAAATCAGTATAATGGTGGGGAATAAAGAAGAAGCCAAAGCAGCGTGGGAAGAGCTTCGTCGCGTGAATCCAGATAATCAAAAGTTGGACATGCTCAAAGATAAAATAGAGCATTTGGGGGAAGAAAAATAAAAGAGAATCATGGAAGGGTACCGAAGTGGTCAACCGGGGCAGACTGTAAATCTGCTGGCTTACGCCTTCGTGGGTTCGAATCCCCCCCCTTCCACAAGGAAGTTTTATTTCCTTCGTGCCGCCTTAGCTCAGCTGGTAGAGCAACAGTTTTGTAAACTGTGGGTCGTCGGTTCAAGTCCGACAGGCGGCTCAAAAAAACGCCCTCATCTGGCGTTTTTTGGTTGCACCTGCTATACTCTTCGTAGGTGTATTTATCTATTTTATTCGTATGTGTAAATGCGGAAAAGGTGGGGTTTCCCATGTTGCATGGGGTTTGGTATTAATTGGAGCTTTGAACTGGGGGCTTGTTGGTATTTTTGATTTCAATTTGGTTAATTGGCTTCTTGGGAACTGGCCAATGGTAGAAAGAGTGGTGTATATTTTAGTCGGAATCGCAGCCGTGTATGGACTCGTAACCGTGTGCCGATGCTGTATGAAAGGTGCAGGCGCAAGTGGTTGCGGTTGCAATGGTGGCGCATGTGGCGCGAAGGGGATGGGTGGTGCATGTCCAATGTGTGGTAAATCTCCTTGTATGTGTGGCAAAAAAGATGGCGCCATGAACGGGCAGAATCAAATGAAATAATTTTCTCTAAAAGAAAAGAGAAGAAGATGCGCTCTCTTTGCGAGAGCGTTTCTTTTTTCTAAAAATATGCCAGAACTTCCGGAAGTTGAAACAATCCGTCAAGATTTGCGACAGAAAATTTTACATATCCCAATACATGAGGTAGAGGTTCGTCGTGTCAGTATGGTACAAGGAAGGGTGGGGCATTTTCAAAAGGAGCTTCAGGGTAATTCAATTATTGAAATAGACCGCATTGGGAAACTCATTTTATTTCAGTTGAAAAATGGTGGCTATGTGGCAGTACATTTAAAAATGACTGGACAACTATTGTACCGCTTTGACGACAAGTTAATCGCCGGTGGACACACCTTTCCACCGGTTCACGCTGAGCTGCCCAATAAGCATTCGCACATTATTATTACATTTAAGAATGCATCTACACTTTTCTTTAACGACATGCGGTTATTTGGGTACATGCGTTTTATTACCGATGAAGAGCGGGAAGAGATTGGTAAAAGGTATGGGCCAGAACCTTTGGATAAAGAATTTACGGCCGACTATCTTTCTTCTGTTTTGAAAAAAAGGAATATTTCTGTGAAAGCCGTGCTTCTGAATCAAGAACTCATTGCAGGAATTGGGAATATTTATGCCGATGAAACGTGTTTTGTGGCAGGTGTTCGCCCGGGAAGAAGAGCTAAGAGTATTACCAAAGCTGAAACCAAAAAATTAGTAGAAGCAGCCAGAAAAGTAATTCGGTTGGCGATTAAACAGCGAGGCACGACGTTTAATGACTACCGTGATCCAGAAGGCCGAAAGGGAAATTTTGTGAAATTTTTGAAAGTGTATGGGCGAGGAGGAGAGCCATGCGCGGTTTGTGGCACGGCGCTTACACGTACGGTGGTGGCTGGGCGGGGGACGGTATTTTGTAAGAGCTGTCAAAAATAGAGCTTTCTTAGGGTTTTTTATCCTTATTTTTCCATTTTATGGCTAAAATAAGACATATTGACATGTATGAGTAATTTCTATACAATAGAGCTGTTTTTCAGATAAAGATCACGCCGTTGTAGCTCAGTTGGTAGAGCGCGTCCATGGTAAGGACGAGGTCACCAGTTCAATCCTGGTCAATGGCTCAAAACAAATACCCCCATTTATGGGGGTATTTGTTTTGTTGCAATTTGTACTTAGGGTTGAACTGGTGAAGGGTTTGGGAACCGGTAGGTTTCCACCTCATGCAGGGGGGATGGTTGAGAAGGGGTGGAAACCCTTTCGGAAGAGGAGCGAAGCGACGAGTGAAATGCCCGGTCAATGGGTGGCTCAAATGGGTGTGTTCTTTCGCCTGTTTTGAAGAAGTTTTTGGGTGTATTTCGACACCTTCTTTTATTTGTGGTACTATTGCTCCAAATATATCTTATGATGAACTATATAAAATTTTCTCACCCTTTTCGGTTTTTCTTTTATTTTAGTACAATTTTGATTGCGCTTGGAATTGGTTTCCTTCCGTTTTTCCATACTTCTCTTCAGTCGGCCACCTGTCCCACGCTCGTGCCTGGGGATCTATATAAAGTACCTGGAGTATCGACGGTCTATATCTTAAATGAAGAAAGCAAAAGCGTGTATTATCCGAATAGCCCGGTTTTTCAATCGTGGCATGATCCAAACACGGCTGTCATTCATCAAATCGACCCGAGCTGTGCAGATCTTTATCCAACCCCTACTCGACCACCATACGGCGTGAATTATCGCCCCGGAACACTCATGAAAAACCCCTCCAGTGCTCGCGTGTATGCCATTAGTCGAGGTGGAGTACTTCACCCTATTCCCTCAGAAGGTGTAGCGAGAAGTGTTTATGGTCTCAATTGGGCCCGCCTTGTGAAAGATGTCTCTCAAGTGTTTTGGCAAAATTACCGTATTTCCACTTCATCGGTTCAAATGGGTGTTCCCCCAGAAGGTATGCTTGCGTCTCGTGGAGAAAACGAGGTATATGAGTTTCGAAATAATGCCTGGGCACGAGTAGCGGGTACCATTCCTTTATTTGCGCGATCAACGGTAGTGCCCATGGACACCATCCTTTTTTCAAATTTTCAAGTCGGAACGCAGTCAGTGGCGGCGGACACTTTAGGGGCAAATGTGGCAAGAACAGGGGAAGAGGATTTAAACGACCTCCAAGAGTGGAATGATTTGTATATCGCCCTCAACCAATCGAATAGCGGGTCAACGTCTTCTACGACCTCTTCCCCTACGTCTACATCCTCAAACACTGCGTCGTCCTCAACACCATCAACTGGTACACCATCGTCTACCCAACCAACGGTAAGAAGTGGTGGTAGTGGAGGAGGAAGCGGCGGTGGCGGAAGTCCACCCCCTCCACCACCTTCGACTGCGCCAGATATTACCCTTGATAGCTCTGTTTCTACAAGCACCATTGCACTCGGTGGAATAATTAACATTACCTACAGCTATCAGAACGCTGGGGATGCTGATGCGAGCGGTGTTGTGATTACGGCCACTGTTCCAACGGGTACAACATTTAGGGCAGCAAGCAGCAGTTCTTGGAGTTGTAGTGATGGTGCTGCTGCAGGAACCGCCTGCGCCCATACTGTTTCAAGCCTTTCTCTTGGTGTAACAGGAACTGCAGCGTTTGTGTTAAATACGCTTTCTGCAAGTGTGGGGACTGTTATTGTGAGCGCGAGCGTTGTCGCCACTGAAACAGAATCGAATTCTTCAAATAACGCTGAAACAACGACAGTGACTGTGATTGCCACAAACTTGTCGGTCACAGCGACATCGACCTATTCCCGCGTTATGCCGGGTGGGACAATTGTATACACCTTAAGTTATAGAAACTTTGGTACGGCCGCTGCAACAGGTACCACCATTACCGTACCCGTACCTACGAGCACTACTTTCCGGAGTGCCTCAAGTACGGGAACATGGAGTTGTGCTGACGGCTCTGTGGGTGGAACAAGTTGTGTGGCAACCATCGGTGCTTTAGCTGTGGGAAGCGCTACGTCAAGTATCAATTTTGCGGTTCGTTCCGTAAATGCATTTGTTGGAACCGCTACGGCTACGGTTACTATTGCTGATGCTGGGACTAACGGAAGTGATTCCAACACCTCAAACAATGCGGTGGCGCACCCTGTTCGTGTTGCTTTCCTTTCGGATAGTGATAACTATATAACATCTCTTGCCTCAGACCTTGATCAGTTTTCAGATACGAGTTCCTCGACCTATGCGAGTTTAGGTTCGTATAAAATGATGCCAGGAACCGGAACAACATTTATTGTGTTAAACGGCGTCCTAGGCTTTCCCTCAGGGGCAACAGACCCAACGATCTCTCACCCAACTCCTTTGCCAGCGAGCACCTCGACACCTCTCCGATATGCACACACTCAGCTTGTGAGTGGGGATGGTTCATCTGAACCAGCCGGAATTTTCGGGGAAGTTAATGGGCGACTCTTTTCAGCTACAAATGGTTTTTATGCGCGTTCTCGTGTATCGCGCGCCACCAATAACTTTGGTGCACGCGGAACCATTCTTATGATGGGGACAAACTTTGGTTCACCTGGGTTCGAGCCATCATTTCTTGAAAATGGTATCGGGTATGGCTTTAACAGTACGTTTGCTACCTCAACCGGTTACCATTTCTTCTTGCGTTCAGGTACGTATGATACGGGTGATCCTTCTATTGGTTTAACTGATGTGGCGCTTGGGTCGACGGCTCCACGCGATGACCGAATGTACGAAGCTACCATTATCGTCGAAGCCGGAGCAACAACGGGTACAGCTCGATTGCTCGATTTATCAGATCCGGATAATCCGGTAGTCGCCGATTCTCGTACGTTTACTGTGCCAAGCTCAACCGGGGTCTTTTTTCCAGAAGTGAACGCGTCACCTGGTCCAGCAGCTTCGGGTCAAACCCCGCAGACGTTTAGAATTTACACTATTAATGGAACCCAGTACTTGCCGAATAACTAAAGGAGTATGTCAGAAAGAAAAAGGCCTTCGTTTGAGGTGTTGCAAGGAGGTAAAAAAGAAGTGGGCGAAGAGGTGAATCCTAGCAAAGAAAGAACAATATCCGCTATACAATTTCATGAAAGAATGAGAGGGAAAATTCGTGAGATGGTTCTTTTAGATTCCGATCGTATCCTTTCAGATGAAGAGGTGGATTTTCTGGCAGAGCGTATTCCTGTTTTGGCCATGAAACCAAAAGCCTCTCTTGAGGTACACAAAAAATTAATCGCTCTCAAAGAAATAAATGATCGCTTTCCAGAACTTACTCATCTTTTTTACAAAAGTGGCAAAGAGGATGGGGGAGACGAATGACGGGAAATGATAGAGGCCTCTATCATAAAAAAAGCCGACACACACATGTCGGCTTTTTTTATTTTTAAACATCAAGTGGCCCTGCACGCCGAAGAATAAGGTCAGGGTCATTCTTCCAATCCATGCCCGGGACATCGACATAGAGTTCAATCTCATTTCCATCAGGATCCTCAATATACAAACTTTGAGTGATGGTATGATCGGTCCCTGCATAGGGAATATTATTTTTTTCAAGTGTTTTTATTGCCGAGAGGAGCTCTTCTCGAGTATCTCCGATTTTTAAACCAAAATGGTATAAACCAACGCGAAGACCCTCTGGGATCGGCTGTGCGCTTTCCCCAACTTCAATTAAGAGAAGTTCATGGTGTGTTCGTCCGCCCGAAAAGAGGGCGATCCCTCGAAAATCTTTTGCGGAAATACGTTTCCATCCCAGGATGTGTTCATAAAAATGGGCAGACTTTTCAGCATTTCGAACATAGAGTACTAGGTGTCCGAGCTCTTTTATGCGTATTTCATTCATAAGCGTTGTTTTAGAAATTAGGCATTTTATACTGTATCATCTCTAATCATTAGTGCCAAAAGGATCTGTCTGTGAGCTTTCTTTTATATAGGAGGTTACGGGTTTAATTTCCAAAAAAAGAAGCCCTACTTACCCCTTGACAAAATCGCAGATTTGTGCTATACTGAAATTTCCCAACCTCATGTTGGGCAAAACCAGGGTACGCTAGGTTTTCTCAATGGTTCCCAAATTTTCGATATTTTGTTACTCTCCGTGCACGCGGATGTAGCCGAGTAAAAGAGAACAGTGGTCCGTGAGAAGTTCTCTACGAGCTCGGTGTTACATTCATAATTTTCGTATGGAAAATAAATTGTTTATCGGTGGGCTCTCATACAGCACTACTGAAGAAAGCTTACGCAACGCGTTTGCTCAGGCTGGTACCGTTACTTCTGTCCGCATCATGATGGACAAAATGACCGGTCGCCCTCGTGGTTTCGGTTTCGTTGAAATGGCTACTGACGAAGAAGCTCAGAAAGCAATTCAAATGTTCGATGGACAAGAGCTCGATGGCCGCAAGATTGCAGTCAACATCGCTCGCCCACTCGAAGACCGCCCACCTCGCCGCAACAACTTCGGCGGTGGTAGCCGTGGTGGCAGCCAGTACTAAGAGGTTTTGGGAGAGCGCACGTGCATGCCGCTTTACCACTCTTACCAAAAACCCCTTTCGTCTCTGACGAGGGGGTTTTTGTTTTGGGCTTGTTTTTTCTTTCTCCTGTGGTAGGATTAAAAAACAATCCTATAATATTTACCATATATGAAAATTGCGCTTATTGCTGTGGTTTTTCTCGTTTTGGGTGCTGCAGGAGCTGGCACCTATGTATCGGTTATGAATAAAAAAGCGGCCGAATCTCGCCTAGAATCTGCCAATGAAAAGACGGCCGATCAGGGGGAGAGTGGTGCTGTAGTGGAGGAAGAAGTCGCTGTTTCCGGTACTGTTGCGGTTTCACCTTCTCAAAAAACCGGAGCTGCTGCAGCTGCAAAAGTGGCTGTGGTTGTAAATGGCGTAAAGTTGACCGACGTACAAATTGCTGCCCTGGAAAAAAAATACAGCACCCCTATTGCCGGAGGGAATTATTGGTATGACAATAAAAGCGGTGCCTGGGGGAAGGTAGGCGGCCCAACTGAAGGGTACCTGGAACCTGGGGAAACCATTGGTGGGTCTTTGCAATCCAATGCATCTGGGTCTGGAGCTACCGGCGTGTTTGTGAATGGTCGTGAACTTCATCCAACTGATGTAAAAAACCTGAACACTCTTTTTGCCGCGTTTGGCACGGCTACTGCCCCAGGGCGTTACTGGGTCGATGGTCAGGGAAATTTTGGGCTTGAGGGTCAGTCTGCCTCACTTGGCAACTTACTCCTTATGGTGCAGGCTGTTTCCAAAAAGAGTGGAGGAAATTCGTTTTACTACAAGTCGAACGGGTCAGATTACACTACCTTTGGCGGTGGCGGTGGGTTTAGCTATTTTGGGTCAAAAAATGACTACAATGGCTCAAGTAGTGTTTTTGTGGATGAAAATGGAAGTGTAAACATTGATTACCAGCCAAAAAGCAGTGATTATAGCTCAGATTACTAGGAAAAAAGCCCTGGTTTTGCCCCTTGACAGCCAAATTTTCCTATGATACAATGGGCGCACTAATGTTTTCGTATGTCACAAGATAATCTCGTAAAACTTGAATCCGAAGGTGCTGAAGAAACTGGCACAGGGAAGGGCCACATGCTTTTCACTCGCAAGAATAAAAAGACTTTGAAAGATCGTCTCCGCTTGCGCAAATATAACCCAGTTGCCAAACTTCATACTTGGTACAAAGAAGTAAAATAAGTGCGCACATAGCGCTTGTCTAAGAAACAGTCCGGTTGAAAGACCGGCTTTTCTTATACTTGATTATTTTTTGTTCCTACGGTATAGTGGGGCTATATTTTGAAACATAGGCCTGTAGTTTCAATGGTAAAACATCGGTCTCCAAAACCGAGGTTCCGAGTTCGAGTCTCGGCGGGCCTGCAATGAAAAACATGGCTATATAAAGCCATGTTTTTTGTACTCGCAAACGGAATCAAACTGCTTTCAATTTTATTATTAAGATTTAGTGTTAGAGATACTCATTATATGGTAGTATAAGAGCCACTAGTTAATTATTTTCGTTATAGTTTTCATGAAGATCGCTACAAACGTACATCGAGATGCCTTTGGTGGTATTACTATTTCCAATCTCGCTCTTTTTGATTGGTTGAAAGATAAAGAAGATACCGTAGTAGGCATTGAAATTATTACAAGTCGACATTTGCTTGGTCCCGTTATATTTCGTCATTATTTACCATCTTTTTTTCAACATCATATTATCAATGGTATTGACATTATTCCACGTTTTTCTTGGGAAAGACGTGGAAATCTTCGAAAAAAATGGAATATTCTTGTTGAAAATACAAAAGATATTTTACGTCAAGAGTCACCCGACGTCGTTTTGCTTAATGGTACTTATAGTACTCCTTGGATTTTGGCACAGGCAGCAAAAGAGTTAGGAATACCATTAGTTCTACGATATGCAGGAGTTCTTCAAAAAGAAGTGAGTCATAAAAATTTTTTTGTAAAAAAAAGATTGTTATTTTATGAAAAATGGATTGCGTCTTCTGCTACAAGTATTATTTTTCCTTCTCGTATCTGTCAAAAAATTGTAGAAAAAGAAATATTAGGTCAGAGTGTGAATTGCAGCGTTGTTATTTCTAATCCAGTTGTTCCTGCAAAAAAATTGGTACGGAGAAAAATTGGGCGTTTCACTATCTCTGCCATAGGGCGATGGACGCCAATTAAAAATTTTCAAGCATTTGTAGCTTTGCATCGTGAGCTTCTCTCAGAAGGGTGGCAACATCGAGCCGTTATGGTAACATCGTATTGGGATGAAAACTTTGATATCCCTGAAACGATTGAGAAGAAAAAGCAAATGAGTCAAGAAGATCTTTTCAAATTTTATCGATCAGTTGATCTTCTCATCGTCCCTTCACATTTTGAGACGTTTTGCAATGTCGCAGCAGAAGCTCTTATTTGCGGAACTTCTGTGTTAGTATCAAAAAATGTGGGATTTTCTGAGATACTCATAAAGGCCGGATTGAAAAGAATGGTAATTGACTCATTTGATAATCCTAAAAAGGTTGCTGAAGCGGTGAAACGAATTGCTAAAACAAAACTCACGCAAAAAGAAGTAAAAAAAATTGCCCTTTTACTCAACCCACAAGACATACACCAGGGTATACTTGATGTTCTTGGTGGTGTTATAAAGGTATAAGTCTAGGATGTAAAATTTGGAATATAAATATATTCCTTCTCCTCACGGAGAATAGTTCCCACCTCCTTCACCAAGTTCTGCACCGAAAAACATGGCTAACTAAAGCCATGTTTTTTGTATACCCGCGTGTGGAATCGAACTAAATGGTGTTTTTGCTATAAAGAATCTACGCACTTGCAATATAAAATATAAATGGCAAGCTATATACAATCATTTACTATCTATAAACTATGCCTAAGAAAAAATTGCAACATCAAAAAGACATTAATGGTTGTGGTATAGCCTGTATATCCAATCTATTGGGTAAGCCATACGACTGGATTAAGAAGGATTTTGAAGATAGATTTTATACCATTGAAAGAGGGGTAAAGATTTTTGATGTTGTTTCATATCTAGAAACACACAAGCTTAAATATAAGAGTAAATTTTTTAACCAAAATAAGAAGTCTAAAGTAGACGTCGGTGAAGCAGATGCATTTTCTAAAATACCAGGGTCTATAACGTTAATTGCTAAAAATAAAACGTACCCTATTGGGCATTATTTACTCCGAACCAAAGATGGTTGGGTGGACCCATGGTATAACTTTCCAAGTATAGATAATGTACGGGCTGGGATGAGAAAAGAGCTGCCTGGTAACCCTTGGTATGTTATGTATCCAATCGCTTAAATAAGCAGGTTCCAAGTTCATTCTGTACGGCCTACTAGCGTGTAATTCGTACTGGATTCTGAAAGAGCTGTATGGTAGTCTCTATTAAAGATTATATGGCACAAAATACCTCATTTGAATATTTAGTAAGCGAGATTAGGGCTACTAGTTCTCAAACTTTTGTCATTGCCATTTCAGGCTTTGGGGGTTCTGGAAAAAGCACAATAGCGAAGAAATTGGTAGAAGCACTTAAAGATGCTACTATTATCCCTCTTGATGATTTTATCATGAATCGTCTCCAAGGCCGTTCTTTGGAGTGGGCATCTTTTGATTGGCAACGATTAATAAAAGAGGTGTTACTTCCAATAAGAAAAAGAGAAAAAAGCATCGAATATGGTGTGTATTCTTGGATAGAAGATAAGGTGGCTCAGAAAAGAACAGTAGAGATCAAAAAGTACGTTATTATTGAAGGGGTCGGACTTATCCGAGATTCTTTGCAAGAATACTTTGATTGCACCGTATGGATCGATACCCCTTTTGATATAGCGATTGCTAGGGGTAAAAAACGTGATAAGGAAGAGTATAGTATAGATCATGACAAGCTTTGGGATGAAGTGTGGGGTCCAAATGATAAGGATTATTTTGATACATTTAAACCTAAAGAGAAAGCCGACTTCGTTCTTTCCTAAAGAAGAGTTATGAAGACTAAAAATACATACCAACTTCCTATTGTCTTAGCACACGTTACAAAAGTCGCAAAAGAAGGTATTGCTCATGTTGGTGACCTCATTCATTCGATTGACTACGATGCACCAATCGGTACCCCAATTACCGCTGCCCTTGATGGTGTTGTTATTGCTATAAAGCAAGATTCAGATCAAGGTGGAGGCGATCCAAAATATGAGAATGATGGAAATTATATCGAAATTCTCCATGAGAATGATGAAGTTTCAGAATACGAACATATTCTACAGCATTCTGCTAAAGTAAAGATAGGCGATGGGGTTAAAAAGGGGCAGGTTATTGCATCAGTCGGAAATACAGGGTGGAGCGAGTGTCCGCATCTTCATTTTATGGTGTACCCAAAAGGTGAGGAATATAAAACACTTGAAATTCAGTTTGAGAGTGAAGAATTCGTTGACCTGGTTGATAAAGAAGGGCGGATGCAAAAAACTCAAGTACTACGTTCAGAAGTGTCGAAGTATCCTAATTTACACATGCAAATTGTTATTGCAGTAATTTTAGATAACCAACAAAGAATTTTAGTCCATAAGAGAGCATCTACAAAAAAGGTAGATCCTGGAGCTGTCGATCATGTCTGTGGTGGGGTTCAGTCAGGAGAAACACCGATTGAGGCCGCTATACGAGAAACTACCGAAGAAACTGGGCTCGTTCCATGTAATCTAAAAGTCGTCATGCAAGGGCTAAATTCCTATGGCCGATATCGGTATTTACTTTTAGGTGAAGCCCAAGGAGAACCATCAGTTGATCCGAAAGAGGCAGAATGGGTACGCTTTATCTCGGTGGAAGATTTAAGAAATCTTTTTGAGAGTAAAAAAGAAGCTTTTGTTCATGAATTTTTTAAGGATACGGATTTAGCTATTCGTGCTACTGTCTAAGTATATGGAAATAAAGGCATTTTTTGGAATACTTTCATCTCTCTTCATCTTTTTAGGAGGTATTCCTTATTTGAGGGATATTCACTTAAGAAAGGCGCACCCGCATGTTCTTTCATGGATTGGCTGGGCTTTCATAACAGCTCTAGGAGCCTTTGCCATGCTGGCTGGGGGTAGTCAGTGGGCGGTTGCTATATTGCTCAGCAATACCCTTCTCTGTCTTCTTATTGTCCTATACTCAGTTTTTAAAAGAGTTGGCGTCTGGTCAACCATGGTATGGGACTTTGTATTTTTTGGACTTGGGTTACTTGGGCTTGTGCTTTGGCAGACACTTCATCTCCCCATTCTCGCCCTCATCTGTGCGATTATTGCTGATTTTTCTTTCGGTCTCCCCACCATTGTTAAAACGTATAAAGATCCAAACTCAGAAACTCCTTTTGTCTGGGCTACTGCCACAATATCCGGAATATTTAGTCTATTTGCTATAAGAAGTTTTGCTTTTTCTGAAGTTGCGTATCCATTGTATCTTTTTCTCTATGATGGAATTGTACTTCTTTTAGTGCTTAAGATTTTTGTTAAAAAAAATAAAAATATTCGAAAATTGCTGGATACAATTGTTAATGAAAAAAATGAAAAGAACTGGTATGTTCCAGAATTATTTCAGCAGAATACGTTACCAATTTTACCAAGGGAGTTAAAAGTTATCGCTCTGCCTCCCTTATATGATGAAAACTACAATTGTTTTATCTATGCTCTGGGATTGTCGAATAATCTTGAATTTATTAAGAAGGTGTCTGGTTTTATCTATAGCCCATTTGTTAAGAAGTTAATCGAAGAAGGAGTCCTTCGGGAATCTAAAGAAATAAAGAAAGGAACAATTATTTTATATACCAATGAAAAGAAATTTCCTGGGGAAATAGCGCATGCTGGGGTGATGAAAGATAAAGACACTGTTATTTCAAAATGGTCTTGGGGACCCACCTTAGAACATTCTCTGCTATCAGTACCTCTTTCGTATGGTGAAACATTGAAGTTTTATCATTTAGAATCTACAAATAGTGTTTTATTAGCATACGAGAAATTTAGTGCACTTAATAGGGCTTGACTGGTAAGTTGTTATCACGAATTAACCTCACACCTCAACTCACTATAGTTTGAGATATAGTGAGTACTACTGTGGGGTAAGTGGAGAAATACTCGGAATATAAACATACCCTTTCTCTTCACGAATAATAGTTCCGACCTCCTTCACCAAGCTCTGCACCGAGAAACATGGCTATAATAAGCCATGTTTTTTGTATACCCGCGTGTGGAATCGAACTTTATGTATACTGGATTGACAAAATACTCTTTTTGTGGTATTATCTTTAGTCAAATTGTGTTTCAAAAATTACTAAATTTAGGTCATTTTACTGATTTAAATCTAGAAGTTTTTGACTGCTATAGCTAAACTTCTATCTTAGGTATTTGCTTAAGATATTGGTTCTCTACAATTCAATCGAAAGAGGAGTGAAGAAAAATGGATAACAAGTTCTGTCCTCACGGCAAGCACGTGAAGTTCTGCGGCGAATGCGGCAATCTGTGGTTCGAAGTGCAGGCGCCCCATGTCTGGATGAACAGCATGGACCCTGGACGAGATGCGGGGATCGGTCTGATGAAAGAGCGTCACGGTATCGTCACGGTGACTGTCGAGCAGCACCATCCGAGCCTCGGTCTTCTCGACAAGTCTGTGGTGATGGTGCATGTTACGGGACATCTCTTCGTTTGGGGTATCGAGAAGATTCTCGAAAACGCCCCGAACGTCAAAGAGATTCAGGTTCAGCCACACATGGTGAAGAAGCTGACCGACGCTCACCGTACTCTCTGTGCAAAAGCTGGAGTCAAGTTGACGAGCGGATACTCAGACCCTGACCGTGCTTGGGAAAAAGGTGAGGTGAGACGGTCGCCACGTTTCCTAAAGATACGGAAGTTCTTTCAGCTTCTCGAAGGCCAGCAAAAAAAGCTCTTCGACGAGCTCATCGAGTATGGTATCGAGTCGGCCCTCATGGCTCGGGACTACTACGAGGAAGCAAGTGACGGAAAGGAGGGGGAGGAGCCTGTCACACTGCATACTCTGTGTAAAAAGTACGGGTACAACGACAGTGTGATGGCCCACATCTCAGCTCGGATTTACTCCGTGCTAGTGTACCTCGATCCTAATTACAAAGTGGGGCAGGATTCGCGACGGCTTGCTCGTGTCATGAAGGATGATGTTGAAAGGCTTCGTGAGAAGTTCGCGACTGCAAAAGCAAGGCAGGATCAGGCAGCCGCGCTTGGTCTCCGAATTCTTCCTGTCGACATGCCACTGCAGCTCTACGATGAGTTGGAGATGGTTGTTACTGCCCAGAGGAAGGGCTGGCTGAAGCAACTCCAGGCTGCAAGGCCGCGAGCGCATCGTGCTCTGACGCTGAGGTACGACATACGGGATACGCAAAATCCGCGTTTTCGTACCCTCGAAGAGGTGGCCGAGACGATGGGTGGCGAGGATTTCAAGACGCGCGAGAGAGCTCGTCAGTTGGTGGAGCAGGCTATCGAGTTTTTCGTCTTGCAAGGACAGGCAAGCGGTGAAACTCTGAGAGCTGGACGCGTGCAGGAGAAAGCGACGAAGATCGTCCAGAAGAAGGCCGCTCGGGCAAAGGCTGGTCCTGTAACTCAGTTGACCAAGGTTCCTGGTCCCGTCGAAAAGCAGGTGGTGAACCTGGTTTGCCAGTCTTATGGCTTGCCTGAGACTGAGATCTTCACTCACGGCAAAGATCAGCCGTGGGCAGAAGCTCGACAGGTCATCATGGCTCTGTGGAGACGGTACCTCAACTGGTCCTACCCGCTGATCGCAAGAGAGATGGGTAAGGAAGATCACACGACGATCATACATGGTTGTCGAGAGATCGCCAGTCGTCGGAAGACCGACCGAGTGCTTGAACAGCGGATGACGCTGATCGAGATGATGCTCGGCAAGCCGCCGCCCGACTTGAGCGCCATCGAAATTTCCCCAGATCCTTCCACTGCCTCGCAATGAGGCGCCCTTGAGCTCACGCTCGGGCTTCGCGACTTCGGGTCAGTCGCAACAAATCAAACCGTCCCGATAGGTGATACTATCGGGAACATTCAAAACATCATCTCACTCGAGGTGATTTTTTGTTTATATATAGTGAGTATTACTCTCGGGTAACTGGTAAAAGGCTCGGAATATAAACATATCCTCTCTCTTCACGTATAATAGTTCCGACCCCCTTTACCAAGCTCTGCAACGAGAAACATGGCTATACAAAGCCATGTTCTTTGTATACCCCTGTGTGGAATCGAACCAAGGTGTAGTTCTAAAGAAAACTTTATGATTTTTTTATCTAGGGTATGATATGTTCCTTTAGTTATTCTGAGTACCCTATTGTATACTCGACATACCGTGTATTCTTCAGTAGGGTACGCCCAGAATAATCTATTTTCTATGAACCGTAAAAACAACACTCTCATTGCATTACTAGTAGTTATCGTTATTCTCCTTATCGGAGGGTATGTTGTACTTGTCCAAAAAGAAAACGAACCAATGGTAGGTCCAGATAATGGAAATGGAACATCGGTTGAAATTCCATCTACCACACCATCTTCTAGTGAAGAGATAGTAAATAATGGAAGTTGGGAAAAATATACTTCTCCAGATTTGGGTATTTCATTTGAATATCCAGCAAGTCTTAGTCTCTTTCAAGAGCGTAAGGATACTGACCGCGGAGAGGGAAATTTTGTCATTCTGAAACGTGAGAATGAGCAGAGAAGATTTCTAGGAACAGTACTGGTAAGTTCTCCTGATTATATACGAGAAATTGATGGTTTTCCTTCCTATATGTCAGGAGATTATTTTTTGGATCAAAGCGAAAGTGAGATAGAAAAAATTATTAGACAGAGAATTCATGCGGTTACAGCCATTACCAAAATGCCAAATAATTTTTATGCAATTACGCAAGAATATGTGTTTGGTGATAATCCTGTAAAAGGGACATTTTATTTCACTCAAAGAAAAAATAGTGAGTTACTTAATGTAAGTATATATCAAGTTGATGGGGTTATTAGTAAGCAAGAAGATTTAGAGAATTTTTTAGAAAGTTTCAAATTTTAAAGTTAGGAGAATTTGGTTGAGGTGATTGCGTACATGCTTGGCAGTATCCTCAACCAAATTTTGGCTGAGGTTCTTTCTAGAACTCATTGGATAACCCGATGATACTGCAAAGAAAAAATGAAGGGGTGCTGACATGCAGGCGATCGTTCGTTTTCTGCTATGTATGCTGGTGTTCTGTCCGTGGTTCGCTGCGGCAGATTACCAGGGACCTGTGTTATTTTCACCCCCCACTGTAAAAAATATTTACCTTAACACAAAAAAATGTTATGATAAAATCATAAGGAGGTGCAAATGTCGGAATTCGAAAAAGATGCTGCGGTGCAGCTTGTGGCTGTGCTGCTTGTCGGCGGACTGCTTGTCCTGATCGCCCTGCACTTTGTTGTCTATTTTCTCTTCAGAGGCGTGCAGCCATTGGCTGCTGCTAGGATGCCTGCCACAGATCAATCTTTTTTAGAGCCAGATGCCACGCCTTGCGATGAAGAAGATCCTGAAGAGATGCGACAGTGCACAGATGCATGGGTGAGGGCAAGAGAGGCGGAGGGCGCAACTATCTTGCGGACACGAGACGGGCATGGGATTGTGGCTCTGGGCCCTTAACGATAGTGAAATCGATCCAGGGCTCCAGCCTCCAACGATCTGCTTCTGCTCACAGAGTCACTTGCTATTGCTGTGACTCTTTTTTATGTTCCGTGCGTGGAATCGAACTAAGTTAGATCATTGAAAAGAATGAGGCTTTATGCTAGTGCATGTGTATTCTTAGATCTATCTTCTATTTTGTTTATTATGAATAATAAAGGTTTGTACGTCATCATTGCGTTTCTTTTGGTCATCCTTTGCGTTGTTGGATATAAAGCATATTCTGTTTCTGATCGTACATTGTCTCCAAATGAGCAGTTCTTAAATCAAGAAAATAACCCATCAAATGAAAATAAAGGCAATACGCTTACTGATTCTCTCAAAAACAGTAAGGGTTATAGCGCTGGCGATACACGTGATATCTCTTCGTTATCTAGTTCGGATACGAGTAAAGAACTCGATATTGCATTGATCCAGGATGTTAAAACTATTCAAAATCAAAATATCTCTTATAAGTTTTATCGAGTTGGATTTGGCGATGCGCCTCCACACTATAGTAATGGACAAATTATCGTTGAAGTAACGACGAATCAAAAAGGTCCAAGTCGATGGTATTATTTTAATACTGATATTATTGATGCTGATTCTATTGAATCACTCCTGTTTAGTGGTGAGGATGTGCGTATGTCTTGTAAAACAGGTAAACCAAATGGTACATGTTTATATACGATAAAATTTCAACCAGACTTGGAGATGTTAAAAATTTATAAAGTAAATTAGTAGACCTCCTTGACACTAAGGTTAAATTACGTTAGGATTTCGAGCGACCAAAAGGTCATCACATGCGTGGTGATTTTTTGTTTACTCATTCCTGTTCTTGTGTTACTTTTAATTTGTAGAATAACAAAATTTTATTTTTCGTATGTCAGAAGGTCCAAAACGTTTTGAGTTAGGCCAGATGTTTCTTCGAGAAACAAATAGTATTCCACAAGCAGACAAATGGTTAGAAAACAGGGCTGAATGGATGGTTGGGGCTGCTCAAATCAAAAAATATTTGGCACCAAAAATTGAATTTCGTGACAGATTGGCTGGAGAGGTAGAAAAAGGAGTAAAGGTGTTAGCTATTGGTGCAGGAAAAGGACATGAGCTTGATGAAATGGACAGCATTCTTCCTGGCTCAGAAATCATAGGTCTTGACCCCGATGATTTTTATTCTCGACCAGTAAAGCAAAAACTAGAAAAAACTGCCCATAATGCGTCATATCTTCCAGAAACTATTCGTGCAGAAAATTTAGAGGGTGTAGAAAATGCTTCACTAGATGGTGTAACATTATTTTTTGTACTCCATCATATTGATGAACAAAAACACGGCGCTGTTTTAAAAGAAATTCATCGTGTTCTTAAGCCAGATGGAAAGGTGTTTATCGCTGAAGATTTGGTAGATAACGATGAGGAAAGAAAAATAACCGAAAGAACGGATCGTATTTTGAATACTGAGTTATCAGGCAAGAATTCACATCATTACCGAAGTATTCCTGAGTGGAAAGTTTTTTTTCATACATACGGCTTTGAAATAATAGAGGTAAGCGAACAGAAGCCTGATAAAGTTCGCCATGGATTTTTTGTATTAGAAAAAGCAAACATTTTACAAAATAATACATAGTCACGGTAGATTTATAATATAATCAACTAAGACGGGGAAGGTTTTTTTGTTTGTAGATATATAGTGAGTGCTAGTGTGGGGTAACTGGAGAAACATATGGAATATAAATTTATCCCTTCTCCTCACGAATAAAGTTCCGACCTCTTTACCAAGCTCTGCACCGAAAAACATGGCTATAACAAGCCATGTTTTTTGTATACCCGCGTGAGGAATCGAACTAAAATTAAAATGTTCACTCTACCTTAAACATGAACATCATGCCTGCTTCGAGATGTTCAGAAATATGACAGTGCGCCATCCACGTGCCTAGGTTGGATGGGTCAAGTAATATATCAACTGTTGCTCCGGCCGGAACCATAACCGTATCTTTCCATGCGAGGTTTGTTTGCGCTACACCGTTCACTGACAGAACAAGAAAGCGCTGACCGTGAAAATGAATCGGGTGTTGCATGGGGTGTGGGGAATTTGGGTCATTATAGATTTCAATGCGTACCGGCTTATCTTTTTTGAAAACCCAGTCTATGTCCATATTGGATTTGCCGGTTGCGCTGTCTATGATCTTCCATCTTGTTTCTTTCGTGGTTGCCATTCTGTTCATCATCTGTATCATGCCCCCCTCGTTTTCCCATTCAATACCATCATTTGACATCCCCATGTTCATGTCATTATGTGCACCTCCCGTTGACTGCATGTGCTCTGCCATCATGCCTGACAAGTCTACCGACAGTGTGAGTTTTTTATCTATAGCGTTGTGCATGTACGCACGAAATGGATCAATGCTTGCTTTCACCGCAGCGTTCTCTTGAAGAGTATTGAATTCTTTTGTGTACGAAGGCTCGGCAATATCCGTGCTGACAACGATATTCCCTAACGTTACAGGACCGTTTGGAATGTTGTTTTGCAGTGCGTACGTTCCGGCCGTTGCAAACATCACATCCACAATCGCACGCTCCGAGGGGCCAAGAATAACACTATCTTGCCACGTCGCTTTTTCATATGATCCATTGTCGCTGCCAAGCAGTTTCAGTTTTGTTCCGGCAATGGCTATTTTGAATGGACGAACATTTGCAGCATTAACAAGAGAGAGTCGTATCACCTCGTTTGTCTTTGCATCGAGCGTAAAGTGTTCCTGCCCATTGACGAGCATAGTTTGGCCATAATGGCCCATGAGCACCTGGTCATTCCGTTCTTTGGTGAGTGCTATGTGGCCGCTCTTGGTCGGCAGGTCAGAAAGAAACAGCACGTGCTGGCTATGTGCGGGCGGATAGTAGGCCGTGTCTTTGGGTTCAACCACAAACGCACCATAAAGTCCAAGCGCCTGTTCGTACACCTCATGTGTGTGCGGATGGTACCAGAACACCCCAGCATCTGGAAAGGTAAGTGTGTAGGTAAAAGAACCCCCGGGCGGAATTTCCTCTTGCTGGAGTTGTGATCCATCAAAGGCATTGTCCATGCGCACGCCATGTGAATGAAGAAGTGCAGGTAAATCTGTGTCATTTTTGAAATTGATCGCCACCTCTGCGCCCTGCGTCACGTGAATTTCCGGTCCCGGGATCATACCATTATAGGCGAGCATGGTTTGCTTGTGTCCGCCGATGTCTTTCGTTACGTACGCCGCGGTTAAGGTGTAAGTGTCACCGTTTTTAAGATGAATGATCTCATGCGGTTTGGTCTCTTCCGGTTGCGGTTGAGGTTCTGGTGCAGTGTTTCGGGATGCGAGTATGATAGCACCGATAATGCCGACGATAGTGATTGTGGTAATGATGAGGAGTAGATTCTTATAACGCATATGGATAGAGATTAATACCGATAAGTTATGTGGGTTACGATATGTTTTTTCTGCGGAGAAGCAGGGTGTTACAGACAAACCATTTTTCATAAAAATGGTGCCGGTAGTGCAGGTGGTTTTTAAATTATTGTACATGAACCACTAGGCTGTGCAAGATCGGCAGTATCTGGCAGATACCCAAGGTAGACGGAGAAATAATACCCGTGTGCCGAATTGAACTGAAGTTACATCTTAAACACCGTTGTTGCACAGAAAAATGAGGAGGTGTACTATATCCCCTATAGGGGGATATACTGTTTACACTATGTACAAACCGAAAACTGAAAAAGAGCGTATTTTGCACCGTTTTAAAATTTCCATGGGCCACATGAAAAAGGTTATTGCCATGGTCGAAAGCGGTGCGTATTGCATCGACATCATTCATCAATCGAAGGCTGTTCAGAAAGGGTTACGAGAAACGGATCAGGTAATTTTAGAAAACCATTTAAACACCTGTGCTGCAAAAGCTATTCGTGAAGGTCGTGAGAAAAAAGCGATTGATGAAATTATGGCTATTATTAAAAAAACCTAGTATGGAAACTACTCAAAATTTTAGAGTGAAGGGGATGCATTGTGCAAGCTGTGCGAATATTATTACTCGCACGCTTAAAAAGATTGAGGGTGTATCTTCGGTTGATGTGAATTATGGTACTGAGACTGCGAAGATTGCATATGACCACTCGAAAACGTCATCCGAACATTTGTCGGATGCTCTGAAGCCTTTAGGGTATTCGTTTGCGGCTGAAGCAAAAGCGATGAACATGTCGGAAGGTGAGCATGTCGCCCACCTTGGCCTTGATCAGTCAAGAAAAGAAAAGTTGTCTGAGCTGACGGGGTTTAAAACAAAGGTATTGTCGGTTATTCCGCTCGCGGCGTGTAGTATTTTCATCATGGCTTGGGATACACTGTCTCAGCTCGGTGTTGTTCCTGCTATGTCACCTGTCCTTACGGAATTCTTTCATCACCTTCTTCCCATTTTTGCCACCTACACGTTATTTATTGTAGGCATACCATACCTCCTTGGGGTTTATCGCTTTTTTCGGTACGGGAAAGCGAATATGGATACCCTCATTGGAATTGGTACACTCGCCGCTTTTTTGTATAGTTTTGTCGTTACGGCTTTTGAAGACACGCTTCGTCCATTTTTGAATGTCGAACACAATTATTACGACGTGACTATCGTTGTCATTGCCTTTATAACTCTCGGAAAATATCTCGAAGCGAAATCAAAAATGAAAACAGGGGATGCGATTGAAAAACTTCTCAATCTTCAGGCAAAAAGCGCGCTTGTTATTCGTGATGGGTTGGAAGTCGAAGTGCCGATTCAAGAAGTTATGCGTGGTGAACTCATTATCGTAAAGCCAGGGTCAAAAATTCCGGTAGACGGTGTCCTTACGGAGGGCTCATCATTTGTTGATGAGGCAATGGTTACAGGAGAGCCAGTGCCTGTGGAAAAACAGGCTGGAAACGCGGTTATTGCCGGAACCATAAATACGAACGGTACTTTTACGTTTAAGGCGACTAAGGTGGGCGGAGAAACAATGCTTGCTTCAATTATCGCGATGGTTCAGGAGGCCGAAGGAAGTAGGGCTCCAATTCAGGCTCTTGCGGACAAGATCTCTGCGGTCTTTGTGCCAATTGTTATATCTCTTGCTGTTGTAACCTTTATCGCCTGGCTTATTTTTGGAATACCTTCACTTGGGTTTGCGCAGGCACTGTCAAGCGGCCTTCTGTCATTTGTGGGCATTCTTGTCATTGCGTGCCCATGTGCTTTAGGTTTAGCTACACCGACCGCAATTATTGTGGGAGTGGGTAAAGGGGCAACGAATGGAATTTTAATTAAAGATGCGGCAACGCTTCAGAAGCTCCATACGGTTACAACGATAGTCGTTGATAAAACAGGTACTCTGACAAACGGAAAACCAGAATTGACATCGGTAGAGTCGCTTGGCGGTTTATCTCGGAACGAAATTATTTCTCTTTTGGCATCTTTGGAAAATAAATCTGAACACCCCATTGCACATGCCATAGTAACTCACGCAAAAAATAATAACGTAGAAATACACAATGTCGAGAAATTTGAAACCATAAAAGGGAAGGGTGTTACGGGGTTTATTCAGGGAAAACAGTACTTTGCGGGAAATATACGATTTGTCGTCGAACTTGGTTTATCGGTCGACGAAAGCGCTCTGTTAAAAGCCGCTGCAGAAGGGAAAACACCGGTGATACTGGCCACAAAAAAAGAAGTGATTGCAGTGGTCATGGTTGCTGATGCTGTGAAATTTGAGGCGAAAGAGTCAATTCAGAAATTACATGCGCTTGGTTTGAAGGTTGTTATGCTGACAGGAGATAACAAAAACACCGCCCGCTTTATTGGAGATCAATTGGGAATTGATGAGGTTGTGGCAGAGGTGTTACCTCAAGACAAGATGGCTAAAATTAAATCACTTCAAGCCGCAGGGCAAATCGTAGCGATGGCCGGGGATGGAATTAACGATGCTCCTGCCTTAGCGCAAGCAGATGTAGGAATTGCCATGGCGACCGGTACTGATGTGGCGATTGACTCAGCAGGAATTATTCTTTTAAACGGAGATATTTCAAAAGTAAGTAAAGCTATACATTTGTCCAAACAAACAATGCGAGGAATTAAACAAAACTTATTTTGGGCCTTTATCTATAATATTGTTGGTATTCCTCTCGCGAGTGGCATCTTCTTCCCAATATTTGGCTGGCTTATTAGCCCAGTGTTTGCAGGGGCAGCCATGGCGTTTAGTTCCGTATCTGTGGTTTTAAATTCTTTACGTTTAAAACGAAGCACCCTCTAATATGAACAATACGAATCTCTTGATTATTTTTTTGACAGGGCTTATCACTGGCGGGCTTACATGCTTGGCGGTTCAAGGGGGCCTCCTCGCTAGCACTATTTCAGGGCGCGAACAAGAACGTCTTAAAGAAGGCGTGAAACATGGTAACGCAAAGCCCATTCTGTATTTTATTGTGGCCAAATTGATTGCCTATACGATTCTTGGTTTCATGCTCGGTTGGCTCGGTTCTTTCTTTGAACTTTCAGTTCGAACGCAATCACTCCTTCAGTTCGCGGTGGCATTCTTTATGATCGGCACGGCCCTCAATCTTTTACAGGTGCATCCGATTTTTCGATATTTTGTTATTCAGCCTCCAAGATTTTTGACGCGTCTCGTGCGTAATCAATCGAAGAGTGAAGATGCTTTTGCCCCAGCGCTCCTCGGTGCCTTTACTGTTTTTATACCATGCGGAACCACTCAAGCGATGATGGCCCTCGCTATTGCAACAGGCAAACCACTGTACGGAGCGGCGATTCTTTTCGCATTTATTCTGGGGACTGCGCCACTCTTTTTCATCCTCGGATACTTTGCGACAAAGCTGGGGGATGCATACCAAAAAAAGTTTTTTAAGGTTGCGGCTGTGGCTATTATTTTATTAGCGGCCTATAACGTAAAAGGAGCTTTCGTTTTAAGCGGAATTGATTTTACTTCTTCGGAAGTAAATCAGTCTGTCGTTTCAACTGCAGTAAGCGCTGAGCCGGAAATTACGATTTTACCGTCGGGATATAGTCCAAAGAATATATCCGTCAAAGCGGGGTCACAGGTAAAGCTTACGTTGATCAATAATGATGCATACACTTGTGCGCAGGCTTTTACGATTCCAAAACTTGGTATCCAGCGAATTGTGGCCCCAGGTCAATCGGCCATAATAGAATTTACCGCTCCAGATAAGCCAGGCAAGCTCATGTTTGCCTGTAGTATGGGGATGTATAAAGGAGTTATTAATGTATTGTAGTATGATTCAAAAAATGAAATTTAAAATTTCAGGGATGCATTGTGCGAGTTGTGCCATGAATATTGATGGCGAACTTGAGGATACGGGGAAAGTTGTTTCGGTGAAAACAAGTTACCCGAAAACAGAAACAGTGGTAGAGTTTGACCCCACTACCATTTCCGAAGAAGAGATAAAAACGATTATCCAAAAAGGGGGGTACGTAGCTGAGAGGGTCGGTGAATAGGTGTATATTAAAACCAACAATCTGCGTAATCGAGGAAGAGATGGAGAATGATTCCGGCAAAAAAGTATTTATATTTTTTGGAAAAAAGCCCAAAAAGGTACAGTGGAAAAAAATACCAGGAATGGAGGGGGTGAAAATTTATACTACACCGCAGTGGATCGTATATTGGGTCAGCAAGGAGGTGATCGAGGTCGATAAGATTCGATAAGAGTATTTGCAAAAGTGCTGATTTAAAAAGAAAGAGACGCTTTAAAACAGTGTGCTGGAGCCAGTAAAGGGCGCTAAGTAGTACCCCGTTAGAAATTGCATGCACGATGAGATTTGGCATATATGTTTCTTCTGAAAATTAAGCTCAGTATAGCATGAGAACATATAAATCATGTTATGCTGTCGTTGTGTAAAAATCCGCTATAAAACGGTATCCTTAACTTTGGGCCTTGTACTATTTAATGTATTCGTTATTCATATTTTATTTATGTCTATGCAAAAGAATGCGTTCATGGTTGGTCTGGTATTGCTTGTGGTTGGGTTAGGGGTTGGGTACGGCTTTGGGGTTGGTAAATCAACGGTACGGCCAACAACGAGAAATACACACATGATGTCGGATGGAGAAAAAATGCACGATGATGACCGTGCGATGAGTATGTCTGCTATGATGATGGATATGAACGCTGAACTCAGAGGAAAAACAGGTGATGCATTCGATCGGGCATTTCTTTCGGAGATGATTATTCATCATGAAGGGGCGGTGCAGATGGCAGAACAGGCTCTTTCCTATGCAAAACATCAGGAGATTAAAGATCTTGCTACCGCTATTATTTCTGCACAAAACAAAGAAGTTGCTTCTATGAAGTCATGGCAGAAGACTTGGTATAATCAGTAAAATGGTTTTTACACAAGCAAGCGATCTTGTGAGATGTCGTTTGTCTTATGCCGTAAATTTTTAGCCCGATGATTTTTAAAAGTAGGGGTCAGTAATTTTTGGTTAAAGATCCGTACGTTTAAAATCAATTAATTTGGGCCACCGTTGGTCAGTCTACCAACCCTGAGCAATTGTGTGGTAGACTTCCAGTGAAGTAGAGGTGTAATTTGTGGTAATTTTATTTCAATAAAAATTATATGGACAAAAAAATATATGAAGGCTCGTGTCATTGTGGTGCTGTACGTTTTACAGTAAACACCGATCTCGCGAACACTGTCACATGTAACTGCTCCATGTGTCACAGAGCGGGGTCTGTTCTTGCGTTTGTTCCTAAAAGTGAATTTACCCTTCTTTCGGGGGAAGACCATCTCACGAATTATAAATTTAATAAGATGGTTATTGATCATCTTTTTTGTAATGTTTGCGGCATTAAACCATTTGGCCGTGGCAAGGACAAGGAGGGGAATGATACTGTTGCGGTGAATGTGCGCTGCTTAAAAGACGTGAATCTCAGTGAATTGAATTCTTTTGCGTACAATGGAAAAGAAACGTAGTTTTCGATACATTGTTTTTTATACAAAAAGTGCGCCACCTTAATAAAACAATTGACGAGTGTATAAAAATATTTCCGTATGAAAAAATCCCTCGTTTTAGCAATTATCTTTGGGGTGTGTGCCTCGTTTGGAGTTGTGCATGCTTTAGACAGTTTTCGGGTTCTTGCCCAAACCACCTCTTGCCCTCTCCAAACCCTTCTTCCTTACAAAACCCCACAAAGTCCTGCGGTCTACTATATTTCTGAAGATTGTAAAAAACGCCCTATCCGAAATCCGAATGTCTATTTTTCTCACTTCAGCTCTTGGAAAGACGTCCGTGTCACATCTTCCGCCACCCTCAATCGCATTCCTGATCACGAACTCTCTTTTCTTCCTTGGGGCCCACGTCGCGTTTTTGAAAATGGGTCACTGGTAAAAACAGTGAGTGATTCAAAAGTGTATATCCTTCTTGGGGGGGACACAATCTATCCGATTGCATCTGAAGCAGTATTTCGCACTACTCTTGGTTTTTCCTTTAATCAAATTGAAGATGTTGCCCCAAGTGTAATGCAAAAATATGGTGTGGGAACTCCTATTGCCGGGGTTGAATCTATTCCCTCGGCATTGGTATTTAAATACCCAAGCGACTCAAAGGTGTATGCGCTTGAACGCCCTAACGGAGCAGGCGATTTAACAAAACGTTACGTTGCGAGCATGGCGCAACTTGCGACCTATCAATTTCGGGCCGATCGTATCGCGACTCTTCCTCCTTCTCGAGCCTTTGCCGATGCTACTGGAATTGCGCTGCCGATAACTCCATTACCCGGGCCAGTGAATCCAGCACCGAACCCGGTTACCCCAAATCCATCTCCAAGTGTCGTGGTGCGCCCCCCGTCACCACCGCCAGGCGTTCCGGGTGTAACACCGAGCCCAAGTCCAACTCCATCGCCGACGCCCCAACCTTCGCCATCACCAATAGTAGTAGCCCCGGTTCCTCCGCCTTCTACTGAAACAGCTTGGCCCCCAAGAATTCCAAGTAGTTTTATTATGACGGTTCGGGAAACCGCAGGTGTGCAGAGATCAGGGGAAATTCTTCGCTCTGGGGTACCCTTACCAAAGAGTGTTGCAATTCGAAACACTGCGAATTTAGGTGTGGTAGATAGTTCAGGAAATGCTGTTCCTGCAGAATTTATTCCCCTCGCTCGCTGGAATGGATCGCTTACCAGTAATGAACCGATAAAATGGTTGATGGTAAGTTTTCCAGCTTCAGTTTCAGCGTCAGGGTTAAGCACATACCGACTGGTTACGAATGGAAGTGCCCGAAATCCTGCGAGTGAGACACAGGTACGATTAACGCGTTCTGGAAATTCAGTAACCGTAAATACAGGTGCTGGAGAATTTGTGATTAATGGAGACAATTCTACTCTCTTTGAAGAAATTCGTTCAGCTGCTGGTGTGCCAGTGGCGCGAGGGGGGCAGCTTTCCGCTACCGTCGGCGGTGTGGCAGGAATATATGCGCGTGCTCGTCGGGTAACCATAGAACATAGTGATTCTTTGTCGGCGGTTGTTGTAGTTGAGGGGGAATACACCCATCCTCAAAGAAATGGTGGGGGAATGGGCACACTTCGTCGGTATGTATTTACTGCAGGGTCACCAACCGTCCAGGTCCGTCAAACATTGGCTTGGGAAGGGGACGCAGGATATAACGGCTATGTGCGTGTAAGTCAGCTTCGCGATACACTTGTTCCGGTGAATGCTCCAACAGAAATTTTTGTTCGAGGAGAGAGGTCTCGTTCAGCATTTTCTACGAGTGGTGAAGTTTCTCTTGTCCAGAGTCGTCGAAATACGAATACAGAAGCACGTCGGTATACACTAACCACCGCTGCGCAAACGCAAACTGGCACGGCTGCCGACGGAGCATATATCGCGGCGAAAAATTCTGTAGGAACCATAGCGATTACCCTTCCTTCCATGCACCTCTATGAACCACAGGCACTCCGTGTGTTATCGAATGGTACGATTGCTCTTGATTTAGTAAATGAAGAAGTCCCTCTCGGAAATCGGCAAGGGCTCTTTGCGAATTTTTCAGTGAGTGTTTTACCGACTGCGGCCACAGCGAGTGATGTTGAACGTTTGGCGTGGGGAACGAGTGTTGCTCCGCTTCATGCGTGGCCTTCACCTGAGTGGTTTGCTTCGAGTGAAGCTGTTCCTGAGATGCCGTATGGTCAACTTCCGACGCAACTTGCTTCGTTTACGAATATTCAAAAATCCGTTCTCGAATCTACACTCCAAAATAGTAACCAATTTGGTTTGTATGGCCTTATGACCTACGGGCTTTACCCGCGAAATTGGGCGAATCCAATTAACAGTAATGAAGTAGCGCAGGGGACCGGACCAACCGCTAATGAAACGTGGGATGATGTCTACTGGGGAACAACGTGGACCGATTACCATAACGCAAGCAAACTTGGGGCGTACTTTGCGATGCAAAGTGGTGAGACTGAGTGGCTCGAAAGAATTACGGCTCCTGCTGCTTGGCGCATGCTCTATACTCAAATCATGCAGTGTGGCCCAGATGATGCATACTTTTATTGTGGTCAGGCCCCAGCAGGATACAACGGATACCGTTCCGATTTTAATAGTTCGCATGCGTATTTTGATAACCTTTTCTTGTATAGTTATTTATTTGCTGATCAAAGTGTGGTTCCGATAATCACTCGGGGGGCAAACAATATGCGTGGTTATATTTGCCCTGGGCGAGCTAATGCTGCCGGACCTGCGTGTGATCCAACCGTACAAAAGTTTGATGAGTATGCAGCGGTTACTGGGCGCTCGGCCATGCAGTATGCAAATATTTTTCATTATCTTGGCACTTCAAGTCGAGACGGAAGCTATTTGGAAGATTGGGAATCACTTCTCGCTCGAGCTGTGACTCAATATTATGTAGAGCCAGTTCAGCAGGGTGTTCCCTATGGATTTTGGGCCTCAAGCAATGCTCGTACAGGCAATACTGCTTCAGGAGCACTTCAGAGCACAGATCAGCAGTGGATGCTCTCTTTGTATGATATGGAGGCGCTCTATAATTACTCTGTGGAAACCGGCGATCAAGCACTCGGTAGTCCCCCTATTCGTCCGAGTCGGATTATTACGAACTGGGGAAGAACACTCACTCGATTTGGTGGTGGTGGAAGTCCAGTTACTGCAGAAGGAACCTGGCCAAATGGTTTGCGATTTCGTTATAGTGGAGAAAGAATTGGCGGCACACTCGAACAAGTAGAGGGTGATCGCTCGGGAAGTGACCCTACGCTCTATGTGGCGGGGAAGGCCGATCTCTTGGCCGTGCTTGCGCGTGCTGCAGATTGGAGCAAGGATACGGATATCAAAAATCTTGCCTCGAACATGACCCAGTTTGTGCTTCGGAATCTCGGCAACTATCCTTTAGGCAAAGAACAAGGCCTCATGCTTGCGCGGTTACCGGTAGCTGTAGCTCGTCTTACAAGTATGGCAGGAAAAGGGGAGGTATCTCTCGGGGCAACGGTAGGAATAACCCCACCACCCGCACCAACACCGAATCCGACACCAACCACTCCGCCTCCAACACCACCCCCACCACCAGCAACACCACCTCCTCCACCATCAGCGAGTGCTTCAACGGGTTTACCAGAAAGTACATATACGCCCCAAGGCGGGCAAACAGTAACATTGGTTGATGGGCATCCATTTGCTCCAGCATTTAACCTTTCTTACTATTTCGAGCATTCTCTTGGTACAGGAACATGCTTCGGAACTGATTTTGTCGAATACGATTTTTACCTTCGGAACCCAGGGGCTTCCAATTATGAACGTATTGGTGGGCATACTGGTTCAGCGGTCGGTTCCTTTTCAGGGGGGCATTCTATGGAAAGTCAGGGGTGTGCCAAGGGAAGGTTTCTCTATCATTTTCCAGCGAGTGCACCATCCGGAGCCTATAGTGTAGGGGTTTGTATTACGAACACCACGAATCGTTCTGAGCGTTACTGCACTACGGCTGTGGTAACAAAGCCATAAAAAGTATTCCTGCCCTTCGAGAGGGGGTTTGCTAGCATGAGTACATGCCTAATTTATTACTCGGGTGTTGGTTACCCCAGAACATGCCGGCGACGGAGTTATTGTTGAAGGAGTTCGATTTTGAGAGCAATGGGTAGAGCTTCAAAAACATGCTGCACATGCTGTGCTTGTATACCTTGATATTTCCGATGAAGTGGCAAAGAGGCGGCTCCTTTCTCGTCAAAGACTTTCTGATGCGGGTAAAACCTACGAAGAGATTGTGGCACACCCCATGGAAATTGAACGCGCCAAACTGAGAGATGTGGCCACAGTTATCTTAGTCGAAGATACCGTGGAACATCATGTGGCCCTTCTTTACCCGCCGAAATAATGACCAGGAATTTCTTCTTTTTTATTTATCTTTTTGCGTTTTTTAAGCATGGGCTATTCATCCGTTTACCTAGACGTGATTGTTGAAACGGGGTTTTGGCGAACGCAAAAGATCGCGCTTATCGTGAAACAGTCAGAAAAAGTAACAGAGGGGATAGCGAGGAGTATTATTCGGTTTTTGCAAAGAGATTTTCCAGAGCTTTTGCTGGACGAAGAAGGGTAACGTACTCTGATGTGTATATCTCTTGACAAAAACCCCAATCGGTGCTATACTTGAGTCCTTAATTCCTACGCTATATAGAGCGTACGACTCGAACTTCAGGACTCGCATGCAACGTGACCCTAAGACATCGGGTCACATTGTTTTTTTATGACACATGCGAATAGTGGCCAGTCTTCTGGCTTTGGGAGCCTCGGCTTGGCCGAATCTCTCCTCTCTCTTCTTACGAAGAAAGGTTTTCAGACGCCAACGCCGATTCAGGCGGAGGCAATTCCTGTTGCGCTTACTGGCCGCGACGTGGTTGGTATTGCGCAAACTGGAACCGGAAAAACCCTCGCTTTTGGGCTTCCAATGCTTGAGCGTTTAGCTCGAACAAAAGGGAAGGGTTTGGTTATTTTACCAACTCGTGAATTGGCTCTCCAGGTAGATACCGTTTTACAAAATATCGGATCATCGCTCGGTCTCAAAACCGCAGTGCTTATTGGTGGTGCTTCGATGCATACCCAATTGCAGCATTTGAAGCGAAACCCTCATGTGATTATCGCGACCCCAGGTCGTTTGGTTGATCACATGAAACAAAAAACGATCAACATGCAAGACGTTTCTATTGTGGTTCTCGACGAGGCCGACCGCATGTTTGATATTGGATTTGCTCCGCAAATTATCCAAATTTTGGGAACCTTGAAAAAAGATCGTCAGACCATGTTATTTTCTGCAACCATGCCCACAGAAATTGCGGGCTTGGCACACAAATACATGAAAGATCCAGCTCGTATTGAAGTCGCACGTCCTGGTGTTTCTCCAACAAAGATTACACAGGAGATATATATGGTTCGCAGAGAACAAAAAATTTCTTTGCTGCAAAAATTACTTGCTGATTTTAATGGTACGGTATTGGTTTTTTCTCGCACCAAACATGGGGCAAAGAAAATTGCTGTAGCCATTCGTCGTATGGGTCATACCGCGGATGAAATTCATTCGAATCGCTCACTTGCGCAACGCAAACGCGCACTTCACGGGTTCACCACCGGAAGTCATCGCGTGCTTGTGGCAACAGATATTGCCGCTCGTGGAATTGACGTGACGAATATTGAGCTTGTTATTAACTTTGACTTACCAGATCAATACGAAGATTACGTTCACCGTGTTGGTCGTACGGGTCGAGCTGGGCGTGAAGGTCATGCGATTTCTTTTGCTACGCCTGAAGAGAGAAATGATGTGCGTGGTATTGAGCGATTAATTGGAAAGTCAATCCCTCTCCTTGTTGTACCTGCAGATTTGCCGATGCTTCCTCCGCCACTCCCAGGGGACAGAGAACCAAGACCATACGGGCATACACCGCGTGGCGGCGGGTTTGGTCGTAGTCCTCGACCAAGAAATTTTGCCCCTCGCGGAGGTGGTGGTCAGAGTCGTGGATTTAGTCGCGGCCCTCAAGGAGGGCAAGCCAGTGAAGGGCGGAGCGCTGATGCCCGCCCGGCTGCGCGTTTTAATAAGCGTCACCCGGCACACCGTAATCGTTTACGCTCTGAAGGCTCTGGTCGCCCACAAGCGCCACGTCATGCTCCATCTCGTAATTCCTACTAAAAAAATAATAAAACCCGGTCTCGTCGATCGGGTTTTATTATATAAAAAACGGAAAAACGCCCTTAAAGACGTCGCGTAAATACTATATGAAAGGGTTTGGGGCGGAGGAGGGACACGGGTCTCTCCTCCGCGGGGGGTGTGGGCCGATGATCAGGCGAAGGTGTTGTACCCGAGGTGCGGCTTGGTTCGCGTGAGCTCGATTGCCGTGAGCTTCCCGCTCATCTGTCCGATGGCGCTGTGGAACGCCGCCACCAGATCTCTCGAAGCGATCATGGTGGTGCCATCTTTGGTCGTGTGGGCCGACGCCGCGGCTTCGAGCCACTCCTCGATCTTGGTGGTGTCAGCACCAGTCACTTCGAATTCTTCGGTGGTCGTTTTCTTGTCCCCACCATACACGATGGTAAGGGTGAAACGAAGGCCGTTTCCCTGCTCACCAACACATACTCGTAGTTTCATTTCCGAACCTCCTACTTTCTTGTCTTCTCCTCTGAGCCAAAACCCCGAGCCTTCTTGTCTTCGGGGGAGTATAGGGATCCCATCTTCCATATACTCCTACGAACACAAACTAACAAAGGAGTATACTACTTGTTTACTTTTTTGTCAAGTAATAGGGGCCGTGCTATCATAAATCTACTATGAAATACTTTGCTACATTTGGAGCCGGTTGCTTTTGGGGAGTAGAAGAACGTTTCCGTACGACGCCTGGGGTAAAAGAAACAGCCGTTGGGTATATGGGCGGACATACCGATAAACCAACGTACCATGATGTCTGTACCGACCGAACCGGTCATGCGGAAGTAGTTCAGGTAGAGTACAATCCTGACGAAGTTTCCTACGAAAAATTGCTCGATATTTTCTTTGCCAACCATAACCCTACAACGAAAAATCGCCAAGGGCCAGATGTTGGTTCTCAGTATCGCTCGGTTATTTTCTATCATTCCGAAGAACAAAAAGCACTGGCTGAAGCTGTAAAGGCACAATTAGAAGCTTCAGAAAAATGGAAAAGCCCCATTGTAACGGAAATCGTTCCGGCAGAGACTTTTTTTAAAGCTGAAGAGTATCATCAAAAATATCTCATGAAACGGGGAGAAGAAAGCTGTCACGTCTAAATTGTATGTTCTTTGCGCAGGTGGGATACGGTGTTATTTTTGCGGTTGTGTTTTGTGAAGCGCTCCCATTTTTTGGCACTCTTTTTCCTGGGCAAAGTACCATTGTTGCGGCTTCATTTGCGGCAAAGGTAGGTGTGCTCCATCCCATTTTTATTATTGCAGTCGCGTCTCTTGCGATTGTTGCAGGAGAAACCCTCTCTTTTCTTTTGGGTAAGGTATATGGATTATCTTTTTTAAATACCATTTCTCTTAAACATCATTCAGGAAAACAGGCAGTCGCGCGTATTCGTGGACTAATGGATACCCATGTAGGAAAGGCGTTATTTGTAGGTCGCTGCGTTCCGCTCACTCGTTCGCTTACCCCTTTTGTTGCCGGTGCTTTTGGGGTAGGGTGGCGCACATACTTTTTGTACGGGCCACTTGGGGCTGTGGTCTGGGTCATCGGTTCGGTAGGTTTAGGCTATTTATTCGGCGAAGCATACGTGCGGTTGACTCATGTTTTTGATGCCGCAAGCGCACTTGTGGCCGTTGTTCTGCTTGGAATTATCGGTTCACGGGCATGGCGCTATGCCACCACAGAATTTTCTATAACAAAGGAGAAGAAAGAATCTTCTTCACGCGATTGGTAAGAGCGCGACCAAGCGCACCCTTCGGCCAGTCAGAGTAAATAAGGTAGGCGGCATCCGGCCCCATTGTATCGAGCGTAAAAAGAGTGTGATAAAACCGACGTGTCACCTCCGGCATATTTTGACGCGAGGAAAGAGAAATGGTTTGGGTGTTCGGGGGAAGGTTTGCTTCGATCAAAGCCTCGGCCGTACCAATAACAACCGTTTTTTTTATATTAGCAGTGCGAATTGCTTCAGAGGAAAAAGGATACACAGGCGTTTGGGGAGCGTAGTGTTTATATTTTGCTCCCGGGGTTGTTTCAGTGTCCCCTGCGGTCTCGGCTTCCTCGCAGGTTATCGGTGTTAAAAGGGGTTTATCTCGGTGCGCGGCATCAAGAAGAATTTGAATATCTTCCACTCCAATAACACCGGGTCGCAAAATAACTAACCGATCTTTGTTGCGACAATCAACGATAGTGGATTCAATACCAACTGTGCATGGTCCGCCATCAACAATTCCCGGAATACGCCCTCCAATATCGTGTTCAACCATTTCAGCCGTGGTTGGACTTACTTTTCCTGAGGTGTTAGCCGAAGGTGCGGCGAGTGGTACACCTACCCCAGAAATAATACGCCGAGCCACTTCATGATCAGGAATGCGACAAATCACGCTTTGTTTTCCACCGGTTGCTGGAAGAAGTGGAGAGTTTTCGGGAAGATGGACGAGAATACTGATTGGCCCAGGGGCAAGTGCGAGGATGAGCATTCGCGCTGCCCCGGGAAGATTTGGAACGTACTTTTGAATCATGGCAAGTGAATCAAAATGGCAAATGAGTGGGTTATCTCGTGGTCGCTGTTTGGCTACGTACACTTTTTCAACCGCAACTAAAGAATCTGCGCGTGCAGCCAGGCCGTATACGGTTTCAGTCGGAATTGCCACGATGTCTTCTTTTTGAAGAAGGTGAATCGCATCAGATTCAGAAATAAGAGGCATAGATCAGGTTTATTCTGTGGTGTGTTCGTCGCGGAGCCGATCAATATCTTGTGTTTTTTGAAGCCAGGCTGCCTCAGTTTCGCTCAGTAATTTTTCTACCTCCTTTAAGCGTTCAGTTTCGTCACGCAAATACGTGGTTGGATTTTTTTCAAAGGTATGAAGAAGGGCTAATTTTTCTTTTTCCAAATCAGCCAGAGTGTGCTCAATCTCACGGAGCGCGCGGCGTTCTTCTTTTTGGAGTGCATGTCGTTCTGCTGCGGTGAGGGTAGAGGTCTCGGATTTTTCTGGTTCATCTTTTGTTTCTGTTTCTTGAATTGCTAGGCGTTTTTTCAAATGATACACGTAGTCGTCGTACGAGTGTTGGTATCGGCGCAATGTTCCGTCACGAACTTCAATAATACTCGTTGCAATCATGTGGGCAAACGTACGGTTATGTGTAACCGCAATAATGGTGTAGCGACTCTCGCCGAGCGCTCGACCAAGCGCCTCTACCGTCTCTAGGTCTAAATGGTTCGTCGGTTCATCAAAAAGATAGGCATGGTATCCACCGAGAAGAAGACCGGCGATTACGAGTCGGGCACGTTCACCTCCAGAAAGTACCTCGATTCTTTTTTTCAAATCGTGGTCGCGAAATAAAAAGTCGCCAGCCATGGCAAGCACGTCGGTGTGGGTCATTTCAGGTGTTGCGACTCGACGCAAATAATCAAATACTTGTTCGTTTGGGTTCAGGGCAGCCGCACTTTTTTCGTCGTAGTAGCCGACGCGAAGAGTGGGGGAACGGTGCACATATCCGTGGAGCGGTTTCAGGGCATCGTGAATTGTTTTGAGTAATGTGGATTTTCCTTGACCGTTGTCGCCCACAATCACCATGCGTTCACTCCGTAAAATATCAGTCGTGAGCCCCTCTGCTACCTTCGTGTTTGTGTCAGAGTATCCGACGGTCAATTCGTGAATACGATAGGCGGTTCCGCGCTGTGGTGGAAGCGCGGGCAAATTAATCCGCACGGAAGAAAGTGGGGTATCGATATCAATGGTTTTGAGCCGAGCAATTTGTTTTAATTTGGATTGTGCTTGGGAAGCCTTTGTTGCCTGTGCCCGAAATCGATCGACAAATTCTTGTAAGTGAGCAATTTCACGTTCTACTTTTTTGTTGTAACTTTCTTTCATGTGGAGTGTTTGAGCCTTATGCGAAAAATAGGCTTCCAAGGGCCCAGGAAAGAGGATCGCTTTTCCACGTTCTACCTCAAGGGTTTCGTCACAGGTGTTTTTCAGAAATTCTCGATCGTGCGAGACGACGAGAAATGCTCCGCGCCATGAGCGCAAAAATGCTTCAAGTAAAAGCTGAGTCGAAACATCGAGATAGTTGGTCGGTTCGTCGAGCAAAATAATATTCGGCTCTTTAAGAAGAAGTCCGGTTAAACGCACCCGCATACGGTATCCGGCCGACAAGCTGGTAACGGGGCGTGTGAGCATTTCTCCTTTTAAATCAAAGGAACTCGCCATCTTTGCACACTGCCATTCTGGTTTTTCGCTCGTGCGAAGCAGGTACGACATGACGGTGTCGCCGAGTTCAAAATCTTCATGCTGGGTAAGGTACCCGAGCCGAGCTTCCTTCATAAGAAGGACCTCTCCGCTATCTGCCGCTTCGGTACCGATAATCAGGCGAAGGAGGGTTGATTTTCCGGCCCCATTCCGCCCCACAACTCCAATTTTTTGTCGTGCTCGCACGCTTAAACTCACGTCAGTGAGAATTGAAGTGCCGTGATAGCTTTTAGACACCTTTTCGAGGTGAATGAGGGTCGACATATGGGCCGTAGTGTACGGTAGAATACTTGTTTTGACAAGAGTCAATCTGCTCTTTTTTACCTTATTTGAGAGGAAAAACCATTGACAGACGCAGCTTTTTCTGCTAGGCTTCTCCGCGAGGCAAAGGAGGCCTGTCTTGATGTGGAAGAAATGGCGTTACCTTCTTGTGGCTGGAGCGGCCTTCATTGCCGCGGGACTTCTGTACTTCTCAACCTACTTCCAGAATTTGACGGAGGAGGGGCAGGCGGTGCACGGAGTCATCTTCGTCATCATGCTCGCTGTCTTGTGGGTAGGGATTGAGATTGGAGATGCGCAGGCTCGGTCTGAGCTCCGTGCCCCACAGCATAAGGATCCCGAGGAAGACGACGGCCTCGACGATGATCCCGAGGAGTACCAGGACAGTGTCGACGACGAGGAGGTGGTAGCGGATTTCAAGTCCACGGTTGAGCGCTGGCTGGGGAAGGATGAGGACATGCTTCAGTGGCTCAGTGATGCTCGTCACTACATGCGGGAAGACAATCGCGCGGCTGATGATGACGCGCGTGACCTTGCACTTCTCATGGTGGTGTATGCCTATGCTGGTGGGCATGAGTTTCCGAGCGAGCACTACCCTGCGTATCTCGATGAAGTGCGGACATTCATTGAGTGGCTCAAGGCACGCAACGTTTGGCCTGCTCGCAGATGACGGTTCGCGATCAAGGTTCCCGCCGGACACCTTTTCTCACAAAAGTCCGGTCAATGCAAAAACAGCTTTTACACAAAGGCTGTTTTTGTTTCTCTTCATGTTTTTTCTTGCGATAATACTCGGTTCAGTCTATGCTATAGAGGTAGGTTATTTTAACATACTATATGTCTGCGAACGGAGCACACACCAATCAAGGAGGGCATCATGATCGTGAAGGTCGTTCCAATCAAGATGATAAACCAGGTTCAGGTCGGGGACGTAAAAAAAGTACAGGTAAAAATAACGCAAAACAGCAGGGCGGTTTGCCTTCCCAAATTGGGAGCCGTGATAAAAAATAGTTTCAGAAAAATTTTGTTGGGAGAAAGGCGGCCACACGGCTGTCTTTTGGCATTAGGGGCATTTTTGTCAAGCATTCCTAGCCCGTGGTACACTGTCCCTATACAAACAATATATATGAATGTACCAGCCCATATTTTTAAAGCCTACGATATTCGCGGGCTTCATACAACGGAACTTACCGAGGAATTAGTCTACCGTATTGCGCGAGCCTTTGCCCTTTTTCTTCAACGAGAAAAGAAACGTGACTCCCTTTCCCTTGTTTTGTGTCGCGACATGCGACCCTCTTCTGTACCACTTTCCGAGGCGGTGAAACGCGGGCTCATGGACGCAGGTATTCACGTGATCGATATTGGCCTTGCCTCAACCCCGACATTTTATTTTGGTGTTTCGTATTATGGGTATGATGGGGGAATTCAGGTGACTGCCTCGCATAACCCAGCACAGTTTAATGGATTAAAAATGGTTCGCGATCGAGCGATTCCTGTTTCAGGTGATACGGGAATACATGCGATTCGTGAAATGGTTGAGCAGGATGATTTGGGTGAGAAACAGATGGGTTCATATGAGGAAAAATCTGGGGTTTTGAAAGAGCAAATTGAATTCGCACTTTCCTATGTACCAGAAACAAAACAGATAAAACCGTTCTCTGTTGTGATCGATACGGCAAATGGCATGGGTGCGCCACTTGCCGAAGCGCTGTTTGCAAAGCTTCCTCAGTGCACGGTTCATAAATTATTTTTTGAGCTCGATGGCACGTTTCCGAACCATGAGGCCGACCCTCTGAAAGATGAAAATAATCGCACGCTTCAAGATACGGTTCGCAGCCTCAGTGCGGATATCGGGATTGCCCTGGATGGTGACGCCGATCGATTGTTTTTTGTGGATAATACCGGGAAAACAATAGAGCCTGCGATTGTGCGAGGTATATTTGCAAAACTCTTTTTACAAAAATATCCTGGAGCGCCTATTTGTTACGATATTCGCCCGGGCCGCATCACGATTGATATGATTGAAGATGCTGGGGGGCAGCCGGTGGTTACTAAAGTGGGACACTCTTTAATAAAAGAAAAAGCGCGTGAGGTTGGGGCACCTTTTGCGGGGGAGTCGTCTGGTCATTTTTTCGTAAACTTGCCGCACGGACTCTACGAGGCGCCTGAAATTATGATTCTTCTCTTCTTAGAAGAATTATCGCGGGCAAATCAGTCGGCGTCTGACTACACCGCTCCTCTCGAGAAGTATTTTCATTCCGGAGAAATTAATTTTACGGTCAAAGATTCAGCGGCGGTGTTTAATAAACTTATCGAAGAGTATAGTGAAAACTTAACCTACAACTTTGATGGCCTTACATTTGAATGGGCAGATTGGTGGTTTAATGTGCGCGCCTCAAATACGGAACCAAAAATTCGTTTAAATTTGGAATCGGTAGAAAAAGAACTAACGACCGAAAAAGTACAGGAAATAACTGATCTTATTACTCGTGTATGAACGCCGCCTTACGTCCTCTGGAAAAAGCATATATTGTGACGGTTGATATGGGGTATGGCCACCAGAGGGCTGTCTATCCGCTCCAACATTTTGCCGCGAAACCCCCAGGTATTGAAACAACTGACGGTCATATTATTACGGCCAATAACTACGCCGGCATTCCGAACTCTGATCGGAGGCGTTGGGAGAGTGGTCGTGGTATTTATGAGGTGATTTCACGTCTTAAAGCCCTGCCTCTTGTTGGAAACGCTATTTTTGGTGTGATGGATCTTATTCAGCAAATTGACCCGTTTTATCCGAAACGTGATCTTTCTCGCCCCACCCTTCAAGTGCGGCAACAATACAACTGGATTAATAAAGGGTGGGGGAAGGATCTTATTGATCGCCTCAACACCGCTCCACTTCCTCTGATTACTTCTTTTTTTACGATTGCCTTTTTTGCTGAAACACACGGATACAAGGGGCAGATTTATTGCATCTGTACCGATACCGACATTAGCCGTGCCTGGGCTCCGCTTGAACCGAAAAAAACGCATATTCAATATTTGGCACCTAATCGACGCGTTAAAGAACGACTTCTCCTTTACGGTGTTCCCGAAGAACGGATTACGGTGACGGGTTTTCCTCTGCCTCAGGAACTCATTGGTGAAAAAGAAAATGTGATGAAGGTGCTTCTTGGTTCGCGCATTGCTCAACTTGATCCTGAAGGAAGATACTATAAAAAATACTCTCATACTCTTGAATATTATTTAGGTAAAGAGTTTTACGAACAAAAAAATGCTCGACCACTGACGATCACCTTTGCTGTGGGTGGAGCCGGAACGCAGCGAGAAATTGGTGTGGCTATTTTAGATAGCTTGCACGAACATATTCAAGCAGGAAAAGTGCACTTAAACTTGGTTGCGGGCGTTCGTCAAGATGTATACCGTTATTTTGAAGAAGAGGTGAAGCGTTGGCACATGCGCCACGGAGAAGCGGACGGTGTGAGAATTATTTACGCCGAAACAAAACAAGCGTATTTTGAGAAATTCAGCGAGGCTTTGGCGACAACCGATATTCTTTGGACGAAGCCGAGCGAACTTTCTTTTTACGCTGGTCTTGGGTTGCCGATTATTATTGCACCGCCGGTGGGTTCGCAAGAGGTGTATAATAAAGCGTGGCTTCACCAAATCGGTGCTGGGTTTGAACAAGAGGATCCCGCCTATACGCATCAGTGGTTATTTGATTGGCTCCGTTCCGGCTGGTTTGCAGAGGCAGCAGTTCGTGGGTATATGGATGCACCTCACAAAGGTACTGAGCATGTGTTCGATGTGGTGATTCGTGGGGTGAAAAGTGAAATTGAAGATATTCATTTCTTGTAAACGGAGCATCTTCCGTTTGGTGCCCTTGGGTTTCAATGTAATTTTTTTGTATGTCGCTTGTCCTTGCAACACTGGGGTACCTCCTTCTCGCTATTGCCTATATTTTTGATAAGTTCATCTTATCTAAATCAGTTTCACGGCCGATCGTGTACACGTTTTATTCAACCGTTTTTCTTCTCGGGGCATTTATTCTCGTACCTTTTGGAGTTGAACCTTTGGCGCGAGGGGACTGGCAGTGGGCTATTGTTTCGGGTTTTTCTTTTGGCTTGGCGCTCTGGGCGATTTTCTTTGCTCTTCGGCATGGGGAAGCGACTCATGTGAATCCTTTTAATGGGGCAGTGATTACGGTTGCCACCTACGCGCTTTCTACATGGGTATTCTCCGAACAACTGACGACTGAGCAAAAGCTCGGAGTTTTTTTTCTTGTCATCGCCTGCCTCCTTCTTTCCTGGCAGAAAACTCGAGGAAAAAATCATGTAGGAGTTTCCCTTTTCTGGGCGAGTGTTTCGGGGGTACTTTTTGCCGTGTCGCATGTAAGCGCAAAATATTTATACGAGTTCTATCCGTTTTTAACCGGATTCGTATGGAGTCGGGCTGCGATTGGGGTATTTGGAGTTCTTTTATTATTTCATCCAGCGGTGCGGAGGGTATTCTCTGGTCGCCACCGTGAGATGCCAAAAACAGAAGCCAAGCGCCATGCCTTTTCTTTAATTGTTGTAGGAAAAACCTTCGCTGTTATTTCTGCCGTATGCTTGCAGTATGCTATCGCGCTCGGAAGTGCCACCATTGTGAATGCACTTGCCGGCCTCCAGTTTTTCTTCATGTTTGTGATTATTTATCTTCTCACAAAATTTCATCCCCGAGTATTTCAGGAATACTTTACGAAAAAAGAGATTGCGTTTGAACTTTTGGCGATCTTTTTTATCCTTCTCGGCTCCGCGGTTATTGTATTTTAACCTATGATTCGTTTTCTCTCTCGACTCATTTGCGGTTTGCTCATTGTCTGGGTGGCTCTTTATTTGGCTAGCCGAAAAACATTTCCTGTAGAATATGGGGTAAGTTTTAGTGATGTGTATGCCGAAGAAATTGGGCTCGATCCAAAGGTCGTCTACGGGCAAATCATGACGGACCTCAAACCTAAGTACGTTCGTTTGGCGGCGTATTGGAAATTCATTGAAAAGAAACCAGGAGAGTATGATTTTTCCTCTTTGGATTATTTCATGGAAGAATCAGAAAAGCACGGAGTTCGGGTCGTGCTTGTGGTCGGGCAAAAAGCACCTCGTTGGCCAGAATGTTTTCATCCTGACTGGTTTTTACCTCATGACCCAAGTGCAAAAGAAGGACTTTTTCGATATGTTGAAACAGTAGTCACGCGGTATAAGGAACACCCCGCTCTTGAATTCTGGCAGGTGGAAAACGAGGCATTTATTCGGTTTCCGTTCGGCGAGTGTTCAAAGTTTCAGGAACAATGGGTCGAGGAAGAGGTGGCTAAGGTGCGCGCACTCGATACGACTCACCCTATTATTATGACGGATAGTGGGGAAATGGGCTTTTGGAAAAAAGCAGCAGGCGTTGGTGATTATTTTGGGACGACACTATACCGTGTCGTTCGTTTGCCGGGTGGTATGCGTTGGGGCTACTTCTGGATTCCTTCCGCAACGTATCGTTTGAAAGCCTGGGTTATGGGTGTTCAGGCGCCAGAAAAGTTTTTTGTATCCGAACTTCAGGCAGAGCCATGGTTTGATGCCGGTGGACCAAATAGTACCGAACTTTCACGACAATATGAAACAATGGATCGGAAACGGTTCGAAGATCATTTGGGTGTGGCAGAAAGAACTGGGGCATCACGCGCGTATTTGTGGGGGGTAGAGTGGTGGTATTGGCTGAAAGAAAAGCATGGGGATGCGAGTATGTGGGAATTGGGGAAAGAGGTGCTTCACGAAACAAATAAGCAATAAAATTTGAATCCCTCGTCAAACGCACGACATAAAAAAAGACCGGTCATTCGACCAGTCCTTTTTATGTGCGCGCCGAGGGATTCGAACCCCCGACCCTCTCGGTGTAAACGAGATGCTCTAACCAACTGAGCTAGGCGCGCCTTAATTTGTGCCCATACTATACCGATATTTTGTTTCGGTGTCAAGATGAATTCAGAAGAACGTGATATACTGGGTACATCTATGGTATACGATTCAACGGAACACAAGGAATTTCCCCTTCGAAAACATCAGGGAATATTTGCTCGTGAGCTTAGTATCTTTGAGGCTTCCGCTTTAATAATTTCAGGTACGATTGGGGCGGGTATCTTAGGGTTGCCGTATGCTCTTCGTGAGGTTGGGGTGTGGTGGGGGCTTCTCCTCATTATTTCGATGGGCGGGCTCATGCTGCTTCTCAATCTTCTTATCGCTTGGCTCGCGAATGTTGCGGGTCAGCCTCTGCAGCTCGTTGGACTTGCTAAAAAATATTTGGGACGAGGTGGGGAATTGCTCATGAGTGCGATAATGTACTCCACACTTTTTGGAGTGCTTACGGTGTATATTATTGGGGCAGGGGAGGCGCTTCAAGCATTGTTTGGTGGAGATAGAATTTTGTGGAGTATTTTATTCTACGCTGTGGCCACCACTGTTGTGGTGCTCGGTATAAAAACATTAAAAAAGGCAGAACTTTTTCTTTCACTGGGAATTCTTGCGGTTGTTATCGTTCTTTCTTTTGTCAGTGTGCCACATATCAGCATACCCACTTTACACACGCCGTCCCTGGTTCAGTTTCTCGCTCCGTATGGCATTCTTTTATTTGCCTTTCATGGAACCACATCTATTCCAGAAGCGCACGCGCTGCTTCCAAAAAATCGGCGGCATTTCCGTTTGGCGGTGCTTCTTGCAATGATAATTATTACTGCAGTGTATTCCGTATTTTCTTTTACGGTGCTGAGCGTTACCGGCCCCCTCACGACTCCTATTGCGACCATTGGGCTCGGCGAAAAAATCGGCGGCATCATATTTTCTTTAGGAAATATTTTTGCTCTTCTCGCGATGTCCACCAGTTTTCTTATGGCCTCACTTTCACTTCGTGATTCACTGGTGTGGGATAAAAAAATATCACGAGTGGCGGCTCTCGTGATTGTAAGTACGGTTCCATTTCTTTTGTTTGTTTTGGGTTTGCGGCAATTTGCTGAAACGATTGATTTGATCGGCGGCTGGCTCATGAGTGCTGAAACGATTCTTATTCTTCTTATGGTGTTAGTCGCATTTCGTCAAAAAAGAAAACAAACGCCATAGGGCGTTTGAGTTTAGTGGTAAGTCGTTGTCTGGACGACTGTTGGTGAAATGGTTTACGTTTTCTTCTTCAGGGCCTCCCGCACTCTTTCCTTGAGTTTGCTCGGATCGAAGGGCTTATCGAGGTATTCGTCCACCCCGGCGCTGCGAGCCTCGGCTTCGACGTTGCTTGAGCTCACCATGATGATGGGGAACGTCCAGCCGCCCGAACGGATCCTGGTGACCATCTGGAGCCCGTTGGTGCTAGGCATGGCGTAGTCAGTGATGAGAAGGTCGGGCTTCTCGCCACCGGTGAGCATGTCGCCCACATCATCGGGGTGCGAGTAAGTTCTCACCTCGCAGAATCCCCGGAGAGTTCGGTCCATGGCCCGTGAGACCAGTACCTCGTCATCGAGGATCCATACCTCGGGCTTCTTTTCGTTTTTACTGTCTTCTTCTGTCATGTCGGAAAATCCTCCCTAAATCAACACTCGTCCAGACCACACACTATACCACAAAATAGCCCTTTTGTCAAGAGGGGAAAGGGGTGTTCACTTCATCTATTTTTAGCCTAAAAACAGGTGAAGGGAGCCGAGAACGTGAGGTATCACGGTCGGCGAGGGTTCATGTCCGCGATCTTTTTTGCGAATTCGTCGCAGAGCGCAGTTGCTGCGGGGTTTTCCGAGAGGGTAAGGACAAGGTTCGCTTGATGCCATTCTACGTTGAAGAGTGCGGTGCACGTTTCGTGGGCGGTTTTCGGTTTGGCATTCACCATATCGAGAAACACAGAAGCCCGACTGACTTGGGCGATACCGATGAGGAGGAGCAGTGTTTCGTGTGGGTGAGTACCTAAGTCTCCTCTCGCGCCGAGGATTGTGGCGTAGGCCCGAAGTCGCGCTGTCGCGGCCGCAATCTGAAGCTCCGAGTTCGACAGAAGGTCATCGCACTTTCCCACATCCCAGCCCGAATACTCCTTGATGTACCTTCGGCACTCTTCCGTCGTCATCGAGAAGAGTCCAAGGTATCCGGCGGTATTCTGGGTGGAATTTTGTTCGCTCAGTGCGTGGGCGAGAGCGCGCATGACTTCTGCGGAAAAAGGAATGCAGTTGGCATACATCTTGTAGTCAGCGACGAACAGTGGGTCCTGGAGCATGAGGGGGATAGTACTCGAGGGCTGCACTCTGCTGGCGCCCTGAGTCATCACTCCCCGAAGTGTGGGTTGGGTAAGCAGGCATTGTGCCTCGTTCGGTTCCCCGAACGGCCAGGCCCCCAGATACTTTAGTCCTTCGAAGAAGCGTCCGGAGATTTCGAGCGAGTGCCTCACGTCGCTATGGGTGCGAGCGAGGACGGAGTCACGACTCTCAGTCTCCGGAGCCTTGACCGGCTCGACATTCAACTGCTCTGCCGTGCAGCTGTAGCCACAGAAGAGCGTGAGGAAGCCGAGGGCGGCGAAGACGTGCGGGAACATTCTTGTGTTCATTTGAAGGCCTCTTTTTTCTGCCGTGTTTCTTGTCGAGAAAGCACGGTCATACACTATAGCTAGGTCATGGTCGTTTGTCAATGTAAAAAAGGAATTTTTGGAAAAACAAAAACCGCCGTGTGGCGGTTTGTTCACTATCATTTTTCTTCATCCTTATGAAAGAAAATGAAAGGGGCCGAGATCAATACGCGTTGTGCGTTGATCTCGGCTGGGAGGTGGTAGGACGGTCGCCTACTGCTTGGGCTGGTACGCTTTGCACACGCCCACAGCGTGCCGCTTCTCCGCAGCGGTGAGTGGGTCGAGTTCTCGGCCGACCTTCTTCATCCAGGCTGCATCCACGATCTTCTCGCAGAGATTGCCGAGAGAGCCATCGGGGAGGGGCTTGGAGGAGAGAACCATGTGGAGGGTGCCATCGCCGAAGTAGTATCCGGTGTAGAGGACCATGAGGTACATGGTCTCGTCTCTGGAGTATGCGAATCCACCGTTCTTCTCGTGGTCAGCGATCTCGAGAGACAGCCTGCGTACGAACCCTGCGGCCCCCGCAACCTGGATCTCGACATTTTCGAAGGTCTCGCCGTCCTTCGCGAAAGGGGTACAGTCCGTGCCTGCTTCCCAAACAGGGAGAAGGACATCTGCGCAGGTCTTGTCGAGCATCTCGAACAGTCCGTTGCCTCGGATCCATCGAACCCCTCGGGGGTTAGCGGTCGTCCATCCCGCATGAGGATCCTCCTTCGAAACGACGCGAGCGAGGATCTCCAGGAACTCAGCACCATGGGGGGTGCAGCCCCCATACTTCCGGTACAGGGCACTGATCTGGGACTTGTTGATCCGAGCGCGCGTACTCGTGAGTACGCGACCCTGGAGTTCGTGGTGATCGAGAGGGCATGGCAGCCCGCTCTGGTCGCCGCTGTTGATCGGGCTGTCCGTGACCAGGTTGACTGCCTCGATGAGGTTGTTCTTCCTGGTCGCGTACGTCGCGATCTCGCGGTTCAGGGTGCTGATCACCATACTCCGGTATCGGGCCGTTGTTCCTGTGTCCGTTCCGGAAGCGATGGTCGACAGCGACTCGGTCGCGACGACACCGTTGCCCTGGCATCCGTTCATGAGGATGAACACGCTGATTGCGATACTGAGAAGGGCTATTACGATTGCAATACGTGCGATCACAGCAAACTCCTTTGGTTGTAAGGTGAACCACTCATGCCTCCACATTGGGGCAGATATGGCTTCTAACTATAGCATATTTTAGCCATTTTGTCAAGAGATGCGAGCCTCGGAATCTCATTGCTTTTTTGCCTGAGTTGAGCTATACTTGATTCATTATGAATTTGTTTCACGCTATTCTTCTCGGGGTGATCCAGGGGCTCACAGAATTTTTACCTGTATCTTCTTCGGGGCATCTTATTTTTGTACCCCATCTATTTGGCTGGGCAGACCAAGGTTTAACCTTTGATCTCACGGTGCATTTGGGAACTCTTCTTGCGGTTATGGGGTATTTCCGCGGTCGTCTTTTAACAACGATTCGAACCGCATTTCTTCCAAAAGAGCAGGGTATTAAAGAGCGGCAATTTTTGGCTCTCGTTCTCTTGTCGATTATCCCCGCGGGAATGATCGGATTCTTTTTTGGAGATACGATTGAGACAGCCTTTCGTTCCCCAAAGTTGGTCGCTTGGAATCTTATTTTTTGGGGTTTGGTGCTCTACGCAGCCGACTGGTACCGAACAAAAAAAACAGAAGCGGGTGTTCCCGGAGGAGAGAGTCAGAATATTACAAAACGACAAATGGTTTCTATGGCATTGGCCCAAGCCGTGGCTTTGGTGCCTGGCACAAGTCGCTCAGGTATTACCATGACTGCCGGAATGTTTGCGGGCTTAAGTAAAAAAGCAGCCACCGAGTTTTCGTTTCTCATGAGTATTCCGGTGATTGGCTTATCGGCACTTGTGAAATTTGCGGATCTGGCCACAGGAACTGTTTCGAGTGCGCCGACCAGTATGCTTGTTGTGGGTTTTGTGTGCGCGTTTGTGTCTGGGCTTTTTGCGATTTCTTTTCTCATGCGTTTAATTGAGCGGTGGAGTTTCTTGCCTTTTACCATATACCGCATACTCGTCGGAGTTCTTATTTTATTTTTTCTGGCCTAAGCTATGGATGTGATGCAGGTATTTCGTGATGTTGTGGTTATAGCACAAACCCTCGGGGTGAAGGTGTATGTTGTTGGTGGTGTGGTGCGAGATGAAATGCTTGGGAATACAGAACGAAAAGATATTGATATGGTGGTGGTTGGAAGTGGGCTTGCCTTTGCCAAAGCATTTGCTGAGCGCCTTGGGGAAAGTGCCGGAACACTCGTTGAATTTCCCGACTTTGATACGGCCCGGTTCGTGTATACGAAAGAACTTCCAGACGGGGGTAAGGAAGTGCTTTTGGAATTAGAGTTTGCTGGTGCGCGGAGTGAGTCGTATCGCGAAAGCTCACGAAAGCCAGTTGTAGCTCCAGCGACGCTTGAAGATGATTTGTCACGGCGCGATTTTACCGTCAATGCCATGGCCCGAGAAATCACCGCTTCAGGTTTAGGAGAAGTTATCGACCCGTTCAATGGCCTTACCCATCTCCGAGAGAAAATACTGAAAACTCCACTTGATCCAGATGCCACTTTTTTTGATGATCCACTCCGCATGATGCGCGCGGCTCGGTTTGCGTCTCAGCTCGATTTTGCAATTGCGCCGGAAGTGCTTGAATCCATGACACGCAATGCCTCACGGTTAGAAATTATTTCAGCGGAAAGAATTCATGAAGAATTGTTTAAACTGTTGGCGACCAAAAAACCTTCAATCGGCCTAACCCTTCTCTACGGTACGAAACTTTTTGACGTGTTTTTTCCCGAAGTACCCGCCTTGGCCGGAGTAGAGGAGGCGAATGGATATTCGCATAAAGATAATTTGTCGCATACGTTTGCGGTAGTCGATAATGTGGCAGAATTTTCACCAAAGACATTGCTTCGCTATACCGCGCTCATGCATGACATTGCCAAACCCGATACGAAAAAATTTCAGCGAGGTCGCGGGTGGACATTCGATATGCACGAACATGTCGGTAAAAAAATGGCTCGCGATATTAATCGTCGACTTCGTTTGTCGACAGACGACAGTAAGTATGTCTGCAAATTGGTGCGCTGGCATTTGCAACCGATTGCTTTAATGGATGATGGAATTACCGATAGCGCGGTGCGCCGTTTGGTCGTTAATTTAGGTGATGATCTCGACGACCTCATGAAGCTCTGTCGGAGTGACATTACGACGGGAAATCAGAAAAAGAAGGAGCGAAGATTAAGAAATTATGATGAATTGGAGCGGCGCATAAAAGAACTTTTGGAAAAAGATAAGCTCCGTGCGTTTCAATCTCCGGTTCGCGGAGAAGAAATTATGACGCTCCTTAACCTGAAAGCCGGCCCAACGATTGGAAAAATAAAAAAGGAAATCGAGCGTGCAATTTTGGACGGCGAGATTCCGAATGAATACGAACCCGCCAAGGTCTACCTTCTTAAGATAAAGGATGCTTTTCTAAAAGAGGTTCACGCATGGGAACAGTAGTATTTTTCGCAGTTGTGGCGTATACTTATAGTAATATATTCCGGTATGATCATGGACCTTTGGCAAGAATATCTCTATAAACCCGTATTTAATGGGCTTATTTGGATTTATAACAATTGGACAGATCTCAATTTTGGTTGGGCAGTCGTTTACATGACCATCATTCTTCGTGTTGCGCTCTTGCCGCTCACACTTGTGTCGGAAAGAGATCATGTGAGGAATATGGAGCTTGCCAAAGAAATTGAAGGGCTCGAGAAGCAATTCCATAATGATCCGATTCAGAAAAAACAAGAAATCCGCCGTATCATGAAGCGCCGTAAGGTGCATCCTTGGGCGAAAATTTTGGTATTGGGGATTCAGGCGGTTGTTTTAGTCCTTCTTTACCAAGTATTTTTGCGGGGCATTACCGGGGAAAAAGTTTTGCGCATTTTGTACCCCTCCGTCGAATTTCCGGGTGCAATTAATACGCTTTTCTTTGGGTTTGAGCTTGGGGAACGTTACGGTCTTTTGTGGCCGGGGTTGGTTGCCTTATTTTTGTTTGTCGAGGTTTACCGCGATTTTCGAAGGAAGAAAAACGGGTTAGGCCGTGCCGATCTCACATACTTTCTTCTCTTTCCAACCTTTGTTTTCGTTCTCTTGTGGATGCTCCCAATGGTAAAATCGCTCTTCGTCCTCTCTTCATTGGTCTGTTCTCTTGTTATCTCTGGGGTAAGCCAGGCGCTCTTCCGTACCCTGAAAAAGTCGACCAAGGGTTGATTTTCCGTAGCTTTTGTGCTACACTAGGGGCATACCATTTTTACCTATGAGTAGCGATTCGCTCGATAAATTAATGTACTCCTTCGTGATGGAGGATGTACTGAAGGGGTTTTTCATTAATGTTCCGCCAGGGTATGTAGCCTGTGTCTACGATCTTGGCCGGGGAGTGTTAAAAAAAGTACTGACCCCAGGAATTCACTTCAAAATTCCGTTCTGGCAAAAGGCAAAATTGTTCAATACACAAACGCTTGAATACAGTATCTCAAGAGAGTTTAACGCCGCGAATGAACGGGCGCTCGGAGATATTCCTATTGCTGCGGTAACGAAAGATGAAAAGCGTATTGGAGTTGAGGGAACGATTTTACTTCGTTTAGACATCCATCAGATTCCTGCCATTTGGCAGACGATCGGCGAAGACTTTGTTGCTAAAATTATCCGCCCGAGTGTACGTAGTCGTATTCGTATGGTGGCAAGCCGATACGACGTCGCTGACATTGTGGGCCCAATGCGTGATACGGTTGAAGCAGATCTGAAAAATGAATTAGAACGCATCTTCTACGCTCGTGGAATTTTCGTAGAAAATGTCCTTCTCTCAGAGATTGCGAACGTCTCAGATTTCTCAAGGGCTGCAAAAGAGTAAAAGAATTGCATAAAAAAGAAAGAACACTGAACAAGTGTTCTTTCTTTTTTATTGACACAGAATACGATTGTGCCCTATTCTTCCCCTGAAAGGGGGCTACATGGCTAAAAAGACACCTGCGAAAAAGCAAAAAACCGTGGCCAAGAAAAACCCGAAAAAGAAGGCTAAGGCGGTTCGGTACTACTGTGCTGCCTGCGAGTCGAAGGGCGATCCTACGGTCTGGAAGGATCATGACCCTAAAGCATGTCCGCGATGCGGCGAAGACGGTGACATCTTCCGCGACGAGCTCTTCGAGTGCAACATTTGCGAGGAGACGTGCCCTGAGGCCGAACAAGATGATGCCAAGGTCGGCGACCCGTGTAGCATGTGTGCCGTTGATGTGAAGAGTGGAGTAAGAACTCCGGCCAATGCCGGGGCGTGGAAAACGAGGAAGCCGCGCAAGATCAACTGGTCTCCGAAAGTGCCGGTAGCCAAAAAGAAGTGAGGGATGGAAGTCAGGAGGGGGCGCGTCCGACGTTCTTCGGACACTACAAAAACAGCTTTTCCGAGTAAGGCTGTTTTTGTTTTCATGGGCAATTTTATACGTAACCATTGTGGATAGGCAGTATTTGACACCTTAAAACGACGGTGGTATCTTATCACTCAAGATATATGAGTGCTAATTTCGCAGAACGACAAAAGGCATTACTCAAAGCCATCATAGAATCATACATTGCGACCGCCGAACCAGTGGGGTCGAAATTTTTGGTGGACGAGGGAGGCTTTGGGGTAAGTGGGGCAACGCTTAGAAACGAGATGCGGGAACTCGAAGAGTTGGGGTACCTTACGCATCCGCATACTTCTGCGGGGCGTATTCCCACAGAAGCGGGGTACCGGGTATACGTGCAGGAACTCATGACTCCAGAAACACCGAATAAAAAAGCGCAAACTTCCTTACATGAAGTGCTCGGAAATGAAACGGGAGTAGAGCGAGCAAAGCAGTTAGCAAAATTTGTTTCTGCCTACACTGGTGCTGCAGTCATTATGGCGCATAATCCACATTCGCTTTATTACACCGGCCTTTCCAATTTATTTGCTCAACCAGAATTGATGCATCAGGCGGAAGCCTTGAACATGTCAACCATGTTTGACCAGTGTGAAGAGCGGATTACTCTTTTGTACGGACTCGTAAAAAATCCAGTACATACTTTTGTTGGGCGAGAGAATCCCCTTGGGGTAGTATGCGGAACCGTGGCATGCCGTATTGGCCCCGGGCTTATGGCAGTGGTTGGCCCTATGCGCATGAATTATGCAAAAATTATTGGGTTAAGCACGTACCTTGTTCGTTCGTAAACTATTTTCTTATGTCGTCTCATCAATCACAATCTGATATGAACCAAAATAATGATGAAATCGTAAAAGAAGAAATGGAGGAGAGCACAGAGCAGTCGAAACAGCCGCCCCGTGAAGAATATAAAGATTCGTATTTGCGAGCCGTAGCTGATTACCAAAATTTACAAAAAGAAATGCAAAGTCAGCGCAGTGAATGGGCGCGCATGAGTGAAGCGCAAGTGATTGAAGAATTTTTACCAGTCTACGATAATTTTAAAAAAGCGTTTGCTCATAAACCTGCAAATACTGAAGATAAACAGTGGCAGAACTGGGCTGTGGGAATCGGGTTCATTATGCAGCAGTTTGGAAGTATTCTGAAAGCCCATGATATTGAAGAAATGCCGACGGTGGGTCAGATGTTTGATCCGACAAAGCACGATACGGTTGGAGAAGAGGTTTCATCTGATAAACCACCAGGAACCATTCTCAAAGAAGTGGATGGCGGCTACCTCCTCAAAGGAAAAGTAATGAAGGTGGCAAAAGTCATTGTGAGTGCCGCTGAAACTCAATCATAAATTTCTTTATTCATAAAGAAAATGATATGTCACTCGTACGTTGGAATCCCGCTTTCGATCCATTCTCAGATATGGATGAAGTATTTAACCGCTTGCCGGTTGCAGCAAACTTTCGTGGAGTAGGGAGCGCATTTGTGCCAGCTCTCGATGTCTACGAAGATAAAGAGAATGTGGTCGTAGAAACTCCGCTTGCCGGAATTGACCCAAAGCAAGTCGAGGTGAGTGTAGAAAAAGGAGTACTGACCATCTCTGGTTCAACGCAAAAAGAACACGAAGTAGAAGAAAAAAATTATTATCGTAAAGAGGTACGCAGTGGTTCATTCTATCGCCAAGTGCCGCTCCCTGTCGGAGTGCAGGAAAGTAACGTAGTGGCCGAATTTGAAAATGGAATCCTCAGAATCACGTGCCCAAAAGCCAAAGGTGATCCTGTGAAAAAAATTGATGTGAAAGTTATTAAGAAGGATAAGAAATAAACTTTTCTCTATATGCCAAAAATTCTTGGAATCGATCTCGGAACAACAAACTCATGTGTAGCCATCGTCGAAGGTGGTCAGCCAAAGGTACTCGAAAATAAAGAAGGGTTTCGTACCACTCCTTCTGTTATTGCTTTGTCAAAAACAGGGGAACGTTTGGTAGGGCAACTTGCAAAACGCCAAGCGGTCACCAACCCAAAGAATACACTCTATTCTATTAAGCGTCTCATTGGTCGTAACCCGGGAGATAAAGAAGTGGATTTGGTGAAACAACACGCTCCGTATGAAGTCGTTGTTGAGGGTGGTCATGTGAAAGTAAAAATGGGAGATAAGGCCTACACTCCGCCAGAAATTTCAGCGATGGTCCTTCAAAAAATTAAAGCCGACGCAGAAGAAAAATTAGGTGAAAAAATTACTCAGGCGGTTATTACGGTGCCAGCATATTTTGACGACTCACAGCGCCAAGCAACCAAACATGCCGGTGAAATTGCTGGCCTTGAGGTGCTTCGTATTATTAACGAACCTACGGCCGCGGCCTTTGCGTACGGCTTCGACAAAAAGAACGATCAGAAAATTGTGGTCTACGATTTGGGAGGTGGTACATTCGATGTGTCAGTCCTTGAAATTTCTCATGATGCTGAGACCAGCCAGTCAACCGTTGAGGTGAAAGCGACGAATGGGGATACGCACCTTGGTGGAGACGACTTTGATAAAAAAATTATTGAGTGGATTTTAGAAGAATTTAAACGCACCGAAGGGGTTGATTTGTCGAAAGATCCGCTTTCTCTTCAGCGTGTCAAAGATGCTGCAGAAAAAGCGAAGATTGAGCTTTCTTCAACACCAGAGGTAGAAGTGAATGAACCGTTTATCACTTCAACTGCCGACGGTCCAAAACATTTGAACCTCCGCTTATCACGCGCACGTTTAGAAGAACTCGTGATGGACTTGGTTGAAAAAACCATGGGTCCGGTAAAACAAGCCCTGACTGATTCTGGGTATAGCAAGGGCGATATTCACGAAATTGTGATGGTTGGTGGTATGACTCGCATGCCACTCGTTGTGAAAAAGGTGGAAGAATTCTTTGGGAAAAAACCCAATAGCAGTGTGAACCCCGATGAAGTGGTGGCTGTGGGTGCTGCTATTCAGGCGGGCCAGCTTCAGGGAGATCTTGGAAAAGAAATTCTTCTCCTTGATGTTACCCCACTTTCTTTGGGAATCGAAACCATGGGTGGTGTTATGACCAAACTCATTGAAAAAAATACCACTATCCCAACGTCGAAATCTCAAGTCTTCTCAACCGCTGCTGACAATCAGCCAAGTGTACAAATCGTTGTGCTTCAGGGTGAGCGCCCAATGGCTCGCGACAATAAGAACCTCGGTACCTTCATGCTCGATGGAATTCCTCCTGCTCCTCGCGGTGTGCCGCAGGTTGAGGTAAAATTTGATATCGACGCAAACGGTATTTTGCATGTGTCAGCGAAAGACAAGGCTACCGGCAAAGAACAATCGATTCGAATTGAAGCCTCAAGTGGCTTATCAAAAGAAGAAATTGAACGCATGAAAAAGGATGCTGATGCTCATGCTGAAGAAGACAAAAAGCATCGTGAACTGATTGAAACACGCAATATTGCTGATTCTCTTGTGTATACGACAGAAAAGATGATGAAAGATGTAGAAGAGAAAAAGATTGCGGTAACCGATGAGGAAAAGAAAAAGGTAGAGGAAACTTTGGCAAAATTAAAAGAAGTAAAAGATACGGAAGATATTGAAGCGATTAAAAAAGCAGGTGACGAATTGTCGACCGCGGCTCAGGTGATTGGTACAAAGATGTACCAAGCCGAGCAAGCGAAGGGAACTCCACCAGCGGGAGAAGAACCGAAAAAAGATGACAATGGGCCAGTAGAGGGAGAGGTCGTCGACGATAAGAAATAAACCGTGTAGACTAGTGATACCTGCGGCAATCGCCGCAGGTTATCCTATATCTGTATGATGACGCTCCGCCGTGCTTTCCTTCTCATATCTGCCGTCGTTCTCCTTGGGTTAGGGGTTTGGCTTGGGCTTACGATAAACAAGAAAAACACCCCAAGTGAATCCACGATAACTTCAAACACCGTGGTAACCGCCCTTCAAAAAGAAGGATTTCTGGTAACTCAAGGGTATCTCACCAATGAACGAGTGATGATTGGTCGCTCAACTGGAAACCCATTTAAGGATTTCTTTTTTGGGCAAACCATTGAGGCACTTGGTATGGTACGAGTTTCTTCCGGAGTGGACCTTAAAAAAGTAACCAGCACCGATGTGCTTGTGGAAGAAGAAAAAATTACGGTTACCCTTCCGCCTATTGAAACGTACGGTGCAGAAGTGATGGGGGATATTACGGTCGTAAATAAGGAAGGTGTGGTGAAGCGCGTGATTGATCATGATGACGGGTATAATGTGGCAGCGAATGAGCTCCGCCTCGTTGCCCTTCGTTCTGCTACGAAGCCAGAGGTGCGAGAGCAGGCAGAAAAAACAACGCAAGATTTAATTCAGACGCTCGTTGAAAGTGTGTCGGGTGATCGGGAAGTGATTGTTCAATTTCGGTAATACCTTATGGCTCAAAAAGATTACTACAAAATTCTTGGGGTAGAAAAAAGTGCTTCTGAAGACGAAATCAAGAAGGCATTTCGTAAACTTGCTCACCAGTATCATCCAGATAAGCAAAGCGGAGATGAAACTAAATTCAAGGAAATCAACGAAGCGTACCAAGTACTTTCAAACAAAGAAAAACGAGGGAAATATGATCAGTTCGGCTCAGACTTTGAATCCCAGGGTGGATTTGGGGGTGGCATGGGCTGGGAAGATTTCATGCGCCAGGCAAGAAATGGCCAAGGTGGTGGTTTCGAATTCAACATGGGTGGCATGAATTTTGGAGATATTTTTGGCGACATGTTTGGTTTTGGTGGAGGTGGTGGAGGTCGTGCTCGAAATCGTGGTCGTGATATCCAGATTGATATTGAAATTCCTTTTCGCCAAGCGGTATTTGGTACAGAACATGAAGTAAAACTCACCAAGCATAATCCTTGCGACGTGTGCAGTGGTACCGGCGGAGAGCCCGGCAGCCCGGTAAAAACATGTACCACCTGTAATGGGCGTGGACAGGTCGTGAAGATGCAACAAACCATTTTGGGTGCAATGCAAACCGCCGCCACCTGTTCCGACTGTGCTGGCCGTGGTCAGAAGGCGGAGAAGTCGTGTAAGCACTGTGGAGGAGATGGTGCGGTTCGAAACGAAAGCAAGTATCGTGTGAAGATTCCTGCGGGTATCGATGATGGTGGAACGATTCGACTGAACGGAAAAGGGGAGTACCCTGGTATTGGAGGCGAGGCCGGAGACATGTACGTCGTTGTGCATGTGAAAGCCGACCGAGCGTTTCAGCGCGACGGGAACGATGTTCATACGGATGTTCATATTTCATATCCTCAGGCAGTTCTTGGGGATGAAGTGGAGATTGAAACACTTGATGGAAATAAAAAAATAAAAATCCCTGAAGGGGTGCAGCCGATGGAGCGCATTCGTTTAAAGGGAATCGGGATTCCAAGTTTGCGTGGTAATGGTCGAGGTGATCATTATGTCCGGGTGGTTCTCGATGTACCAAAAAAACCGAACAAGAATTTGAAAAAACTCTTAGAAGATGTAAAAAAAGAACTCTCATAATTGAGAGTTCTTTTTAGTATGGGAGTTGGAATCTTTTCTATTAATTTCATGCGGATGGTAAAAGAATTATCCGCGACGGGCATTTAGGGCTTTATTCACTTCCGCATCTGGGGCAGTATTTCGTTCACGAGGAATATGCACCAAACGGACTTTTGAAAACCCCTGCATGGATTTCCGTGCCTCCATGAATAATTTTTGTAAATGTGGCTCTTTCACCTTCCATTTTCCTTTTAATTGTTCAATCACGAGCTTACTGTCAGCCCGGCATTCAAGTTCCGTTGCTCCAAGTTCCTTGGCTTTTTTAAACGCCGAAATAATAGCCGCATATTCCGCCACATTATTTGTCTGCACTCCCAAAAATTCTCCATAGGATGCCAGAACTTCGCCGGCTTCAGTTTGGATTACGACCCCAAGCGCGGCTGGACCAGGGTTTCCTCGTGCGCCTCCGTCAGTATAGGTAATCAATTTCATAGTTGTGTAGGTTTCATAGCACAAAGCCAGTGGATATCGGTGTCAACTCCGCGACCAGAGCGCTGCACTGCCCAGAGCCGTTCAAAGCTTTTTCGTTTCATGGTGTGGGCCTCGCCTTCAATGGGGTCAAGGAGTGTAATAGTGGTTTGTGAAAGTTTGCCCACTAACGCGTAGTGGCCAGATTTTTCTTCTTCATGGAAATAGCAGACCACAACAAAATAGTTTTTCTTCAGATAGTATGCAATGTCGGCTAGGGTTGTAGTATCGCGTGCTACGACATAATTCCATTGCAGTGATTCGGCTAAAGCAGGGAAGGCACGGTGGCGTGTGCCAGCAACATGAGTCGTTTGAAGAAGGGTGGCTACTTGTTTTTCTGTTTTTGAGATTCCCGCGCTTGCAAGAATCATGCGCATAACCGCCGGGCCACAGGTATAGGCCGTTTCTTGGAGAAAGTGAAGAAGTTTCATACAGTGCTTTTTTGCAAATCAACAATGGTGAGTTGGATTTCTCGGTTGCCGTTCCACTCGTTCACATCAATTTCAAAAACCATGTCAATGCGGTCGCCAATTTTGAGCTCTTTACCCCAGTTAATTTCATTATCTTCATGGCAGAGTTTCCAACCTATGGTCTTGCGGATAACATGAGAGCCATCTTGTTTTACGAGAATACGTAAATGTTTTCCATCTTTTCCTACCGGCTCAAGTTGAGAGACGTACAGGTTTTTCGCCAAGTATTTGGGACGTTCATTCATCTGTCCAAAGGGTTTGAATTTATCTAAAATATCGTAGAGCTCCCAATTGACTTCATTTAGGGTTACTTCAGCATCAACCGGGACAATAGGAGTGAGGTTTGCTTCTTTGGTTTGAATATCATGGTTTTCACGCATGTGGGCGGTAAACGCTTCAAGCGCTTCAGGGGAAGTGAGTGTAAAGCCACACGCCATAGGGTGGCCGCCATATTTGGTAAATAAATCCGGTTTCGCCTGCATGGCTTTGACCATGTTGAACGCTTTAATGCTTCTGCCTGAGCCCATCACGTTGCCGTTAAATCGGGCGAGCGCAAACACGGGTTTTTCGTATTTATCTTTGAGGCGGCTCGCAATAAGGCCAACAATACCAGGTGACCAATCATCACCAATCACGACAAGTACGGGTTTATCCATTTGGCTGGCTTCAATTTGCTTTGTTCCTTGGCGCACTAATTCTTCAGTGCGTTTTTGCCGATCGACGTTGTTTTGGTCAAGTTGCGCGGCAAGTTCCGCTGCATCTTCTGGGGTCTCGGCCATGAGTAGTTTATAGGCTACGTTTGCGTGGTCCATTCTGCCAGCGGCATTAATACGGGGAGAAATTTGAAAACCAATTACATCCGCGGTAATTTCACGTTTCATGGCTCCGCTTTCATCAAGGAGCCGCGCTTCAAGTAACAGTTTTTGGAGTCCAATGCGTTTTGTTTTGTTGAGTACGATGAGTCCGTACTTGGTAAGTGTTCGTGATTCTCCAAGAAGCGGAACCATATCAGCCACGCTCGCGATTGCGGCCATATCAAGTTGCCATTTTTCAAAGGCTTCGTGGCGTTCGCCATTTGGAAGTCGCTCATTCGTTTTAGCATGAGTTCGAAGTACGCCCTGCATGAGCTTGAAGGCAACACCGCCACCGGCTAAGTTTTTATCAGGGTATGTTTCGCCCGGAACCTTTGGGTGAATCGTTGCGTGTGCCTGGGGAAGTTCAGGAGGCATCGCATGATGATCGGTAATAATTACGTCCATCCCCAGTTCGTTCGCGTGGGCAATTTCTGGGGCATTACTAATACCACAATCACAACTAATAATAAGCTTCGTGCCTTCTTTATAGAGGAGCTCCATGGTTTTCATGGCGAGGCCGTAGCCATCATGCTCGCGGTGGGGGAGGAAAACACTGTAATTTGTAAAATGAAGCGCATTAAAGAGGTTTGAGAGAATGACTGACGCCGACACTCCATCGGCATCATAATCTCCATGAATCGTAACGCGTTCGTTGTTTTCAATGGCTTTAAAAATTCTGGCCACGGCTTTTTCCATGTCACGAAAAAGAAAGGGGTCGTGAATGTCTTCGGAATAATCAGGATTCAAAAATTCATCAATCGTTTCTTGGGTGCGGATGTTTCGGTGGTAAAGCAATTTCGCCACGATTTGGGGAAGCTCAGGAAAAAGCTCGTAAAAGCCAGCTTCAGGTTCAGGTAAGAGTTGCCACTGTTTTTTGATCATAGAAAACAATACCCACCGAATAGGAGGGGTATTGTAGCACTGTTTGAATTGAATTGGGAAGTGATCTAGAACGTGCCCTGAAACGCCGGCATGATGGTAAAAAACAGCATAGATAAAATGGCAACGATGCTGATAAAGATCCAGAGTCCTTTGGTGAATTTAGAGTGGTACATAGAGGTACATTATGATCCCCAGTATGCCATACCCGCGAACCTCTGTCTATTGACAAAAGGGGTGAAATGTGGTATACTGCTTGGCTCTAGAGATGCACAAGAATGTGCGTCTACGAGCGGAGGGCTTTGAATGTCAATTCGTGTGATCGTCTACGTCGTCGCCATCGCGTGCTGCATGCCACTGCTCCTGCCGGCCTTCTGGAAGGTCGTGGTCCAGCAGCCAGCAAACCCGCATTGGTAGACCGGCGCAAGCGACAACTGGGGCTCCGGTGTGCACTCTGTGTGCGCCGCGAACCCCAATATCTTTGTGAAAAGAAAGTATTCTTTTTAGAAAGATCAAATCCGACCTTGTATGGTCGGATTTGTATTTTGAAAAGTAAGGCTTTGCAATCAAGAAAAGCTCTGTTACTATAATCTTGTATTTGAGCCTATTCTATGAAATTTCGAGGTGAGGGACTTGGTGGGTATGTGCCTGAAGAGGTGAAGGAGGGGCGAGTTGAGTCCGGTCGGGAGCAGTACAGAATACTTTTACGACAAGCACAGACATTGGCTGACTCATACCATGGTACTGATACCGAATATCATAAATTTTTTAAAGTTCTTCGTGAGTTAGAAGAGCTTGCGGCAACAAGTCCAGAGGCCCAGGGAGGTACTCCTAAAGAACGCGAAGAATTTGTAGCAAAAAAATGGCAAGAGACCGAAACCCCTTATACTATTGAGCTCCTTATTGGTATCTCAAAAATAACGCGAGATGCCTATGTTCGTGATGTTTTGAATAGAGAAAAACATAAGGGTGACAGTGAAAAAGGAGAGCATCTTCGTTTGCGGTATATTCTTCCTCCTGGGGACGGTGCTATTCAAGAGTCTCAAGGAAAAAGCGAGTGGGAACCTCGTCAATATGAAGAGCGTATTCTGCCGTTGATTCGCTTGTTAGAATCGGAAGGTGTTTTTGTGGATGATATAGAAATCGTAGTGGGAGATGAACCAAAGCGAGCTATTCGGACTCAGAGTTATGCTGCGCTTCATATCCCGCGACTTCATCGGATGGTATTAGTTTGTGATTTGAAAGCTGAGGCAACCTTTGTGGTCCATGGGTATCTGAGCGAAGAAATACTTTCAAGCGAAACGAAGGAGAGTTTGGTTGCCCGCTTCCCTGATCGTGTTCGTCGGGTGATACACGCCTCAGAGGAACAGTGGTTGCGAGATATAAAGGCTCTTTTGTTTGATGATAACTGGGGTGACACCCAGAAGGTTTCTATTGATGAGCAGCAGGCGATTCGAACAGAACTTTTAGAAATGATGGGAAATTCATCGGAGAAATGGGTGGCACTAGGGTATGAGGAGTTACGAGCATTACGGGTTCGAGGGCGTAAAATCGAAAGTGTTATAAATGCGTTTGGCTCTAAAGGGAAAGCTGGTACGAATAAAAGTGCTCTTGCGCTTGAGGCACTCTATCTGGGGCTAGAGATATTCGGTCTCGACGAGTGTATTCTTCGGGCGATAGAAATTGCGGAGCGTACCCCAACGAAGTGGAAAGAAAAAATTCAGAGAAGATTTACTGCTGCCAATCTTCTGTCCATGTCAAAGACAGAAAGAAAAAATATTGAGATCGATGGATACAAACTTGATGGACTTGCACGGAGGGTCTCACCGGATAAAAAGATTATCCCTATGAATGGACCAAAAGAGTTTTTGGAATTTCTTACGGAGGTATATGGTGAGGATAACCAGGATGTACAGCAAGAGGCTAGACGCGTTGCAGACAGGGAGGCGGTAAAAGAAAAACCGCTTCCAGTGTTTATAGAAGAAATCAAAAAGTACTACCCAACAGAGCGTGATTGGCAGGCTATGAATACTACAGACCAAAATAAATTAGTTATTTTCGGAATAAAGTACAATGCACTCATGTCCTATTTCGGAGTAGTGCCTCAAGGCTCTCACCGTAACGATGAGAATCATCGTGCCCTGGGACGAAAAATTTATCAGAGCACCACAGAAATATCTGAAAAAGAATAAAACACCCAACGGAGGGTGTTTTATTCTATCGTTTAAGGACCGCGAGGTATGCCTCGGTTGGAATATCCACCTTGCCACGGCCAAGCTCCTTCATCTTTTTCTTTCCTTTCTTTTGCTTGTTCAAGAGTTTGTTTTTACGTGTTACGTCTCCACCATATAATTTGGCAGTCACATCTTTTCGAAGTGCAGAAATGCGCTCACTTGCGACCACTTTTCCGCCAATCGCAGCCTGAATTTTTAACTCAAATTGTTGACGCGGAAGAGAATCCTTTAGCGATTCAGTCACTTTTCGGCCAACCGCTTGGGCATCATCACGCCACACGAGCATGGCGAGTTCTTCTACTTGGTCTTCGGCGACAATAATATCAAGGCGAACAACGTCCGCTTTTTCGTACCGTCGAAATTCGTAATTGAGTGATGCGTAACCGCTCGAGACCGTTTTTAATTTGTCGTAAAAATCAGTAATGAGCGATGCCAGTGGCATTTCGTAATGAAGAAGTGCTCGTTGGTCTGAGCCGGTACTTAAATACTCGGTGTTCGCATAGCGACCCTTGCGTTCAGTGACCAGACCCATCACGTTTCCAATAAACCCTTGAGGTGTAATAATGTCGACCGCCATCCACGGTTCTTCCACGTGTTCAATGCTCTGTGGATCAGGCATTTCTTGTGGGCTCTTAATCATGACCATCTCTCCATTGGTTTTGTGAATGTGATACGCGACGCTCGGAACGGTAACGACGATATGCATGTCGAATTCTCGCTTCAAGCGTTCCTGAAAAATATCTAAGTGAAGCATGCCAAGGAATCCACAGCGAAAACCAAACCCCAAAGCTTGTGAATGTTCTGGTTCGTAGATAAGAGATGAATCAGAGAGGCGGAGGCGGTCAATCGCATCGCGAAGTTCAGCATAGTCATCGCCTTCTTTCGGGAAGATACCGGCGAAGACCATGGGTTTGATTTCTTTATACCCAGCGAGTGGTTCGCTGGCCTGCGTTTTTTCAAGTGTGATCGTATCACCAACGCGCACATCGCCCAAGGCTTTGAGCCCAGTTACGACATATCCAATATAGCCGTTTTCGAGTACGGGTTCTGGCATGGGTTTTGGGGTATAGCGACCGACTTCGAGTACGGGGGCTACTGCCTTTGTTTTCATGAAGCGTACCTGGTCACCTTTTTTTAAGCTTCCGTCGATCATGCGCACTGAAGCAACTACACCACGGTAATCATCGTAAAAGGAATCGAAAATTAAACAGCGAACTTCGTTTTCTTTGAGGGGTTTTGGTGGGGGAACGCGCTCAATAACCGCATCGAGTAATTCAGGAACACCCATGCCGGTTTTTCCAGAGCAGGTTAAAATATCTTCTTTTTTGCAGCCTAAAAGATGAATAATTTCGGCACTGGCTTTTTCTACGTTTGCATTTGGAAGATCGATTTTGTTCAGAACCGGAATAATGGTGAGATTTTGCTCGAGCGCTAAATACAAGTTAGCAATGGTTTGGGCCTGCACCCCTTGGGACGCATCAACGAGAAGAATCGCACCTTCAACAGCCGCGAGCGAGCGAGAAACTTCGTAGCTAAAATCCACGTGTCCCGGAGTATCAATAAGATTAAGAACACGTCCTTTATACGCCATGCGAACCGGCTGGAGTTTAATCGTAATACCGCGTTCTTGCTCGAGTTCCATCTGATCAAGAAGCTGGTCGCGCATGTGGCGTTTGTCGACGGTACCCGTAATTTCCAAAAAACGGTCAGCCAAGGTGGACTTCCCGTGATCGATATGGGCAATAATACAGAAATTGCGAATGTCTTGGTTCATAATTTTCGCTTATTCTAGCACGGGAGAAGAGAAAAAACAAGCCAGAAATGCGAAACCCACCAGTTGTTGAGTTGGTGGGTTGGTAGAATGGACCTCTGAGGGGATTAGCCGGATAGCCTAAGCCCCGGCCGTGAGTTGCTTTACATCAGCGGCAGGAAGCGCCTTCATTGCGCCCAGGGCGAGCGAGAAGATGGTTGAGCTTCCGGGGTTCGACGCGTGGCGCTCGAGAAGCCCGGTGCCCGCAAGGGTCTGCAGTGCCGCCCACATACCGAACCGGTCAAAGTTTTCGCCCTCGCGCTCAATACCCTCTCTGACCTCCTGGAGCGTATATCCCTTTGCTGGTTCAGTGGGATTCTCGATCCATTGAGCGACGAACCAGTTGCTGACCCGAGCGATGAGAGACACGTCATCCTCTCGTGGGTCCGCGAGGTCAGCCGGACGAAATACCACGACTGGTTTTGGGGTGAGGACAAGCTCCGCTGAGAGGGCTCCGGCGCGAAGAAGGTCAGCCAGCTGGGGTGAGACATCATCCTCTGTCGTTCCGGTAGCCTCAGCAATCTGTGCTGCAGTGAAACCGAATAGGGTCTCCATCGGTCTTTTTTCCCACATGTTCTCGATTGTGTTCGGCAAAGATCGGGCGATTTGATTCTTATTCAGGGCCATTCTTGTCCTCCGTAGGCCACCAGTATGCCACAACAATCCACCTAGGTCAAGGTATCGTTTTGAGGTGGTGCGCTTGGAACTTCACGGATATTTACAAAGCGCTTGTTTAAACTTTCAAAGAATCGAAGCATTTCTTCTGTCTTTAAAAGAAATGTAAGTCCGGTATATACAATGAGGCCGATACACCCAGCCACGAATCCTTGGGTAAATATTCCCCAGAATCGGGTCATGTCAACAAGTGCTGCAAGCGGTCCTTTTACATACTGTACGATAAGCCCCATCACAATGGTGGCGACGGTCATTTTCAATAATGATGGAAGACGCATTTTTTCATGAAGCGTACCAAGTGCTAACCGAAGCGTGGTCCAGAGTACCGCAAATTGGATGACCGCCCCTGCCGAGAAAGCGAGTGCGAGGCCCGGGGCGCCAAGGGTTTTAATCGTGAGGGGGCCAAGGGCAATAGTTGTGATAGTGCCAAACACTGCAGCGAGAAGCGGCATAGTGGTATTTTCTCGGGCAAAGTGAGCGCGCGCTAAAAGGGGGATAAGGCCTTGTGCAAATAAGGACACGGCAAAAAAGGCGACGGCATCAGCCGTATCAATCGTCGCACTCCAATCAAACGCACCACTCCCTAAAATAACTCGGACAATTTGGGCACGCAGAAGAATGAGAAGAGCGGTACACGGTAAGAGAAAAAATAATAATTGCCCAACCGTTTGAGAGATTTGAGTGCGAAGAGCGGGAATATCATCTTTTGCTGCAAGCTCAGACAGGGTGGGAAACGCTGCAACCGCAAAAGAGAGTGCAATCATCCCAATCGGTACATACTGGACATTATTGGCAAATGAAAAAACACTGAGTGCACCAGCGCCTAACGTTGATGCAAGAGAAGTGATATAGAGAAGATTTGCTTGAGCGGCCCCGAGTCCGAGAAGTCTTGGGATCATGAGGCGTAAAATGGTTCGTACTTCTGTGAGTTTTGTGGTAAGGTTTGGGCGAAAAACATACCCTAACCGAAAGACGCTCGGAAGTTGTATCGCTACATGAAGGAGGGCGCCAAGAATGACTCCGTACCCTAAGCCGATAGGTCCAAATATGGGAACAAACAAACACGCCCCAAGCATGATACCGACATTATAGACAATCGGGGTCAGGGCGTAGACGCGAAATAACTTGTGCATTTGTAAAATACTTCCGAGGATTCCGCTGACCCCAAGAAGAATGGGGGAAAGCAGCATGATTTTCGTAAGAGTAAGGGTAAGGGCTCGCGTTTCCGCGTTAAATCCAGGAGTGAGTTTTTCTATAAAAAAAGGAGCGGCGAGGAAAGCGACAAATGAAAGAGCACCTAAGCCGACGAGTGTGAGAGAGAGAATGGCATTGGTTACCTCTTTTGCTCGAGCATTTTTTTCTTTGAGAAGTCCTCCAACAACTGGAATAAACCCAGCGGAAAGTGCGCCAACAATCAGGAGTGTGTAGATGGTATCGGGAATGCGGAAAGCGGCGTAATACGCATCAAGGGTTGGCCCTGCGCCGAAAAGGTGGGCTAAGAGTCGGTCACGCAAAAGGCCGATAATACGACTTAAAAAACCGGCGAGCCCGAGAATCACGGCCGCGCCAGTAATGGTTTTCGATTGTGTAGAAAAAAGACGGGGAATCACAAACCAAGAGGGTTGCCAACAATCATGAGTCGCATGGTGTCGGTGCCAGATGCTTTTGAGGTGTCTGAAATAAGAAGAGTGCCGTTTATGGTATGATTTTTATTGTTGAAAATAAGCTCCTTCGCTGTGTCGGTGTTTTCCGTAACCGTAATTTCAAAATTCACTTTTGCGAGCTCAGTTTGGTAATAGCGAAAAATAAAGGATGGCTGAGCGTTCAGGTTTTCCCAGGTTATTTCCACGCGGTCGGTCAGGGTGCGTTCGGGAAGGATTTGGGGTAGTGATATGCGCTCCGCGTTATTTTTTGAAAGATTCTCGATCCAAATAAAAATGGTGTTGCCAGTAATTTTTTTGTAACTATCAGTGCGTTTCGTAATAATGACGGTTTCAATAGCATCTTTGTCGTAGATAGGAATGGAGTTCGGAAAACTATTTGGAAGAAGGCCTGTTTTTATGGTATTTGGTGTGGCAACTGCGCGGAGAAAAAGAAAAAATCCAACAATGGCAAGTACGAAAAAAAGACACCCGGTCATACAGCCACGCTTGAGGCACGAAGGGCGTTTTTTGTTGAGGCGCTCCAATGGGGGGCTTTTGATTTCAATAGCGTCTCCGACACGTCTCATATACGAGAAAGTATAGCAGAAACCGATACTTCTGAATAGACATGCAGACAAAAAATGAGATACACTACCCACCATATATTTATGACCGCTTTATGTTTTTGACTTTTTACGGTGCTGCGCACGAGGTGACAGGATCTTGTTTTCTTCTTGAAACAAACGGAGCGAGATTGCTGATTGATTTTGGTATGTTTCAGGGGTCAGATTTCAATGAAGGAAAAAATCACGACAAACTTCCTTTTGATCCGAAAACGATTGATGCGGTCTTAGTTACCCATGCCCACCTCGATCACACTGGTCGTATTCCACGTTTGGTTCGAGAAGGGTTTACGGGAAAGATTTTTTTAACTGAGGCGACAGGGGAATTGGCGCGGCTAGTGTGGGAAGATGCGTACCACATCATGCTCTATAATAACCAAAAGTTTCAATCTCCCATTCTCTATAATGAAGAAGATATTAAGCGAGCGGTTGATCAGTGTCAGGGCGTGCCGTATCGGAAAGAGGTGGAAATTGCGCGTATGGTCACAGCAGTGTTTAAAGATGCGGGCCACATTTTCGGTTCGAGTTTTATTGAAATTACGGCTGAAGGGAAAACGATTGCATTTTCTGGAGACCTTGGAAATAGCAATGTGCCTATTCTTCAAGAAACTGATCAACTTGGGCGGGCCGATGTGCTTTTGGTTGAGTCAACCTATGGAGATCGTTTGCATGAAGGTCGAAAGGAGAGTCGGGAATTGCTTCTCTCCCTTATGAAAGAAGGGGTAGCGCGGGGCGGAACTATTATGGTGCCTGCATTTTCAATTGAGCGTATCCAAGAAATGCTCTACGACTTGTACCACATGAGCGAGGCCGGGTTACTGCCACGTATTCCGATTTTTCTTGATAGCCCGCTCGCAATTAATGCCATGGCCGTGTATAAAAAATATCCCGAATATTACGATGTTGAAGCAAAAGAATTATTTCAAGCCGGAGAGGATTTTTTCCAGTTTCCAAACCTTACGCTTACGCTCAGTCGTGAAGAATCAAAAAGCATTAATAATGTGATGGGTCCGAAAATGATTATTGCCGGAGCCGGCATGATGACTGGGGGGCGCATACTCCACCATGCCTACCGGTACCTTTCTGATCCAAAGTCGACTCTTATTATTACTGGGTATCAGGCAGAACACACGCTCGGCCGTCGTTTATATGAGGGAGCTGAGACCGTCCAAGTTTTTCGCGATACGATTCCCGTGCGCTGTACCATTAAAGCAATTGGTGGGTTGTCCGCCCATGCAGATCAAGAAAAATTAGTCAGCTGGGTGCGGGGTGCTGAGGCATTGCCAAAAAAAATCTATTGTATTCACGGTGAGCCAACTTCTTCAACGGCTCTTGCGCATCGGTTCCGCGATGAACTTGCTGTGCCATCATTTATTCCCGAAGCAGGTGAGCGAGTGGAAATCTAAGAGAAAAAGAAGGACCCCGGCGCTCGACTGATCTTGGGAGAAGACCAGGAGCGCACGGGGCCAGGGGGATTCTACGCTGAGGTGGGTGAGGCTTTTTCTATCGTCGTAGATACGACAGAAAGTTCTGCGAGAGCGTCTTTCGGGTTTCGCATCCTCCATGAAACCTACGCTCATGCCGTTTACCTTATCCCAGTACTCGCCCTCAAAGTCGGCTGGATCTTTTTCGACCACTTGTCGTAGTCGGGGACTTTTTCCAACCATGGAGGTCGGGGGGGGACCTCTGACGAGTGGGGTGAGTGATTTCAGTATAGGTCGGAGGGTGAGAACGTGTCAAATTCTTTTTTAAAAAGAAAAAGGTTCTCAACGCGATGTATGTGTGGAGAATCTGTGTTGCGAGGGGCTAAATAGTGTAGACCACATATTTATTTTTTTGACCCTTTTGTCAAGAGGTGGTAGTCTAGAAAGATCTAAAATAAGGCAAAATATGAGTGAATTTAAGCTCAAATCAGACTATAAACCAGCAGGAGACCAGCCAAAGGCGATTGCAGGGCTTGTTTCAGGCTTGAATAAAGGGTTTAAAAAGCAGACGTTGCTTGGAGTAACAGGGAGCGGAAAAACCTTTACGGTCGCGAATGCGATTGCCGAAACAGGTCGGCCGACTTTAGTGATTGCGCACAATAAAACCTTAGCTGCGCAGCTTTGTAATGAGTTTCGTGAGTTTTTTCCAGAAAATGCGGTGGAGTATTTCGTGAGTTACTACGATTACTACCAGCCAGAGGCGTACATGCCACATTCGGATACGTACATTGAAAAAGAGGCACAGATTAACGAAGAAATTGATCGTCTGCGTCACGCGTGTACACAAGCATTACTTTCTCGTCGAGATGTAATTATCGTAGCATCGGTTTCGGCGATTTACGGGTTAGGCTCACCTAAAGAATATGAAAAAATCGTTGTTCATTTGCGCCGGGGCGATGAGCTTGATCGACGAGGTTTGACTGAGCAGTTTGTGGCGCTTCAATTTGAACGAACTACTGCAGATTTACGACGTGGCACATTTCGTTTGCAAGGCCAGGTGTTTGAAATTATGCCGGTCAATGATGAAAAAATTTATCGGTTTGAAATTTCGAACCGCATTGACCGTATTGAATATGTTGACCCGGTTACGCGCAAGGTGATTCGCGAAGTCGAAGATGCATGGTTTTTTCCAGCGAAACATTATGTTGCTGGGCCAGAAGCTCGTGAACGTGCGTTTACTTCAATTCGCACAGAATTGGACAACCAACTCGCAGAATTCCAGAAGAAAGGAAAAGTACTTGAATATGAACGGCTGAAACGTCGGGTAGCGTATGATTTAGAAATGATTAAAAACATTGGGTATTGCAACGGTATTGAAAATTATTCACGGCATTTTGATGGCCGTTTACCAGGAGAACCCCCTTTTACTCTTTTGGATTATTTTTTTGAGTGTTCTCCAGATTTTTTAACCGTAATTGATGAGTCGCATGTGACGGTGCCGCAAATTCGCGGCATGTATGCTGGCGACAAAGCGCGGAAAGATACTCTGATCGAGCATGGTTTTCGGTTGCCGAGTGCGCGTGATAATCGGCCGCTTCAGTATGCTGAATTTGAAAAACGCGTAGCGCAAACCATTTATGTATCAGCTACCCCGACTGAATTTGAAGTCAAAGAAAGTGAGCAGGTGGTGGAGCAAATCGTTCGCCCTACTGGGCTCATTGATCCGGAAGTGATTATTCGACCAGTAACAGGGACTGCCGGAAATAAATCACAGGTAGAAGATGTCATTGAGCGCATTGCTGAGCGAGTAGGAAAAGGAGAACGAGCGCTTGTAACCACTCTTACGAAAAAGATGGCAGAGGATCTTTCTGAGCATTTGCGCAGTAAAGGACTCAAAGTGCAGTATTTGCATAGTGATATCCAAACCCTTGAGCGCGTACAAATTCTTATGGCGCTCCGGACTGGGGAAATTGAAGTGATTGTCGGCGTCAACCTGCTTCGTGAAGGTCTTGATTTACCAGAGGTTTCCCTGGTGGCCATTCTTGATGCAGATAAAGAAGGATTCTTGCGGAGCGATACGAGTTTAATTCAAACCATTGGCCGGGCAGCGCGTAATGTAAATGGGTTAGTGGTTTTGTATGCCGACCACAGTACTGGTTCAATTGAGCGAGCGCTTGGGGAAACGAATCGTCGTCGTACTATTCAGTTAGCGTACAATAAAGAACACGGTATTACTCCGAAAACGATTCAGAAGCGCATTCGCAATATTTTGGAGGAGTTTGGGATTTCAGCGGATGGGCTCGAAGCTAAGAAAGCGGGCCGGGGAAAGAAACAAGGGAGTCGAGGGTCGGTGACCGATCTCGACCTACTTGGTGACGCTCGCCCACTCAAAGAAATTTTGAAAGAGAAAGAAACGCAAATGAAAGAGGCTGCTCAAAAACTTGAATTTGAACTTGCCGCTCTTCTCCGAGATGAAATTCGCGAGCTCCGTGCCAAAGAAAATGCAGGAGGTGCTTCAAAAGCAGGTCGTGCCCGAAAAACCAAACCATCACAACAACTTTTATGACGTTTTGGGAGGCGTTCGCTCAAATTATTCGTCGTGTCGGGTCGGCGATAACCCTGAAACGGTGTGTTGTGGGCGGTTTTTTCCTTGTGTTTCTTTTCATTTTTTGTTCGCAAGTAGTTATTCTTTCTTTGGCCAAAGAAATTCACTCGGTTACGTCAACTCCTTCCGCACCAGTCGCCCTCGTGTTTGGTGCTGGCCTTAAACCAAATGGAAAACCAAGTGATGCCTTGTATGATCGAATTGAGGTGGGCGCTGAACTCTATAAAGAAGGGAAGGTCGAAAAAATTATTATGACAGGCGATAACGGAAGTCGCCTGTATAATGAGGTTGTGCCGATGCAAGAAACTGCTGAGGCGCTTGGAGTTCCAAAAAAAGATATTATTCTCGACTACGCAGGTTTTCGCTCGTACGATAGTTGTTACCGAGCGCGGGATGTTTTTGGTGTAACGTCAACCATTGTCGTATCGCAAAAGTTTCATGTGCCCCGCATTTTATTTATTTGTCGCGCACTTGGTATAAAAACTGAAGGCGTTGGTGCAGATAAACACATATATAATGAAGCAGGTGGGTATTGGCCAGTTCGGGAATTTCTTGCACGCGTAAAAGCATTTACAGAAGTAGTCATAACTCGCCCAAAGCCAAAGTTTTTAGGTGAAAGGGAAGTGGAGTGGCAAAATAATTAAAGAAAACCCGGCCACTCTGCCGGGTTTTCTTATATGAAACTCAAAGTCTGAAGTTGTCTTTACACATCACGGAATACCTCTATCTTTGCTCCAAGTGCATTCAGGCGGTTCGCTAAATCTTCGTAGCCTCGATTAATGTTATAGACATTTCGAAGAATCGATGTTCCCTCAGCTGCAAGCATCCCGATCATAATAATGACCGATGGTCGGAGTGCCGGAGGGCAGATCATTTCGGTGGCTTTCAGTTTGGTGGGGCCGGTCACATAAAAACGGTGCGGGTCAGCTAAAATAGTTTCTGCGCGCATTTTGTCGAGTTCTTTGTAGTAAATTGCGCGTTCCTCATATACCCAGTCATGGATAAATGTCTGACCCTTGGCTTGGGTGCCAATAATCGCAAAGAACGGCAAGTTGTCCATGTTTATTCCAGGGTAGGGAAGCGCATGAATTTTATCGGTGAGTGCTGTTAGGTTCGATGGGTAAGTTTGAATGTCAACCAATTTTACTTTGCCGTTGTCACCGAGATACCGTTTTAAAATTTTATACTTAAAGCCCATTTTCTTCAGTTTGAGTAATTCCATTTCTAAAAAGTCGATTGGGCAACGCTCGACCGTGATTGATGACTTCGTCACAATCGCAATAGTCAGAAGTGACATGGCTTCAATCGGGTCTTCTCCAAGGTAATATTCTACATTTTTTTCTACTTCACCCTGAAGCCCGTGCACGGTTAGGGTAGACGTACCCACGCCTTCAACTTTTACTCCAAGTTTTTCCAGGTAGAAACACACATCCTGCACCTGGTAGTTTGCTGACGCATATTTAATAACGGTTTTTCCAGGAATAAGGGCGGCCGCCATGAGCACCGCTTCGGTAACAGTGTCTCCTGCTTCGTACAAAACAATTTCGCGATTTTTTTTCAAACCTTTGTGTGAAACGTGATAATATTTTGAGCTCGTTTCAATATCTACCCCAAGTTCTTCAAGCGCGTACACATAGGGCTGAATCGTACGAGAACCTAAGCGGCAGCCACTTGCCTGGGGGAGGTCAAATTTTTCTAAACGGTGAATGAGGGATCCGACCATCATGATGACACTCCGTGTTTTGGCAGCCGAGTCATACGCAATATTTTTCATCGAAAATACTTTTGGTGGCGTAATGTGCAAATCAGGTCCTTGCCAGGTCGTTTTTACTCCAATCGATTCGAGAACCTCAACAATACGATTCACTTCTTCAATTTTGGGGGTATTCTTAATAACCGTTGTCCCTTTGTTCATGAGGGAGGTACACAAAATACCCACCGCTCCATTTTTGGATGTTCGAACTTTAATCGCGCCTTTCAGAGTATGGCCACCTTGAATACGAAAGTTCACGGTACCTGGGCGAGAAAGCGAGACGATTTCTCGGTCAAGAGCCTGGCTAATAGTGGCTAGAGTTTTGGTCGAAAGATTTTGTTCCCCTTTTTCAATACGAGCAACCGCAGATTGGGTCGTACCAATTTTCTTTGCGAGTTCGGCTTGGGTCATGCGACGCTCCTCACGGAGTTGGGCGATCATCGATCCGATGGAAAAAAGAGCGTGTTTTGAGGAGGTGTCTGCTTTTGCCATAAGAACAAAAAAGAATGATAAAAAGAGTATAGCATATATGTTATATAGTTAAAAGTATCAGTGTGGGGATATCCCGATTTTTTGTTTTGCGTAGGGGGTCGAGCTCTCACGGTACCCTCCTTGCTTTTTATCCTTTTGTGGCCTAAAATACGGTCATCTACTCTTACTATATTCTATTTATGCAGGAACGTATTCTTGAAGCCCTCAATTGGCGCTATGCTGTGCGTGAATTTGATTCAGCGAAAAAACTCTCGGAAGCTGACCTGAACATCCTTTTAGAGGCGGCTCGATTGGCCCCTTCTTCCTTTGGTCTTCAGCCGTGGAAATTTGCGCTGGTCGAGAATAAAGAAAAACGCGAAGCCATTCAGGCTGCTGGTTGGAATCAGACACAAATTACAGGTGCCTCTCATCTTCTCGTCGTTCTCGCAAAGGACGATATGGACACGGCATATATTGAAGCGTATGTGAAAGCAATTTCTGATACCCGTGGCGTTCCCGTCGAGATGCTCAAAGGATTCCAAGATATGATGGTGGGTTCGGTTGGTTCTCGGTCGGTAGAAGATAAAAAGAGCTGGATGGCTCGTCAGGCGTATATTCCGGTCGGTATGGTTCTCGAAACTGCGGCCCTTCTTCATGTTGATGCGGTACCAATGGAAGGGTTTGATCAAGGTGTAGTAAAGCAGATTTTGAATATTGATGGGTTTACCCCCTATGTTCTTATTTGCCTCGGATACCGGAGCGAAAACGATAAAGGTGCTGGATACAAAAAAGTTCGTATGAGTGCAGACGACGCTATTGTCCGCATGTAATATTCGTTCGTATGAGTGCTCCTGTAGAGAAAACTGATGCTGAGTGGCAAAAAGAGCTAAGCCCTGAGGCGTATACCGTACTTCGGGAAAAGGGAACAGAGCGTCCGTTTACGGGAAAGTATTGGAATACGAACGATCGGGGGATGTATACCTGTGCTGGATGCGGCAGTGAGTTATTTTCTTCAGATACCAAGTTTGATGCGGGCTGCGGTTGGCCAAGTTTTTTCGCTCCCATTCATAATGAAAATGTAGAAACGCATACGGATACGACTCATGGTATGGTGCGCCAAGAAGTAGTCTGCCGCCGTTGCGGCGGGCATTTAGGGCATGTTTTTCCCGATGGTCCAGAACCAACGGGAAGTCGTTTTTGCATCAATTCTGCGGCCCTCAATTTTCATAAGAAAGATGTATAACCTATGTCGCATACGATTCGACGAGCTCATGAACGTGGGTTAACGAAACTCGGATGGCTTGAAAGTCATCATTTGTTTAGTTTCGGTTCTTACCGTGACGAAGAAAATGTGGGTTTTGGTGCGTTACGTGTCGTAAACGATGACACGGTAAAGGGCGGCATGGGGTTTGATAACCACACCCATGAAAACATGGAAATTATTTCTATCGTTTTATCGGGTGCGCTTGAGCATCGAGATAGCTTAGGTACGGCATCCGTGCTTCGTGCAGGAGATGTGCAGGTCATGACTGCTGGGGTTGGGGTAACTCATGCAGAACTCAACCATGATCATGATGAGTTAGTGCATTTTTTACAGATTTGGATTGAACCAAAAGAACAACAGCTTCCGTCAGCGTATGAAGAAAAACACTCTTCTTTTCTTGAAGAGCCAAACCGACTTCATATTCTAGCGTCTGGTTTTTCAGATGTTGGGGCCCTGCCAATTCAAAGCAATGCTCGAGTTATGATGGCTTCGCTTGAGACAGGTGCGTCCGCCAGCTATACCGTGGATCACGATGGTAACGGGGTGATGGTCTATGTGGTAGAAGGAGAAGTAGAGGTTGCGGGCGAGGTTCTGAAACAAGGGGATAGTCTCCGTATTGCAGACCCTGCCGCGGTCGTAGCTGCGGCCACAACTGCCTCAAAGGTGCTTATGATTGATGTGGCAATGGAACCCTAAATGTCGGAATTAAATAGTCGTTGTTTGTGGGTTTGTGCCAGTGTGACTTATTTTTTCCTCGATTGTTTTTTGTAAATACGAAAAAAATTCTGGTTCGGTCGAAAAGTGGGGGATATTAAATTTTTCGCATTCGATATCGATATTGCCTTTTCTCCAAAATCCTTCTGGGCAATGAACAATCATTTTATGAGTTCGTGCAAAGAGGCCAAATTCCAAGAAAGAAATTGGCGATTTTGAGTCGCGGTCGAAATACATCACGATAACGTCTGCTACGCGAAGACCCTGAAGCTCCCACTCTACTTGGGCGCGAAATTCTTTATTTTCTGCCTGCTGGGGTGTCGTAAGATCCCAATCGTCACGACGCGGGTTTAAAACGTTGATATCAAATTTCTTCAAGAACTCTACGACTTTGTCCTGCCATCGATTAGCGGTTCCCATATCAATACTGCCCGCTAAAAATACCGTTAATTTTTTTTCTGTATTTTCAAATGGGGTTGGAGGAAGAAAAACAGGCATACGATTTCATTCAAAAATCCTCCGATATGTGGTCGGAGGATTTTTGCTTTTGTTATTCAACGGTCACTTCTACGTCATTGCTGTAGCTCGCACACTCTGCATCGCGGAGAATACACACGCGAATGTGATGCGTACCGCGTGGTACGTCGATCCACGTTCCTTCACGGCTTTTTTCATGTTGGCGCCACCAGTAGTTCTTGGTGTCATGAATTGGATTTGGTTTTTCTGAACGAACCAGCATAAACCCATCACTCACATCAGTGCCCTCTGCTACTTCCCAACGAAGTTTTGCCAAGCCTTTTCCGCCGCCTTCGGCTTCAAGAGTGATTGTTCCGTCTGCTACAGTGCTTCCGTCATCCATCATAACATCATCCGATTCCGTATCTTCCATCATGGCACTGTCGTCCATCATAGAGCCGTCGTCAGCCGGTTTTGTCATGGCACTCCCAGGAGTTGGATTCGGTGTGGAGTCGGTAGGGGTACAACCTGCTCCCACCAAAAGAATAGCTCCTAAAAGAATCGGCGTAAATCCAAGAGTCAAAATATTTTTCATAAAGTGGTACTCAAAATTAAAATACCGTATGAGTGCCTCCTATAGTAGCACAGTCAAAAAATCCTTGCCAAGCCACTTATACACCCTCGCCTTCTTTGTGTTTTTTCAGTAATCGACCAAGATCAAGGGTTTCTGTAATTTTTATTCCTTTCATGAATTCCTCCATATGCGACACAATAATCATTGCGCCTTCGTAGTTATTGAGGGCTTCCGCGATAATAGGAAGGTGGCGGAAGTTAATGTGGTTTGATGGTTCATCCAAAATAAGGAGTGCTGGTTTTTGCAATACAAATCGTGCAAACGACAACAGTCCTTTTTGCCCTTCAGAAAGCGAAGCCACCGTATTTTTCATGATGGAAGAATGAAGAAGGAATGAAGAGGCCGTCGCGTAAATTTCTTCTTTATCCGGAATGTCCATCATTTCAGCCAAAGCATCGTATGGAGTTTTATCCATATCAAGCCCAGAAAAATCCTGGCGATAATATCCTACACGAATACCAGGGAGGATAGTGGCTCCAGGTTCTGTATTTTTAGCGAGGCGCTCAAGAAGGGTGGTTTTACCAATTCCGTTTGGTCCTTTAATGACGAGTCGGTGTCCGCGACGAAGGGCAATATCAACCGGGACATGAATGGGTTCGTGAGCATCGATAATCGTTACCGATTCTAAGCGAACCACCACATCGGTCGTATGCTCGTAGGGGATTGCAAAACCTTTAATTGGTTTGTCATCTTTCCGAACATCGACTTTATTTTCTTCTTGTTCTTCAAGTTCATCTTTTAACTTGGCCGCAAGTTTGCGCATCTTTCCTCCTTTGTGTGCAAAAAAGTTTACCTTTTCTTTTTTATCTAAGATTTCTTTTTCCAGCTGAGCATTTTTTCGCTCCTCTCGTTCAATCTGCGCTTTAATCTGCTCAACCACATCCATGTAGTTACCCGCGTACTGCTCTAATTTTTTCTTACGAGCATCAAGGTAGAGGACGCTGTCGGTAAACGAGTTTAAAAATTCTGCATCATGGGAAATCACGATCACGGTTTTATCGTAGAGGATAAGAAACATCGTGAGGTGTTCAATTCCCGTTTGATCTAAATTATTTGTCGGCTCGTCGAGCAAAAGGACATCAGGTTTTTGGATGAGGGCATACGCCAGAAGAAGTCGTGCTTGTTGCCCGCCAGAAAGCGCTCGGATTTTTCGGTCGAGAGGGACATCTAAATTAACGGTTTCGAAAACATCAGCAATGAGCTTGTCGAGGTTATACTTTTTTTCAGTGAAGGCGGTCGCAAAATATTCCTGAACGGTATGGTCAAGATATTGTTTCGGTACGACTTGGGGTGCGATAGCAATGGTCGCGCCGTCACGAACGTGTACCTTGCCGCCGAGGGGTTTAATTTCCCCGGTCATGAGTTTAAACATGGTGGTTTTGCCAGCCCCGTTTTGCCCCATGATCGTGACTTTTGTGCCCTCGCGTACTGATCCATTGGCCTCTTCCAGTTGCAATTTTTCCTCATCGTAGCCAAAAGAAGTGTTTTCAAACCGAACAATAACGTTATTAGAACTCATAAGAAGAAACAATTTTGCCTAAGTATAGCAGAGAAAATTTGGTGTGTCAATCTTGTGGCTCTATTCGATTGAGGTTTGTAATTTTTAGCCTAAAATGTGTAAGTTAAAGTGAAAAATAGCTACATTATTATAGAAAAAATGAAAGGTTGGATTACAAAAAATGGCTTAAATAAGCCATTTTTATGTTCAAATATTTTCATTTTCTCTTTATTTTTGTATACATTTTTTACTTTAACTTACAGCATCGGATGGACGGCAGATTCTTCAGATCGACATTGCTCTGCTCGACCCCCACATTGTTGTCTGAACTGAGACGCTGGACGCCAGTGAACGAATGCTGGCATCGCCAGCTGGAGTTAACAACTAGAACTCGTAACTACATACAATCTCGTTGTCCGGGATCGAGCAATCACGCGTACTGCAACAATCCTCATATGACTCCTGTGGCGCATCAGACACTCTTGTCTTGGGGTTCGACACCACATGGATCGCCAACACAATCAAGCCAACGACAACAAATATACCGACGATAGCCGCCCTACGCGCAATTTGCATACACAAACAATTTTGTGAGTATTATCAACAGTATATCACAAGTACAGCGAGGTGTATCTTGAGACCCTTTATGTCGATTATCAATGTTGCCCTTCTTGCGGGCCTCGCGTGCTCGGCACGCCATCCAGATCGCGAACACTCGGGACCTCATGCACGGAGCAGCGGCCGAGCGATAATCGCTGGCCTTCCTGCGCCGGATACGTTCGAGTCCGTCGCATATCTGCAGAGAATACCAACCACCGCCAACGGAGGCGAGTCAGGATCCTGCTCCGCTGTATTGATATCTCCCGACACTCTACTAACATCTCGACACTGTGGTTGCACAAGAAGCACCACGGCAGCATCTCGTACTTGCGATTCCACTATCTGCACGCACTTCATGATTAACGGAGAATTGCAGTCATGCAGAGTAGGTGTAAGTTAAAGTAAAAAATGTATACAAAAATAAAGAGAAAATGAAAATATTTGAACATAAAAATGGCTTATTTAAGCCATTTTTTGTAATCTAACCTTTCATTTTTCCTATAATAATGTAGCTATTTTTCACTTTAACTTACAGTATCCCCATCAGTTCGAGTGAGGACGACGTATCGAAATGTTTCCCGCTTGGAATCAAGAGGGAAGCCGAGGTCGACGTCAAGCGGCGTCATAGCTGTGGAGGCTGGTTTGGGAAAACTTCGACATCTACTATGTCTACGAAGCGAATGTTGGGAACGATGGAGGGATCTGATGAAACCTCTCTAAAGTCTGAATGAAGTGGGCCATCTTCTCCCCAAAAGCGGTACCAAGCCCGTGGAGCACCTGACACGGTGGCCATCCACTGGCCGTGTTCGCTGGTGAAGTGTAGTTTAGCTCCGGGGATGTGTACCAGGATGAGGTCCGGGGGAAGAGCGTCACCGTACGCTCCCATACCATCGGGTAGTTCCAGCGGCACAACGTGGGATACTTCGGGTACATTCTCCTCGTAACTCGATCGAACGAATCCAATGAGGCCCGACTGAGCACGGGTCCACGCGTCTTCGTCGTCCTTCGTCGTCCTTCGACTCATGGTCCTACCTCTGTCGGAATGGCTCCCAGCAAGTAGAATACAACCAGATCGGTCGAGTCTACGTTCAAGGAGGAGATGGAGGTCCACTGGACATACTTGGGCTCAATCGACGCCGCATGTGTATGAATTGCACGGTATCGCGCTTCTGTCGCGCCCTCAGACAGCGACACAGTTGCGAACGAATCAGTGTCGAAAGCGTCTGCATCAAGCCTCAGCATCGGGACAGTAAGAACGCTTGTGGACCTTGAGTTGACGGTGGTGTTCGAGACAACGACGCGAACGATGCCCGGGCCGTCAACGTCCAGCACAATAACGTCGCCGCGTGCGATGCCGTGATTGTTTGGAGGCAAGCGCCGAACGAGACTGTCCAGTCGAGAGGGTAGCTGCGCGGAAAGCAACGTTTGGCGACGACTAGTTAGTTCCCACCATAGTTCGTTGTTGGTGTGCGCGTATTCCTTGATATACTGACCTATCGACAATCTGTATATTCGCGCGCATTCGACAACCGCCGGTAGTTCCCCTGGCGAAGTCGGAGATGCATACACGCAGAGTGGCCAAATTCGATCCACTATTCGGCGATCCATTGTTCCTATTCGACGCGTTTTCGTAGTACGCATGTTCGCTAGATTTGTTCGCGAGGCTGCGTCTGTCTCCGTAAGGGTAATGAATCGTTTGTAGTTGGAATGGTCGGGGGTGGAAGGAAATGTGACTGATGCGCCGTAGACGATGCCAGGTCTGATGTTCGTCATGTTCTTCCGGAAATAGAATACCACCTCTCGTTCAGAAAGGTGGTGATGTTGCGGGGTTCGGGAAGTGTACTCTAGCCGTTCGGAGATTCTTCCTCCTCCAGTGCCTTGGCGAGTTCCTCCTCCGAGAGTTCAGGGATGCTCACGCCGCGTTGGAATGCCTCGACCAGAAGACGTCGAGCGCCCTTTGTCAGTCGTTCTTCCTGCGACTTCGTCAGGCCCGTCTTGGGATCGCGTTCTTCTTTGCCGTCGCTCATGAGTCCTCCAGGACCCAGGTCGCGCGACAACCTTGTGGAGTCCCGCAACCTGATTCGGTTGCGTAGGGCTCCAGTCTTCGTGCTGGACCGGTTGGCGGACCGAAGTCCGTTCCAACAGAATACTATACAATAGTTCAGTCCGGCTGTCAACTCGGGGGTGTGGACAACTTTAACTGTTGACGAGCGGCCGGTGATGATCGATCCTGACCAACTGGCTTCAACTCCCTGCCGACGGCAGTGCGCTGGCCGGTGATGTCGTCGGTTCGACACGCCCGCAACTTCTTTCGCGCCCTTCGGCGGTTGTACTGTCGCGTCAAACGATGTGGCGGTCAATCGGCACTGATAGGGATCGCCCTTCAGGGCCAAGGGTGCCCTACGGCGGCGGATCTTCGTCCCCGGTGGTCGTTATTTGTCGCTGTGCTCGACGCATCGGACGGGTCCACCGTTGGCACCCGCCGCTGCGACGAACTGAAGCACCGGCTTGCGGGCGAGGTCGTTGAATCAGCAGGTGAGCTTCGCGTCGTTGCCCTTCGGACGGGTGGACGCAACGGTTCGCCGGTCCTCCTCGCAGACTCGACGTTTCGAGCGACGCGAAGCGGGTTCGCTACTCACGGTGCGGTCGAGGCGTGTAAGTTAAAGTAAAAAATGTATACAAAAATAAAGAGAAAATGAAAATATTTGAACATAAAAATGGCTTATTTAAGCCATTTTTTGTAATCCAACCTTTCATTTTTTCTATAATAATGTAGCTATTTTTCACTTTAACTTACAGTCATTTCCGGGTGGACGAGTTCCGTACGTACATGGCGATCTGAATCCACGTAACATCATGCTCACCCGTGAAAACGGCGTATGGGGCCCCGTCGTCATAGACTTTTGCCGCCTTACGCCTCGCGCAATCGTGTCAGCAGACTTTGCCCGACTTGAGGCCGGTATTGTTGTGAAGTGCCTTCGCGCATTCCTTGACACCGCGGGGCAGGACCCGCAACGTCATGAAGAATTCATGATGTTCGAGAACTTGCTAAATGGCGCCATGCCGATACCGGCCGCGGTTGACAACATCTCCGTAAATCTACGAAAAATTGTAACCGTCGTTGGCGCTATTCGGCGTACGTTTCTTCGTATCGCTGGCCTGCCTCCGCAGGACGATAGTAGGTTTTACTTTGCCACGTTGATGCTCTCGTATCTCGGCTACTTGCGTCCACATCAGATAGCACGTTTCTCAGCCGCGCAACGAAATGCAGCTCTGTACTTGAGCGCCAACATCTGGAGAAAGCACCTAAAATAGCTGCCGTCCCCTTGCCTTGACTTGCCTACCTGGACGATGGTACAGTGGTGCCATTGGTGGGGTGACCAAGATTCTCTATGCATTTCAATGAACGCTCATGGTCGCCTCGTGCGTCTCGTCGCACGATTGGTGCTTACAATCGTATCGCCCATCGTTACGCAAACTTGTGGTTTGACGATCCGATCATGGAGCCGTCTCTTTGTCAGTTCCTGGACAACATACATCAGGCAGGCCCTGTGTTGGATGTTGGATGCGGACCTGGTCGAGATGTCGGGTTTATGCAGTCCCGTGGTTACATCGCCGTCGGAATCGACGCATCCACGAAAATGGTGGCCGAAGCCAGGCGTCGCGTGAGTTCCGCTAGGTTTGAGCACATGGACATGCGCAAACTACGATTTCCAGATTCCACCTTCGCTGGAGTTTGGGCTTGTGCATCAATTCTGCACCTCGACAGCAATGATCTGAATATAGCCTTTAGCGAATTCTATCGAATACTGAAGCCTGATGGCGTAGTTTTTGTGGTAGTCAAACATGGCGTTGGCGCCATGGTCGACGACAATGGACGGTATTTTCGACTATTCACTCCTCCGGAGATTGAGCTTCTTTTGGATGCTTCCGGTTTTAGTGTGCTTACTTGGAGCATTGAAAAAGGTCGGCCAAGACCTGGGATCGAGCAGACGTGGATTCATGCCATAGGCGTGAAAGGCTCGATCCAAAACTCATGTAGTCTTCTCTCAAGATGAACAGAAGAGAGGCGCACGTCGTGCGCCTCATGATGGCAAAAATTCTTTGCGGCAAGTCTCACACAATACTCTGGTTGTAAGTTAAAGTGAAAAATAGCTACATTATTATAGGAAAAATGAAAGTTTTTTCTTGCCAATTTATTTTTTTAATCTTTCCGGGTCCATTCCCTTGTAGCCTTCTACCAGAAAAATAGTTTATTAGGTGCATAAATATTATTTTTTTGATCCAAGTTTTTTTTCCTTTTTTGAACCCGGTGTCCTTGTATATCTAGGGTATTTTTCTTGGATTCCTGTCAATAAAGCACTGTGTTGGCCAAGTAGATTTCGTCTTTGACTGAAGGTCTTTAGGGTGGTATAGTCATTTAGTACCCCTCATACGAGGGCGTTTTCCTGTTTTGCCTGTTTTTCTCTTTATGCAAGATAAAATTATTATTCGTGGTGCGCGTGAGCATAACCTCAAAAACATCTCACTTGAAATGCCGCGCAACAAGATGATTGTTTTTACGGGGCTTTCTGGTTCAGGAAAGTCGAGTTTAGCGTTCGATACTATTTTTGCCGAAGGCCAACGCCGCTACATTGAAAGTCTGTCTTCCTACGCTCGCCAATTTTTGGGTGGCATGCAAAAACCCGATGTTGATGAAATTGAAGGGTTGTCTCCGGCTATTTCGATTGATCAGAAGGCGCATAGTTCAAACCCACGTTCAACGGTTGCAACCATTACGGAAATTTACGATTATCTTCGTGTTCTTTTTGCCCGCGTCGGTCAGCCGTACTGCCCTATGTGTGGTACCAAAATTGAGCGCATGGCTACCGATCAAATGGTAGAAAATACCATTCGGAATGCGAAAAAATATGTTGTTTCGAATAAAGCCGAAGAAATTATTCTTTTTTCTCCGGTCGTACGTGGTCGAAAAGGGGAGTATTATCAAATGCTCTACGACTTATATAATTCAGGGTTTTTAGAAGTGCGCGTGGACGGAAAAATAAAAAGTTTGCGGACGCGTATTGTGTTATCGAAAAATAATCAGCATACGATTGAAGTGGTTGTCGATAAGCTTCCGGCGACGATGTTTAAAGCGGAAACGCTTAGTGAGGCTGATCGTCAGCGCGTCGCTGAAGCGATTGAACGTGCGGTGGATTTGTCGAACGGACTTTGTACGGTGAGGTACGGAGAAGGAAATGAAGCAACGTATAGTACCGAGTATAGTTGCCCGAATGACGGTTTTAGTTTTCCAGAAATTGAACCCCGGTTATTTAGTTTCAATAGTCCATATGGGCAGTGCAGTCGCTGTACTGGTTTAGGTACGGCAGAATTATTCAGTGAAGAAGTGTGCCCGAAATGTTTAGGCAAGCGCCTCAATGATAACGCTCTCTCGGTTAAGATTTTAGAAAAAAATATCCATGAGGTTACGACCATGGATATTGCCGCAGCGAGAGCGTTCATTGTGCTTCTTGAGCAAGAAATGAATGCGCAGGATTTGGAAATTTCAGGGGCGGTTTTTCGCGAAGTGACGAGTCGTCTGCAATTCATGCTCGATGTGGGTCTCGATTATTTGAGTTTAGATCGAAAAGCCGGAACGCTCTCGGGTGGTGAAGCCCAGCGTATTCGTTTAGCATCACAAGTAGGTACCCGCCTAGTTGGGGCACTTTATGTACTCGATGAACCAACGATTGGGCTGCATCAGCGCGATAATGAGCAGCTTGTTACCACCCTCCGTAATTTATGTGATGTTGGAAATACGATTATTGTGGTTGAGCATGATGAAGATACGATTCTAACCAGTGATTGGATCGTGGATATTGGTCCGGGTGCCGGGAAGCATGGGGGAGACGTAGTCTATTCAGGACCTATGAGTAAATTGCTTAGCCCTGGAACCAAAAAGATGGAAACATTTGGATGTGAAGTTATTGGTGATGAGAAGAAATCGTTGACCGGAAAATATTTACGCGGAGAAGTTGCGATTGAAGTACCAGAAAAGCGCCGAAAAGTAGATGAATCCACTCCGAAATTAAAAATCAAAGGTGCTCGAGCCCATAACCTCAAAAACATTTCAGTTGAAGTTCCACTTCGACGGTTTGTGTCGCTGACCGGTGTATCTGGTTCTGGAAAATCAACGGTGATGCACGATATTATTTATCGGACCGTTGCGAATAAGTTGAATCACGTGAATAAGAAAACAGGGGAATACGATACCATGATCGGTACCGAATACATTGATAAGGTCATTGTTATTGATCAGTCCCCGATTGGCCGTACCCCGCGTTCAAACCCAGCGACGTACACCAAAGCGTATGATACTATTCGTGAAATCTTTGCGCTTACGACCGAAGCCCGTGTACGTGGGTATAAACCCGGTCGATTTAGTTTTAATACGCCAGGAGGTCGTTGTGAACACTGTGAAGGTCGAGGGCTCCTTGAAATCGAGATGCACTTCTTGCCGAGTGTTCAAATTGTGTGCGATGTGTGTAAGGGGAAACGGTTTGATCAGGAAACATTGCAGGTTCACTATAATGGAAAGAGCATCTTTGATGTGTTAAACATGACGATTGAAGATGGAAGTGAGTTTTTCGCAGACATTCCAGGTATTTCGGATAAGCTTAAAGTGTTAAAAGAAGTCGGTTTGGGGTACCTCACACTCGGGCAATCGGCCACTACCCTCTCAGGGGGTGAGGCGCAGCGTATTAAGCTCTCGCGTGAATTGGCGAAACGGAACACGACAAAAACATTGTATTTGCTCGATGAGCCAACCACGGGTTTGCATTATGATGATGTCAAAAAATTGATTGAGGTTCTCCAGAAACTCGTTTCACAAGGAAATACTGTCATGGTGATTGAGCACAATCTCGACCTGATTAAATGTGTGGACTGGATTATTGATATGGGTCCAGAGGGTGGGTCAAAGGGTGGGGAAGTTGTAACGACCGGAACTCCAGAGCAGGTGTCAAAGACAGGAAAAAGCTCAACCGGGCAGTATTTGCGACGTATGTTGGCAGAGAAAAAGTAAGATGAGATACATGATGACGAATGTTGAACAACGTCTGATCGAACTTCCGGATGTTCCAGGGATCTATTTGTTTTACTCAAAAGAGAAGGAGCTTATTTACGTTGGTAAAGCCACATCTCTTAAAAGCCGGGTGCGAAGTTATTGGGCAGGGAAGAGAACGAGTCGGCCGATTGAGCAGATGATGCATCAGGTGGAAAATGTGTCTTGGGTGGAAACAGATTCTGCACTCGAAGCCGCAATTTTAGAATCCGTTCACATCAAAAAGTTTCAGCCAAAATATAATGTTGATGGAAAAGATGATAAGAGCTGGAATTATGTTTTGATTACGAAGGATACCTATCCGCGCATTGTGACGATGCGAGAACACGAGATTATTCTTCTTCCGGAAAAAGCTCCGAAAACAGAAAAGAAGTTCCGACCTTCAAAAAAGGTGATCGTTCGCTCCCGTCAGGATATTGCCTATGAATTTGGCCCGTATCCAGGGCTAAATACCAAAGAAGCCTTAAAAATTTTGCGTCGGATCTTTCATTTCTCGAATTGTACTCCAGGCCAAGGGCGACCCTGCTTATATCGGCAAATGGATCAGTGCTTGGGAGTGTGTACTGGGGAAATTACAGCCCTTGAGTATCGCACCAAAGTTATTCGACCGCTGGTGATGTTTTTGCGTGGAGAAAAGAAACGCTTGGTCACAAATCTTGAAAAAGCCATGACGGCCGCAGCGCGAGTTGAAGATTTCGAAGAAGCGGCCCGACTTCGCGAACAGCTGAAAGCGCTTTATAGAATCCACGATGTGGCTTTGCTTAATAAAAGTTTTGTATCGGACGATGCGGAACCAGCGCAAGGTGTTGAGCGTATTGAGGGGTATGATATTTCAAATTTGGGCTCAACCGGAATTGTAGGAAGTATGGTCGTGTTTACGAATGGCGTACCAGATAAAAGTCAGTACCGGAAGTTTGCGATGCACTCTGTAACCGGGCAAAGCGATGTTGATTCGCTGGAAGAAATGCTTCGTCGACGATTTCGCCATCCAGAGTGGAAGTTTCCAAGTATTCTTCTTATTGATGGGGGGAGACCTCAGGTAAATAAAGTCGTAGAGGTGATGAAGGATCTTGGAATATCAATTCCAATTGTGGGTATTGCTAAAGGGCCAGACCGAAAACGAAATGATTTTACCTTTCCGAACGATATTAGTGAGCCTGGGAACGAGCATTTGCGTGATTTCGTGCATTATGTGAACGAACATCAAGAGCTCCTCATTCGAGTGCGTGATGAAGCGCATCGGTTTGCGATTAGCTACCAGCGCGTGAAGCGGGGAATGAGGAAGTAATTATTAAAATATTTATGCTTGATTCTTCAGGGCTACCAACTGATAATTTATATAAATTTTTGGCTATTGCGGGACTTGTTATTGCACTTTTGCCGGCGATTTATATTGATAAGGAAAACGACAGGCTGTGGCAAGATACTTATTTAGTCCGTGAACAACAGATTGATTTAAAGTTTTTCGTAGATAATTCTGTTACAACATCAGCTCAAGTTGAACACGCAAGAATGCTTTTGGAGAAAATTAAACTTAAAAGTGAGTATTTGGGTAAAGAATCTGAAAGGCTAAAGCAACGTTTTTTTATTGGTGCAATTATTAGTATTGTTGGGGTAGTCATTTCTTCTTTAGGTTTTTGTTTGTGGTATGTTAAAACTCAATCAATTCTGGATAGTATTCTAAAAAAGAAATGTTAGGGATATAAGTAGAAATGATATTTCTTTCATCAAAGACGCTCCGTAGAGCGTCTTTTCTGTGGATAAACTCCCTAGAAAAGTCATAAAAACCCTTGCTAATGTATAAAAGTGGTATATAATGGGTATAGGTGGGAGAAAGTGGGAAAAATGCTTGTCTTCCTACAAACACACCTACCTATGTTTATCGGCGAATACCTCCACAGTCTCGACGACAAAGGACGCCTCTCGGTTCCGAAGAAATTCCGGACCGATTTGGCTCTTGGTGCCGTCGTTACCCGAGGGCTTGATCACTGTCTTTTCCTCTACACAAAAGAGGAGTGGCAGAAGCTCGCCGAAAAGTTGGCGAATCTTCCGTTTGCCCAGGCAAACACGCGTGCGTTTGCGCGCTTGATGCTTGCTGGAGCCATGGATGTGGACGTCGACAAACAAGGGCGCGTCATGTTACCCGAGTATCTTCGATCATTTGCGGATCTTTCCAAAAATGTCGTTGTGGCAGGTTTGTACAACCGCCTTGAGCTTTGGGATGAAGCGGCCTGGAATGCCTATAAGGCAAAAACAGAAAGTGAAACCGAGGCTATCGCCGAAGAGATGGGTAAACTTGGAGTATAAACGACTGTCTATGCGCCATGTTCCTGTTCTTCTTCATGAGGTCATTGAGGTCCTTCGTCCAGCTCCTGGACAAACGTTCGTCGATGGCACATTAGGTGACGCTGGCCATGCTGAAGCGATTTTAGATGCAACGGGCCCAAACGGAAAATATATTGGGTTTGATGCTGATCCTGAAGCGATTTTGCGTGCCAAGCGGTTCTTGGAGCCATTCAAAGAGCGCGTTGTGTATGTACGGGAAAATTTTTCTCGTATGTCCGAGATGCTTGCGGCTGAAGGTGTGCAAACGGTGAATGGTGTATTGATCGACCTTGGTTGGTCAACGCCACAGTTTGCAGAACGAGGTCGCGGTTTCAGCTTTTTGAAGCCCGAGGAACCGCTCGACATGCGGTATTCTGGTGAGGCAGAAAAACAAAAGACATCGGCGAAAGATATGGTGAACTCCTTATCTGAGGAAGATCTCATGAATATCTTTCGAGATTATGGCGATGAATCGCTCGCCCGCGAAATTGCTGCGGCGATTGTAGCAAAACGCGCCGAGAAGCCAATAGAAACAGTTGGAGATTTGACCGAAGTCATTCTGCAGACGTACAGAAAAAAATTAAAAACAGACAAAGAAATCCCTTGGGTTGGAGGAATGCATCCGGCCACAAAAGTGTTTCAGGCGCTTCGGATCGCAGTAAATAATGAGTTTGGTGTTATAAAGCAGGTGTTGCCGCAGGCACTGAATGCCTTGGCTCCTGGCGGAAGGTTAGCTGTGATCACGTTTCATTCGGGAGAAGACAGAATTGTGAAACATGAGTTCAAACGAGCCGAACAAAACGGGTTTACGCTTATCACCAAAAAACCGATTGTATGCAGTGAGGAAGAGGGGGAGGCAAATCCACCATCTCGCTCAGCAAAACTTCGGGTTATTGAAAAAACACTGGTATGAACGTAGGAAAAATCCGCGAACAAAAACAACGTATGCGACAGTGGGTCCTTGGTACCTCCTGCCGAGTTATTTTGTTTATTGGGGTCGTTGGTTTAGGTGTTCTCTACGTGGTTCAAACGAGTGTTGTTTCAACAAAAGGATACGATATTGATAGTCTTCGTCGGGAAGTAACGCAACTCGAAAAAGAAGATCGGCGTATGCAGATTTCTATTGCCGAGTACCGTTCTATTCAGCGAGTGGTGGAGCGAGTTGAAGGCCTTGGTATGGTGCCAGCGACTGATGTTGCATATGTGACGCCGACGAATAATACGGTTGCGAAAAGATAGTATTCTTTTTATAAAAAGACCGGCCTATGGCCGGTTTTGTTTTGCAGAGATTTTTTCTTCGTAAAGACTGAAGACAGTATTTATGCTATAGTATACATACTGTATTACTAGCATGATCCTCGTTCTCCAACGTATTTTGCTCGAAGCACTTCTTCACGTGCTCATCTTTCCATTTTGGTGGTATACCAAAGGAATGCTATTTGCGGCGAAGCGATGTTTTGAGATTTTCCGTTACGGAAATGAATTTTTAGTTCCTGCTCTGTGGTGGCGAAATATTTTCGTGCCCATGTTTGGTCAAGTTGATTGGCAAGGGCGGCTGGTGAGCTTTGGTATTCGACTTGCGAATGGGGTGGCGAGAACACTCGCACTTTTGGTGTGGCTCTTTTTTGCAACACTTCTTTTTGTGATCTGGCTCGCGCTTCCACTTGGTGTGGTGGTTCTTTTCGGGCTTACTTTATTTCCGTCCCCGTAATGTATGAAATACGCCTCACTCCCAAGTGTTTCTGTGTTCTCCTGTTCGACCTGCCGAGGGAAAGGCGTTATTGGAGTTCGTACCTGTGGCACATGTCGGGGTATGGCGCGCGGAGTAGCTTTTGGTGATTCTTGGCTTTATCTCAGAACCGCGCTCACTTCTTACGATATCTTACTTAAACGTGCTCGCTCCACCCTCGACCATGGTGAGGCACTTTTTGCAACACTTCTGTCGCTCGTGGGAGCTTTTGGCACTATTTATTTTCTCTCTCAAGGTGAGTTGTTTCTAAAAGCGTTGACCATTGATTTTTGGCTTACCGGCTCACCAGCAGTACGGTTTAGTTTTGGAGTAACCCTACTCGGTTTTATGTACCTCGTGTATGTGCATACGCGAGAAAAAAAACGCACCGTGCCGCCACAGGCGCTTCCTTCAGAGACGCATCAGGTATCTGACTGGCATGAAATTCATCGCATGCCGCGAAAAAAGAAGATCTCCGTTATTGCTTCTTGCCAAGATGAAACGATCCGAGTCCTTGAACATGCGTTTGATGTTGCGTATACCCTCCGTTCATCTTCAATTTTGCCTGAGCATCTTTTTTTAGCACTCCTTAAAAGTGCCGATATTCAAAATGTTTTTTTGCGTCTGGCACTTCCACCGGGTTTGCTTGAAGCTGCGGTAAAGAAAAATATTATAAAAACCGCTCCGCAAAAAGAGGAGCCGACCCTTTCCCCTGAAGCAGAAAGTATTTTATTCCACGCCTATCACGAAGCAGCCAATTCACATGCTCAAACCGTTCGCCCTACACATGTGCTCCTTACCACTATTCGCATGTCAGCACATGTACAAGAAGCACTTTATGACGTGGGAATCGATGCTGAAACCGTGGAGCATGTCGTTGCCTGGGTGAAGCTTCGGGAAAATTTACGTGAAGCCTATGTCACAAGCCGACACGCGGCGATGCATGTGAGTAAGCACGGGCTTGATCGGGCAATGACGGCCGTAGCCACTCCGTACCTCGCGAGTGTGAGTACTGACATTACCCTTCTTGCAAAATATGGTCGTCTGCACCCGACCGTTCAACGCGATCGAGAAATTGCTGAAGTATTTCGCTTACTTGAAAGCGGTAAGGGCGGTGTTGTGCTGGTAGGAGATCACGGGACCGGCAAAATGAGTATTATCCATGGGTTGGCCGAGCGTATTATGACGGATGATTGCCCCAAAGAGCTGAAAGAAAAACGATTGCTTCTTCTGTCAACAACAGCCCTGCTTTCTGGGGCCACGCTCCCAGAAGCTGAGGCACGGCTAGCGCGTGTCGCTCGCGAAGCAAGTCGCGCAAAAAATGTTGTGCTTTGTATTAATAATATCCATGATCTCTCTGCTCCGTCTGGAGATGGGGAGGGGCTCGATATTTCTGAGGCTATCAGTGAATGGGTGAGTAACGGTGCTCTTCGGGTTGTTGCGACGGCAACACCAGACGGGTTCAATCGGCATCTTGTGCGCACCCGCATAGGGTCAGCTATGGGTGTGGTTCACATAAAAGAACCTGAACCCCTTCAAGCTATTGAAATGCTTGAGGCTCATGTGGGTTCCATTGAATATCGCACAAAAACATTTATTTCGTATAGCGCGGTAAAGGCCGCGGTGAGTTCAGCGATAAAATTTCTTCATGATGAACCGTTGCCGCTTTCTGCCCTCACGATTTTAGAAGAAGCCGCAACGCTTGCGAAACATACCCGTGGTGAGCATGTGTTTGTGAGTGGAGAAGATGTCGCATCTGTAGTTGCTGAAAAAACAGGTGTACCTGCAGCTACCGTTTCTTCCCATGAGGCCGAGCTGCTTCTTCATCTTGAGGAAGAGTTGCACCAAACTGTTATTGGGCAGGAAGAGGCAGTAACGGCCATTTCTGAAGCACTGAGACGGGCTCGAACAGCCTTAACCAGTGGGAAGCGCCCACTTGCTACGTTTTTATTTCTTGGGCCAACCGGGGTCGGAAAAACCGAACTCGTAAAAACAATTGCCCGGGTGTATTTTGGCGGGGAAGAACGGATGATCCGGCTTGATATGAGTGAGTTTCAAGATACGAGTGCGGTGTACCGCCTTATTGGAGAACCCGGAAAACCTGGAACTGGACTTTTAACGGAAGCCGTGCGGCAACACCCATTTAGTTTAGTTCTTCTTGATGAGTTAGAAAAAGCCGATAAGGGGGTAATGAATTTATTTTTGCAGGTATTTGATGATGGGCGCTTAACCGATAGTGTGGGGCGGGTGATTGATTTCCGAAATACCATGATCGTGGCAACTTCAAATGCGGGAACAGCATTTGCCCAGGCAGGTTTTGCAAAAGGGGACACAGCGAGTGTGATTCGCACTGCTTTGGTGCATGGAGAATTAGCTACGGTGTATCGACCCGAGTTTTTAAATCGATTTGATGGTATTATTTTGTTTCGACCCCTCACTAAAGATGACGTGAGAAGAATTGCCAAACTGATGCTTCGAGATGTAGAGGCATCACTTGATGAGCGAGGGGTAACGCTTAAAATTGAAGATGCGGCACTCGACACCTTGGCTGCGCTTGGGTATGATCCGGAATTTGGCGCCCGGCCTATGAGACGGGCAATTCAAGATACGATTGAAAATGCGATTGCAGAAAAAGTGTTGAAAAATGAGCTTTCTCGACGAGATACCTTAGTGGTCGGAGAAAACCTGCACGTTCAAATAGAAAAAGCCCTATAAAACAAAACCATCCGCTTCTCCCACTTTTATACCCATGACCTTTATGGATGTAAAAGTGGTGTGCGGATGGACTTTGTTGTAGTGCCAAACGAACACCTCTACGGCTCAAGTGCATCGTGTTGTTACATGTGCACGAGCAGCGTTCGAACTGCTACGATCACGATGCTGATCGTTGCGAATACGATCGCGGGACCCAGGATTCCGGGTCGAGTGTTGTTCCTGTACTCGAACGTCTCGAGTTCGTAGTCCGTGGTGGGTTTGGGTTGGGAGTTGTGGTGTTTGTTTTCACCTGCCATTGTGAAAAAAGATATCATAAAAAACCGTTTTTGTCAAGAGCTTACACATATAATTTGTCTAAAATAAGGTAAAAAGTAAACATTTTCTATGGCTACAAAATTAAAGTTTTCTCCCTTTCAAATTGCTGTCCTGCTTGTGTTTCTGGCAGCACTCGCCGTGCTTAAGATTCTTGAATTTCACTTCCCAAAAGCCATTATTGAGGTAGATGGTCAGCGTTTGGAGGTACTTGTGGCTAAAACCCAAAAACATGCTTTTCGGGGTTTGGGGCGTCGGGATTCCTTGGAACCATACGACGGTATGCTTTTCGTCTTTCCAGAGCTCCGCCGTCCAGGTATAGTGATGCGAGATATGCGTTTCCCTATTGACATAATTTGGCTAAAGAATGGGGTTATTGTGGATATTGCCCCGAATGTCCCGCTTGAGCCAGGAGTAAAAGAAGAGGATTTACGGGTCTATTTCCCTCGAGATACAGCCAATGCCGTACTTGAGATGCCGGCGGGCGAAGCTATGAAGCGGGGCTTTGCTATAGGAGACACCCTCCAACTTGTAGATAACTAGGAGGAATACCCCTTGACGAAGAGGGGAATTACGAGTATACTCTCCCTACCAGTGTAAAAATCTTCTTTTATGATTGCAGTTATTGAAACAGGCGGCAAACAATATGTTGTTCAAGCCGGCCAAACGATTACGGTTGAGCGTTTAGACAAAAACGTCGGTGATGTTGTGAGCTTTAAAGTGCTCCTGATTGGAAATGAGGATGGTACTGGCGTAAAAGTCGGTGCTCCTGAGGTGAGTGGTGCTATGGTTGCTGGTGAAGTTATCGCCCAGACTCGTGCTCCAAAAATTGACGTGGTGAAATATAAACGCAAAGTTCGCTACACAAAAGTACATGGACATCGCCAACATCAGAGCCGTGTCAAAATCACTTCCATCAAATAAGCAGTATAAAAAATTCCCCGTCATGGGGAATTTTTTATTGGAGAAGTTTTCTCGTTAAATTCTGTGCTTCATGGCACTCGTTAAGGTCATGTCGTCGGCATACTGCAAGTCACTTCCGGTAGGCAAGCCTTTGGCGAGCCGTGACACTTTCACGGGAAGCTTGGCTGCCTTTATTTTACCTTCAACAAACATCATTGTTGTTTCTCCGGGCAAATTCGGGGAGAGGGCTAAAATAATTTCTGTGGTTTTTTCTTTTTCAATACGAGTAAGGAGGGTGTTTATTTCAAGCGCATAGATATGCTCGGGTTCGTCACTCCGAACTGTGCCTCGAAGCACGTGGTATAGCCCTCGGTAGGCGCCGGTTTTATCGATCGCTTCCATATCCTGAGGCTCCGCAACGACACAAATGGTCGTCGCATCTCGTTTCGTGTCGCGACATCGCTCACAGGGCGATTGGTCAGAAAAAGTTCGACATCGTTCACAGCTTTTGGCTGTTTCCATGAGGGTTTTGAGTGCCTGCACCAATTCGGCTACATCTTTTTTTCCCGATTTCAACAGATGAAATACAAAGCGTTCAGCTGTGCGTTTGCCAACTGATGGGAGATGAGAAAATTGCTCGATAAGTTCTTGAATGGGTCGAGAATACACAAAACAACAATTCTCTTTGATTTGAAGTTTTTATGAGGTAAGTCCAGGAATGTTTGGCATGCCGCCCATATCTTTCATTTTGGCAGCCATAATGCGCTGTACCTTTTTCAAGGCTTCAGTATGTGCTTCTTGGATTGATTTTTGAAGTTTTTCTTTTTTGGATACATCTAAAAGGTCAGCGGGGATATCAATACCAGTCATTTCGAGGTTACCATTCATGGTCAACTTCACGCCGTTACTTACGGCATCAACGGATTCTGACCCAAGCATATCCTGAATTTTTTTTGCTTGGTCGCGAAGATCTTTGAACTGTTTGAGCTTTTCGAACATAGGAAAAGATTAAGAATTTCTATTAAAATTTTGGCATTGCGGGTGGAGCCGATTTCGCCATAGGCGGTGGTGCCGCAGCAACCCCGGTATTATAGCGTGAATCGAGGTTCATGTAACTTGCCCGCGCCTCATCGAAGAAGAGTTTTACGACCCCGGTTGGACCATTACGGTGTTTGGCAATATGAATTTCCCCAATATGCCGCTCATCCGGAGGAATTTCTTCTGGGCGGTAGTTACGGTCGGCTGACTTGCGGTAAATGAACATAACCACGTCAGCATCCTGCTCGATACTACCAGATTCACGCAAATGTGACAACTTCGGAATAGCGGGTTTGCTTTGCTCAACGGCACGAGCAAGCTGAGAAAGGGCAATCACAGGAATATTGAGTTCGCGGGCAATCCCTTTTAAATTACGGCTCATTTCGGCTACTTCCTGTACACGGTTATCGCCTTTACTCGGGCGGTGAGACTCCATGAGCTGCAAATAATCAATCACCATAAGTCCAAGCCCGTGTTCGGCTTGAAGACGCCTTGCTTTGGTTCGAATTTGCATGACGTTATTTCCTGGGGTGTCGTCGATAAAAATAGGGGCATCGGAGAGGACACCCATGGCTCGGCCAATACGGGGAAAATCATCACTGTTTGGACTGTCCGATAAATTTCCGGTGCGCATTTTCCACAAATCGACCCCTGCCTCAGCACAAAGCATACGGTCAACCAGCTGTTCTTTACTCATTTCAAGGGAGAAGATGCCAACCGGCACACGCGCTTTTACTGCTGCATATCGTGCGATATCAAGAGCAAAGGATGTTTTTCCAACCGCCGGACGGGCAGCCAAGATGATTAAGTCTGATTTTTGAAATCCCGCTAAGAGTGCGTCCAAATCGCGGTAGCCGCTTGGAGTTCCTCGAAGTTTGCCTTTTTCGCGATGAAGTTCGTCGATGCGATCAAAGGCTTCGTGAAGGACGGTTTTAATACCGGTGAATGTTTGTTTAAGATGTTTTTGGCTAACGCTATAAATGTGTTGCTGAGCCGTATCGAGAAGTCCAGAAAGATCCTCAGCTTCTTCAAAAGAAAGCTTGGTAATTTCGTGCGCTGCGGTTTGGAGTTTGCGGAGCGTGGCCTTGTGGCGAATAATTGCCGCATACTGTTTAATATGTGATGCTGTTGGTACGCTATTTGAAATCGCGACAAGGTAGGGGCGGCCACCAATAAGGTCAAGCTGTTTTCGTTCATCAAGTCGGCTCGAGACTGTTAAAAGGTCGATGGGTTCATTCTTGCTATAGAGCTCTAAAATAATTTGATAAATGAGCCCGTGAGCATTTTTATAGAAATCGCCCTCATCAATTTCGTCAGCCACTTTGAGCATGGCGTCTTTATCAATCAAAAGGGAGCCGAGAAGAGACATCTCAGCTTCTAAATTTTGAGGAGGAACGCGCTCGACTTGGCCTAAAGGCATCGACATAAGCACTCATTGATGTGGGAGTATAATATCCCAGTGCACCATCTCTGACAACCGTAAAAAGGGTACAACATGTGGACGGGGTGGGGATGAGGTTGTATGATATCTCTACACCCTATGAATGTCTGTATTATCAACCATCTATTTCCTCCGTATCAAGGCGGCGGCGCTGAAACCGTAGCCCGAGGAGAGGCAATCGCGCGCGAAGAAAAAGGCGACCGTGTGGTTGTGATTACCATGAAAGCCTTCGGAGATAGTTCGGCCAAAGGAAAAGAGATTATCGGTAATATGACGATTTATCGACTTTCCTCCTTCCCAGGTCTTTTTTACGGACATCTTGGAAAGTATCAATATTTTCACCGCCGGATTTTTTTTCTTACACGTTTTTTTCCCCTGATTACGCTAGGAAAAGTGTGGATTATTTTACGAAAAGAAAAGATAGAAGAGGTGCGTACTCATAATGTAGTTGGAATTTCTTTTACTTTAGGCCGACTACTTACCTGGCTTCACATTCCTTTTATTCATCGGCTCCATGATATTCAGTTAGTAACCCCAAGTGGCGTTCGAGAAGTTGCACGTACGAAGGATACGCCATTTGAACGGGTATATAGTGCTCTTATGCGGTGGTGCTATGGGAACCCGAAAGAGGTTGTTTCTCCGTCACGATTTTTACGAGAGTGGTACCGTGAACGAGGATTTTTCAAACAAAGTAGTTTTATTACGGAAGAAAATCCACCTATTGTAGTGGTACCTCACGGCGGAAAACGAGTGCGTGGGCGGGTTCTTTTTGTGGGGTCTCTTGAGACACACAAGGGAGTCGATGTCCTTATGCGGGCTTGGAATACGTTGCCGAGTGGATGCGGATTTACTCTTCATATTGCGGGCCGTGGAGCGCGTCAAGAAAGTTTGTGTGAATGGGCAAGTTCAAAACGGAACGTGAGTTTGCTCGGATATCTTTCTGGTGCAGCCCTTCAAAAAGAGTTTGAGGAAGCCTCTGTATTTGTCTTTCCTTCTCTTTGTATTGAAAATAGCCCTACTGCTATTCGCGAGGCGCTTGCTTATGGTTTACCGGTCGTTGCGGTAGATACTGGAGGGGTTCGAGAGCTTTTGCATATTGGTTCTGGGTCACTGTTAGTACCACCTAATGATGCCCATGCTATTGGCCGCTCACTTGTTCAGATTCTTCGGGCGTAGAGGGGAGCGTGTATTCGTATATCCACGCTCGGCCAGGTCCAATATCAAAGAAGTGTTCTGCTTCTTTTTTTGCTGCATCTCGAAGTTCTGCTGCGGGGTACCAATAATTCGTATGGATAAGATATGCTTTTTTTACTCCAGCAAAACGCATCGCTTCTTCCATCCACTGTCGTTTTGGCTCCTCGTACACCATTTTTCGAAACCACTGATAGAGAGGGCCGCCTGTTGGAATCGAATAGATGTAGTGTTCGCCTCCGTCAGCTCCCTGGTGGTAGGTCTTGAAAGAGAATTCTCGAAGAGCTGCTGATGCAACGGTTTGGTTTGTAAGTACAATGTAGTCAGTTGAAGTACCGTTTCTTTGCTGAATAAAATGAACCGCCTCAATATCTGCTTTGCGAACAGCATACCCAGTGTGTTTTGAAATCTGATCGCGAGTAGGGTAGGTAAAATACCAAGAGATCATGAGGAGGAACGCGCTGGCTACAGACCAAACGATCTGCCATGTTCGGTTTTGAAGTCTCGGTAAGGCTTGTTTTTCGAGTATGTCGAGAAAAAATGGGAAAAAAAGCACAAGGGCAACCGCGAGGAGTCGGGAGGCGTAGGCCCCGCGTTCGTAGTTAATGACTCCTGGAATCGAGAAAGAGGTGAGGATAATGGCAGACAAACAAATATGTGCCCCAATCAGAAAGAGTACCCACATGTTTTTTTGTTTGCGAGAGAAAAAAAACGTAATGACGATAATGATATAGGGGAGAAGAAAACGGTAGGCGTAAAGAATTTGCCATACGAGTGGTTTGCCTTCGTACAGCCACCAGTAGGGTGGAGCAAGAAGAAGGTTAATAAAATCAGGATGCTGAATAATAGAGGTGAATGTTGGCGAAGCGCCGCCAAGGTATCCGTATGCAATGAGAAGCATCGGTGTAACAAGAAGGAGAGCGAAAGAGGTGCCGAGCGCTAAGATTCTTTTTTGTTTTTCAAAAAGAATATATGTGCTGAATGCAAAAAACCCTGGGATACCGATAAAGGGGTGGATACTTGTGGCAGCAATAAGTAGTAAAGCGAGAGGAATGTAGGGCTTTTTCTCATTTTGACTCAAGAATAAAAGAAGGCTTGCAAAGAAAACGAAACAGAGCGCAAGATTGTTCGGTGTGGTTTGGATAAAGAAACTGAGTGGCCAGAGAGCAAGAAGGGGAAGAAGGGCAGGGGATTTCTTTTGCAGAAGATAAAGTGTTGGAAGAAAAACAGCAACGATGAGGGGGAGAAATATCTGATGAATGAGAGAGAGGGGGAGGTGCGTAAATAGGTGAATCGGCACAATAAGCATGTATTCCCCAATATAGTAAGGCGTCTTTGGAAAGAGTTCGCCAAATTCAAGAATCCACTTCATGGCTGCTTCGTGAACAAAGGGGTCAAAACCAAATCCATAGGCAAAAATAAGAGCAGCAACGGAAAGTATTCTTGCGAAGAAAACAGAAAGCAGAATCCCTGCATATTTTCTGTGTGCTCGGAACAAAGTGAAAAGAGTGGTGAGCGTGACCACGAATGCGACAATAAAAAAACGAGGACCAAAGAGCGTCCACGGGGAAATAAGGGTGTCATCAAATCGGCGGGAAAAAATGATTGCCAGAAGCGCTCCTTCCCCCGCAAGTGCCGGAAGAAGTGGCCAGAGGTTACTCCATGTTGTTTCGTCCCAAAATTTTAGACCACTTTTTTTCTTTGCTGGGATACACAGGGTAAGGAAGGCGGTGATGACAACTGTCGTGGTCAGGGTTATTTTTGAAAAGCCGTTCGCGTAATAGAGAAGGGTCAGAATACTTGAGACCGCCAGAAGATAAAAACCGCTTCCCAGAAGCATTTGGGAAAATCGAGGGGCTTCTTTAAAAAGCCACTGCCCTACCCGGCCCCCAACAAGAGCGAAAAAGCCAATCGTAAGAGGAAGTGCTACAACAACCGGGGTCGGATAAAAAAGATTTACGAGAAGTCCGATTGTCGCAAGAGAGAGGAGGATGGTATACTTGTAGAAGTTTGTCATAGACATCCCTATTCTAACAGACCTATGCGGTGGCAGACAATCCGCACCTTGCTGTACGTTCTTCCTTTCCTTTCCATCGTCGGTTTTTTCTGGCGTGATTTGGGTCAAGCACCGGCCGTGGTAAGTATCATTTCTTTCATTCTTTTTGTTGGGGTTGTTGGTCGACAGTGGGAACATATTTTTGAGCGAGTCTACGGACTCCGAGAACGGGACATGTTTCGGAGTATTTTGGCTTGGGGATTTGTAGTTCTCATGCTCGGGTTTGGTGTGGGCGCAGCTGTTATTTTTGGCTCTCTCAAGCCCGGAATCATGCCCTCCATTGCCCTTAGTATTGCAGTGCTTAGTACTGTGGTGTACACCCTCACAACTCGTACTCTTTCGTCAGTGTCACCACCAGTATCCATTCGACCCGGAAGTGAGCTTTCTGTCTATCGCGTTCCAAAAATCTGGCTTCTCGTGAGTATTGTCCTCGGTTTGGCTATAGTATGGTTTATGGTTGACGGGAGGAGTGAAGCGTCTTTTTCCACTCCTTGGCAGATACTCCATTCATACATACCGATTTTGGGTTTTCTTCTCTTTGTTGTTCTTGGTGCCCTCGTCACCTCAAAAACAAAAATTAGCCGGGTGCTTTTTGGAATTGTTTTCGCCTCGTTTGTACTTCATGCATACGTACCGCTCTCTCATGTGCTGCCTTGGGGTGGGGATATTTGGCGGCATATGGCGACCGAATCAATTCTCATTGAGGAGAATTCGTATGGGCCAGTTCTTTTTGGTGCTGAAGTTACGTTTAAAGAAGTGCGTGGAATACTTGTGCCTGAAGTTTTTTTTGCTACTCACAAATTTACCTACGGGCAGTTTTGGGGTCTTTCCGTTTTTCTTCATCGTTTCTTAGGTCTTGATCTTATTTCCCTCGGCATCTGGCTTGGTCCGCTTCTTTGGAGCTTGCTTGTGCCTTTGCTTTTGTTTCGTATCGGGGCAGTTCTTTTTGGATCTTGGCGACACGCGCTTCTCCTTGCTGCACTTTCTCTCCTTCCGTTTTCTCTGCAGGCGGTGGGCGGGTTTACGCTTCCGATAACACTCGGATACATTTCATTTTTGTACGGCCTTCTTTTCTGGGTTACGCGCCAGCGGGACAAGTATACTCCACAAACGGTACTCGCAATCTGTTGGGGTGTGCTTATGACGTGCGGATATGTTGTTCCAGTCATCTTATGGTGGACCATGGTTTTTGGAACGCTCCTTGTTTCTTTTCTGTTTGCGCCGACAAAATATATTCTCAGTAAAATAGGAAAAGGTTTCCTTCTTGGTCTTGGGGTTGCGTTTTCTTTGTGTCTTTTTCCACTCCTCGAAATTGTTTTAGGTTTATCCGCATTTCCTACGCAGGTTGCCTGGCGCGATCTTATATTCCGAATCGTGGGGGAGTGGAGTGGATTCTACTATGCTGATCTTATTCGTCCTCACGACATCCTTTCTGGAAATGTGTTATTTAATCATACACCTCTCGAAGCCTTTGTAGATTCACCTTTTACTCGAGTGCGATGGCATGTTGTTTTTCTTTCCTTAGGGTTTCTTCTTCTTTCGCTCATTGGTTTTTGGCGAGCGACGGCTCTTCGTGTTAAGCAATGGATACCACTTTTGGTTCTGGGGCTGACCATGGTTGGAGGGTATACGATCAGCTGGTATGGTCTTTTGGGTGAGCATAGTTTTGTTCGTCGATTTGACCCGATGCTTGCCATACTTCTCCTTTGTTTTGCCATTGCCGGAGGCATAGTTGTTTTTCGAAATATGAATCCGTCTTTAAAAACTCTGCTTATTCCCATGAGCATTTTGTTTTTGGCTTTTTCGACCGTTACTATTTGGATGAGTGGCCCAGATACCCGTGTTCTCAGTGTTTCCGCAGTCGAGGCTGCTTTTGAAGTAGCGGAAACAAACCCTTCGTGTGTGCTGTCCGACACATGGGAGCTCTTACCACTTGAGTATGCGCTTCAAGGGAGTTTGATTGGGGGAGGGTTTCCGATTACGCACTTATTTGGGCAGTCAGAACGCACCGAGCTTTATGCGGAATTCGTAAGTACAAGTACACCGAGCATGGTCTACGAAAAAGTGAGGCAGGTGTTACAGCAAGAGCACTGCGCAATTTTTGTGCCAAAAGAAAAAATGCGACCTGAGGCCATTGCTGATGTGGCGAGAAATTTGGGTCAGCCACAAGAAGTGGGGTCGTATTTACTGTGGCTTGCGCCACCGAGGCAGCTGTAGTATGCTTCTCGTATTACCGTATGTCTGAGACTCTTTTCTCCAAAATTATTCGCCGTGAAATTCCTGCTCATGTAGTTTACGAGGACGCGGCGGCCATAGCATTTCTTGATATTCACCCCATTGCCAAAGGGCATACTCTTGTCGTTCCAAAAGAACCTGCGGCCACCATTTTTGACTTAAGTGGAGAGGCATTTCTCGGGCTTATGAAGGCGGTAAGAGCGACTACTGAGCGTCTTCAGACGGTTCTTACGCCTGATGGTTTTACGATTGGGTGGAATCATGGTGAGGCTGGTGGCCAGGCCATTCCTCATGTGCATGTTCATATTTTGCCGCGGTGGCATGGGGACGGAGGAAAAAGTATGCATGCGGTGGTTGATGCCCCCGGTGAAGAACCGCCCGAGGAACTTATTAAACGTTTTGCCTAAAAAATTTGCTATGGCCCCGCGAGATTTCATTGAACGTTTTGTCCTTCTCAAAGATTCTTCTCGCCCTGGCCGTATTCTTGAAACTGCTAAAGTAGGGGATGTGTATGTAACCCGTGTCACTATTCGTCCAGGCCGGGTGACCGGAAATATTTTTCATAAAAAAACCAGTTTTATTCAATTTGTGACATCTGGAAAAGTTGAGTTTACGGTAAAGCAAATGAAAACGGGCGAAGAGTCGACGATTAGTATGACCCCGGAGAGCGGTATCGTGCATGTTCCGCCGAACGTGGCGGTAGCCACCAAGAATGTTTCAAAAAAATCAGCAGTGGTTGTGTATTTTTCAAATCGACAGTTTCGCTCCGGAGACGATTACCCTCATGTTCTTGTTGAGAAAGCTCATAAAGATAAAGAGTAATATGAATATCGTTGTGACCGGAGGGGCTGGTTTTATTGGCTCTCATTTCATTCGCTACACCCTTGAAAAGTATCCAGAAGATCGGGTCGTGAATGTGGATGCTTTAACCTACGCCGGGAATCCTGAAAATGTGGGCGAATGGGAGCGAAATTCAAGATACGCTTTTGTTCACGGTGATATTACGGATGAAGTATTGATAGACCGTGTGTTCGCTGAAGCCGACGCTGTGGTTCATTTTGCAGCCGAGAGCCATGTGGATCGTTCTATTGCAGACCCGACTGCGTTTCTTAAAACAAATATCCTTGGAACCGAAGTGCTCCTTCGTGCGGCAAAAAAGCGCGGACTTCGTTTTCATCATGTGTCGACCGATGAAGTGTTTGGGGCGCTTGGTCCAAAAGATCCGCCCTTTACTGAAAAAACGCCGTACGACCCGCGCAGTCCGTACTCTGCTTCGAAAGCATCTTCTGATCATTTGGTGCGTGCTTATTTTCATACCTATCATCTTCCGGTTACTATTTCGAATTGTTCGAATAATTACGGTCCAAACATGTACCCGGAAAAAATTATTCCGCTGTTTATCTCCCGTTTGCTTGATGGGAAAAAAGTACCAGTGTATGGTGACGGGCAACAAGTGCGTGATTGGATTTATGTGGAGGATCATGTGCGAGGGGTCGATATGGCCTTGCGTCATGGAAAACTTGGCGAGACATATTGTTTTGGTGGCGGAAATGAATGGGCAAATATTGATTTGACCAAAAAATTATTAGAACTTTTAGGAAAAGATGAATCGTCGATTGAGTATGTGACAGATCGGCCTGGGCACGATCGACGCTATGCCATTGATTTTTCGAAGGCGACAGCTGAACTCGGCTGGAAACCCGAAGTTTCGTTTGAAGAAGGGCTTAAAAAGACCGTTGATTGGTATGTTCATAATCCGGGGTTTTTGGCTCGCGCCCATACCCAGAAGTAAGGAAAAGAGGAAATTTTACGATTTTAGTTAAAAAATAGGCTTTCTTTAGCCGAAAATGAGAGGTTGACAATCTCTTGTTTTTGTGCTATAGTTAATTGTTTCCCGGACCAACGTGTGGGTCCAGGAATCCTCCGTTTTGGAGTAAAAAAATCACACACATTGAGGAGAGGGACTCATGTTTTCTAAGTTGTTCGTTGCTCTTTTTACGATTCTCCTTGTTTCGCTGTCGGCTTGCGCGTTTCGACCAGATTCGCTCATAGCCGAGGAGCCGACGTTGGTCGATGCACAGATCGGTCTCGACACCATCACTGTCGACGGCAACTCGGAAGACGCTCAGTCATTCGAAGACGCCGCGGCGCTCGATGGAGGTGCTCACCCTGATACCGGGGGTGGCGATGTCGGCTTTTCAGATGCACAACCGCGTGATGCGGTAGTGCCTGACGCGAATGCCCCGGACGCAACCGTCCCAACCGACCCGAGTTTCGGGTACGAACGGGTGGTGGCGGGTACGGCGATGCTCGCGAACCCGCGTCGCTCGGTGACTTTCACCCGTGATCTGTGGGTCAAGCGCACCGAGGTCACTCGGTACGAATGGTGCGTCATCATGGGTCCCGAGGCACCAGATGACTGCCCCGCAGACGATCGTCCGATCGCAGACGTTCCTCTCGCGCAGATGCTTCTGTATCTCGACCGTCTTTCCGATCGGTTCGGACTCCCGCGATGCTACAACGGGTTTTTGAATTATAACCCCACGTGCACCGGGTTCCGACTCCCGTCGGAGCTCGAGTGGGAGTTTGCCGCTCGCGGAACTGAGCAAGACGAGTTCGCAGGGGCAGTCTGCCAACCAAGCATGAACAACCTGAACCAGTGTGTTCAGGACGTCTGCCTCGAGCCGGTGGCATGGTACTGCCCGAATCGTGTAGCAGGTCCGCAACCCGTATCCCAGGGACCGACCGCTTCTGGGCCAGTAGCCAACTCAAACGGCCTCGTTCACGTTCATGGAAACGTGTACGAGACGACGCAGGGCTGCGACGGGCCGCTTGCCACGGGTCCGGTCACTGACCCGCTACCTCCATCATGGCCGTGTGTAGGCAACCGAGTACTTCGTGGCGGTAGCTACGAGGCAATCGGTAACGAACTCGGGCTTTCGGTCCGGTTCAATGTCTCATTCGGTCACCAGTCATTGTCCGCTGGCTTCCGCCCGGTGCGAAGCGCCAGCTAATCCCGGCCAGTCCTGGCCAACCGCCCACGTCATTCGATGTGGGCTTTTCATTAATGTAAATGATCGAAAATAGTTGATAATACGCGAAGAAATCGTTACTATAGAGCGTATATGGATGTAAGCGTTATCACCGTCACCTGGAATTCAGCGGATATGATTGAAGCTCAACTTCAGTCTGTTCGAAATGCAGCTGAGGGTGTTTCTTTTGAACATATTGTCGTTGATAATGCTTCAACCGATGCCACGGTTGAAAAAATTGAACAAAGTGGATTCCCGATTCAACTCTATACACAAACAAAGAATCTTGGTTTTGCCGGTGGTAATAATATTGGATTTTCCCATGCCACGGGTCGATATATCTTTTTTTTGAATCCTGACATGGCACTTTTGCCTGGAACACTTCAAAAGGCCGTTCAATTTATGGATGCCCACCCAAATGCGGCTATCAGTTCTGGAGTTTTGAAAGACAAAGACGGTCACTCTTCCTTACTTCTTCGTCCGCGTCTTTTTCCTCGCCGCCGTGACCAAGTAATGATTTTTTTTAAGCTTCATCGATTGTTTCCAAAAGCAATGAAAATGTATACCGGCGAAACTCTTGATCTGACACACGAGCAAAAAGTGGATTCAGTTCGAGGGTCGTGCATGATTGTTCGTCGATCGTTTCTCGATACGCTTGGGTTTGCTTTTGATCCCCGTTATTTTATTTGGTATGAAGATGTTGATCTGTGTCGCGAAGCGTATGCGCGTGGATACGAGGTGTGGCTCACATCAGCCTTTTCAGCCAGCGATTTTGCCGGAAGAAGTTTTGCGAAACGTCGTCTGTACTGGAAACAAAAACAATTTACGAAAAGCATGGTTGGGTACGAGAAAAAATGGGGGCATCCTTTTTTTGCGCTCTTTCTTTCTGTTTGTCGAATTCCACTTTTGGTACTCGCGTGGCTTCACGACGTTTTAGGATTTCGCTCACGTCCTTCACAAATATGAAACTTGCTTTTCAGTTGGTCACCTGGAATAGCGCGGCGTGGCTCCCGTATCTTTTTGCATCGCTCAAAGATCAAACCCTGCTAACAACACTTCCAAAAACAGCATGGAAGTTGTTTGTATTCGATAATGGTTCAACTGACAAAAGTGTTGAATATGTCGAAACATTTTCTCAGGAATTTTCTCTTGAACTCATTCAGCATAAAGAAAATATTGGTTTTGCTGCTGGGCACAATGCTTTATTTCAAAAACATGACGCCGAGTATGTGGTTCTTTTGAATCCTGACATTGTACTCTTGCCTAAAACTCTAGAAAGAATGGTTCAGGCATTTTCCACCTTACCCAAAGAAACCGCAGCCATTACGCCACGACTCATGCGTGCTCACCCAGCCAATGATGTGGCCTTTCGATCGGTTGATACGGTTGATTCTCTTGGGTTACGTGTGCATCGATCAAGGCGCGTTACTGAAATTGGTGGAGGAGAATCGTGGAAAGGACTTGAGGGTTCGTTTGCAAAAGAGGCCGTGCCTGTGTTCGGGGTGTCAGGTGCGCTTCCGATGTATCGACGAAGTGCGCTTCAGGACGTAGCGTTTTCTTCCGGTGATATTTTTGATCCACTGCATGGTTCTTATAAAGAAGATGTTGATTTGGCTTTTCGTTTGGTTTCTCGAGGGTATGAAGCGTGTGCGATTCCAAGCATTGTTGCGTATCATGGTCGAGGTATTGCAGGCGGTCGGGGATACGGTGCTTCTCTTGCACTATCCAAGGGAAAAGAATCATCATTTGCTCGGCTTCTCAGTTATCGCAACCACTGGTACACCATTTTAAAAAATGAATATACCGAGAATCTCCGCCTTGATTTTTTCGCTCTATTGTGGTATGAACTTACCAAGTTTGGTTGGCATCTCCTGTTTGCTCCGAGAGTGCTTGCTCAGACGGTTCACGATCTTTGGTTGAACTGGGCGAAACTCATGAAAAATCGTGCGGAAATACAAGAAAAACGCCGTTTATCTGCCTCAGAAGTTCGTTCGTGGTGGAAGTAGTCAGAGAGAAATTTTCCACAAGATACCTATGCTTGATCTCCATATTGTTACCGTCAACTACAAAACAAAAGAAGTTCTGGTAGCAATGCTTGAGAGCTTGTTTCTTGACCTTAAAAGTTGTTCGTATGCAGTTGCTGTAACCGTCGTTGATAATTCACAAAATTCTGATGGAATTAAAGAAGCGCTCGCTCAAACTTTTCCTAAAGTGGTGTATAAAGATGCTGGAAATAACCTCGGTTTTGGTCGAGCAAATAACGTGGGGTTTCGTGAACGAGAGGCGCGGTATTATTTAGCGCTGAACCCCGATACGCTTCTTCAAGAAGGGGCGAACACCATTACACGGATGATTCAGTTTTTAGATGCGCATCCGAAAATTGGAGCAATTGGACCAAAGCTCGTGAATGTCGATGGAACATTGCAGTATGCCTGCTATCGTTTTGACCTTCCTTCCATTTGTGTGAAGCCTCTTAAGTATGTTCCACAGGGTCATCGGATTGGGCGAATTCGCACCCTCATTGACCGGCTTCACATGGCCGATTTTGATCATAATTCAACTCGGCCAGTTGACTGGGTACTCGGAGCGGCTCTTATGGTTCGCCGTGAAGTGGTGGAAGAGGTCGGCTTTTTCGACGAGCGCTATTTTATGTATATGGAAGATGCGGACTGGTGCCGTGCCATGTGGGAAAAAGGGTGGCCGGTCTACTATGTTCATGATATTATCATGACACACCGCTACGCACGTGACTCAGCCAGAATTGCCGGACCCGTCGCCTCGATGCTTAAAAATAAGCTCGCCCGGATTCATGTGATGAGTTGGCTCAGGTTTTTGTGGAAGTGGCGACGTGCGCATCGTTTTTATGGACACCGTTCCTAAGGTTGGACTTATTTATTTGTCATATCATAGCGAGCCGCACCTCGACGATTTTTTGGCTTCTCTTAAAACAATGGATTATCCAAAAGAAGCGGTAGAGGTTATTATCGTTGATAACCCTCATCCAGAATATGGTTTATCGGTTCGTGCTATTTCTGAAAAGTTCCTTCCTCTTTCAGGGAAAGAAATTCCCCGAGTCACACTTCTTCCTCAAGAAACAAACGAAGGTTTTGCCACGGGCAATAATGCTGGGGTGGTGCGCGCACTTGAGCTCGGGTGTGAGTATCTTATCTTTCATAATGATGACGGCTTTTTTGCACCATCTGGAGTTTCGAAGCTCGTTCAGGCCATGCAAAAAAACCCAGATATTGGTATGGCCCAGGCTCTTATTCTTCTCTATCCTGATACCGAGTTTGTAAATAGTCGTGGAAATTCTTTTCATTACCTTGGGTTTGGGTTTTGTGACGGGTATCGGGAGAAGTATGCCGACCTTACGCTTCCCGAGATCAGTGATATTTCGTATGCAAGTGGTGCGGCCTGTATTGTTTCGTCAAAAGTCATACAGGCTGGCGGGGGATGGGATCCAGATTATTTCATGTATCACGAAGATCTCGATTGGTCGCTCCGTCTTCGTTTGCTTGGATTTCGTGTTGCGCTCATTCGCGATGCTGTGTTTTACCATAAATACCAATTTAGTCGGAGCATCACGAAGTTTTTTTATCAGCAAAGAAATCGCTACGCGGTTCTTTTGCTTTTTTATAAAATTCCTACGCTCATTCTCCTTTTGCCGATGCTTCTTTTTATCGAGCTTGGTCTTTGGGTATTTGCTTTTAAGAATCACTGGGTTCAAAAGCAAAAACAAGTGTATACGTATTGGGCAAAAAAAGCATCGTGGCATCTGTGGCTCAAAAAGCGAAAGCATATTCAGTCTGCGCGAGTTGTTTCCGACCGTACATTGCTTCGTTTTTCTGTCCCCGTTATCCTTTTTCAGGAGGCCATGATGAAAAACGCTCTGCTCCTTTATGTGGGAAATCCGCTTATGCGGATCTATTACCACTTGATTCGTTTCATCGTTTGGTGGTAAAAGAATGAATATGAAGATTACGAAAGCCATTCTCACAGGAGGGGGTCGGGCCACACGCCTGCAGCCAATTACCTCTACCATTAATAAACATCTCCTCCCACTCGCAAATAAGCCGATGATTTTTCATGCCATAGAAAAAGTAGTGGATGCGGGCATTACGGATATTTTTATTAATGTAAATCCCGGGGACACGGAATTTGCAAAGCAAGTTGGGGATGGCGGACATTGGGGAATCCGGATTACCTATTTTGAACAAACTGGTGGGCCACAGGGGATTGCGCATGTGGTAAACGAAGCCAAAAAGTTTATTGGCGATGATCCATTTGTGTTTTACCTTTCGGATAATATTTTGCTTGGATCGGTGAAAGACATGATTCGTGAGTTCGAGAACGGCAAATACGATTGTATGCTGGCCCTTTCACAGGTTCCAGACCCTGAGCGTTTTGGAGTACCGATTTTTTCTCCGGAGGGAACATTGGTTGATGTGGTTGAGAAGCCAGCTAAGGCACCAAATCATTTTGCGGTGACTGGAATTTATGTTTACGGACCAAAAATATTTTACGAGGCGTTTCAGCATATTAAGAAAAGCACTCGCGGGGAATATGAGATTTCTGATATCCATTCGTATTTTTTGAAAAATGGAAAAAAGGTGGGATATAAAGAAATTACCGGTTGGTGGAAAGACACCGGGAAACCGGAGGACCTCTTGCTTGCAAACCAACTTCTTCTTGATATGCAACCAGAACAGGCTTGGTCGCGTATGGGAAACATTGATTCGAGTGCCCACATTGAGGGGAAAGTAATGATTGGCCAGGGAACAGTGATTGGTCCGAACAGCACGATTCGCGGGCCTGTGGTTATTGGGGAACACGCTGAAATAAAAAATGCGAATATTGGTCCCTATGTTACGCTTGGTCGCAGCACCAAAGTGGATGGGGTCACGATTGCCAATACTATGGTATTTGATCAAGCCGTCATAACTGGCGGAGCATCTATTGCTGATAGTTTAATTGGAAAAGCCGCGAATCTTCATTTGCCAAAAGAAAGTGGCATCACCAAAAAATTGATTGTAGGGGATAAGACCGTGATCCAAGATATTTCTTCACATACATAGCGTGTATCCGGTCGGTCGCAAAAGCCCCTGTGCCTTTTTTGCGAAACTATTTTACAAGCGGCAAGGAGTAAAGCTGAACCCCTTCTGCGTTTGGAGAAAAAAGAAATGTGAGATGGTTGCCACGGTGGGTGGTCATAAGTTCGGTGATGGTTGATCCGCTAAATAATTCTGTGGTTACCAGATCATCTTCGCGGATAAGAAGAATTTTTTTGTCACTGAATAAGGCGACGCTCGAAAAACGAGGCAACGGCGTTATGCTCTGAATGGCGCTTCCTAAACGGTTAAGGAGCATCGTCTCTCCGGTTGGGCTGATGGCCCACAGCTCACTTCCGCTTGCAATATACGCCTTCGATGTTTCGCTGTTTATGCGGCTGTCAGCCACGTCGCGGAAAAGTTTTGTTTCTTTATTCTGCCGAGAGATAAGTTGGATTTGAGCACCACTTTCGACGAGAAGGTGGCTATCGGTGATAAGAAGAAAACGAGTAATAATTAACCCAGGGGTGTTATATCGTTCAGTGACTCTGCCATTCACGATTTGCTCAACACCTCCTTCGTGCTCCCTCCACAAAAATCCTTGACCATCGTATGCCCAGGTATTTGTTGGTGCTTCGGCAACCGCAGTTTTTACATTATTCTCGACGCTAAAAATCGTTGAGCTGCTCGACACAAAAAATTTTGCTCTTTCTCGGGTTTTTGGATCCGGCCAGACGATTCTCTCTAGACGAACGGGTTCTTCAAAAGGAAAAACAACGGGCGCAAATTCTTGTTCTGCTGAAAAAAATAACGCGTGATCGCTTGAGGTTGTGGAAAGTACCAGAATAAACTCTTCTGTCCGTGGAGACCAAGATTCTACTGAGATGGCGGCCTGATCGCGAACTAAGGATTCCAGAGTTTCTCGTTCCGTGTCGTAGAGATAGGCCACAGAAAGTCCTTCGTCGTGGCCAGTGAGAAGTACATATCGGCCCGACGGCGAAACACTGCTTTTTTCGATACGAAACTCGAGATCACTTAGTTTAATAGGGAGTGTTTTCGGCAGTAACCGTACATCTCGAACGTAGGTTGTTTGGTTGCTTTGAATGGAGATATCTTTTACAAACGTGTGGTAGCCGGGGTTTGTGAGCGTGAGTTTATAGGTACCCGGAGCGCGGTTTTTTAATTCGTATGAAGCCATGTCTCGGGAGAGAAGGGGAATGTTTGCTTGGCTCTCTCCGATAGGTGTTTCGCCAAGAAGGACATGAGTATCTCTCGGTGAAACATCGATACTGAGCACTCCCGTCGCTTGAATTCTTTTTGTGGTCCAGTCATAACGATACCCAGCGGTATACATGATGACAAGCGGGGAAATGATAAAAAAAAGACCGACAAGAAAGTAGAAAATGCCGCGTCGCCATGGGCGAGTCAAGAAGATTTTAGGGTAACTCATAGAACCCGGAAAGTTTTTGCCTTTTTTTTCTGCTCCTTGTATACTGACACCATATCAAAATTTTCTTCTTTCGTGAAGGCCTATACGTATGTCGATTGAACAACCGCGTAACCATGGAGTTCGCCGAGCGCTTCTTATTCTTATTATTTTTGGTATAGGGGTGGTGTTCGGTCGCATGTGGGAAATAAGAAGCTTGCGCAATCGTGAAGTTGCGTCTATTACTCAAGTTCTTAATTTGTACGGAAAAACCCGCTCGTCGAGTGTTGATTTTGAGCAGTTTTGGGATATTTGGAAAGTGGTGAAAGAGGCGTATGTTGACCAGCCGGTTGATGACGTAACATTATTTTACGGAGCTCTCGAGGGAATGGTTCATGCCCTTGGCGACCCGTATTCCATGTACTTACCTCCAACAGAAGCTCAGGAATTTGCTTCCAGTTTAGCCGGGGAATTCGATGGTATTGGGGCAGAAATTGGTTTTGAAGGGGAGGAGATGGTTATTATTACTCCACTTCCTGATAGTCCGGCAGAGCGTGCTGGGCTTCGTGCCGGGGACCGTATTCTCAAAATTAATGCTGAAGAAACCTTCCGCATGTCGCTCGGTGACGCAGTTACCAAGATTCGTGGTAAGGGCGGTACAACTGTATCACTCACCGTTCTTCGTCCTGGGGAAAAGGAATTGCGCGAGGTCAGTATTGTGCGAGCTACAATTACCGTACCGTCGGTTGAGTATAGCCTCAAGAAGAATGGTTCGGTGGCGTATATTCGTTTGAATCAGTTTAATGATGACACCTGGCCTGAGTTTGATAAGGCCGTAAAAGACCTTTTGAAGAAAGGTGTTACGGGTGTCGTACTTGATTTACGAGGCAACCCAGGAGGATATTTGGAAACCGCAATTCAAGTGGCCAGTGAATGGGTAAAAACCGGTACCATTGTGCGTGAACGAAATGGAAAGGGCGAAGAGGTACTCCATGAAACAGTCGGGGCACATCGATTGGTTGGTATGCCAACGGTGGTTCTTGTTGATAACGGCTCGGCATCGGGCTCAGAAATTGTGGCCGGTGCGCTTAAAGATTATGCGGTCGCAAAGATTATGGGAGAGAAAACATTTGGAAAAGGATCCGTTCAAGATTTTGGCCCACTTCCCGATAGTTCTGCTTTAAAAATTACTATTGCACGTTGGTTTACCCCACTCAATAATGGTATTGATAAAACAGGAATCGAACCGGACCAGGTGATTGTGGACATGTACACCGACCCTGCGTACCCCACATCAACTGCCCGGTATGGAGAGGAAAAGAAAGACAAAGGGCTAGATGTCGCTCTCAGTTCACTCGCGGAATAAAAAGAAGTCTTCTTTTCACTTGTATGATGAAAACACCAGAGCATAATGGAGTTCATGGGAGCGAGCCTTTGGTTCACCCGCTTTCAGATCATCAGAGTTTAACGTATTCACAAAGAGCTGCCGACTGGGTTACCCAAAATCTTGGGAGTTGGCGTTTTATCTTAGGTTTTTTGGTGTATCTGGTTCTTTGGATTGTGCTTAATGTTCTCGCCTGGTTTGAGGGTTGGGATCCGTATCCATTTATTCTTCTTAATCTGACGCTGTCATGCATCGCTGCCCTTCAGGCCCCGATTATCCTTATGAGCCAAAATCGGCAGGCAGAGCGCGATCGGTTAACCGCAAAATACGATTACGCCGTCGACCGTAAAGCAGAGCGAGAGATCCGTATCCTGGTTGAGGAAGTGCGCGAACTTCGACGTCTTCTCGAAAAAAAGGAAAAGTAGTACTCTTGCTAGGTACCCCTACCACTTTCACAAAATAGCTTTTTGTGAAATACAAGGACTCTCAATTAGAGGGATTTTGATTATTCATTTTTATGCAGGCACTGAAGATTGATCATCTAGTAAAAAAATACGGCCAAAAAACAGCCGTGAACGATATTTCTTTTTCCGTGAACGAAGGAGAATTTTTTGGATTCCTTGGTCCGAATGGTGCAGGGAAGACCACGACGATTCATATGACCACGGGGGTGGCGAAGATTACGAGTGGGACGATTGAGGTCTTCGGACACGATGTAGAAAAAGAGTATCGTGAAGCAAGAAAACTTATTGGACTGTCGCCGCAGGATTTTAATGTAGATATTTTTGCTCCGGTAGAAAAGATTCTATGGTTTGTTGGTGGGTACTATGGCATGACGAGAGGTGAGCGACAAAAACGCATTCCCGAACTTTTGAAACGGTTTGATCTTTTTGAACACAAAGATAAGCCATTTATGGCGCTTTCTGGTGGGCAAAAACGTCGTGTGGTTTTGGCCCGTGCCATGATTCATGATCCAAAACTGCTGATTCTTGATGAGCCAACCGCTGGGATTGATGTGGAGCTTCGTCATGATTTGTGGAAATATCTTCGAGAAATTAACGAACAGGGGAAAACTATTATTTTGACCTCTCACTATTTAGAAGAAGTGGAACTTTTGTGTAACCGTATTGCGATTGTGGCAAATGGTGGAATTGTGGCAATCGGGGATAAGAAAGATTTTACTGAGGGTGGAAAAAAACTTGAAGAAACGTATCTTTCACTCACCAAAAAAACTGTCTAATATGAATGCTATCGGCTTATACACGTTCATTGCCCGTGAGACCCAGCGGTTATCACGTATCTATATCCAAACACTCGTGGCGCCACTCATCAATGCCGTCCTCTACATTGTGATTTTCGGGTATGTGGTCGGATCACGCATTGGTTCGTTTGGCGAGGTGCGTTACATTGAGTTTGTCTTACCAGGCGTGCTCATGCTCAACCTGATCGGGTCATCATTTGCACACTCTTCAACATCGCTCTATATGGGGCGGTGGGCCAAGGCAATTGAGGAGGTTCTTGTTGCACCCTTATCGTATCTTGAAATGATTATTGGTTTTGTTGTGGGTGGGCTTATCCGTGGAATTATTGTGGCTGGAAGTATTTATCTCGTAGCCATTCTTTTTGGTGCAGCAACCATGGCTCATATTGGATGGTTTTTGTTCTACACGGTTGCTGTTGCTATTATTTTTTCTCTTCTCGGTCTCCTTGTCGGTCTTTGGGCAAATAACTTCGAGCAGTTGTCGGTGTTGAATACCTTCTTTATTACGCCGCTGACATTTCTCGGGGGAGTGTTCAATTCGATTACGATGATGCCAGAAAAAGTGCAGTGGTTGGTTCGTTTAAATCCGTTTTTCTACTTTGTGGATGGCCTGAGGTATTCCATGATTGGAATTAGCGAGGCGAATATGACCGTTGGCTTACTCATAATTTTTGGGCTTATTTTAGCGCTCGGAGGCCTGGTGTGGAAGCTCTTTGCGATAGGCTGGAGAATTCGGGTGTAGGAAGAAAATGGGTGTATAAAGGGCACCTTGACAAAAGGTGCTTTTTGTGGTATACTGCTTTGTCATAGAATTCCTATTTTGCTATGCTAAATAGGCTGTGATCAAGTCCGAAAATTCACCCCCAACCAGAAGGAGACAGCACCATGAGTGAGTCAAGAGAAGCCCGCATCGCCTACTTCCGCGCCCAGTTCGACGGCTTCCGTGAGGATGCCGCCCAGGGAACCGTAACCAAGGGGCGGCAGGAGCAGTTCCACCAGCTCGTGATCTTCCTCTCCGAGGAGTGCATCCCGGATGAGATGTACTCCTCCGGGGATGACGGTGTCATCATCCGCGCTCTGACCAAGGACTTCGGTCGGGGTTTCTGCGCCGACCTGCTCAAGTGGAGCGTGTACTACGGGATACCGGCCAGGACCAAGGCGAAGATCGAGGTCGCGGCCTAGAACCACCCATCCACGCCAAAAAAGCTCCCACATTCGTGGTCGAGCACCCCGGAGACGCCTACCCCTATGTACGCGTCTCCCACATTCAAAAGGTCATCTCATTCGAGGTGATTTTTTGTTTTTCTTTTGGCAAGAAAAGAAAAGGGGAGTACAGTACATATATCTGCTTTAAGCTGTATTTCTATGAATAAAGTGCTTCTTTCTCTTAGTATTATCGCCGGAGTAATGCTTATAGGTGTAGCCATTTTTATTATTCCCCGGTATGCGGGTATAAAACCAGTGATTAGCGATCCGCCAGAGTCGATCATTGAACTTATTGAGAAATATAATGAAAATAATCCGCCCGCTTCAACAACAACGCCCACCCCTTTGCCCCCCAGTGTCTCTGGAATTCCACCCACGAACACCATCTCAGCCCCGGTAAAAAATACCACGGGTTTTCCACTCGTTTTACCCGAGGGATTCTCTATTGAAGTGTTTGCTAAAAACGCCCCAGGTGCCCGGGTGATGGCTTTTGATAGTAAGGGTGATTTGTGGGTGTCACGCATGTCAAAAGGAATTGTTACCATGTATGATGTTGAGAATGGAAAAGTTGTGGGGCAAAAAGATGTTTTCAAGAATTTAAAAAATCCGCACGGGTTAGCCTTTCGACATGACGACAATGGGGACGCGGATATTTTATATATCGCTGAAGAAGATAAGATTTCGACCGCTATTGTGCGAAGAAACGATATTAGTGCAGTTCAGGGTACCAATGTGGCTAAAATGACTGACATTGAAAAAGTTGATCTTTCGCTCGCGGTTTCTTCTCTCATTCAGCCAAATAAAATAAAGGATCTTACTCCAAGTAACACGGCGGCACGCCATAAATCACGCACCATCAGTTTTGGTCCTGACGGCCGTTTGTATGTTTCGATTGGTTCTTCTTGTGATGTGTGTACCGAAAGCACCGACCTTCCAGCCAAAATATTTTCCATGAAATTTGACGGAAGCGATTGGCGGGAAGAAGCGAGAGGGCTCCGAAATTCCGTTTTCTTTACCTGGAGTTTTGTTGATGGCCGCATGTGGGCCACTGACATGGGTCGTGATCGGTTAGGTGATAATCTGCCTCCAGACGAAATTAATATTATTGAAAGAGGGAAAAATTACGGTTGGCCCATTTGTTACGGGAAGAATGTTCACGATACGTCGTTTGATAAAAACACCTACATTCGAAATCCGTGCATGGAACCATTTGAAACGGAAAGTCATGTGGATCTGCCGGCTCATGTGGCGCCTCTTGGGCTCACCTTTATTCCCGAAGAAGGTTGGCCAAAAAAATATTGGTATAATCTTCTTGTCTCATACCATGGTTCATGGAACAGTACGAAACCCGTAGGGTACAAAGTGGCGCGTATCATTCTTGATGCGAAGGGTAATGTGAAGGGTACGGAAGATTTCTTAACTGGATTTTTAACGAAAGACAATAAAGCCTTAGGTCGGCCGGTCGATATCATGGCACAACCGGGTGGGGTAGTGTACATTTCCGATGATCATGCCGGGGTCATTTACCGAGTTTGGTACAATGGGAAGTAGGTTGAGTTTTTCTCGGCGAAACGGTAGAGTGGCAGGGGAGGGAGATTCGTTATGTCAGATACCCAACTCATCAAAGATAAAATTGACGTGGTGAGCCTGGTTGGCGAGTATGTGCAACTGAAGCCAGCTGGGATAAACCACAAGGGGCTTTGTCCGTTCCATCGGGAAAAGTCTCCTTCGTTTATGGTGAATCGCGAGCGTCAAAGCTGGCATTGTTTTGGTTGCGCCAAAGGTGGAGATATCTTCTCTTTTATTGAAGAAATTGAGGGCATGGATTTTGTCGAGGCTCTCAAATTTTTGGCAGGAAAGGCCGGGGTTGAACTGACCGATCGACGCGGATCGTCTTCGAAAGAAACTGGGCAAAAACAACGATTAAAAGAAATCGTGGCAGAAGCGGCTCGCTTTTATCACAAAGTACTTCTTGAACTTCCGCAGGCCGAACTTGCTCGAGAATATCTACAGAAACGGGGATTAACGAATGAAACGATTGAAGCATGGCAGATTGGTTTTATTCCAGATCAGTGGGATTTGCTCACAAAATATTTACTGAAAAAAGGACATGGGGTGGATGACCTTATCGCGGCTGGTGTTACGATTCAGCGGGAAGGTTCAGACATGGTAAGCGGCCGAGGGTTTTATGACCGGTTTCGAGGGCGGATTATGTTTCCGCTTTCGGATATTCACGGGGCAGTGGTCGGGTTTACCGGGCGCGTTCTTGTTGAAACAGAACACTCTGGTGGAAAATATGTGAACACTCCTCAAACACCGCTCTACGATAAATCGCGTGTGGTTTTTGGGTTGCATAAAGCAAAGCAGGTCATGCGGGAAGAAAATTTAGCCGTGCTCGTGGAGGGGCAGATGGATGTGATTGCGTGTCACCAAGCCGGTATGGCGAATGTGGTTGCTACAAGTGGGACGGCGATGACCGAACACCAGGTATCGCTTTTGGCTCGCTACACCAAAAATTTAGCGCTAGCATTTGATGCCGATAAAGCGGGGCAAGCTGCAGCTGATCGCGGAATTGATGTCGCTCTGAAACAAGAGATGAATATTCGCATGATTCGGATTCCAGAGGGTGCGGGGAAAGACCCGGATGAATGTGTGAAGAAAAATAAAGAGGTATGGTTTCAGGCGGTGAAAGATGCTGAAGATGTTATGCGTTGGTATATGCGCCAAGCGCTCGTTGATAAAAATGTTGCCCAACCAAAAGACAAACAGGCGGCGGCCACCTTCATGCTTTTGAAAATTGATTTACTGCAGTCGGCCGTGGAGCGCGATCACTGGTTTCGTGAGCTTTCTTTGGCAGTCGGAGTAGAGGTTGATGTCTTAAAAGAAGAATTAAAACGCCTTAAAAATGCCAAAAAAGATCCTCCGAAAGCGCTCGTTTTGTCCAAAGATGTGAAAGAGGTGGATCGAGTGGTCACAGGGCTTCCGCCCACCCGTTTGGAGCGGCAGTTTGAGCAGTTTTTTGAACTCCTGCTCCGGTTTCCGAGTTTGGCTCCCGGGGCGATTACTGCGGCGCCGGAAGCAGGGTTGTCCACATCGGCCTACGGCCCCCTTTACGAATGGCTGAAAAGCGTCTATACTACGCCTGACTTTACACCCGGGAGACCCCTTCCGGTTCCTTCAGACGAGAACCTCTCGTCACATATTGCTCGCCTGGTCATGAAAAGCGAGCTCGACTTTGGAGAAATGACCCTTGCTGACGCAGGGCTTACGCTCAAAAGTTTGACCGAATATATTACGGCGGAAATTCGCAAAGAACGCCGGCACGAGCTCCTTTTGGCAATTCAAGAGGCAAACAAACGCGGAGATGCAGCTGCCGAAATGGCGCTCCTTCAGACGTTTCAGAGCCTCTAATATTTCGAAAAGCAGATGGTCATTTGTTTCGTTTTTTTTAATATCGTCGCATGCCTAAGAAAAAAAAGAGCGCCCAGGGTTTCGCGGCCCGGGTGAAGCGAGCAGTAAAGAAAATTGGAGCCGTAAAAAAAGTCGTAGCGAAACCTCAGAAAAAAGTGTTGCCGAAACCTCGGCCAGCACAGAAGCAAAAGTTTTCTAAAAAACCATTTGTTAAAGGGCCTCCAGCTCCTCCAGAGCCTGAGCCAGATTTTACCTCTCCGACCGACGATAACTTACTTAAGCTCGTTGATAAGGGGAGAGGCCGTGGATTTATTACCGAAACAGAAGTGGTTCGTGTATTTCCGTATTTAGAACGATACCTTCCGCTGTACGAAGTCTTTTTGGATGCACTCGAAAAAAACGGTGTTTCTGTTGTAGAAACTGGGGGAGGACTTTTAGGAAACACGGTTCAGAAAAAAGAAATGCTTTCGAGTTTGCGCGGGAAACAGCCGGATGTGGAAGGTGAGTTTGATTTGGGAAGTATTTCTCAAGATTCTATTCAGATGTATCTGCGCGAAATTGGGAAGATTCCGCTTCTGAATGCTGAAGAAGAAGTGTCGCTCGCGAAACGTAAAGAACGAGGGGATCGTGAGGCTGAACGAAAAATGATTGAAGCCAACTTGCGACTGGTCGTTTCGATTGCGAAAAAGTTTGTCGGAAAACAGCTTTCTCTTTTGGATTTAATCCAAGAAGGAAATATTGGCTTGTTCCGTGCCGTGAAGAAGTTCGACTATCGCAAAGGGTACAAGTTTTCAACGTACGCTACGTGGTGGATTCGCCAAGCCATTACGCGTGCTTTGGCCGACCAGTCCCGTACTATTCGTATTCCGGTTCACATGGTCGAAACCATCAACCGTTTTCAACAAGTACAGCGTCGTTTGCTCCAAGATTTAGGTCGTGATCCAACCCCTGAAGAGTTGGCTGCCGAAATGGGTGAGGAAATCGAAAAGATTAATCACATCATTAAAATTTCTCAAGAAACCATTTCTCTTGAAACAAGTGTGGGGGATGACGATGATGATACGCAGTTGGCCGACTTTATCGAAGACGTGAAAAATGTGAGCCCGGCACAAGTGGCCGGAGTGCAGTTGCTCCGTGAATACATTCATGAAGCAATTAAAGATCTGTCTCCGCGTGAACAAAAAATTCTTGAAATGCGTTTTGGTCTCTCAGACGGTGTCACGCACACGCTTGAAGAAGTAGGAAAAGAATTTGATGTAACCCGTGAACGTATTCGCCAAATTGAAGCGAAGGCGCTCGAAAAGATTCAGAACATGGGAATTATTGATAAGTTGCGAGACTACTAAAAATAAAAACACCGACGCTTGAAACGTCGGTGTTTTTATCTTCCCAAGACATTGTCCAAGTGTTGAACAAGATAATAGGGAAGGGAAGTGGTGGCTAGTACAGTCGAATCTCTCCGCTTCCCATTTTGCCGAGAGCCTCCAGGTCTCGGGCTTACCGTTTGATCTTCGCCTTGAAGGCGAGGCCGATGTCCATGCAGCTGTGTCCGTGCAGAACGATCGGGTTCTTGTCCATCCTGCTCATGAGGAGCTGCACCGGCATCCGCTCGCTGTAGAGCTCGCCCTCCTCGTCGAGGAGGAACAGCGTGATCAGAGCCGCCGGATCGGCTGCGATGAGGACCCAGCGGTTGGTGGGCGTGACGTCGGTCATGAGGAAGTCCGCACCTCCTTCCAGCTGGAAGAAGAAGCACCCTTCCCCCTTTTCGATCCTGACCTGCGGGACTGCCGCGTCCCCGGGGATGGGAGAAGCCTGTGCTTCGAGGTAGAAGCAGTTCGGACACCCAGTCTTCTCCTTGAACTCCCGGTGCCAGCGGTTGGTGGCCTCGAGGTTGTCCGGCTCCGGCGGACGCGCCGGGAACGAGGAACACCCGACGATCATGATGGTGATGAGCAGCGAAAGGGCAGTCTTGGTAATGTTCACGTTCGTATCCTTTTCCGGATAAATCCGGGATTTTTTGGTGATCGACTACAAAGTAGTCGAGTTCCTTTGTAGGAAGCCTGGTTTAGCTTCGGAACCACACAGTATAGCATAAAACAGGCATTTTGTCAACCTGTAAAATGTATCCCTCTTCTTGACCAATTACGGTTTTTCCCGTATATCTTCCTATGACCGTTTGCACCTAGAAATGGCAGAGAGGCCTGTTCAGCACAGGAGAAGGGGGAGGGAATGTCAGAAAAACGATGGTATCGAAACGCTCGGTTGTCGAAAGAAAAGAAGGCGGCTTTGAAGGAGAAAATGACGACTGGCGAAATCATCGGGAAGCTCAAGGCAATGCATTTCTTCGGCGATATCTGTATAGCCGAGGAAACCATTCTCGATACGATGGCAGTGTGCATCACGGATGACACCATAGAAAACCGCCCTCGTATTCGCCAGATCGTGTTCATCGACATGGATTACTTCCTCGTATTCCTTGCTCTCGATGCTGTCACGGCCGAGAGCATTCGCGAAGCGACCTTCGATCCTGAAGGGGGAACGCTGACCTTTCGCAATTTCATGTTCCTGTTCCCGGGAGAAATTGAGAAAAGGCCAGTTGATGTGGTGTTTCGAAGCACCGATGGGCCGGAGCTCGACCACTACGCGTTCTACACTGCCGACGAACACGGCCAACCACTCGGGGATCCTCCCTCGTGATACTGCTGCTCGCGGCCCTCACCAGAACCCCACTGTTCTGGTCCAATCAAAAAATCACCAGCGAATGGTGATTTTTTGTATGCTATTCCTGGGAACAAGGTCTACAGAAGTAAACCGTGTAGTTAGGAAGGGAAGGAGGAAACGCTCGGTGCGGTTCGCTCAGCTTCCCGATGATGGGACTCTGTGGATCAATCCTTGAAGAACTTTTGATAGATGGCTTCGTCGATTTGGTCACAGGTGTGGCCGTTGACGGAGAGCCTGTCATCGGTCTTCAGGATACTCTCCCAGAGGTATCTCTGGCCCGTGGTGGTCGGATTCCCGAAGTCATCGACTCCGATGATAACGGTGCCGAAGTCACTCTCCGGCACCGGAAGGGAAACCCACGGTTTCTCCTCCGTGATCTCGACGACGTAGGTCGGGCTGGGGCCTGGGTTCTTGTGCGCGTTCTCGGGCGTCCTCCAAATCCAGAGGAACGCGCACCCCTCGCCCTCAAACTTGACACTGTTTCCGTGCGCGGGCTTCTCGGCGAACGTTTCGAGCTTCGTGTACCGGTGGTACTCCCTGTCCTTTGCCGTCATGAACCCCCAGTCTTTGGTGAGTGGCGCCGTGGCACACCCGGTGCTGACGAGCAGGAGAACGATCAGGGTGGTGAGAATTCGTCCGTTGTTCATGTTGACTCCGATCTTTTGGTTGTGTTGTTTCTGGTTGAGATTGAGATTTTTTCTGCTCCCGGTGTTACCCGTACTTCCGAGTACGGGGAACAGTTGGGGCAAGGAAAGAATCTTCAAAAGAGAGTCAATTTTGAACAACATAGTATAACACAAAAAAGCCCCTCTGTCAAGAGGTGTCTACAAGTAAATTAAGGCTTTATTTGCTATAAAAATCACTATTTTTTACTCGTATTTCCCAATCAAAAAATCACCAGCGAATGGTGATTTTTTGTATTCTATTTCCTCAATTATTCTACCTTGACAAAAAGGTGAAATTATGGTATACTCACTCACTCGAATTTTTCGAAATTCGAGGAGAAAATGCGAAGGCAGCTACGCCTTATGAGTCTACCCTTCCAACCTTGTAAAAAAGGTATGGCGGTTAGAAAGTCGGTTCAACCGGCGCAAGCGAAAGAGCTGTTGCGCAAGCAATACACCTTACAGGTTTCGCTTGGGAGAAAAAAATGACTGAGACAAAGGATGTCTTACCGGTACAAGAATATCGGGACGAAGTTCTGACGTCTGTTCAGAACAATGCGATTACCTTGATCATTGCCGAAACTGGGGCAGGAAAAAGCACGCAAGTGCCAAAATTCCTCCTTGAAGCTGGCTACAGGGTGGTCGTGACGCAACCCAGACGTTTGGCTGCGATAAGCTTGGCCACTCGTGTGGCTGAGGAACTAGGGTGCGAAATCGGCACTACTGTAGGCTACCGAACGGGGCATGAGCGCGCATCCTCAAAGGACACGCGGTTACTGTTCTGTACGGACGGGCTGCAGTTGGTCCGGGAGCTTACGGGTAACGGTATTGGCGACGACGCAGAAACGGTTCTCGTGCTCGACGAAGTTCACGAGTGGAATCTCAATCTGGAAATTCTTCTCGGCTTCGTGAAGAAGCAGCAAGAAGAAGGCCAGAACTGCAAGGTTCTGCTCATGTCAGCCACTGTGGATGTGGAAAAACTGAACGCGTACTTCGGTAGCGTACAGGTTATCCGTATTCCCGGTCGGTTGTATCCGGTGACGTGGGCTTACCGCAGTGCGCGCTCCTTGTTCACCGAGGTGAGCAGGTTTGCTCGTGGGGGGAAGAATGTGTTGGTTTTTCAGCCGGGGATCAAGGAGGTGAACGACCTCCTGCGTTCGCTCGATGGACTCGACGCAGAACTTCTCCCGCTTCATGGAAATCTTGAAGCGAGCGAGCAGACACGGTGCTTCGATCAGTACACCCGACCAAAGGTGATCGTTGCTACGAACGTCGCGCAGACGTCCGTGACGATTCCCGGGATCGACGCAGTCATAGATTGCGGTCTCGAGAAAAAGCCGCACGTGGTTAATGGTGTCGAAGGGTTGTACCCTCGTCCGATTAGCCAAGCCGACTGCCAGCAACGAGCAGGTCGTGCGGGACGCTGTGGTCCGGGAGAGTATGTTCTCTGCGCCGACACTCCCTTCAAGGATAGAGAGGTATTTCCTTTGCCGGAAATCGCGTATCTCCAACTTGATCAGGTGGTGCTTCGGCTCGCAGCGTTCGGACTCGACGCCTGCTCCTTTCCTTTCTTCCACGAACCGAATCAGGAGAACCTGGCGCGGTCGAAGGAATGTTTGGAAGGTATGGGCGCCCTAACCGAGGCAGGTGTTGTGACAGAGGTTGGAAAGCTTATGGCCAAACTTCCTCTCACTGCACGGTACGCACGGATGGTCGTGGAAGCCATGAAACGTAGAGTCGTGGCAGACGTGGTGAAGGTGGTTGCCATTCTCGAAGCCGGCGGTCTCCGAGACAAGAATCGAGAGTGGCAGTACTACACGCGTGAAGAGGGAAGTGATCTTCTGGCGGATCTTGAACTGTATGAAGCAGTCCGAGGGTTGCGCCCGAAAGACATGGAAAAGAGAGGTATCAGTCCCGGAAGATATTACGAGGCCAAGAAGATTGTGGGGGACATTATGCAAGTCCTTCGCTCTCATCGAGTCTTCGGAGTTTCTCCGGGTTCTCGTCGCGATATCCTCCTTGCCTGTGCTGCCGGTATGGCGGATCAGGTCCATCGACACGTGGGTGGTGGTTGGTACGAAAACAAGAAAGGAGAGAAAAGAAAAAAGTCGTCACAAAGTGCGGTTACTGGTGAGCCCGAACATGTTGTGGGTTTGCCTCGAGATCTGCTTCTTGGACAACACGTGAAGCACGTGCTTGAGTACGTTTCCGCCCTGAACGCTGAGCAGATTGCCGAGGTGATGTCGGTAACCCCTCAGCAGACATACTCCCGGCACGCAGAGCTCGAAGTTGTCCGAGTGCAGCGTGCGGTGGTATCAAAGGAGGCAAAAAAACACTGATAAAAGGAGGGGCTTGGGATGAGGCTGGAACACGAATTGTCCACCTTATCCCTCCTCAATAATATCACTCTTTAAAAAAGAGTATTATTTAGAGGGTAGGATAAAAGATATACACACATAAAGTTGCTTAATTTAGCATAAAAAATAGAGTACCACCTTGACAAAGTGGTGTTTTTATGCTATACTTTATCGTTAATTTGAGTGCTTTATTCTGCTTGTTTGAATGCCCTCAAAGCGAACACAGCAGATCAAGTACTCAAAAGGTTCTTGACAACTGAAACAAATTAACTGAATGCAAAATTCAGGTAGACCCTTTATTGGGTGAGAAAGAAGGAAATGCGAAAAGACAAAACAGTCATGCAGGTGACCGCGGCGAATAATCTTCCACGGGTTCCTAACAATGAACCGGGGAAGAAGCGTGGTCGGCCCAAGAAAACTGTGATTGCAGAGGGGGTAGAAAGCACTCTTCCGACCCCGGAAGATTTCGAGGCAGAAGAAGAAAAACTTACTGCTGAAGAATCTGCCCGAATCAAGCGCCAGGGGTTCATCTTCACGGATGAGCTTTTACGCGCCTCTACGCCTACGAAGGAACAGTCCACGAAAGCCCGAGAGTATCTTGGGGAAGAGGACTTTGAACTTTTTTGGGCGATACGTTTCGGTACGCCGAAAGAAAGGATCGAGGCGCGGCGTGATTTGGTAGTAAGGCACACAGCCTTAGTGTGGTGGCTCATTCTGAGAGAGCCCTTCTACGGTATTATTTCGAACAGGAAGTGGGATTGCGCGCTTGATTTCGAGGATCTGGCTCAAGAGGCCATATCATTCGGGCTCACGAAGGCAATCGAAAAGTTCGACTACACACGAGAAGGTAAGTTCTCCACCTACGCCTACTACTGGATATACCAGGCTGCCCATCGGTGTATCGACAATGCGGGCGTTATCCGTGTGCCGGTTCACATGATTGAGAAGTACCGGAAGTATCAGGAGGTGCGTACTCAGATTGCCTGGCTGCAATCTGGGGAATGGGCAAGCCCATCACAACTTCAGACAGCTCTCGAGATGTCTGAGGAAGAGTTTGTGCAACTGCAGCATGCGGCAACGATCATCGATGGTCGAGGCTTGTCGTGGCTGTTTAAAGGAATGAACTGGAGGGTGAATCATAAAAATAGCCGCTCTCGGGCTGATACGTATCAGACGATGCTTGAAATCGCATTGGATGGTGCCGAAGAGTCAGAGAAAAACACGGCTGAGCAAGTGAGTGATGCCATTGACTTCCGTCAGCTTCAAGTGAAGTTGTCGGAGTTTCTTAGGGAGACTGACGTGCTCGTGGAAGCGGAGCGATTCGTTCTCACGTGGCGCTTTGGTCTGAATGGCGAAGCATCAGAAACTCTCGAGCAGGTTGGAGAAAGGATAGGGCTCACGCGCGAGCGTATTCGACAGATTGAGGCTAAGGCTGTCGAGAAGTTGCGGAATTCGAAACTCTGGGAAAATGTGGCCCTGCCGTATTGGTCCGAAGTTACGGGGATCGCACACGAAACCTCCATGGTCGAGTCGGCGTCTCTCCTCTTTTTAGCAAAAGTTAGGGGTGCGACGTGATGATGAGCCGTGAGGACATCGAAGCTGCCGAAGCGTTGCTTGGGGTAACCTTTCGCAAGAAAGAACTTCTTGAGCAAGCGCTAACCCACCGTTCATTGCAGAACGAGAGTAGAGGTGAGAAGAAAAAACACAACGAACGATTGGAGCTCCTCGGTGACTCGATTATTGAAATCGTGGTTACCGAGTATCTCTTTCGGAATTACCCCGAAGCTGAAGCGGGTCAGCTTGCGAAAATTCGTTCAGCTCTTGTGAGTACTGCTAGCCTGAAGAAGGTGGCGGTAAAGCTCGGCTTTATGAAGTTTTGGCAGGCTTCGTCTGGTGAGAAGAAGGATTTGCTTAGTGCTCGCGGTCACAAACTGAAGCATGAAGCGGACACCTACGAGGCGATCGTGGCAGCCATTCATCTTGACAGAGGAATGATCTCGGCAGAAGCATTCGTGCTTGATACCTTGATTCAGTCCGATGTCGAGGGGGTGGATCTGCAGGATCCAAAAACACTGCTTCAGCAAGCAGTTCAAGCTCAGAGGAAGATGACGCCAATGTATCGTTTGGTGCGAGAGTGGGGTTCAGACCACGATCGTACCTACGAAGTAGCGGTGTTCATTGGAAAGGACATGGTGGCTAAGGCTGAGGGAAAAAGCCAAAAGGAAGCGAGTGTGGCTGCTGCCCAAAAGGCACTTCAAGATCTGCAGCAAGATTAGCGAGAGCTGATCGGTTGCGATAACCGACCCGGCATTGTCTGAACACAATGACCGGGTTTTTTAATTCTAAATAAAAAGTTGAGGAAGATCGGGGAGTGTGATAGGCTTTTAGGGAAGGTGGTGAGTGTAATTTTTTTGTGTATGCCCTTCGGTGAAGGTTTCAAATTCAATTTTTTTAAACGAAAAGACGAAGGGGAATTACGAGCCCAGGTCGAATCAGCCGAGGAACGTTTAGATGTTTCGCCGAAAGAAAAGATTGTACCCCCTAAGCATCAGGAGGATTTAATGAATCTACCTTTTAATGATCTGAAGGAACGTTTTGGGGCTCGGTACGATATGTACCTCCGTCTTTTGCGTGAGCAAAAACAAATGGAAAGAGTGGGGAATGAAAATGGTATGCAAATAAATAATGATGAGATATTGGAAATGAAAAAGTGGCTGTCTGCTCTGAACTCATTAGACGAGTATATTGCTAAATATGCAGAGGGTGAAGAAGACACGCTCTATGAAGAACAGCTAACCGTTTTTGAAGATTTGCGTAAATTTCTCGAGACAGGGAAAAAAGATGGGTACATAAAGCTCCCAACAGGAACCGGAAAGACAGTGCTCTTTTCTGAATTCGTCGAAGCTTTAGGGTTAAAGACCCTCATAGTTACGCCGAAAAAATTGCTGGTCAGACAAACCGAAAAAGCATTCCACGAATTTGCTGAAGATATTGATGTTGGAAAAATTTACTCAAATGCAAAACAATACGGGAGGGCGGTTACTATTACCACCTACGATTCCCTAGTAGCTGGGTTACGAAATGGAACTATCCATGCTGAGGATTACGAATGTCTTATTTTGGACGAAGTACACGAATCATTAAGCGATGCTCGTGCGAATGCTGTTGATCAGTTTAAGGGGAAGGTGAGAATTGGTTTTACCGCTACCCCAGAATTTTCCGATAAGAAAAAAGTAAGTCAACTGTTGGAGCATGAAATTCATCGCATGGAAATTCGTGAAGCGGTTAAAGATGGGCTTCTTTCTCCCGTCACTTGTATTGTTGCTCGCACTGAGGTTGATCTAGATTCTGTTCCTCTTACAGCTTCTGGTGAGTATAGTGAGGAAGAGTTGAAACTGGCTGTAAATATTGCTGGGCGCAATCAGGTCGCTATTGAATTTTACCTCAAAAATACCCCTAATGAATTAGCTGTAGTATATTGCGTTGGGGTTGAGCATGCAAAACTCATGGCAGACAAATTTTATGAAGCAGGAGTGCCTGCTACCTACATTAGTGGCGCCATGGATGATGAAAAACAACAACAAATTTTAGACGGTTATGCGAGTGGTAAATACAAGGTTCTCTGTAATGCTGATATTCTTGTTGCTGGGTTTAACGAACCAAAAGCCAGTGTGTGTTTGAACCTCAGACCAACCCGATCTCGCGTGGTTGCCGAGCAGCGAGCCGGGCGTGTTCTTCGGGTTGATAAAAATAATTCAGATAAGCACGCACTTGTTGTTGATTTTCTCGATAAATCAGGTGAGCTCCCGGTTATTTTTCCTCAGATCATTGATACCAATCAAATTGTTCCAAAGAAGAAAAGAAGGGAGGGTGAAGAAGGTGATGATAGGGAGGTAGTAGATTATATACCAATGCGCCCACCAATTATCGATGTGGAAGGTCTGGATATGGTTACGGATTACGAGGAGGTGTTAAAGATTGTGCGGGAACGGGAAAGGGTTGATAAAAAAGATAATTTTCTTAGTTTAGAAGAACTAAAGACACAGGTTCTAAGTGAGGGCATTGTAGACGGAAAGCAGTACGTAAAGGTGTATAAAGAGCACCCGGGTTGGCCATCCACTCCGGCATATACCTATGGCGAAAAATGGCCGGGATGGAAAATATTTTTGAATAAAGAAGCCGTAGAATTTTTGTCTCTTGATGAATTGCAAAAGCAGGTTTTGGCGGCTGATGTTCAAGACGAAGTGGATTATAAAAAAATAAAGAAAGATCATAAAGATTGGCCATATGACCCCGCTTATTTTTATAAAGGCGAATGGCAAAATTGGAGAGAATTTTTAAAGAAAAATAATAGATTCTTGTCTTATGATGCAATGCGTCTGCAGGTAAAAGAAAAAGGCGTTTCTGATTGGGGGCAGTATCAAAAAGTGTATAAAAATCACCCTGGCTGGCCATCGAATCCGTATGCAACATATAGAGATGAGTGGAATGGTTATCCAGAATTTTTTGGTAAAGAAGTAGTCGAGTTTTTTTTATTTGAGAAAGCAAGAGAAGTCGTGCGTTCAGCAAAGATAAAAAACAATAAGGAATATAAAAAAGAATATAAAAAATACCCAGGTCTGCCGGCTGTTCCCAGTGAAATTTATAAAGATCAATGGATAAGCTGGCCTGAATTTTTAGGTACCGAAGTGGCTGATCTTTCCTATACAGACTTGCGTGAGCAGGTTCGTTCGGCGGGAATTAAAACAGGGGCTGATTATGTGGCAGTATACAAAAATCACCCTGGCTGGCCATCCACACCTGCTTCTACCTACGGTGAACAATGGCCAGGTTGGATCGAGTTTTTAGGAAAGGAGAGCGTTTCACTTCTTCCTATGGAAGAAGTGAAACTTGCTGTTCGAAGTTTGTTGGTGGATACGAAAGAAAAATATACTGCCGTCTATAAGAATCATAAGGGCTGGCCATCGAATCCTAGTTCATGCTATAAAGATCAATGGATAAGCTGGCCTGAATTTTTAGGTACAGAAGATAGATTTCTATCTTATGAAGAACTACAAGCTCAAGTAAAAGAGAGGGGGGTAAAATCAAGTCCGCAATATAAAAAGGAATCTAAGAGGCAAAAAAATTGGCCTTCCGACCCGCAAAGTTTTTATGATGAAAGATGGATGGGTTGGGATTCTTTCTTTGAAAGAAGTGATCGATTCCTTTCATATGTTGACTTGCAGGCTCAAGTAAAAGCCGCGGGTATTACAGATAATAAAGGCTATAGTGCAGTATATAAAAATCACCCAGGCTGGCCATCGAATCCTAACCATATTTACAAAAATCAATGGAAGGGTTGGTCAGAATTTTTTGGTAAAGAAGTGGCTGAATTTCTTACTCTTAGTAAGCTTCAGGATGAGGTTCGGGCCGCGGGTATTACAGATAATAAAGGCTATAGTGCAGTATACAAAAATCACCCTGGCTGGCCATCGAATCCCCCAGTCTTGTACGAGGATGTGTGGCAGGGATGGAAAGAATTTTTCGGCACTAAAATTGAATTTCTTAAATTTGATGCTTTTAAAAAGCAGGTTCGGGAAGCAAAAATTACTACCCCAATGCACTATATAGAGGTATATAAAAATCATCCCGGTTGGCCGTCAACGCCAAAAAGGACATATGGCGATAGTTGGCCAGGTTGGGCTGCACTTTTAGGGGAATTCACCCCCAGCACGGCTGTCTCAACTATAGAAACCTCAGTTGAAAGTAAAAATGCTACACATGAGCGTCCTGCATCATTTAAAGAGTTTCGCAGGCAGTTACGCGAAGCAAAAATTAGAAGTATTTCGCAATACGAAGAAGTATACCGAGATCATCCTGGCTGGCCAGCCAGTCCGCACATAGAATACGGTGAACAGTGGCCTGGATGGAAAGAGTTTTTTAAGAAAAAAAAGAAGAAAAAGTAAGTAGAAAATTTTAATCGTAAAAGGACCCCATGGGGTCCTTTTACGTCTCTCTTTTTGTATATTTTTACACCGCGCAATCACTTACCTTCACTAACCGTTCATTCACCACGCTCCAATCCACCGCTTTCATAAACGCCTCAATATAATCGGCGCGTTTTATGCCGTAGTCAAGCATAAACGCGTGTTCAAATACATCCATAATAAGAAGTGGAGTGGTTCCGGCAAGATGACCCACGTCGTGTTCGTTCACCCACACGTTCATGAGTTTATCAGCCACATGGTCATAGGTAAGTATTGCCCAGCCAATACCGCGCATGGCACCGGTTGCTCGGAATTCTTTTTCCCAAGCCGCCATAGAACCAAACGAGGCAATAATTTTTTGCTCAATCATCTCACCTTTCCCAAGTTCAATACCACCATTCTCCATGTTCCCAAAATACAATTCATGAAGGCGCATGCCGTTCCATTCCCAACCCAACCGACGTTTCAGTTCTGCGTATTCACCAGGTGTAGCTTTATCTTCTTTTGCCAAAGCCTCGAGTCGTTCAAGAAACGTGTTCGTATTTTTCACATACCCTTCGTAAAGGGTGAAGTGGTTTTTTAATAAGGCATCAGAGAAGCCTTCGGTTCCAAGCAAATGCTCGAAGTTTTGTGCGGTATACATAGAACCTTAGTCAAAGATGAAGAAATTTTAAATTTTTCCGACTAAATCCATACCCGGTTTCAAGGTCTTTGATCCCGGTTTCCATTTTGCAGGGCAAACTTCGCCACCATTGTCGCGTACATAAATCGCGGCCTGCACCTTGCGTAAAAGCTCATCAGCACTGCGGCCAATGCTGTTGTCGTGGATTTCAAACGCTTTAATGACACCCTCTGGGTCAATAATAAAGCTGGCGCGGTACGATAATCCTTCTTCTGGAATGTATGTCCCAAGCGCACGGCACAAGTTACCGGTTGGGTCGGCTGCCATTGGGTAGGTAATATCTTTAATTGTTGGAGAGTTGTCGTGCCATGCTTTGTGTACAAACACGGTATCAGTCGAAACACTCACAATTTCGGCGTTCAACTTTTTTAATTCTTCGTATTTTTCAGCAATATCTGTTAATTCCGTTGGGCACACAAACGTAAAGTCAGCTGGGTAGAAAAACAAAATGAGCCACTTGCCAGCAAAGTCGGTTCGAAGGTTCATTTTCTTTGTTTTGTTACTCTGGAAAACGTCGAGTGTCATGTCTGGAACCATCTGTCCAATGAGGGGTTTTGTCATGTCCATAGGAAATATATTATTATGAGTACCTTCTATGGTATAATGCCTCCATTACAGTGTCAACACACCACGAATGTATGCTCGACCTCTTGGCTATCGGTGATATTTCTGAAGATACGTTTTTAGAATTACACGAGGGAACGGTGCAGTGCGATGTGAACCGCGAGCATTGCCAAATGCTTCTTCCCTATGGCAGTAAAATCCCAGTGACTGGGGTGACTAAGGTGCTGGCTTCTGGTAACGCTGCGAACCATGCGGTCGCGGCAGCTCATTTGGGTTTGAAGGTGGCGATGGTGAGTACCGTTGGCGATGATAGTGTTGGAAAAAATACCATTCAGGCGCTCAAACAATACGGCGTAAAAACAAACGATGTTCGGGTTGAGCCGGGTACGATGACCAATGTTTCTACCATTATTCATTTTCAAGGGGAGCGAACTATTCTCGTGTATCATGCCCCCCGCTCCTACCGGTTTCCTCGTGCTCCGAAAGCCAAGTATGTCTTTTTTTCCTCGGTCGGGGGAAATCATGAGGCGTACACACAATCTCTTTTAGAATATATTGAAGAAAGTAGTGCGAAGCTTGTATTTAGCCCAGGCACGCACCAGCTCCGGCTCGGGCTTCCTGCACTTACCCCGCTATTCAAAGTGGCGGCAATGAGTTTCATGAATAAAGAAGAAGCGGAAACATTAGTGGGAGAAAAAAAGGATATGAAAAGTCTTCTTCAGGCGCTCGTGAAATATTGCGGGGGAGTGCTTTGTATTACGGATGGCGAAAAGGGGTCGTACGCCGTTTTACAAAATGACTATTGGTTTTGCCCGGTCTTTCCGGCCACGGCGCTTGAGCGTACTGGGTCTGGAGATGCCTTTGCTGCTGGGTTTGTGGCAGCAGTGTATTATGGGCGCGAGGTAAAAGAGGCCTTGCAGTGGGGAAGTGTTAACGCAGCTGGGGTGATTCGACATGTGGGTTCCCACGAAGGGCTCCTTACCAAAAAAGAAATTGAGACGGTCTTAAAGAAGTATCCGGAATACAGCCCTCGGGTGCTGTAGGCCGAATAAATCGAAAAGCGGGGTTGCCTCAAAGAAAAGTCCCTGCTATACTCTTTTTACAAATTCACTATTTTATAACTGTTCTATGAATGGACCAATGGATCAGGGAAAACAGGGTGCGGTTACTATTTCCCTCTCACCGTTTCAGGTGTTTGGCGGAGGTTTACTTGCTGGTCTTCTTGTACTTTGTACACTTGGTTTTTTTGTTACGCTTCCCATGGTTTTGAAAGGCGCTTCATTTGGTGGTAGCCCATCAGCCTACGTTCCAGGCCCTACCCCAAGTCCTTCATATGCGCCAGAAGCGGGTGCCCCTGCGGTTCTTGCGCCGGTTGACGAAAAAACAGATCATATTGTTGGCAACAAAAATGCGAAAGTAACGATTGTGGAATATTCAGATTTTGAATGTCCATTCTGTGGACGCTTCCACCCAACCATTAAGGAAGCTCTTGCGAAATACGGCAAAGATATTCGCGTCGTCTATCGCCACTTTCCTTTGACCTCAATTCACCCTCAGGCACAACCTGCAGCTGAAGCATCAGAATGTGCAGCTGAACAAGGGAAGTTCTGGGAATTTGCAGATAAATTGTTTGCGAACCAGGGAGCTTTGAACGATGCATACTATAAATCAGCCGCTCGTGAACTTGGCTTGAACGGCAGCAAGTTCGACAGCTGTGTGTCTTCTCGGAAATACCAGGCTAAGGTAGAGGCTGATATTGCTTCAGGCAATGCCGCTGGTGTTCAGGGAACGCCACACTCCATTATTATCGGTGCAAATGGTCAGCAGTATCCAATTTCAGGAGCCCTTCCATTCGCGTCAGTTGAAGCAACGATTCAGCAAGCGTTGAACTCGTAAAAGAAAAGAGCCCGTTTTTCCGAAAAACCCCCTTCAGTGGGGGTTTTTCTTTTCCAGAATCCCATGGTATACTTTTGTCTGTAGAAACCGTATCCTGTATGCCAGTTCCACAACTTCAAGCGAAAGGAGCCGAAATAAAACCACCGCCAGATATTTGTTTATTTGCTCAAACCGAATTTCGTAGTCAAATTCGGCGTTTTGGTATTAAAACAGACGACCGCCGCCGCCACATGTACGTGATCGGAAAAACTGGTATGGGCAAGACCACCATCATGGAAAACATGGTGTTAAATGATATTTATGCGGGCCACGGGCTCGGGTTGGTTGATCCGCACGGGGATTTTGCAGAAAAAATTATCAACTTTGTACCAGCGAATCGTATTAACGATGTCGTGTATATTAATCCGTCAGATACGGAATTTCCGATCGGCTTTAACATTTTGGAAGTAAAAAATGAAGAACAGAAGCACTTGATCTCGGCCGGTCTCATGGGAATTTTCAAAAAGATCTGGCCTGATGTGTGGAGTTCACGCATGGAGTATATTTTAAATAACACTCTTTTGGCGCTGCTCGATACGCCAGGAACAACGCTTCTTGGTATTAATCGTATGCTTTCTGATAAAGCATACCGCCGTAAAATTGTTCGCCAAATTACTGATCCCGTGGTGAAGGCGTTTTGGGAAATTGAATTTGCAAACTACGAAGATCGGTATGCGAAAGAAGCCGTTGCCCCAATTCAAAATAAAATTGGTCAGTTTTTGTCGGCCTCAGTCATCCGAAACATGGTGGCTCAGGTCAAATCAACCATTAATATTCGGGAGCTCATGGACACACAAAAAATTGTGATCATGAACTTGTCGAAGGGGCGTATCGGGGAAGACAACAGCCGTTTGCTTGGGGCCATGCTTATTACCAAAATTCAACTGGCGGCCATGGAGCGCGTAGACACGCCAGAAGCCGAACGTAAAGACTTCTTTTTATTTGTTGACGAGTTTCAAAACTTTGCGACACCGAGTTTTGCGAACATTTTATCTGAAGCGCGTAAGTATCGTTTAAGTTTGATCATGGCGCACCAATATGTGATGCAGCTTGATGAGGTGGTGGCCGATGCCGTCTTCGGAAACGTAGGCACGATCGTTACCTTCCGTGTGGGGGGTTCTGATGCCGAGGTGTTAGTAAAAGAATTCACACCTACGTTTACCGAGGAAGATATTGTGAACTTACCGAAGTTTCATGTGCTCATGAAACTCATGATCGATGGGGTGGCCTCGCATCCGTTTAGTGCAGCCACACTTGGACCGTTGGCGGCTGCTACCGGAAGTGCAGAAAAAGTGATCCGTGTTTCTCGTGAACGGTATGGTCGGCTGAAAGCCGAAATTGAAGAAAAAATTGCGCGTTGGAGCGGTATGGAGCCATCGGATAGTGAAGATGGCGAAGATATGGAAGATGGGCCCGCACCAAGAAAATCGTTGTATGGGAAGCAAATGGCTCGGCCAGGTGCCTCCCAGGGCGGTGGTGGGGGAGAACGCAGAGGTAGTCCGCCGTCACGAGGTGGTTCTTCGCCACAACGAAGTGGTGGTCAACAAAGTAATGGTGATCGTCCGCCAAGAACAGCTTCTCTGTCTGCACTTCCGCCACGCCCTGAAAGAACCGATCGGCCAGCGGCTCCAATGCCACCAAAACCTATGGCTTCTGCTCTTCCGACCCCTATGCCTGCGGCGGCACCTGCGCCTGTAGGCGGAGCTACACCAAGTGCATCAACAGGAAGCCCGGTAGCCCCAGCACCTGCATTTACGTCAACGTACCAACCTTCTACCGCCTCACCATCTGTTCCACAATCTTTACCACCAAGAGGCAACGGCGCTCCTTCAGCTTCGTTTAATACTGTCGGTCCTGACGGAGAAATAATGACGAAGAGTAAGAAAAAAAGAAACCGTCGTCGACGGAGCCAGGAAAATAGAGAACTAAGGGGTGGGGGAGATGCACCAGCGCGAACTCCGACCATGCGCCCGGTTATTGTGGCCCCAGAACCCGGTGATATGCCAGTATTGCCCCCAGCTACGCCAGTCACACCCATGCCTCCGGCCGCACCAAAACCTGCAGTACCTACTCCGCCTCCAGTAGAGCATATACCGACCCCTCCACCGGTCGTAATTGCCCCTAATGAGGTGATCCGGTTCGACCCATAACAGTTGTGCACACTTCTTCGCGTTGCCTTTTTCCTGCGGTCTGCTATACTAAATTTGGCATGTGAATTGAAGGAGGGGTTATGTTCCAGTGCAAGCAAAACTACGCAAAAAGCATCCAATTTGGGATGCTTTTTGTTGTTTTGTTTTTATTTGGGCTCTTCCTTTTTCCAAAAATTGCTTTTGCATCAACTTCCATTCTTACACCTTTTGTTATTGATCAGCCTACCAACTGGACTGCTGCCGAAAGCCCGTATATTGTTTCAGGTTCTGGATTTGTCGACGTTCAATCTGATTTTGTTATCGAACCTGGGACCGTTGTTTCCTTTGAGGAGAGCCAAGGTGTGTATGTGGGAGGAGGGTCTCTTACCGCTATCGGCACTCCAGAGCTTCCGATTATTTTTACCTCTGTAGATGACACATCTCCCGTTACAAGTGCGGCTGCTTGTAATGCTGGGGCGTGGGGTGGTTTCTTGTTTTCACCCAGTGCCGGAACTTCAATCATAAGCCATGCTGAATTTCGTTGTGGCGGTACTTTTACGTTGGATCTTGGTCATTATGAGATTGATCCTAATCCGATTGATTTCGAAACGTTTTCTGTTATTTGGGTTCCCGAACTTGTTACTGCCGAAGCTTTTATTGATGTTCAAGGTGGTGAACTAACTGTTGACCATAGTGTTTTTTCTCAAGTGGATTCCATGGCTGTACATGCTGGATTGGGTATTACGACTGATGCTCGACATAATTGGTGGGGAAGTAACACTGGGCCAACCACTGTATCGAATCCCGGCGGTACCGGTGCATCTGTCTCTGGGAGTGTTCTGTATGATCCGTGGATCGGTCAGTCGGATGTCGTTACTTCGACCCCTACGACTTCTGAAAGAAATCCGGTTATCTTCGTTCCTGGGATTATGGGGACTGAGTTTGTGCGACGAGAGGTGAATGGAGATGAGGAGGTGGTATGGCTCAACTTGGGAGAACTTGTACGTAGTCGAAATGATGACGTTATGGATTATTTAGGTTTGGATGAGTTCGGTGTGCCGCTTTTTTCAAATGTTTTTATTAGCGGAGTTTTGAGGAGGAGGGACCTGCTGGGTATCCCAGGTATTAATTATACTGCGGATTTTATCGCATCTCTACAGGAAGAAAATTACAGCTTGGATCATGATTTATTTCTTTTTGCTTATGACTGGAGGCAAGATATTTCTTCGAGTAGTATCCAGTTGTCTGATTACATTCAGCTAATTCGTCAAAGAACAGGGTCTGGGGGTGTGAATATTGTGGCTCATAGCATGGGCGGTCTTGTGGTCAAAGAATACATTCGTAATCATGAGGCTAATCATGGGATAGATAAACTCATCTTCCTTGGTACTCCCCATCTAGGTTCGGTCAATGCCATAAAAACTTTAATTTTTGGAGACGATTTAGGTGTGAGGGTGGATAAGCAGGTTGGCATCGGACCATTTACAAAAATTGTATCTGCCTCTTTTCTTAATGTACAAAAAATTAAACAATTAGCCACTAACATGCCTTCTCTTTACCATTTACTCCCAAGCAGAGACTATTTTCAAAGATTTGGTGAGGTGCTTTATGATTTTTCCAAAAGAAAATTACTCTCTTTTAATGAAACTATAGACTTTTTCCAAACTCAATTTCTTAACGAAGAAATGGTGGAGAAGGCCGATCAATTTCATTTGAATATCGACAACCTGCTCATTCCTTCAGATATTTCTGTATACAACATTAACGGGTGCGGTCTCCCTACCGTTACGGGAATTGGCCTTCTCTCTAAAAAATTTAACGAAGATGAGTTTACCGTAAAAATTGGTAATGGAGACGGTACCGTCCCTCTGAATAGCTCTCGTGCAGTTTCCTCCAATGGTGTGGTTCAGGTTAACATTCCAGGTTTAGTTCACGGAACCATGCCGAGTAACTCAAAAGTCATTCATTTTGTTACTACCACTTTCGCTGACGTATCTGTTCCTCAACAGCCGCCAATTGCGAATCTGGTCGCATGTGGTATCAATGGCAAACTCCTCTCCGTCCACAGCCCCGTCACCATCAATGTCACCGACTCTCTTGGTCAACACGTAGGAGTTGATCTTAACGGAGATATAGAACTCGGTATTCCAGGTTCACTCTACGAAGAATTAGGGGAAAACAAGTTTATCTTTATCCCAGAGCCAGAAGAGCCAACCTCTACTACGTATACTCTCACTCTCGACGGTACAGCTACCGGAACCTTTAACTTTCGAGTTACAGATATTGTTGAAGATACCACCGAACAAACACATCTTTTTCTCGACGTACCGGTAAATGCACAATCCCTTGGAACTATGTCTGTGGGATTTGCTAACACAGCATCAAGTACCACCCCTTCATCGCCCCCTCTCCTCCTTTACGATGAAACAGGTACTGGGCAAATACAAAGTCTACCCCCAGACGCCACCACCGATGAGGAAGACGAAACCGATCTCACCCCACCAACCACTACCGTATCTTTCTTTGGCTCTTTAGGGGATAACGGATGGTATCGGAGTACGACTACGGTTACTCTTGCCTCAACTGATGAAGAAAGCGGAGTCCTTCGTACTATGTATTCTCTTGATCAAGGAATAACTTGGCAAAGGTACACAGAACCCCTTCTTTTCTCTACAGACGGAAGATTTACGCTCCACTCTTTTAGCATCGACGAAATAGGGAATAGGGAAGAACCCCAGATCATTACTTTCTCTATCGATCAAACCCCACCAGAAGCAGAGTTCTTCTTTGACCCTAAGATCCAAGATATCCGGGTACGAGGAGTAGACTCCATGACCTCAACCACCGTGTCAACAACTCCAACTACCTACACCATTCGGGATGAGGCCGGAAATACTCTCCAACTTGTCTTTAGGGAAATAAATAGAAGGATACTGAAACGGGCCACTCTTGATAGGCTGGTCTATAATGGTCAAGTGGTAGCACCGAACGCACGTCTCACCTCATTTGTATGGTTAACCAATACAAAAAATGAGATACTATCACTACAACAAGCATTGCGCTACCAAGCAGATGAAGGGTTGTATGCTCTCTATACCAAAATAGGTAACCGAACGTTTATCCGAGAGCGAGCAAATTGGAATACCTTTACCGATCGATTTGAGAGTGGAATGAAGGTGTTTCGGTTTGGGACTTATTTGGGTGAGATTATTTATCGTTAATTTTTTTTATGAGCAGTTCAATGAAAAAATGGATATTCTTAGCGCTATTTTTTGTTTCAAATGTTTTGCCGTATCTCTTCCTTTCTTACCTCAGCTACTTTACAGAAAGAGGAGCCAGTGTTAACCAGCAACATACCTTTTTAAGTATCATGATGTATGGTGGGCTGGTTACTTTTCTTTTTTCCCTTACTCTTATAAGGGAAAAAAGGATTTGGGTTTTTTTAGTGGCAATTCTTTCATTTCTAAGTTTTTTAGTAGGTTGGCTCTTTAGATCCTGGAGTATTAATCTTTCGATATAAGTAAAAAAGAAAAGCTCCGCCTTTTCTTATTGCAGCGAACTAAACCAAATCTCTACTCAAAAAAGAGCTGACCTGATTACCCTCGTCGATTGGCAAAAGTGCGGTAGCGAATTTTAGGATTATTGCGTAATCACTGTACAAAGATTAAAAAGTTTCTGAAAATTTATGAGTAGTTTTGATAAAAAGATATGGACTCTGGTGGGAATCTTCATGCCCGTTTTTGCGGTGGTTCTTGTTTTAGGTATTGTTTACCTTCCAAGATTACTGCTACAGCCAGAATACAACTTTTTATATGTAGCGAATAGTTATCCTGTGGGGCCGCAGTATTTTGTCAAAGACCAAGGTCTGCTGAAGATTCAAGAGGAGTATGGCCATAATAGTCTTTGGGAGGTGCCGAAACTATACGTATATGATACAAGGAACGACAAAAGTAAAGAAGTTTCTTACGAGGAAGCCATGAAATTCAAATTGGATTCGAGTAATACTGCCCCTGATGGTTATAAAATTATAAGACGTAAAGAAGGGGAGTCTGGGAGCAGGTCTATTTTTTCGTATGAGAGGTCTGTGATTTCTCACTATATTAGGGGTAAGGGATTATTTAAGAGATTGAAATTACAGGGTCAAAGTAGGTTTTTCGACCTCGTCTACTTTGTTGGTTGGATTAAAAGTTAATTATTATGTTGATTAAAAAAGACGTGCTACAGGGAATTTCCATTCTTGCTGAGAGCAAACAGCTCACAAAGAAAGAAGTTATTGATGCATTTGTTGGTAAATCAGCAGATAACGGTAACGCAATGGGAAGAGTATCTCGTATCGCTGAAACCTTTTACTTTATCGGTGCCTCCATTGTTGTTCTTGGTGTGGCTCTTCTTGTCTTTCAAAATTGGACTTTACTTTCAAGTACCGTAAAGGTGTTAGTAACGATTGGTGTGGCTATTTTCACGTATATTACGGGGGTTTTAGTTGCTCAAAATAAGAATCTTGGAAGAATTGGTGACGCATTTCAATTAATATCGGGCCTACTCATGCCTGTAGGTCTGGGCGTCCTGTTTAGTAATGCAAATTTGAATCCCACTTCCTATGAATGTCAAATAGTAAGTTCCTTTCTGCTATTCATCTCTTATATCTTTTCCTTTTCAATTTTTAGAAAAAATATTTTTATCTTATTCTCCATTTTTTTTGGAGGTTGGTTATTTTTTAGCCTTACGGGTTTCGTGGCAAAGGAGTGGCTCATGTTAGATCAAACTGAACATTTTTTTGAATACAGGGCTTTTATTGTCGGATTTTTTTACATGTGTCTCGGGTATAAATTTTCAAATAATCGAATATCTTCCCTCAGTGGATTCCTGTACGGCCTCGGTTCTAGTAGTTTTCTTGGCTCATCATTTCTTATTAGTGGACTTGGCTACAACCAAAATTTAGTTTGGAATTTTATTTTCCCCGTAATAGTATTTTTTGTCTTGTTGGCCGGGGCATATATAAGGAGTAAGTCCTTTTTCGTTATTGGAACAGTTTTTCTTATCCTTTTTATTTTAAAGATAACTTTTAAATATTTTGCTCAAGAATTAGGATGGTCGTCTGCTTTAGTTATGGCCGGCTTTTTTATAATTGGAGCAGGGTATTTGGTCATCTATCTTAAAAAGAGGTGCTGGGGCAGAGTTCGTATATAGAAATGTTTGTCAAAAAAGGTCACCATTAAAGACATCGAACGAGTCGATCAGCCGCGAGAAAAACTTATTGCCTACAGACCAGAAAAGTTATCTACATCGGAACTCCCAGTAGTTCTTCTTTGTGCTGGGAAAAAGGCTAGAACGTTCTTGAGATGTCCAGGTGCATTATTCATCGTTAGGCACGCTTACCACAACTCTGCTTCATCCAAGGGAGCTGTTCGAACCAGCCATCCGGGTCTACGCGGCGAGTATTCTACTATCCCACAATCATCCTTCCGGTGAAACTGAACCCTCAAGTGACGATATCTCCGCCACCAGACGCATCGTAGAGGCGGGAAAGATTTTGGGGATTGAGCTTCTTGATCATGTTATTGTGATGAAAGAAAAATGGTTCAGCATGAGGGAAAAAGGGCTTTTAAATAAGCGCGATTTAATTGGAAGATGTGCCTAACATTCTCCGCTAGCCAGCTCCACGAAAAGAAGAAGGAAGATACTGCTAACGATAGCGGTATTTTTAGTTTGAAATTTCTTAACATGCATCGGGGATTAGCAGTAAAGGGCAAGCTGCAATTTTAATTTATCCACATCACCTCCTTGACGTGACATACATTTTCTGTTAAGCTCATCTATTGGCCAAAAATGAGTACTCCATACAACTCCCGTCGATCTTCAACTGGGTTAGTAAGAAACCCCATAACCGGGAGCACTCATCATGGCAAAACATCAAAACAACAATCATCTTCTTCTCAACGATCTCATGGCTCGCGAATCGCAGGCCACGTTCGAGTACGTTGTGAAAGAACAGCTCACATCTCAAGGAGCGTATATTTTTATCACGTGTTTGACGTGTGGAAGTGCCCTGCCTGAGCAGCCAGCGGAGCTGCAAATGGGTCCCTTAACCATCGAGGTCCATCCGGACGTCGAAGGTAAAAAGGATCACCATTTTTGCGGTCCTCAGTGTTTGCTTACTTGGCTTTGTCGGCCAGAAAGTGAATCTGGGCTTTCGTGGTTTCCGCGAAAACACTTTAAGCGTTACTATCGTACGGAGTACGATGGTTGCTTATGGTGTGACCGTTTCAGCTCTTCTCCAAAAGCAGTCGGGCCCTTTCTTAAAGTCAGTGGTCCGTGTGCTTCACTTTTCCATTTTTCCTCGCAGAAACTGCATCTTTTCTGCAAGGTTGAATGCCTGAAATACGGCCTTCAAGAAGAACTTGCAAATCTTCAAAACATGGAAGAGGTGGGTCCTTGGTATGACCTCTTTCCTCGGGGGTAACTAAGGTAGGGGTTATCTCGGACACCTCTTGAAAGATTACATTGCAGTGCCACAGTACACAAACTCACGACAAGGAATCTTGAGAAAGGGATTCGGCATGATTCACGATCAAGAAAAAGAGCTCCTGGCTCTTTGGGAAGAACTTGCTCGCACGTTCCACGACCATAGAGAAGTGATGGTTAGTAGCTTCGTAGCAAGTGGTATTGATGAGCCACTGAACGACCAGAAACGTGAACTTGTACGGCGTCTGGCAGAGCCAGAAGAGGGCGACAGTCAGTAGGTTCAGCTCACTTCTCTCGACCCACCAGATTCTCTGGTGGGTATATATGTGCGACACCGGTTCTCACATCTCGGAGACATGTATGCAGCTTGCGCCATGTCTCCGCAATCCAAAAGATCATCTCGATTGAGGTGATTTTTTGTTTTATTGAAATAGTTAGTCTGTGTTAAACTAACTATACAGTTATATTCAGAGCTATGTCGGTACAAAAATTTTTTACACAGGAAATATTGTTACGTAAAACAGGCCAATTAACTATTCCCGTGTTTTTGACTATCGGATCAATTGTGGCGTTTCTTGGATATGGTTTTGGTATCTTTATATCGCAGATTGCAGGGTTCCCTGCGCCGTATGAGTATGCCGGCTTAGTAGGCTATGAAGCTGCTGCGTTATTTGGTGGTATGTTTGGAGCCGCGTGTGCATCCCTTTGTTTTATTTTCTTTTGGCTTAAGGGATTAGGCTTACGGCCGTGGATGATGGGAGTGTATACGTTAGTATGGTTAGTTTCATTGGGTGCATTACGCTACACTGATCAAGTGTTTCAAAATACTGCCATTGTGTATGTGCTTTTTCCGATTATTATAATTTCTTTAGTAATTACAGCATTTTTACTTAGGAATAATAAGTAGGTTTATTTTAAAGGTATAGTGAGCCAGCCAGGGGGTATTCTTAACCTCAGTCCCAATATCATTCACCAACCAGCTTATAACAAAAAAGCCCCCTAGAAGTGGGGCGGGGCAGCTTGGGAGGCCATTCTCCGCGAAGCTGCCTTCATCGACGCTTATCCTTTCTCGGGGATACGAGACCTGATACGACATTGACCACGAGAACGAATCCGAACAGGCCGAAACGAACAATGTCAGTCTTCGCCTCCTTCTTGGTCACCTCCCAGTATGAGCCTTCATTGGTTTTTTGACCCCTCATATCTTTAGTTGATCATATTTATTTTGTGCGTGCAAGTGGGGTGCGCTTCATTGTAGGTAAATAAGGTTCAAGGCGAAGGAGTATGGGGGTGGCTGGGTGCCGACGAATATGAAAGGGCGGATGGTTACGATTGCGTATACGGTGTTTGCCATTTATAACAGCCTTGATTTCGTTCAAATATTCTGGTAAACTTCACTATTATTCGTAACCACAGCTATGAAACTGTAATACCAATCTCTTCGGTATTTAGCGTCTGACCATTGTCGGGCGAGTTTCATGTTGTGTTATGTCAACTTCTGTTATTTCTTGTCGCAAGGTCGGCAAGTCATTTGATGGTGTCCTTTTGTTTGAAAACGTTACCTTTATCGTACGTCGGGGCGAGCGAGTAGGATTTATCGGGGCAAATGGGTCGGGAAAGTCCACCTTGCTTAGTATGATTATGAGTGAAACACCAGTTGATACCGGTGTTGTTTCGGTTGAGCGTGGGGTACATGTGGTGTACGTGCCTCAAACCGTTCTTGATGCTTCAGAAAAAAGTGGAGGAGAAAAAATGAAAGCACGGTTACGGACTGCTTTTACAGCGCCAGCTGATGTATATCTTCTTGATGAACCAACGAATAACTTGGATAAAGAAGGTATTGCTATGCTTGAGGCGTTTATGGAGAAAAGTCAGGCAGCGTTTATTCTCGTATCACATGACCGGGCATTTTTAGAACGGCAAGTAACGAAAATACTTTATTTGGATGCCTATGAAAAAGCGCTTCATGTATACGACGGAACCTATTCTGATTTTGTGCGTGAGCATAGAGAACAGGTTGATCGCGCGTGGAGAGTGTATGAGGCGAAAGAGAAAAAAGTGCAAAGAATAGAAAAGTCGATGGTGCAAAAAGGAGAGTGGGTTGCTCGAACCGTAGAGCAACGGTTGGGGAATAAAAAATTACCAAAGTACGTTCAGAAACCACGAGCTGCAGATTTGCGTGATGTGGAAGGACGCATGGGTCGACGCGGACGCATTCTCCGTGACCGCTTAGAGAAGGTGAAAGAAGGGTTAGAACATGCGCCGCCACCGAGAATGCTTCGGCTGCCTCGGCTTGATTTTACAGGAGCTGTAAGAAGCGGGGAATTGGTGTTTGAAGTAACTGATGCAAAAATGCGGCACGCCGGTGCTGCAACACAAGAAATTAATTTGCGTATTTCATACGGTGATCGCATTCGGTTGGTTGGTCCAAATGGTGCCGGCAAAACCACTCTCATTGAAGCGCTTATTGGTAAGCGGGAAGCGGTGAGTGGTCAGGTTCGTCGTGGTGCTGGGCTTGTGGTCGCGTATATGTCACAAGATCAAGTTGTTCACGACGGTGAAACGCTTCTTCAGGCAGGTTTGCGTATTTCGGAACAAGAAGAACATGAGGTGCGTGAGTTACTCCATATTTGGGGTTTTTCTCCCGACGCAATGGCGCAACCGGTAAGTTTGCTGAGCCAAGGAGAGCGCTCGCGTTTACTTCTTTCTATGTTCGAGCTCAAAAAACCAAATTGTATTATTCTCGATGAGCCGACGAACCATTTGGATTTAGAAGCTATGGAAACTCTTGAGGGTGCGCTACGTGAGTTTAATGGAACGCTTATTGTGGCAAGTCATGATGAGTATTTTATTGAGCGGATTGGGATTACAAAAACATACTCGTTCTAAAGTAAAATTCTTTCGTGACGGAAATGGATTTAAGTTCTTTTTTCTTGTATTCTGTAGGTGCTATTTCTGCACATGTCTACCACTCCCTCCTACACTTTAAAACACCGCCTGGGTACCCGTCGTATCCGCTTAACCGTTCGTTCAAACGGCCAGGTTGTGGTTACGGCACCGCGCCGAGCACCCAAAGAAATGATTGATACATTTGTGGCGGAGCAAGCCGCGTGGATCGAGCAAACGGTGGCGACGCTTGCAAAAAAGAAACAGGCTATTCCAGCTCCTCCGGGAATGCAAACAAGTTATTTGGCGTGTAAAGCCCGGGCGATGAAGCTCGTCAAAGCCCGTATCGCCGTGTACAATAAATACTATGGGTTTACGGTAAAGCGAGTAGTGATTAAAAACCATTCGTCGAAGTGGGGGAGCTGCTCTTCCAAAGGAAATTTGAACTTCAACTATCGAATTCTCTTTTTGCCAGAAACACTCGTCGATTATATTGTGGTTCATGAATTGTGTCATCTGAAAGAAATGAATCACTCAAAAGCATTTTGGGCATTGGTGAAACAAACCGTGCCGTATCACGAAGCACGTCGAAAAGAATTACGCACCTATCATTGGTAATTAAACTGAATGTGTATGGATGTTTTTTCCCATGGCCTTTGGGGCGGGGCTGCCTTTGGCAGAGAAAATAAAAAAATGTTTTGGTCGGCAGTAGCTTTTGGTGTTGGGCCAGATATATTTTCGTTTGGAATTTTTACGGTTGCAACCATGCTCGGCATCGTGCCTCGCCCCGATTGGTCAGCTGGTCCGCCACCAGAATCACTCATCCCTTCCTATGTGCACAGTCTCTACGACATGACTCATAGCTTGGTCGTGTTTGCTGCGGTGTTCTTTATCGTGTGGGGCGTTCGCAAAAAACCATTCCTACCGATGCTTGCTTGGCCACTTCATATCATCCTCGATATTCCGACCCATACCACCGCCTTTTTTTCGACTCCGTTTCTCTGGCCCCTTCCTCACCCGCATGTAAATGGGGTATCATGGTCGCATCCGCTCATCTTTTGGCCGAACTGGGTCGCCCTTATCACGGTGTATAGTATTTGGGGCTTGCGCGTATGGAGAAAGTCAAAAAAGGCTAAAATATAACAAAAAATCGCCCTAAAAATGGCGAAAGACACAAGACGGATTATACCATAAAAACACGCTTTTGTCAAGGGCTGTATGGATAGTTTAAATAAAGCACAACAACAAGCCGTGGGGCACATTGAGGGCCCTCTTTTAATCGTGGCCGGCGCGGGCACTGGAAAAACAACCGTTATTGCCCGAAAAATTGAATATGTCGTGAATGAAAAACTCGCAAAACCTGAAGAAATTTTAGCACTTAGCTTTAATGAGAAGGCAGCGGACGAGATTCATGAGCGGGTAGACGCAATACTCCAAACAGGATATGTCGACATGCAGATTGCGACGTTCCATTCGTTTTGCCAAACACTTTTGCAGGAATTTGCCTTAGATATCGGCTTACCGAATCAATTTCGGGTTTTGAAAGAAACTGAGGCCTGGTTATTTATGCGCGAACACTTTGATGAGTTTGCGCTCCGCTATTACCGCCCTTTGGGAAATCCGACTCGCCATATTCATGAATTTTTGAAGCACTTTTCGAGTTGCAAGGATGAACTTATTACTCCTGAAGCCTACTTGGTGTATGCGGAAGGTTTGACACTTGATGCAGATAAAAATACGAATGACGAGAAGACACGCTTGCTTGAAGTAGCGAATGCGTATCACCAGTATCAGAAAATTTTGGTCGATGCGGGTGTTATGGATTTTGGTGATCTTCTTTTTTACGCCGTAAAACTTTTGAAAGAGCGACCTGCGGTACGAGAAAAAGTTCAGGCCCGTTACAAATATATTCTGGTCGACGAGTTTCAAGATGTAAACCATGCGCAGTATGAACTCGTGAAACTGCTGACTGGCCCGAAAACACAGTTAACAGTGGTGGGGGATGATGATCAGAGTATTTATGCGTTTCGGGGAGCATCGGTTTCCAATATTTTACGGTTTAAAGATGATTACCCACATGCTACTGAGGTTGTGCTTACGGAGAATTATCGCTCGGGTCAGGCGATTCTCGATACCGCATATACGGTGATTCAGCATAACAACCCAGATCGTTTAGAGGTGAAGCTGAATTTGAATAAAAAGCTTATTGCTAAAGGGGCTGTAGCAACGGGGCAGGTGGTGTACGTGAAACGAGAGCGTTTAGAAGATGAAGTGTCGGCCGTGGTTGAGGAAATTGAACGCCTGAAGCAGTCGAAAGAAATTGAGACGTGGGATGATGTGGCAATTCTTGTCCGAGCGAATGCTCACGCTGAACCTTTTGTCGAAGCATTGGAGCGAGCACGAATTCCCTTTGAGTTTCTTTCTTCGGTCGGGCTTTACCGTCAGCCAATTGTGCTTGATTGTTTGAATTTCTTTAAAGTTTTAGGCGCACATGATGATCCGATCGCCATGTTCCGCCTGCTTCGATTACCGCCACTTGGTCTTTCTGAAAATGATTTTCAGAAAATTATTGCTCATGAAGCAAGAAAAAAGATATCGCTCTATGAGGCAGCAAAACGCGCCACTGAGTTTGGGGTTACTGCTTCTGGCATTACGGCCTTGAACACGCTCATTAATGCGATTCATGCAGGGTTAAAAGGAGTGCGCCACGGTAAACCAACAGAAATACTCTACCAGTTCCTTGATGCGACGGGGTACTTAGCTTATTTAACAAAAGAAGAATTAAATGGAAATGCCGCGGTCATTCGACAGATTCATCATTTAGCGACGTTCTTTAAGGAGCTTGAAACGTTTGAAAGTGCAACCGCTGACGCGCATGTGTCGCATTTTTTGGAGCGCTATAAATATATTATTGATGCCGGAGACGAAGGGCAGACTGAGCATATTGAAGAGACTCCTGATTCAGTGCAAATTCTTACAGTGCATAAATCGAAAGGGCTTGAGTTCAAAGCCGTATTTATGGTGAATCTGGTTGAGGAGCGTTTCCCTACGCGTAGGCGTGGTGAAGCTCTACCAGTTCCGGATGCCCTTATTGCTGAAACCGTACCAAGCGGTGATGAGCACGTAGAGGAAGAGCGCCGCTTGTTTTATGTAGCGGCAACTCGGGCAAAAGAAAAATTATATCTCGTTAGTTCAAGCGACTATGGTGGTGCACGAGAAAAAAAACCTTCGCGATTTTTAATTGAGGCCGGCTTGGCTGAAGAAGGGGGAAAGAAAAAAAAGGCTTCCCCAAAAGGAGTGACGAAGGCTGCAGATTTAGAAAGAAAAGAGACGGCTATGCCGCTCCCTACAACCCTTCACGCCCCAACAACATTTTCCTTTTCCCAGCTCGAAGCATATGCTGCTTGCCCCTACCGATATAAACTTCGTCATGTTCTTAGAATTCCAACACCCGGGAAAGGAAGTTTTAGTTTCGGGTCGACAATCCACTCTACATTCCAAAAATTTTATGAACGTGTGCAAGAGTTAAATGGCGCAAAGCAAGAATCGCTTTTTGGTGGGCCCGCAACTCCCGCACCGACTACTCCAGGGGTTCGTGTGCCACCTCTTGATGAACTTCTAAAGATCTATGAAGAGCAGTGGAATGGTGACTGGTATGAATCGGCCAAGCTTCGAGATGATTATTTTGTAAAAGGAAAAGAAATTTTGAAATTATTCTATATCGCAAACGAGGGTCGCTGGACAGTGCCGGTTGTTCTTGAAGGAGCGTTCACGATTATGGTGGGAAAGCACCGCATTCGTGGGCGCATTGATCGCATTGATCAACTTCCGGATAAGACACTTGAAATTATTGATTACAAAACAGGTCAGAGTAAAGAAACCTTGTCCGCCGATGATAAGCCTCAGCTTCTTATTTACCACATAGCAGCAACGACACTTCCGCAGTATCGTGGGTACGGGCCAGTTGGAAAGCTGACGTTTTATTATGTGAATGATGGAATTCAAACGAGCTTCTTAGCTGAAGGGGACGAGCTTGAGCGGTTAAAGGAGAAACTTCTGAAAACAATGGAGCGTATTCACGAGGGGGATTTTAAAGCGACGCCTTCCCCACATGTCTGTAAATGGTGCGATTATAAGGATATTTGCGAGTACCGGACCTTGTAGTGGGGTTTTTCCCATGGTACGATAGCGGTGTTATATGGCTTTTACCCCACTTTCGAGCGCCCTCGGAGATCGATTCAAAGGGTCAAAATCAATGCATAGTATTCAAAGCCAGGCGACTGCGGCTCTTGTTGTTGAAGAAGCAGGGCGTTTGTTTACTGAACTTTTCGGCAGTATTGCCAATCAAATCCGCCCCCTGTATATTAAAAATCGTACCCTTACCATTACCTGTTCCTCGGCAGCTGTGGCTCAGGAAATTCGACTTCGCCAAGCTGAGATTGTTGAGGGGATTAATGCAAAACTGGGGCAAAAAGAGGTTGATCGCATTCGGTATTTGGCTTAAATTCACATGACTCTCCGTCAATACCTTATTTTAATGGTGATCTCAACCCTGCTGTGTTTTGCGGCCTGGGTTTTTGTGCTGGTGAATATTAACCCGTTTGAATCACCCCCCTCGGGGTTTGTTTTCTTCTATCTGACGTTTTTTGCGTCTTTGGTCGGTGCCCTGTCACTTCTCATGTTTGCGGTGTACCGCACCCTCTCTCGGGGCACGGTTCCCATGTACTATCATGTTGAGCGAAGTTTCCGAGATGGTGTCCTCTTTGCCACTGGGGCAACACTTCTTCTCTTTTTTCAGGGGAAGGGTTGGCTAACTCCGGTAAATACCATTATTTTCTGCATTGCCATTTTGGTTTTGGCCGTTATTTCCTGGACGCTCGGTGGTCGCTCACGTTACTCATAACATATATATGAAACAATCATACTTATTTACCAAAACAAGAAAAGAAGTTTCGGGGGAAGAAGTATCGAAAAATGCTCAACTTTTGCTTCGCGGTGGTTATATTCACAAAGAAATGGCCGGAGTGTACGCGTATCTTCCGCTCGGAAAACGCGTGCTTGAAAGAATCGCAAACATTGTTCGTGAGGAGATGAACGCGGCTGGAGCACTTGAAATTCAAATGACTGCACTTCAAGATAAATCAAATTGGGAGGCAACGAATCGGTGGGATGATGCCATTGTTGATAATTGGTTTAAAACAAAATTAAAAAATGAAACAGAGCTTGGTCTCGGTTTTACGCATGAAGAGCCAATTACTGCCATGATGAAGTCGTTTGTTTCATCGTACCGTGATTTACCGAAAGCGGTTTATCAAATTCAGACAAAGTTTCGTAATGAACTTCGAGCAAAAAGCGGCATTATGCGCGGCCGAGAGTTCCTTATGAAAGATCTGTATTCATTTTGCCGTACGGCTGAAGAGCAAGATCATTACTACGAGTTCATGAAAGGAGCATACAAAAAGGTATACGAGCGACTAGGGCTCGGCGACAGAACATATATTACTTTTGCTTCGGGTGGTATTTTTTCAAAGTACTCCCATGAGTTCCAAACATTATCTGAGGCCGGCGAAGATACGATTTATATTCACGAAGAAAAGAATATAGCGATTAATGAAGAGGTGTATAACGATGAAGTGTTACGGGATTTGGGGTTAAAAAAAGAAGATCTTGTACAAAAAAAGGCAATTGAGGTCGGGAATATTTTTACTCTCGGAACTCGTTTTTCTGAACCATTAGGGTTAACATTTGTGAACGAAGCCGGTGAAAGTAAGCCTGTTGTCATGGGAAGTTATGGTATCGGAGTAAGCCGACTTATGGGGGTTATTGTGGAAATATACAATGATGAAAAAGGGATCGTGTGGCCAGAAGCGGTTGCGCCTTTTCAAGTGCATCTCGTATCACTTTGTCGTGAAGAGGCAGATGTTGCCAAAGCAAATGAGATCTATGAAAAATTGAAAGCTAAGGGTGTCGAAGTTCTCTACGATGATCGTGATGGCGTTCGCCCAGGAGAAAAATTTGCTGATGCTGATTTACTTGGTATGCCGAAGCGGGTGGTGGTTTCAGCGAAGACTATTGAAAAAGGAGTGGTGGAGGTTGTGAATCGAAAAACAGGAGAAGTTGCTATGGTACCTGTGGCCGAATTTCTCGCCTAAGACCAATACCCATAAACTGAATGTATGTTTGAGCGCGTCTTCCGTCGTTTCCAAAGCGATATTGCGATTGATCTTGGTACTGCAAATACCCGGGTGTTTGTGCGTGACAAAGGTATTGTTATTGATGAACCAACGGTCGTTGCGATCAATAATAAAACAGATCAAATTTTGGCTGTCGGCCAAGAAGCGAAGCAGATGCTTGGGAAAACGCCGTCGCATATTTCCGTCTCTCGTCCGCTCACTCATGGCATTATTTCTGACTACGAGGTGGCTGAAAAACTGTTGAAGTACCTTATCGATAAGGTGCACGATGATGGATTTAGTGTGTTTTCACGCCCTCGGGTGGTCATTTGTGTTCCTCTTGAGGTAACAGAAGTAGAAACAAAAGCGGTTGAAGATGTAACCATTGCTGCGGGTGCGCGTGAGGTTGCGGTTATCCAGGAACCAATGGCCGCAGCTATTGGTGCGCGCATGCCGATTCAGGAATCCATCGGAAACATGATCGTGCATATTGGAGCGGGGACTACCGAAGTTGCTATCATCTCACTTCACGGGGTTGTGAATTGGAAATCGACGCATGTTGCCGGAGACGAAATGAATAAAAACATCATGCAGTATGCGCGTGAGGTCTTCAATTTATATATTGGAGAAAGTTACGCTGAGCAAATGAAAATGAAAATTGGTTCTGCGACGCCTCAAAAAGAACGCATGGAGTTTCCTTTGCGTGGTCGTGATGTGTTAACGGGCTTGCCAAAAGAAGTGATGATGACGAACGATCATGTCCACGAGGCTCTGGAGCGGTCGGTTCGGGCTATTGTTGATCATGTAAAAATGGCGCTTGAACTTACTCCGCCAGAACTGACGGCTGATATTCATGAGCGTGGACTTATCCTTTCCGGAGGAGGCGCTCTTCTTCGAGGCATTGATACGGTTATTGCTCATGCCGCAGAGGTGCCAGTGCGCATGACAGACGACCCACAAACTGCGGTCGTGCGCGGAGCCGGCCTCCTTCTTCAAGAATCTGCACTTCTCAAAGAGGTTCGCCTTCCTTCCGCACGTAACCCAAGACGCCGACGCGTGTAGAAAAGGGGTGGAAAAAAAGATGCACCCTATGGATACCAATAAAATTCGCACACTCATTGCTATTGGGGTAGTGATTGGACTCACTATTTTTTTTCATACGATCGGTTGGCTTCGTCCGATTGAAAAGTTTTTCCGTTCTTTGGTAAATCGAGGGACTGAAATTACCTATAATTGGCGTGCAGGGACCGAAGAAGAGGGGGAAATGTTTTCGAGTGTCGAGGAGCTGCAAGACGCGTACACGGCCCTTAAAGCACGCGAACGGGATTTGCTTGCGTATGAAACCGAAGCAACACTGCTTCGCGCAGAAAATGAAGAGCTTCGGGCCCGGCTCAACTTTGTGACGAGTACGGGTTCGGGGCATGTGAGTGCTGAAGTACGTGCGGATGTTATTGGAAAAAATATTGAACCCCTCGGAAGTACTCTTATTATTAATCGCGGTATAGAGGCGGGGATTGCTGTTGGGCAGCCGGCGATTGTAGGAAATGGAATTTTTATTGGGAAAATAGTGCGTGCCGAGACAGGTTTTTCCGTGATTGAGCTGGTCACTGATAGTCAAAGTAAGGTTGCGGCATCCGTGGTTGGACGCATGGAAAGTTTAGGTCTTGTGGAAGGAGGGTATGGAATCAGCGTGCGCATGTCGTGGATTCCCCAGCAAGAAACTTTAGAGGTTGGAACTATGGTCGTCACGTCAGGGCTAGAAAACCATATTCCTCGTGGACTTTTAATCGGAACCATAGAAACGATAGACCGTGATCCCCATCAGGCGTTTCAAGAAGCGGTTATTGCTCCCATTATTCGTTTTGACAAAGTGCGCTTGGTGACCATTATAACGAATTAGCGGTATGCGTCTCCTGCTTCGTTTTCTCATTATTCTCATTCTGGTTGTTTTTTTGGTTTTGGTGCATATGGCCGCATCTTCCCTTTTACCGTATCCATTGAATGCAATTAATAGTGTGATGGCCGTTTGCCTTCTTATTATGATGAGAAAAGAAGAGGGACTTGTGGTATGGGTTTCATTTTTCTGTCATTTTGTAATTGAGCTCTACACGAAAACACCGTTCGGCATTTTACTTGCCGCCGGGACCATGTCGCTTCTTTTGGGGTACTGGTTATACGGATATATTTTTAGTAATCAGTCGTGGTACGCCGCTTTGGCACTTTCGGTTATTGTTATGGCCATGTACCGTATTATTTATACCCTTGGGATTATCGGCACAGACTTTTTTCTATCAACAAGTCATCCGTTCTCCGTGATCGTGCTCAGTAAGTACTTCTTTGAGTTATTGTTCACGTCGCTTGTGGTTGTGATCGCCTGGATTATTCTTCATTCGCGTCGTCCGCGCCGTGACACAGAACGGTATCGTTTTTTTGGATATGGCTCCTAAAAAACCACTTTTTCCTGTAGAAACAAACCATGGTTTTTTTTCAGGGTTACGCCGTCGCCGTTCGACCGATTGGGTAGAGGGGATCGCGTCTGTGAAAAGTGACACCCCACACATCGGAACTCCCGGTGAGCGTGATCATTTAGGTTCGAGTTTGCCGCCGAAACCTCTTCTTGTCGCGATTGGACTCATGCTTCTTTTTGTCGGAGCGATTTTATGGCGCCTTGGAGATATTCAGCTTATGAACGGGGAGTATTATGCGAGGCGTTCAGAAATGAACCGTGAGCGTGTGCGGGTGATTCCCCCAGAGCGTGGACTTATTTTTGATCGATTTGGGCGAGAGCTTACGAAAAATGTCCCCAGTCTTTCTCTCCTTCTCACCCCACAAGATGCGCCACGCGATACGCTTGAGCGAGAGTATATGATTCGGACGTTATCGATCATTATTAATGAGCCGGCAAAAACATTGCGCGATCATTTACGTCGTGGAATTCCGGTTGTAATTCGGGAGAATATTCCGTACGACTTTGCACTTATGGTGCATATTCGACAAAAAGAATTACCCGGGGTAGAAGTGGTGCAGGGGAGCAAACGGCTTTATCTGTTGCGCCCCGATGCACCAACGACAAGCGCCCCAGTTCTTTCACTTTCCCACGTCCTTGGATATGAGGGAAAAATTAATGCAGAAGAACTCGAAGCCCTTCGGGATAAGGGCTATCGCCTTACTGATTCTGTTGGAAAAACAGGAGTAGAAAAAACGTATGAATCACTTCTTCGGGGGGTTGCAGGTATTAAGCGGCGAGAAGTAGACTTTTTGGAGCGCCAACAAAAGGTGATTACAGAAACTCCGCCGATTCCTGGGCACCATATTTATTTGACCATTGATCTTGAGATGCAGCGGGAGCTTGAGAAAATTTTACAGAATGCGCTTGTGCGATATGGAAAAAAACGAGGGTCTGCGATTGCTATGGATCCGCGCAGTGGAGAAATTTTGGCACTCGTGAGTTTGCCGACATTTGATAATAATGAATTTTCTGGTGGAATTAGCACTGAAGCATACCGAGGGTATGTTGAAAATCCTGACGAACCCTTGTTTCATCGGGCAGTGGCCGGAACATACCCATCGGGTTCCACAGTAAAACCCATCATTGCCGCAGCTGCGCTTACTGAAAAAATTATTACCCCAAATACCGCCATACAAAGTACCGGTGGAATTCAAGTGGGGGCTCGTTTTTTCCCTGATTGGCAGTCTGGTGGGCATGGCACAACCGATGTGCGCAAATCTCTTGCCTGGTCGGTCAACACTTTTTACTACTATATTGGGGGAGGGCATCGAAATTTTTCTGGCCTTGGGGTTGAACTCATTACAAAGTACATGCGGATGTTTCAGTTGGGGGAAAAACTCGGTCTTGATTTGCCAGGTGAGCAGAATGGATTTGTGCCAAGTCCCGCCTGGAAAGAAGAAGTAAAAAAAGAGCGATGGTTTATTGGAGACACATATAATTTATCAATTGGTCAGGGGGATTTACTCGTGACGCCGCTTCAGGTTGCGTCGCTTACCGCAACCGTTGCGAATGGTGGTACAGTGTATGTGCCGCATGTGGTTGGGGCAATTGAAGGGCCAGATGCTTCGGCACCGACTCCGGAAACACCAAAAATCATTCGCCAAGTGGATGTTTCACGTTCGTCGCTTTCGGTTATTGGGGCGGGGATGCGTGATTGTGTTACTGTGGGCTCGTGTCTTCGGTTAAGCACGTTACCTGTGGCGATAGCCGGAAAAACAGGTACTGCGCAATGGAATGCGAATCGCTTACCCCATGCCTGGTTTACCTCGTTTGCTCCATATGATAACCCGGAAATTGTGTTTACGGTTATTATCGAAGAAGGGGAGGGGGGTGGGTCAGCGGCAGTGCCTGTAGCCTATGAGTTCTATAAATGGTGGGGCGAAAAAAGAAAGAGTCGATAGACGTCGTCCTTGGGGTAAGAAAGATCAGGCTTAGTAGATTGGCAAGAAAACAGTAAAGAAAAAATCTTCAAAAAAGAGGAAATAACCCCGTTGACGTAGGGGGAAAAGGTCGGTATACTGAAAAATACTAGACTCCGCGAATCCGCGGTATCTTCTTTTTTGCCAATTGTTTGAGGTGTAGATTATTCCATATATGGTTGACCATTATATTAGCCAAGAAAAAAAGAAGGCCTTACTTCTTGAGTTAGACATGCTCAAAACGACCCGTATTCCCGATCTAGCAAAGCGTATTGATGAGGCACGTCAGCTGGGAGACTTATCGGAAAATGCAGAATACCATGCAGCTCGTGAAGATATGGCCTGGGCGCATACGCGGATTAAAGATATTCAGCGTATTTTAGATACCTCAGAAATCGTGGTAGAGGGTTCAGGGAAACGTTCAGCCGTGGCGCTCGGCTCCACAATTACGGTAAAAGTGAATGGAAAAGAAAAGAGCTTTACGTTAGTTGGGGCGGTCGAGGCAAACCCAGCCGAAGGAAAGATCTCCAATGAATCTCCGCTTGGTTCAGCATTTTTTGGTAAAAAACCAGGGGATAAGGTAGAGGTGACGGTTCCGGCTGGGGTTTTAGTTTATGAAATTATCTCTATTACATAACAAGGAATCATTGTCAGCTGGCGAAAAAATCGCTACACTACCCCTATATTTCTATGACTACTCCTACACCAATCGACATTAATGACGAGCGTTCTGTCCGCCTTGGAAAACTCGCTGACCTGACCGGAATGGGTGTTGACGCCTATCCTGCGCGTGTTTCTCGAAAACACACCCTGAAAGAGGCCCTTGCTTTGGCAGAAGGGGAAAAGGCATCTGTGGCTGGAAGAATTTTGGTAAAACGCGATATTGGAAAAATCACCTTTGCTCATTTGTTTGACGGATCAGGGGAAAAACTTCAGGTGGTATTTAAAAAGGATACGCTTGGCGATGACTCGTATAAACTTCTTGTTAAGAAAATTGATGCCGGAGATATCATTTCAGCGGAAGGGGAGCGGTTTGTCACAAACGCCGGCGAACAGTCCCTTCTTGCATCTTCATGGACGTTACTCGCAAAATCACTACTTCCACTTCCGGATAAGTTTCACGGACTTCAGGATGAAGAGTTGCGTTTGCGTAAACGATATTTAGATTTTTTGGTCAATCCAGAAATGCGAGCGAATATTGAAACACGCTCGCGCCTTATTCGGGCGATTCGTGGCTTTTTAGAAGCTCGTGGCTTTTTAGAAGTGGAAACACCAATTCTTGAATCTGTTGCTTCGGGTGCCATGGCGAAAACTTTTGATACTCACCTGAATGCATACGATTTAGATGTACATTTGCGTATTTGTATCGGAGAGTTGTGGCAGAAACGTTTACTCGTTGGTGGTTTTGAGAAAACATTTGAAATTGGTCGTGCGTTTAGAAACGAGGGGGTTGATCATCAGCACAATCCGGAATTTACCATGCTCGAGTACTACTATGCTTACGCAGATTATGAAGATAATATGCGTCTTCATGAGGAAATGATTCCAGAAGTCGTTCAGGCGGCTGTAGGATCGCTGACCGTTACTCATGATGGCCACGAAATTAATTTCACGGCACCATATCCGCGAGTAACGTTCCGCGATACTGTACTTGAGCATTCGGGAATTGATATTAACGACTACGATACGGTTGAGGCGCTTCAAAAAGTGATGAAAGCGAAAGGGTATGAGGTGGAAAAAGACGCCTCTCGCGGCGCTTTGATGGATAGTTTGTATAAACAGTCAGCCCGACCAAAATTGATTCAACCCACATTTGTTTTGAATTATCCAATAGAATTAAAGCCGCTCGCAAAAAAAGCTGCTGACCCACGCTATACGGAAATGTTTCAGTTGATTGTGAGCGGGTTTGAACTATCGAATTCGTATACGGAGTTAAATGACCCGCTTGATCAGCGTGCTCGTTTCGAAGAACAGGCGGAAAATAAAGCAGGCGGGGACGATGAGGCGATGTCGTTTGATGCCGATTATGTTGAAGCACTTGAACATGGGATGCCGCCGGCTACTGGTACAGGAATTGGTATCGATCGTTTTGCGGCACTCATTACCGGATCTCATACGCTCCGAGAAGTAACGACATTTCCGATCGTGAAACCCCGCACTGTGTCATAATATGGAAAAAACTCGCCTTGTCATTGGCACGACCAATCAAAACAAGTTCAAAGAAATCAGTGATTTTTTTGCGTACTCTGCGTTTGAGGTGGTGCCTCTGAAAGAGGTGTACCAAGGTGAAGAATGTGGTGAACCATATGACACCCTTCGTGCAAATGCAATGCACAAGGCAAAATTTTACGGTCAAAAGACCGGCCAAATTGTGCTCTCTGAAGATGCTGGAATTTTTCTCGATGCTACTCCTGAGTGGCCAGGAGTAAAAAGTGCTCGTATTGCAGAAACACCGGACGAAAGGCTTCAGTTAGTGTTAGAAAAGTTGTCCGGAGTTAGAGAAGCTGAACGCGGGGCAGAATTTCGCATCTGCGTTGCTCTGTATAATCCGCACGAAGATACCTTTTTAGTTTCAGAAGCTATTGAGCGTGGGAGTGTGTTGGAAAAACCCGTAGAGGCAAGTGGGGGGTTTGGATATGACCCTATTTTTTTTGTGCCGGAATTGCAAAAGGCGTATGCAGAAATGACTGCCACTGAAAAAAATGAGTATAGTCATCGTGGAAAGGCGCTCGGAAAACTCATGTATCTTCTTAAAAATCAATTTAGCGTAAAACATATTCCGGTTCCTTGTGGATTGGTCATTCAAAATGGAAAGATGCTCATGAATCGGCGCAATGACCCATTGAACCCTGATTATCATGGGAAATGGGAATTTCCTGGAGGTGGTGTCGAGTTTGGAGAAACGACCGAAGCGTGTGTGGTGCGGGAGGTGGCCGAAGAAGCTGGGCTCGAGGTTGAAGTGGTTGAACTCATTCCTCAAATTGCCGTAGAGCCAGTAGCGAAAAAGAATGGTGTGAGATATCAGGCGTATCTTATGCCCTATGTATGTCGCGTCAAACAAGTGCTTGGCTCATCTCGCGACGAAGAAGTCTTAGAGTCACGGTGGTTTGATCTCGATGAAGTAAAAGATTTTCCTTTAATTGGGCGAAATATGGAATTATATTTGAGTATCCTTTCCCAATTGAAAGAAATCATTGCGAACCATAAATTATAATAGTATGCTCGACATTAAATTTATTAGAGAACACAAAGAAGAGGTGATAAAAAATTGTGCCAACCGCCGAGTGCGCATTGATATTGAAGCACTTTTGTCGATCGATGAATCTCGTCGTGCTTTGATTACCGAAATTGATACGCTTCGCGCAAGTAAAAATAAAGCCTCGAAAGGGAAACCAACGCCTGAGGAAATTATTGCCATGAAAGAAGTGGGGGAAGTGGTCAAGAGAAAAGAGGCTGAGCTTTCGGCGCTTGAGGTGGATTACATGAACCTCATGCATCAGATTCCGAACATGACGCATCCGGAAAGTCCGATTGGCGAAGAAAGTGAGTTTATTGTCCGCTACACGAACAAAGAACCTCCAACGTTTGATTTTGAACCAAAAGACCATGAAGCGCTTTTACTTGGTGCTGACATGGTTGATTTTGAGCGTGGATCAAAAGTGGCTGGGGCGAAGTGGTATTTTTCCAAAGGACAGTTGGTACAAATAAATCATGCGCTTTTGGGGTACGGCATGAATTTGCTTGAAAAGCATGGGTTTACCCTCATGGAAACACCAGATGTGGCAAAGGCTGAAATTTTACTAGGAGCCGGGTTTATTCCCCGTGGGCCAGAAACCCAAATTTATAACTTGGAAGAAAGTGATTTGAGTTTAATCGGCACAGCAGAAATTACGGTGCTCGGGTACCACGCGAATGAAATTCTTGATTTATCGAATGGGCCTAAAAAGTACGCTGCCATTTCACACTGTTTTCGTACTGAAGCCGGAGCGTATGGCCGTACCAGCAAAGGGCTGTATCGCGTTCATCAGTTTACCAAACTCGAAATGTTTGTGTTTTGTAAACCAGAAGAAAGCGAGAAATACCATGAGGAAATTTTAAATATTGAAAAAGAAATTTGTGATGGGCTTGATTTAGCCTACCGTGTGATTGATATTCCATCTGCAGATCTGGGCGGCCCTGCGTATCGGAAATATGATATCGAGGCGTTCATGACCATGAAAAATGATTATGGTGAAGTAACGAGTACCAGTAACTGTACCGATTACCAAGCACGTCGCATGAACATTAAATACCGAAAAGATGATGGTTCGGTTGAGTTTGTCCATACGTTGAATGGAACCGCATTAAATACGAGCCGATTCCCAATCGCCATCATTGAACAGCACCAAACAAAAGATGGGGGAATACACTTTCCTAAAACACTCGGGGTAGCGTAGCCGTTCAAGAAGGTCGTAATTTTATTTTCTTATGGCCAAACCCATACTCGTCATTCTTCCAGGGTGGGGTGGTACGCACGAAACGTGGCGTGATTTTATTGCGGCTGCAAAAACATCAGGCCCCGAAACCCGCTGTATCGATCTTCCTTGTTTTGGTGATGCACCGTGCCCGCCGCATGTCTGGGGGGTGGACGAGTATGCGCGGTATGTCCGAGATCAGTTGGATGTGATAAAAACAGCAGAACCCGATGCGCAGATTCATCTTTTGGGCCACTCATTTGGGGGGCAGGTTGCTGTGGTTGTAGCGGCAAAGTACGGTGAGTACATCTCAAGCCTTATTCTTTCTGGTGCTGCAGTGTTTCGTCCCAAACAAGTGCTTCACCGGGCAGTATTTGGACTCATTGCAAAAGTAGGAAAGCTCGTTTTTCGTCTTCCTCTCCTCGAGCGCTTTAGTGATACAGCAAAGAAAGTGCTGTATCGTGGTGCGGAATCCCCAGATTATGCGGCTACGTCGGGTATAAAAAGAGATATCTTCAAAAAAATTATTCGAGAAGATGTATCATTATATTTGCCGGGTATTCGCTTGAACACATTAGTATTATGGGGAAGCCATGATACGTATGTTCCACTTTCTTTGGGAAAACGTATTGCATCTGCTCTTCCAAAAAGTCAGCTTGTGATTATTCCAAAAGCTGGGCACGGTCTTCATATTTCAAATATTCCACGCATGCTCCATAGCATTCGTACTTTTCTTGGTCTATGACCCTTGCTGCTTTTACCGCTGTTATCGTTGGTATCTGGGCCATTGCTGCCTTAGTTGAGTATGCAGAATTATGCTATTTTTGGCAGCTGAAAGAATACCGCCTCGATCGTTTTCGAGATTTTCTTCGTACCAAAGAAGGAAAAAAAATGTGGTGGCGCACCCCATTGTATTGGAGAGTCCCTCTTCTATTCTTTTTGCTTGTCCTTCCGCTTAATTATGACTGGGCGCGCTATGCAGCGTTCGCTGTGGCGAGCCTTGATGCTCTTTGGTTTCTTAGCCGGTTGGTGCTTCGTCGTTTGCCTAGACCGGTGATCACTGTAAAAGCTCTCGGTGTGATGGGTCTCTCTCTTTTGGTGGAGGCGATCCTTGGGTATTTCACACGAGAATGGGCCTTTATGGTGGCGGTTGCTATGAGTCGTGTGGTTCTTATGGGGGTCATGGTAGCGCTTATGAATGTTCCAACAAGCCTTGCGAAAAAAGTATTTCTTTTGCTTGCGACAAGAAAACTCCAGCGTTTTGAAGGATTGCTTGTCATTGGTATTACGGGAAGTTACGGAAAGAGTAGTACGAAAGAATTTTTAGATACGATTTTATCGCGAAAGTTTAGTGTTGTGCGTACTCCTAAAAATATTAATACCGAAATCGGAGTCGCGCAGTTTATTTTGAAAACTTCCTTTGAAGGAAAAGATATATTTCTCGTAGAAATGGATGCCTACCGGTTAGGTGAGAACACCACGATGTGCCAAATGGTAAAACCAAAGATCGGTATTTTAACCGCCATTAACGAACAACATCTTTCGCTCACGGGGAGTATTGAAAATACGCAAATGGCAAATTTTGAACTTCTCCGTGCATTGCCGGTTGATGGTTTAGCCATTACGAATACCGACAATGCACTGTGTCGTGAGCCACTTCCGACCCTTACTTGTACGATCCAGACATTTGGAACGGAAAGTACTTTTTCGCCAACATGTTTAATTAAGGAAGCTGAGCCTACGCCTAAGGGAATGAAAGTTTCCTTTGCCCTCCTCGGTGAAGAAGTTTCAGGTATTACTCCGATTGTTGGAACGCATCATTCCTATAACATTGCTCCGTGCTTACTTATTGCTCGTCATTTGGGTATTCCGCATACCGATTTAGTAACCGCTCTTGAAACTCTACATCTCCCGGTTCACGGCATGAAAATTCGCTCCTATGGTCGAACCACAGTGATTGACGATAGTTATAATTCGAATCCGGATGGTTTTGCTGCTGCGCTTGATGTGCTATCCCGGTTTGGAGGGGAGCGTCGGCGTATTGTGATGACCCGAGGTATGCTTGAACTTGGAAATAAAACAGAAGAACTTCACCGCCGTATTGGCGAAGAAATTGCTTTTATGGCCGATGAGTTGGTTATTATTAAACCAGACTTTGCCGAATTTTTGATTAAAGGGGTGGGTGAAAAGTACAAAACAAATATCCGCCAGCTCTTTGAACCTGCAGAACTCGTGGCATATTTACGCACTATGAAGGAGACTGACGCGGTTATTCTTTTAGAGAATCGTATGCCGGAAGCGGTGTATCGAGAGCTCGCTTCAACAGAAGAACGATAAGGTATGGCGAGACACCTCTTTACTGGTTTTGCTCCTCACGCCACGCTTCCTCGTGTGTTTATTGCGCTACAGTCTTTTTTTAGGAAACCTCAAGCCGGACTCTTATCTCAGGTTGAGGAAGAACTTCAGGCGACCTATGGAGTAGAAGCATTGACCCTCGTCGATAGCGGACGCTCAGCGCTTCTTCTTGCGGTAAAAACCCTTGCGCTCCAAGCCGGGGACGAAATCATAGTTCCTGGCTATACCTGCATGGTGGTCGCGAACGCCATTCGCGCCACTGGGGTAATTCCAGTCTATGTTGATATTGATGAGACATTGACCATGTCTCCTGACGCTCTCAAACGTGCTATTACACCAAGAACAAAGGCAATCATGATGCAGTATACCTTTGGGGAGCCAGGGCATGTAACCGAACTTTTGGCATGTGCGAAACAACACAAGCTTTTTGTTATTGAGGACGCAGCTCACACCGTTTTTGGCTCAGTAGATGGAGTGCTTTTGGGCACATTCGGAGATATCGGAATTACAAGTTTTGGTCGGGAGAAAGCTATTTCCGCAGAACGCGGTGGTGCACTTTTTACCAATAATCCAAAGTTTGCAACCCAGATTCGTTCGTATCGTCAGTCTCTTTCTTCTTTTTCTCGGTCTCGGGCCAAAGTATATTTGGGAAGTGAGCTGTGGTTTTTGTTTGGAAAAAAACTGTATCAGTTCGGAATAGGAAAAGTAATTTTGGCGTTTGGGGCAAAGATAGGCGCAATTCCCAAAATTATGGAACCTAAAGAAAAAAGCGGCCAGATTCCCCATGAGCCAATGCGTTTTCCTGATGTTCTTGTTCCGCTCCTTCGATATGCACTCGTACATGTTCATACATTAAATGCCCACCGCCAAACGATCGCTCGTATGTATGACGAAGGTCTTCCAAAAGATATTCGCCGTCAGACTCGCTCTGGCGTCGGCAGTATTCCTTTGGAATATAGTATTTGCGTTCAACAACCAGAAAAATTAGTAGCGCTTTTGCGAAAAAAAGGAGTGGTGCTCTCTCGCGCTTGGGGAGGGTCTCCGATTGTGCCAAAAGGAAGCGGGCTTAAGGAGGCGGGATATACTTTAGGCTCATGTCCGAATGCAGAAGAGTGGGCTCGAGGGGAAGTATCACTTCCAACGCACCTTGGCATCACTGAGGAAGACGCGAAACGTATTATTCACGGTATACACTTGTATGTATCTTGTTAAGGAGGTTATTGATCGAGAGCAATGGGAAACGTTTTTACTTTCTGAACCTTGGACGCTTTTTACCCAATCCAGTGCCTACGGAGATTTTTATCGTTCACTCGGCGAATCTGCGTGGATTTTTGGTGTATATGAGGGGGAAAAATTGGTAGGCGGAGCACTGGTTGTTTCGACTCATGCGAAGCGTGGTAATTTTCTTTTTGTTCCGTATGGTCCGGTATGTACTAAGGGGCACGAGGGTATTATTCCCATTCTTCTTCAACATATCAAAGCCTTTGGAAAAAAGAGCGGCTATGTATTTTTGCGTATTAGCCCGTATGAGGAGAGTTCTCCGCAAGGTACGGCTTTTTGGAAAGAGCTTGGGGCAAAGCCAGCACCAATGCATGTACTGGCGGAAACCACTTGGCTTTTGGATATTCGCCCATCCGTCGACGAACTTTTGGCGCACATGAATAAAAATCACCGTAACCTGATACGTCGTTTAGAAAAAGAAGGGGTGCGAGTGGAAATTCGCACCGATGATGAAGCGATAGCGCTATTTAACACGCTTCACGATGTTACTGCTCTCCGACATAAGTTTACGCGTTTTTCCGCCACCTATATTACAAAAGAGTTTCAGGCCATGCGAAGTGTAGAGGGTGCCTCAGTGCTTTTGGGTTACTTACCAGATGGTACGCTTGATGCGGCAGCAATTATGATGAAGTACGGAACTATGGCGGCATACCGTCATGGCGCTTCTTTAGGAAAGGATAAACGACTCCCTGTTTCCTACTTGGTCCAGTGGGCAGCCATCCAAGAAGCGAAACGTTTGGGCGGAATATGGTATAATTTTTGGGGGATCGCGCCCGAAGGCGCTTCGTCTTCTCATCCGTTCCATGGAATTACTCATTTTAAAAAAGGGTTTGGCGGATTTTTAAAAGAACTCGAGCACTGTCAGGATATTCCGCTCTCGCCATGGTACGCACTGAATTGGCTTATTGAAACCTTTCGACGGTTTCGCCGAGGTTTTGCCTAAAGCGCAAACATTTTGGTTCCATGCTTCCTAATCCGTACAAAGTTCGCCGTAAGTGGCGTCGACAGGGTGCCGTGAAAGCAGAGCACTCTTTTGCTGAACCGAAAGCACCGAATCCCTATCGTGCAAAAGAAAAAGTTTCGCATTGGCGACGCTATGTTCTTTTGTTTCTAGGATTGTTGTCGATTTTCGGCATGAGTATTCTTCTTTTAACTCATCCTTTTTTTGCTATTTCTAAAATTGAAATTTCAGGGACCGAACGCCTAAGTGAAGAATTAATTCGCCAAAGCATTGAAGAAAAATTAGGGACAGTTTTATATGAGAAACTCCCTTTTTCAGGTCGGGCGTATCTTCTCATTCGAGTAGCAGGTGTGCGGGCGTGGCTCATGGAGCGTTTTTCTCTTGAGCAGGCAGTAGTTCGAAAAGAGTTTCCGAACACACTTCGAATAACGGTCACTGAACGGTTGTCGAATGTCATTCTCGATGACGGGGTATCGTATCGTTTTGTTGGACTTCAGGGGGAAGTACTTGATACCGTGGCCCCGGTAGGTGCGAACTCTTGGGAACAGGAAGTACAGGTATCAACAACGACGCTCGCGGATGGCACTATTCGGCGGAATGAGGAAGTGGTGAGTCGAACGCATACACCCGAAGTCGAACGTATGCGCAGTGTAGCAGGGGATTACCCCATTTTACTTGTTGTGCGACAGCGAACACCGAGCTCAACACCAGAAGTACTTTCTTCTGTTGACCCGCTTTTGGTTGCTCGCACCATTGAGTGGTACGAATATTTGAGTAAAAAAACCGACATTCCTTTTTGGTATATCGAAAAACAAGGAAACCCAGGCCCATATGCAACTCTGTTTACGAAAGAGGGATGGCGGCTCTTCATTCCTTTGAACGAATCGGCCAAAGAAGTGGCGCCTCGCCTTGAGGCTGTTCTCTCAAAGCATGTTCCGCGAAAGAATCTTCAGTACATTGACATGCGCTATCCTGGGCTTGTGTATTGGCGATAGGGGGCTTGCTCTAAATGCAACTCATATGCTATACTGAATCTACCTATTTCTTGTATGAATCAGTCACTCGTCGAAAAAGTTGCAGCAAAAGGATATAAATCAACAAAAACGCGTGAAAAAATCTGCGCCTTTATTGAATCAATTGACGGCATGTTTTCGGTTGGGGATATTGTAAAAGGGTTGCGTGGGCTTGATAAGGTTACAGTGTATCGCACCATTGATTTGCTTACCCTGCTTGATTTTATTCACCCTACCGTTCACTTGGGTGAGGAGCAGCTCTACGAGCTTCATGGCGGAGAGAAGCATCACCACCATGTTATCTGCACGTCGTGTAGAAAAAATGCCTGCGTTCCCTGCGACACAGATTCTAATAAAAAAATTCCAGGTTTTGTACAAATTCATCACGATGTGGCGTACACGAGCTTGTGCCGCACCTGTGTAAAAAATTAACGATATGAAAAAATCTTGGCTTATTTATTTTTTGGCAGGCCTTAGTGTAAGTTTATTTTTTTTGGCAATTTTCTTTTCTCTCTTTTCAGAGCCAAAACATATGCCATCGGCTAAGTCGTCACCTGTTGTGGTGACGATATATCCACTGCAGTATTTAGCCGAACGTCTCCTTCTCGGTGTTGCAGAAGTTCGTGGGGCCGTGCCAGCTGGGGCTGAACCGCACGACTTTGAACCGCGCCCTCAGGATGTGGCTGAACTTCTCGAGGCTCCTATAGTAATTGCGAATGGGGCACATGTCGATGGGTGGGTTTTAGGACTAAAGTCAGATATTGAAAAACGGAACCACAAACTTCTAGTTTTAGCCGACCATCTTTCTTTCTTACCGCTTCAGCACGATGAAGAGGAGTCTTCGCACGAAGAGGAAGAAGGGGATATTGATCCACATATGTGGCTTGACCCGGTTCTTATGAAGGATGCCGCTCGTCTTATGCGCGACGATTTTAAAAATCTGTACCAAGAAAAAAGTGCAGTGATTGATATAAACTATAATCAGCTTTTGGAAGATTTAGAGCATCTCGATACTGCCTACCGCACCCTTCTTGCAACATGCCAAACAAGAACCGCTATCGTTTCACACAATGCGTTCTCGTATATTGGAAAACGCTACAATATTGAGTTTGTCCCTATTGCCGGAGTGTCTCCAGAAAATGAACCGTCTCCACAGCGCCTCGCCGAGGTGGCAAACATTGCTCAAGAAAAAAAAGTAACTACCATTTTTTTCGAAACTCTCGTGTCGCCTGATGTGGCAAATGTGGTTGCTAAGGAAGTTGGTGTAAAAACAGATGTCCTGAACCCGATCGAAGGGCTTACATCTCAAGATCAAAAAGAAGGAAATGATTACCTTTCGCTGATGATGAATAATGCCTACGCGCTGAAGAGCGCCCTTGTATGCCAGTAAAGCACGATAATACACAAATTATTTGCCAGAATGTTGGTTTCGCGTATCCAGGAGCAGAACCCGTTCTTCGAGATGTTAGTTTTTCTCTTGAGGCCGGAGAATATGTGGGCATCGTCGGACCAAATGGTGGAGGAAAATCAACATTGCTTCACCTACTTGCGGGTATTCTTCATCCGACAAAAGGAGATATTCGAATTTTTGGGCACTCAACGCACGATGCACATCACCATATCGATATTGGGTTTGTTCCGCAGAGAATGGAAAATGATATTCGTATGTTTCCGGCAACCGTTGAAGAGATTGTGCAAAGCGGCCGTGTCCGCCACCATCTCCTTCATGGAAAACATGAACATGATGATGAGGCTGCGGCAGTGGCTATTCGTCGGGTCAATATTGAGCACTTACGAAAACGTCGCATCGGCATGCTTTCCGGTGGAGAGTTTCAGCGGGTGATGATTGCGCGTGCTCTTTGTGCTGAACCAGAAATTTTACTTCTTGATGAGCCAACCGTTGGGGTAGATCGAGCAAGTCAAGAAACATTTTATTCCCTTCTTCGCACTCTTCACCAAGAACTTCATCTGACGATTTTGCTGGTTTCGCATGATATTGCACCAATCCGGAAAGATGCAACTCGCTTTTTGACCGTCGACGGTACGGTGTATGAGGGGGAAACCGCGCATACCTCCTAAGCCTCTCTTATGTTTTTTGATCTCTTTACCTTCGAATTCATGCAAAGAGCATTCCTTGCGGGGTCTGTAGTTGGGCTTATTGCTCCGATCATTGGAATGTTTTTGGTGGTACGGCGGTATAGTTATTTAGCCGACACTTTAGCGCATGTTTCTCTTCTCGGCATTACTTTCGGTATTCTTTTTCGTATTCCACCCGTTGGTGCGGCGGCACTTACGACTGTCTCAGCCGCGCTTATCATTGAACATATTCGTGAGAAAGGGAAGCTATGGGGAGATTCTCTCTTATCCCTTCTTTTGTCTGGAAGTTTGGCGGTGGCTCTTGTTCTCATGAGCCTAACGAACGCTTCGGGTATTCGAGTAACCAGTATTTTGTTTGGAAGCATTACCACACTCACTTCTTTTGATGTGGGGCTTATCGGGGTACTTGGTTTTCTCGTACTTATTATCCTTGCCTTTTTATACCATTCGCTTTTTATCATTTCTTTTCATGAAGCCTTGGCTCGCGGAGAGGGTGTCTCGGTATCTTTGGTAAATCGTGTTTTTGTTATCTTAGCTTCACTTACTGTTGCCATTTCCCTTCAAACCCTCGGGGTTCTTTTGGTCGGGGCGCTCATGACGATTCCGGTAATTACGGCGACCCTTCTTAATCGTGGATTTCGTCAAACCATGTATTGGTCGATAGCCATTTCGCTCTTGTCGGTGTGGGTGGGGTTAGTGGGTTCGTATCTTTTGAATACCCCAAGCGGTGCGTCGATCGTAACCGTTCTTCTTTGCTGCTTTGTTTCCGTCTTTCTTCTGAGAACCGTATTATTTCGGGCCCGTTGACGTGGTGTACGCCCCAAGGTAAACTACCTGTACCCCCTAAACCGTGGGGAAATTTTTATCATGTATATATGAAACACATCTCCTCTCTTTTGCTTGTGGTGGCTGTGGTTGTTACTATGGGTGCAGGCTGTTTTAAAAAGGCTGCGACTCCTACTCCAACGACTCCAACGCCAATGCCATCAGAAATGCCTGCGCCAACACCATCAACCAGTATGGAAGATGATGCAACTTTGGCTGCGAGCATGGTATTTGAAGTTGATACTACGAAAAGCAGCTTAGAATGGTACGGTGCAAAAAAAGTAGGAGGTAACCACCGTGGAACGATTGGTATTAAGGTAGGTGAGGTGGCGGTGAAGGACGGAATGCCTCTTTCTGGAGCGCTTACGGTCGACATGGCAACAATCGCGACAACTGACCAGAAAGCTGGGGACGCGTTGAATAAACATTTAAAATCGCCTGATTTTTTTGATGTAGAAAAGTACCCAACCGCATCTTTTCAATTGAAAGGGGTACAAAAAATTGCTGGAACAACAAATGAGTACACAGTTACAGGAGATCTCACAATGAAAGGAATTACGAATAGCATTACTTTTCCTGCGACAATTACCGGAAGTGATGCAGGGTACACCGCAAATGCTGTTGTAAAAATTGATCGAACGAAATGGGATGTTCGCTTTGGCTCTGGAAAATTCTTTGACTCTCTTGGAGACGCCGTTATTAACGATGAGTTTGAACTTACCATTAAATTGGTCACCAAAGCAGGACAAGAGGTGAAATAGTTTTATTCTTCACGTGCGAATTATGGATGACGTTAAACCACGGGCCAGCCAACGGGATATTTTCTGGCACCTTCTTGGCATGGGGACACTCTACGCAAGTGCCATTGCTCTTACCACAGTACTCTTTCAGATCGTGAATATTTTAGTACCTGACCCTATTATTGCGGGCGGGGGCTACGGGTACGTGGTAGAGGGGGCGAAGACACTTCTCCGGAACGCCATCTCGTTTTTAGTGGTCATGTTTCCTGTCTGTGCGTATGCGTTAAAACAAATTAACGAAAGTTACGCCAATGATCCGATGAAACACGACCTGCGTATTCGGAAAACAATTATTTACTTTACACTTTTCGTCGTGTCATTCATCATCATGTTTACCCTTGCGTTTTTGTTGAATAAGTTTTTGGCTGGAGAGCTCACCGCGCGCTTTTTCCTTAAACTTCTCTCTACGCTTGTTGTGGCCGGAAGTGTTTTTGGGTATTACCGTTGGGACTTGCGTCGATTTGATGCACCTAAAAAAGCCTAACCCTTCCTCTATGCAGCAGATGAAATGGTTTTCGTTTGTGGTTATTGCCATAGTGGTGGCATCGGTTATTGGGGGGTTAGTTTTAGTAGGGTCTCCCCGTGAAGCCCGTGCCCGCGCAGCGGATAATATTCGCACATCACAATTAAGCATTTTGCAGTACGATATTGCTGAATTTTGGCGACAAGAAAAAACATTGCCAGAAAATTTAGCCTTACTTCGCCCAATCGAGGGTGAGGCTGGTTTACCAAAAGATCCTACTACTGGTGCACAATTTGGATACAGCGTGGTTAATACGTCTACATTCCGTTTGTGTGCCACATTCGAAACAGAATCGATTTCAGAAGAATCCATGTATTACCCACGTATGGGCACTGAGTTTAGTGGCCCTTTCATTGGGAATGAACAGGAATGGAAACATGGAGTAGGGGAAACGTGTTTTGAGCGCCGTATTAATGATGCTTATTACCGAGAACTGGAAAAGAATGTTTCTGTGACAACTGCCGAAGTGGCTGAAAAATCAGCCCGTATTATAGCTCAATAAAAAATACGTATGCCGATTATTGGCGCGCATGTTTCTGTTGCAGGAGGGTGGTATAAGTGTTTTGAAAATGCACAGGCCATTGGAGCCGAGGCGATGCAGATTTTTGGTGCATCTCCGCGACAATGGAGTGCGCGCCAACCCAACAAAGAAGATATTGCTGCGTATAAAGCGGCAGAGAAAGCAACGGGTCTTGGGCCTGTTTTTCTTCATGCCGCTTATTTGGTGAACCTTGGCTCGCCGAATTCTTTGTTGTATACAAAATCGGTCGACAGTTTAGTGGCACATTTGTCCATTGCCGAGGCGCTCGGAGCGAAAGGGCTCATTTATCATGTTGGTTCAGCGAAGGGGCATGACCGTACGAAAAGCATTGCTCAGGCGGTAAAAGGAATGAAAGAAGTGCTTAAAAAAGTACCGGGGGAAAGCTTACTCATTATAGAAAATGCGGCGGGTGGAGGAGATAAGCTTGGTGCCACTATTGAGGAATTGGGGATTCTTTTTCGTGGAGTAGATCATCCACGCGTGAAAATTTGTTTAGACACGCAACATTTGTTTGCCGCCGGAACCATGCCAAATTATAGTGAAAAAGAGGTGACAAGCTTGGCCAAAAAGATTGAAAAGGAAATTGGTTTTGAGCATATTGTTTCCCTTCATTTAAACGATTCAAAAACCGAGTGCGGTTCTTTGCATGATCGACATGAGAATATCGGCGAGGGTCATATCGGGAAGGCTGGTTTTGTTGCACTCGCCAAGAATAAGCAGTTTGCAAATCTGCCATGGCTCCTTGAGGTACCTGGGTTTGATGAAATGGGGCCAGATAAAAAGAATGTGGATATTGTGAAGCGTATCGTTCAATCGGTATGAAGGTCTTTTTTTCAGGAGGTGGAACCCTGGGGCCAGTAACCCCTCTTTTGGCTATTGCTGAAACAATCCGTGAGGCACATGGTGACGCGGAATTTTTTTGGGTTGGAGAAAAAAATGGACCAGAAAAAGAATTAGTGGCTACGGCCGGTTTTACCCCTCTTGTTATTCACGCAGGGAAACTTCGCCGTTACTGGTCAATTGCAAATATAAAAGATATTGTTCATGTTTTTTTTGGGTTCTGCCAGTCGCTGCATCATGTGTGGAAAGAAAACCCTGATGTGTGTATTTCTGCTGGTGGCTTTGTGTCGGTCCCTCTTCATTTCGCCGCTTGGGTGCTTGGGGTACCAACGTGGATTCATCAGCAGGATGTGCAGGTAGGTTTGGCAAATCGACTCATGACTCCGATTGCCAAAAAAATTACAACCGCTCTCGCTGAAACAGTAAAAAAATTCCCGGCTCGAAAAACCATGTGGCTCGGGAATCCTATTCGCGAAGATGTGTATGCCGGTGATCGAGTTCGTGCCTTGAAACGTTTTGGTTTATCGGGAACCCTTCCTGTCGTTTTTGTGACGGGTGGGGGAACAGGATCAGCTCGGGTGAATGAACTGACCGTGGGCGCCATGCAGCATTTGGTGAAACAAATTGAGATTATTCATGTGTATGGTCGTGAGCGTCCTGCTGATGCAGTGCTTCAGGCCGCGAAGATGTTTGCGCCTTTTTACCACTCCTACCCTTTTTTTACCGAAGAGATGAAAGATGCCTATGCGGTGGCTGATGTCGTTGTGTCTCGGGGAGGGTTTGGAACACTTTCTGAATTAGCAGCACTTCAGAAGCCGGCTGTACTTATCCCAAAACCAGGACACCAAGAAGATAATGTTGCCATTCTTGCAAAAGCCGAAGCCGTGGTGTTGGTCGATGAACGCACGACAAGTGGGCTTCACCTTGCTCAAATTATTCGTGGACTCTGTGACAGAAAGGATGTTCGTGCCCTTATGGCTTCGCGTTTGCATTCTCTCTTGCCTCCGGCAAAGAAAGAGAAGATTCTCGAGGTGCTTGAAGAGGCTGTGGGATAGTATTGACAGGGTCGAGAGATCCAGGTATCATCTTCCTGCGTGAACGGTTTGATCGTCTTTAGATGAGATCGTGTCATGCACCGCGCCTCTTTGAGAGGTTGGGTGAAAAAGCTGCAACGGAACAGCAGTTCTCTCGCTCGTCCATCGCTGAAGCGTGGTCGAAAATTGAAAATCGAATAGCGCCTCCTCGAGAGGCATCCAAAAAAATAAGCTGGGTGGATACACCCTTCTGAAAGTCCTCGGCAATTTGCGAGGGCAGAGTTCAACAGATCAATGGGTGGGGTTCGCAAACATGAGGCACAAAACCCCAGAGAAGTTCAAAAGACGTGCATATCCTTTGGTACCATGGAATGTCATGTTTGAGAGCAACTCCGGGGGCAGCATGCGAGCCGCCCCACCCACCCCCCTTCCTTCCGCGTTAAGCGGTTTTTGTTTTTTATGGAATGATTGGACAAATTTGTGAGAGTCCAGATACAATAATACTCACTGAATACGTATTTTTGTATATGAATGTAATTCCTACTTCAATTGAAGGTCTTCTCATAATAGAACCTAAGGCATTTGCTGATGAACGAGGCTTCTTCATGGAAACCTACAGTGCTGCTCGCTATAAAGCTGCAGGTATTTTACCCGACCTTATTCACGACACGCTTTCCGTTTCAAAAAAGGGTGTACTCCGCGGGCTTCATTTTCAGCTTGAACCCATGTCACAGGGGAAGTTGGTGCAAGTGCTCCGTGGAAGTGTGAAAGACGTCGCGGTCGACCTTCGTTTTGGTTCCCCAACGTTTGGACAGCATGTGATGGTCGAACTTTCAGCTGAAAACAAAAAACAATTTTGGGTTCCTGCCGGCTTTGCCCACGGTTTTTTGTCTCTCGAGGATGACACTGTATTTGTCTATAAATGCACGAACGTTTATTCCAAAGAACACGAAAGAGGGCTCCGTTTTAATGATCCAGCACTCGGAATCAACTGGGGGATTGAAAATCCGATCGTTTCTGAAAAAGACGTGGTCCAACCTCTCCTTAGCGAAATAAAAGAAGCCTTTACTTATCCGTCAGAGGCGTAAATACTGCTATGAGCAAAAAAGTTATTATCTTAGGAAGCAAAGGAATGCTTGGACAAGAACTCGCTCAGGTATTTTTGAAGGATGCATCCTATGAAACCCTTGCTTGGGATAAGGAAGAAATGGACGCTACAGATTTCTCTTCTCTCGGAAAACGTTTTCAGGAAGAAAAGCCAGAATATGTCGTAAACGCGATTGCGTATAATGCGGTAGATAAGTGCGAGGAGAGTCAAGACGAATTTGCTATAGCGCTTCGTTTAAATAGAGACTTGCCAGAATTTTTAGCAAACATGAGTAGAGAGAATGGATTTACATTAGTGCATTATTCTACAGACTATGTTTTTCCGGGCAGTGCCCACGACTGCGAGTTGTTAAGGAGAGAGAAGAGAGCTCATGGCTATGCCGAAGATGCTGAGCCACAACCGATATCCAAATATGGGGAAAGTAAACTTCTCGGGGAGGTGGCGGTAAAGAAGGGCGCTGAAAAGTGTTATATTATTCGATTGTCAAAATTATTTGGAAAACCTGCATCGTCAGCCGGTGCTAAGAGAAGTTTTTTTGACGTAATGCTTGAGGTGGGTCAGACAAAACCTGACGTTCAGGTGGTCGATAGCGAACGCGGGTCGTTTACCTATGCTCCAGATCTTGCGCTTGCGAGTAAACAGCTTCTTCAGTCGGGGATGAGCTTTGGAATCTATCACTTAGTAAATGAAGGTTCTGCCACCTGGTATGAGGCCGTTAAGGAGCTGTATCAATTGGCCGGTATGCAAACAAAAATCACCCCTGTTTCAGGGGATGCATTTCCACGTCCGGCGAAGCGTCCGGTGTGCTCTGTACTTATCAATTCAAAATTTCCCCCTCTTCGACCGTATCAGGATGCGCTCCAGGAATATATTACTCAGATACGAAACTAGCTTTACCCCGAAGTTCGAAAAAACAAAAATAACCGGTTGAATCGGTTATTTTTGATATTGGTGACCCGGGCGGGGTTCGAACCCGCGACCTTGGGCTTAAAAGGCCCCTGCTCTACCAGCTGAGCTACCAGGTCATAGGCAAAATTTGCATATATGATATACTTAAAAATACTTCTTGTCAAGAACAAATATATGGCCCTTTCTCTAGCATACTTAGGTAAAATTCGAACCCGGCTTCACACCTATGCCGCCATGCGTCGGGAGATTATAAATAGTGCAAATACTGCGCTTCATCGTGTAAAGCGAGCGATTTTTGCGGCCCACCGAAACGACGTGTCGGAGGCAGAAGCGATTATTGTCGAAGTGGAGCATGCCTTTAAGGCCATTGAAAAGACCTACCGAAAGAACAGAGAGGTATTAGATGAAGGTGCCTATCGGGCAGCTCTTGAGGAATATGTTGAGGCAAAATTATTTACGCAATTTGTAGCTCAAAAAGCATTTGGTGGTCTTTCAAAAATGGAAGTGCCGGACGATGTCTATGTTGCCGGTTTATGCGATGTGCCAGGAGAACTATACCGGTATGCACTTCGGAAAGCGACAGAAAGACAAGATGCTGAAGTACTTCGAGCTGCGGAACTTGCCCGGGCAATTATGGAAGAATTGGCATCGTTTGATCTCACCAGTTATTTGCGTACGAAAAATGATCAGGCCAAGCAAGCATTCCATCGGTTAGAAGAGGTAGTGTACGACATCTCATTTCGTTCGTAAAAGTCCTTCATAAGGCATATGACTGTATTTGCCTCACTGAAACATACTTGGCATCTTTTTTGGGCGTATTATGGCGCTCTTCGTTTTTGGTTTCCTTCAGGTAAATTGTATGTGATTGGAGTGACTGGAACGAGCGGGAAATCAAGCGTCGTTCAGCATCTTCGCCTTATGCTTGAATCACGAGGTTTTCGTGTAGGGTCGCTTTCGACCGTGGATTTTGTTATCGCCGGAAAACAAACCTTGAATGCAGAAAAAATGACAATGCTTGGCCGTGCCCGCACGCAAGCTTTTTTGCACCAGATGGTTCTCGAAAAATGCGATATTGCCATTGTTGAGACATCTTCCCAGGGGGTCCTTCAAAGTCGTCACCGAGGAATTCATTACGATACCATTCTCTTGACCAATTTTTATCCCGAGCATATTGAGGCTCACGGAGGATATGACAAGTATCGAGAGGCAAAGGCGAAAATTTTTTCCTACATTGCTCAAAGTAAAAGAAAAAAGAGGAAGAAGCTTTCAGAAAAAATACGCGCTCGGTTTTCTTCGAAAGTACCCAAAGTCTGTGTGGCAAATGCAGAAGCTGGCGACCTTACATACTTTGTAAACCACCCTTTTGACGAGGTTTATTTTGTGGAAAAAGAAGGTGGGGTGCCCTCAGGCGTGGAAGGCAATAAAAAAATTCATGAACTCGTAATAAAAAATATTTCACGGGAAGGGGAGGGGCAGGTGTGGGAAGTGAACGGTACTCGCGCCACGACCCGATTGCTCGGTCCTTTTGAGCCAACCAACATTTCTCTTTGTATTGGCACTCTCATGGCGCTCGGTGAGACCTTACCTGAGGCGGGCCAAGCGGCAAGTGCCACTGAGCCAGTTCCGGGGCGCATAGAATCAATACCGGAAGCCAAGCCTCTTCAGTTTACCGCGATTGTTGATTACGCGTTTGAGCCGGTCGCTATGCGCGCGCTCTACGAGGTTGCTGAGGCACTACCCCATAAACGGATTATTCATGTGTTTGGATCGACTGGCGGGGGGCGCGATGTCGCACGTAGATTTACCGTAGGTGCTTTGGTTGGAAATAAAGCGAGTGTCTGCATTGTAACAGATGAGGACCCGTATGATGATAATCCAATGGATATTATCAATGACGTGGCAAGTGCGGTTCGTTCAACTGGAAAAATTGATGGGGAGACCCTTTTTGTTATCCCTGACCGAGAGGAGGCTATTTTTTCCGCTATTCGTATGGCAGAAAAAGATGACATTGTCCTTGTGACGGGAAAGGGTTCTGAACAAGCCATGGTCGTAAAAGGTAAATTAATTCCCTGGGACGACCGTCATATTGTACGTACCGCCTGTGCGCGGAAACAAGCTCAAACGCTATGAGCCCGAAATCCCCTCGTCGTGCATGGCAGTCTCGAGTTTTTCTCGGCATCCTTTTTACCGCTGCTGTACTTCTTGTCTTTGCGAATATTCGTACCTATTCGCGAGATGCAGAGCTTCGCCAGGAAATTCGTGATCTTGAGATGCAGAAAAAGAATTTATCACAAAAACAACTTGAGTCCATTGAACTCCTTGAATATGTCATGAACGATCAATTTGTGGAAGACGCTGCAAGGACGGAATTGCATATGAAAAAACCGGATGAGAATGTTATTGTGGTTCGAACAGAGGGAGTCGAGATTGTTTCTTCAACAGAGAAAATGACGCCTAGACAGCGCCGAACCAATCCGATACAATGGTGGTACTATTTTGTTTATCGTGAACGAGCCTTCTAATTTTATTATTATAGATATGGAATCAAATCAACCTCAAATCGCTCCTGAAGCAAAAACAATGCCAAAAAATCCTATCCTTTATTTTGCGGCCGGGCTTATTTGCGTTATCCTTGTGGTTTTGATTGGCACCTATGTATGGGCGAGACAAGCGTTATCCGTTCTTCCTGCTCCAGCATCAGCTCTCAAGGTGGCTGATACGTTAAATATAGCGGTCGTGAGTGTGAATGGGGAAAAAGTACCTTATACAACGTATTACCGAGCTTATGAACGCCTTAAGGCTGCTGCAGCGAGCCAGCCAGTTAATCCAGCTCCAACAGAACAAGAAATTTCTGATACGGCCCTTCTTCAAGTTGCTGGCACCGTTATTATGAATGATGTTGCAAAGAAGCTTCAGGTGGAGGTAACGGAAAAAGATATGGCTGATGCAAAAGAGTATCTCTTGACCTCAAGTAACATGAGTGAAGAGGATACCAATGCCTTTTTACAAAACACATTCGGCCTTTCTCTTTCTGAGTATCTCGATGAGGTGGGTCGTCCAGCCATTTTAGAACAAAAAATGTTAGCCGCATTTGCTTCGACCACTGACTCTGAGTTTGCAAATGCAATTGATCCGGTCGTAACCGCTCGGCACATTTTGTTTCGGGTAAATACGACAACTCTTGATGCTGAAGCCATGCAAGGAGCAAAAGATACGATTGCTCGTTTAGATAAAGGTGAGGACTTTACAAAACTTGCGGCTGAACTTGGAAACGATGAGGCGACCAAGAAAGCAGGAGGTTCTTTGGGGTCATTTGGACCAGGGCGTTTAATGAAAACATTTGAAGATGCAGTATTTGCTCTCAAAACCGGAGAATACTCGAAGGAGCCTATCAAGACAGAGTTTGGCTACCATGTGGTTCGAGTAGATGAACGCCGTGATGAGAGAAATTTAGGAGCATACGTACGGAAACAGGTAAAAGATGCGAAGATTAAAGTCCTTCTTCCGATCCATAGTCCGTTTGACGAATTACAAAAATCTCTATAATATATTGGCTACCCTTCGAAAGGGTAGCCCTTAAAATGCGGGATTAGTACAGTGGTAGTATGTTGGCTTCCCAAGCCAAAGATGCCAGTTCGATTCTGGTATCCCGCTCCAGGCATAAGCATTGTTTTTGTATAAAACATCTTGTGCCGTAATTTTTGAGTGCTGATAACAGAATTGAACTCAGGGAAGGGTGAAACCGTGAGGTTTCGCTTGTTGAAAAAGAGATTTGAGAAACCTGAAGGTGTCTCAAAGAGCCCGAAGGGCGAGTGAGTATTCTGGTATCCCGCTCAAAGTGCCTCAACACTTTGACAAGCCGAGATAGCTCAGTTGGTAGAGCGGCACATTCGTAACGTGCAGGCCGTGGGTTCGATCCCCATTCTTGGCTCAAACAAATAAAACCACCATAAAAGTGGTTTCATGATGTTCAAGATATGTTGATGTCGAGGTTTTATCCTGCGCGAGGTGATTAGTTTTTGCTACTATCTCATGATGAAATAGGGGAAAAGAAGTTCAGGAAAACGTATTCGCTAAAAAACGCCTCATCCGAGGCGTTTTTTATACACAATGAGTCCATCGTGCCCTACATCTCAACTTATGCTATACTTGGTGTATATGATTACGCTCAGCGATGTTTCTAAACTCTATACCAAAGATAGTGTTGGAGTTCGTAATATTGATCTCCATATTGATGCCGGAGAGTTTGTGTCTGTAGTAGGCCAAAGTGGAACCGGAAAGACAACATTGGTAAAGCTTCTTATTGCTGAGGAACGCCCTTCAAAAGGAAAAATTAATATCGGGGGTTGGGACATTACGAAAATTGCCCACCGCCATATTCCACTTTTACGACGCCAAATCGGAGTCATTTTTCAAGATTTCAAACTTCTTCCTAAAAAAACCGTATCAGAAAATGTTCGATTTGCTCTTGAGGTGGCAGGGGAGTCGAGCAAGCGTATTCGGGAAGTAGTGCCGCGGGTGCTCGACATTGTGGGTTTGGCCCACAAAGAAGAGCGTTTTCCACATCAACTTTCTGGAGGAGAGCAACAGCGTGTAGCAATTGCCCGTGCCCTTGTCCATCGACCAAAGATTTTAGTAGGCGATGAACCAACAGGAAATCTCGATACGATCAACACTCACGAGGTTATTGAAATTCTGAAAAAAATTAATGAGTTTGGTACGACGATTGTACTCGTGACTCACAATCGTGATGTGGTAAATCAATTAAAAAAACGCGTGATAACGATTCACGATGGCCGTATTGTCGCAGATGAAGCGAGTGGCCGATATCGCCTTTAATCTTCTATGGTTACTTTCTTTCGTGCCATTCGGTTTGCCCTGCAAGATATTTATCGAAACTTTAGTTTATCGATCATGACGGTCCTTATTTTGGTCCTCATGCTGTTGTCGGTAAATACGCTTCTTACGGTTCGGGTGCTCACTATTGAGGCGACCCAAGTCGTGAAAGATCAGGTGGATGTGAGCGTTTTCTTTGCTAAGGACGCAACCGAGAAGCAGATTAATGAAATCCGCGAATATATTCGTACGTTTCCAGAAGTCGTGGATGAGAAGTTTTATACCCCAGAAGAAGTGCTGGCGGATTTTCGCGCTGAATATGCGTATAATCAAACTATCCTTGCCTCACTTGAGGAATTAGGGGATAACCCACTAGGGTCAATGCTTATTATAAAGACCCGTACTCCAGAGGATTATCAAAAGATCATTACTGCGCTTAGTGTTCCAGAATACGAGAAGACCATTGAAGCCAAGACTTTTTCTGATACGGAAAAGGCGATTAGTCGAATTCACACCATTACGAGCCAAGTAGAAAAGTTTAGTGTTGTTGTAACGGGGTTGTTTGCCCTCATTGCCTTCATTATCATCTTTAATACGGTTCGGGTGGCTATTTATACTCAAAGAATCGAAATTACCATTAAAAAGTTGGTGGGGGCCTCAAACTGGTTTGTACGGAGCCCATACGTTATTGAGGCACTTGTGTTTACAGTTCTTAGCCTTATGATTACTGGGGTCATTGTCTACTTTGCTATAGGGCTTTTAGAACCTCAGGTAACCAAGGTTTTTGGCGAGGTTGGCATATTGACAAACTATTTTTACTCCAATATACTAGTCCTCGTTGGCGCCGAAACGCTTGCGGTTTTAGTTCTAACGACAACATCGAGCGTTCTCGCTATGGGCAAGTATCTCCGCTCGTAGTTTGGCACTACAATCGGGGATCGTCTAATGGTAGGACAGAGGCCTTTGAAGCCTTCAATCGGGGTTCGAATCCCTGTCCCCGAACAAGGTGTACGATAAAGTCGTATACCCAATTACATGGTACAAATAATACAGATTCGGAGGTAGCTCAGCGGTAGAGCAGTTGGCTGTTAACCAATTGGTCGTGGGTTCGAGCCCCACCCTCCGAGCAGATGAATAGTTTGGGCAATAGTACGTTGATTTTTAACACGTCTTGTCCGCGAAAAACACCACGGCGCAGGCCGTGGTGTTTACTATTATTATGGAAAATGTATCGAGTGGAAGCGAAGTATCAGGACCAAAAGGTATAGAGCGTTGGTTACGTAAAGCACCGCAAATACCAAGAAAACCTTTTTTAGTGGCACTGCTTCTTATTGCACTTGGCCTTCTCGCTCTTCTTGTTTATTTGAATCGCTCCAGCATTGCCTTTACTCCGAAACCAGAATATACCACGGCCTATTCTTTGGTTGCTCCAAGTATTTCTGAAAGTGCAAACATCGTTGTCCATTTGCCGAAAGGAGTAGACGCAGAGCAGGCAAAAAATAACATTACTTTCCACCCGGGTATTAAAGGGGAGTGGGTACTCGCCTCAACCGTAGATAGTGTTGTGTATAATCCAGAAAAGAAACTAAGCGTTGGCAAATATTATACCGTTACACTTACGTCCCCAGAGGGAACTATCGGAAAAGACTTTTTAGCTGAGGAAGACCCTGCTGTTGCTGCTGTTTTTCCGAAAGCAGACACAGAAACCCATGAAAAAACAAATATCACCGTCGTATTTAATCGTCCGATGATCCCAGTTTCAACGGTTGATAAGACTGCGGAGAAAGAAATTCCTCTTGTCATTGAGCCAGCAACTCCTGGTCGGTTTAAATGGGTCGGAACACGGACGGTGCAGTTTATCCCAGAGACAACACTCAAAGCATCAACGAACTATCGCATTTCTATTCCAGATAGCCTGCCTTCCCTTGAAGGCATTCGTATCGCGAGTGTGGCGCCAGTAACATTCACCACTCGGCATCTTCGGTACGATGCTTTATCTCATGGGAGCCTTCGGTACAACCAACCAGTGCGTATTCAGTTCAATCAACCGGTTGATTTAGAAAAAACAGCAAGGGAGATTACTCTTGTAAAAATAAAAGGGGAGGATAGAGAAAATGTTGAGGCGGAAATTGAATATGGCACAAAAGCGGTTTTTAATACCGAGAAAAACGTGTATGAAACGGTACAGGATACGTCCGCAGTCAATGTCTTTCAGAAAAAAGATACGCATGGACGAAAAAAACTTTGGGATTTTACAGAAAATTATACAGTGACGATTAAGAAAGCCTATCCTGTTGATGGGGATATTATCCTCGCAGAGGAACGCAGCACTTCTGTTATAATTACCGGTGTTATTGAATCACTTACCGCGAATTCTCCTCGTACCGGTTTTGCTGCTCCGAACTTTTTTGACCCTGAGGGTCAGCTGGTTCTTAGGTTTTTTGAGGATATCAATATTGATAAAAGTGCAATCGACGCCCCACACATTACCTCGCTTACCTACGGAGAAAAATGTCCTGATACAGGAGAGCAGGGTGAGAAAGGGGAGTCGTTCTTTTATTCGGATGTTCCCTGTGAGAAGGTTCCAGATAAGCGCACCGTTCTTTTAACGGTTGATAAAAGTAAGTTTACCTTAGGAGACACGTTTCAGCTTGTGTTGAAACGTATCGTGAATATGGAAGGGCTTACGATTAATCCGGATGTGATCAGAAATGATATTAAGCTTCCCCCGGTTCTTAAAGTTCGACAACCGACAAATGGGGTCGTTGTGCCAGCATACGGAAATATAACCACACTTGAAAGCCTTGTTTTTTGCAGTAACAGCCCGATTGAGAAGAACTACGGGAAGACGGCTCCAGGAGTAACAGCGACCCCAGGCTTTGAAAAAGCCCCTACATGGAATAAATCCATGCTTATCCCAGAGCCTATCCCAGAGAACATCAGTGTTGGGTATTACGTTTGTAATCCTGGGGAATTTCAAACAGAGCTCAGTTACGGACTTGCTCCTGAAACAGCGTACACGCTTTCTGTTCCGACAGAAGATCCCTTTGGTTCAAAAGAACTGGTGACTGTTCCCTTAAAAACAGGAAAAATGCCGGGAGTGAATCTCACCTTCTTTCATTTACAGAAAAATTACACGGTTACGACTCCTCTCAAAACAAAGTTGACATACGCTACTCAGAACATGGAGTTTATCGATGTCCATGTATGTAAAGTCAGCTCGGAAACACTTCTTAAATATGTAACCGTCGGAGGTCCGCAGTTCTACGAGGGTCCAGGTACGGTTGGTCCGTGTATTTCTACGGTTACAAAACGAATTCCTATCGATCGTCATTTTTGGGTAAACAACTATGTACAGGTTGATTTGAAAGAGTTTAGTTCTGATATTTTAGGAAGTTATGTTGTCACTCTTTCTCACCCTGACTATCGTGAGCCCTACGCACAACAAAGACCGGTGTTTGAGCGTACGTTTGTTTCTGTGACGAATCTGTCAGTTGTAGAAAAGAAAATTGAGCTTCATGAGAACCAGTATGCCCCAGAAGGGTTACAAGAAGGGGTGGATAATGCAAAACGTCAGGCTCTCTCTAATATCTATTGGGTAACCGACAGTAAAACACTTGCTCCAGTTTTAGGAGCACGAATTTCTGTATTTACCTCTCAAAACAAACCAGGAGCAAACTTCGTCGAGTCAGGGACAATTGTGAATACCGGAAAAGATGGACTGGCAACGGCGTTGCCAAGAACTGATCAGATTGGAGTGGTGGTGTCGATTCCCGGTGACAGCACGATTTTGCCGTCAAATTCAGTGCAATTACAATACGGGACGTATGCTCAGCAGTCAGAATCATACTACGTGTATACTGATCGTCCGATTTATCGGCCTACTCATGAGGTATTTATCAAAGGATTATACCGAGGAGGGTATGACGGTGCATATGAAATACTACAAGGAAAAAAAATAACAATTAAGGTGTACGATAGTAGTTCGAAAGAACTTCTCTCAGAAGAAGTGTCGGTAAGTGATTTTGGCACATTTGAAACCCGTCTCGTCTTGCCAAAAGATGCACCGCTCGGCTCCTATCGCATTCAGGCTGGAAACAATGGATACGGTTCATTTGAGGTCGAAGAATATGTACCAGCAGCGTTTAAGGTTGACGCAAAAGCAACTCAAGAAGAGTATGTAACCGGAGACGCTGTTTCGGTTGATATTGATGCTGCGTACTATTTCGGTGCACCGGTAGAGGGGGGTACGATCGAGTACTCTCTTGGAAGTCAAAATTATTATTTCGACAAATATCGTGACGAATACTTTACCTTTGGTTCTGGCTGGTATAGCTGTTATCGGGAGTGCAACTACGGAGACAAGTTTATTCTCCGTAATCGAGTTTCACTTGGGGCAAATGGAAAAGCGCGTATTACGCACACCTTGGATTTTAAAAAGATTTTTCCAAATGAAGATGATCGTCAGAGTAAGATTGTCGTAATGTACATCACCGTAAAGAATACGAGTGGACAGAGCATTACCAAACAAGTTTCCTTTATTGTTCATGGGGGCGACTACTATCTTGGTTTGGCTACCGACAAGTTTTTTGGTTCAAAGAATGATCCTGTCGGCATGAAAGTAAAATCGGTAGACATAAAAGGGAAGCCCTTGCGTGTACGAGACATTACGCTTGCCTGGAACAAGGTAAGCTATACGTATGCGAAGCGCCAAGAAGTTGATGGTGGATTCTATTATAATTGGGAACAAAAATTCACCTCTGTATATAACGAAACCTTTTCTACAAATGGTGACGGAAATTGGTCTGGAACGTACACGCCGACAGAACAAGGAGAGTACGAGCTGAAATTGAGTGGTGTAGACAGTCGTGGTAATACGATTCAAACCAAAACACGGCTTTACATCACGGGAAGTGAGCAGGCTGGTGAAGGTTTGGTGCAGCCGACGAACGATACGAGTTTAGAAATTGTTACGGATAAGGCAAGTTTAGGAGTGGGGGATACAGCGAATATTATTATCAAATCCCCATTTCAGCAGGCGAAAGCACTGGTTGCTGTTGAGCGTGGGCAGGTGTTCCATTATGAAGTTGTTGATGTAAAATACGGTCTTCATAAATACTCATTCCCTATTAAAGAGGCGTATGTGCCAAATGTATATGCTTCGGTTACTCTCCTTTCCGACTCTCCAGAAGTAAAATCAGGAAATATTGCTTTTCAAATTAATACCCGGAAGAAAGAAATAGACATTGTTGCAAAACCAAATAAAAAGGAGTACTTGCCGGGGGAAGAGGTAACGATTACGTTTACCGCCAAAGATTCTGATGGGAAGCCTGTGGAAACAGAACTTTCGGCCGCTGTGGTTGACATGAGCGTTCTTGCTCTCAAAGGGAACCCAAAAAAGAATCCGGTGATGTTTTTTTACGGCGGCTTTCCTTTAACGGTTTCAACGGCAAGCAATCTTAAAAATATTTTGCAACAAATTGAGGTTCCGAATGGCACGAAAGGCGGAGGCGGTAGCGAACCTGAAGATTTGGCGACGAAAAAGCGAGGGGAGTTTAAGGATACCGCTTTCTGGCAGGGTACACTGAAGACAGATAAAAATGGTCGAGCTACGGCCATATTCCGTTTACCAGATAACTTAACGACATGGCAATTAGAGAGTGTTGGTATTACAAAAGATACAAAGCTTGGGGTATCCTACAGTGAATTTACGGCAAAAAAGAATCTCATGGTTGTCCCACTTTACCCACGCTTTGCTATTCCCGGCGACGAGTTTATGGTTGGAGCAAAAGTCTTTAACCAAACCGCTACCCGACAAACGTTCGCGGTAACATATGAGAGTGAGAATCTTCCGCTTGTGAAATCAGGGGATTCTAAGAAAAATATTACATTGGCTGCCAACGAAACAAGAACTGTGTATTTTCGAGTAGCAACTGACGCTCATGAAAATAATGAAGAAGGGTATCGTCTTCAGTTTACGGTGGGAGCAAAAAATAGTCGCTATGAAGATACCGTGGAACAGTCCATTCTTCTGTCGAAAAATGCTACCTACGAAACACTCGCTACTGCTGGTGTATCTTCAGCAGATGCACTTCGAGAATCGGTGTATGTTCCAGGGAATATCATTCCTGACCGAGGTGAGCTCACCATTAAATCGAGTGCCACACTCGCAGTTTTCTTGTCAGACGCGATCAAGTTCTTAGTGCAGTACCCCTACAGCTCAACAGAAGAGATTGCGACGAAGCTTGAGGCAATTGCCGTGTATAAAGAGGGTATGGCCTTAAAGAATGTCGGAGACGCCTTCGGTACACCGACCGGTACATTTGATGGCATTACCTACTCAATGGACGAAATTGTTCAGCTGGGGCTTGCAAAACTCTATAAATACCAAACCACTGATGGCGGCTTCACCTATTACCAGCCTCAGTATGGATATGGAACGTACGGAATGCAGGGCGATGTATACCTTACGACACGTATTGCCCGTGCCTTAGATCGACTTGAGAAGGTTGGGTATACTATTGACAAAGAGAAGCAAAGATCAGTATTCCGATTTCTTGCCGCAGACTTCCAGTATCATGTTCAAAGAAATCCAATTTGGTATGAGCGCCATATCGCAGTTGCGTCAGCACTCTATGACCTTAAGAAATACGGCACCGTTCCTGCCTCTGTGCCAAATCAGATCCGCCTGATTCTCCGAGATGAAAAATATCTCAAAGAACGTATTGGAACACAGACTCTGGCCACGCTTAATTTACTTCTTTCTGCTGAGAAGAAAGAGTTTGGGAGTCGGGCAATAAATCAAACACTGGATTTACTTGAAAATCGTATCGAAATCGATGCCCGGGGAGCATATGTGAAACCAAATGCAGAACTCATGTGGGAGTGTTATGAAACTCCAATTCGCGACACTGCACTTCTTGTGAAGGCTATGATTCGAGCTGATCGTTTAAGCGAAGTTACACCAAACATTATTCGTTGGTTGCTCGCAAGCCGAGATAAAAATGGAGCGTGGAGTTCAACGATGAATACGATCTCTACTGCGGATGCTTTGGTTGAGTACCTCGGTTATTCGCGCGAAACTGAATCAGATTTTACTCTCTCGACGAGTCTTCCGAATGAAAAATCAGATACAACTATCTTCAATAAGGATACACTCTTCCAGACACGAATCTTGAAAGTTCCTAATGCACAAATTCAAAAAGACACACTCATGAGTATTGAATTTAAAAAGGAAAATCATAATCGTCGGGAAAATACACTCTATTATGATATTGCCTTCCGGTACTTCTTACCGCTTGGGGTCGTGGCACCGCGTGACGAAGGTTTTACGCTTTCTCGTACTATGTATGTTGCATCTGATACTGAAGAAGCAAAGCCAGTCTTAGGTGGCCGAGTAGGAGATGTGCTTAAAGTAAAAGGGGAGTTGATCGTTCCAAAATCAAGAAATCACATTGCGATTGAAGAGTATATTCCAGCGGGAGCAGAAATTGTGAATTTTAACCTAGCTACAGAAAGTCGAGAGGCGCTCGAGAATAATGAAAATAATACGAATAATGATCCGTACTACGGGAATAACTACTGGTATGGAAATAATGATGGCAAGCGCCCACTGTACCCAAGTGTTCAAGAAACTCGGGATGATCGACTATATATGGTGGTAGACCGTCTTGATCCAGGCGTCTATACCTATGAATACTTTATTCGTCTTCTTGTGCCTGGGACCTTCCAGCATCTTCCAGCGGTAGTCAATGAAAAGTACTTCCCAGAAAACTTTGGAAGAACGGGAGGAAGTATATTCACGATTAAAGAGTAGGGTTACTCGACTTCAGACCGTTCGAGAAAGAAGCGTATTGTCGCTTCTTTTTCTTTTCCTTTTGCGCGAAGCATTTTTGGTCCACTTGTGGTTGGTCGATATTCTAAAGTCTTTCCAGTGCCCTCGAGTACATCATCAATATACCAAGTAACCACCTCAGCTGCTTCCAAGCGAATGGTTGTATTTCTCTCAAGAAGGAACCGGTCGTCGTTGTGAGGGTTAAGGATAAGATCAGAAGAGACTAAAAGTTGTTTTTTTGCTTCAAAATCATCATAAGGAAGACCGAATTCTAGGGTTTCTCCATCTTGGAATTCTTTAAGAGAAGAAAACGTGAACGGTGTTTTTTTATTATAGGGGGTAGCAAAGAGTGCATTCATACTCTCGTGCCAAATAGTTCCAGCCCCCAGCTGCCCTGAAACGGCATCCATTGGTGTGTTATCACTGTTGCCAACCCATACTCCGAGCACAAAATCAGGCGTATATCCGACCGTCCAACTGTCGTGATATTCTCTTGATGTGCCAGTTTTTACGGCATAGTTTTTTTGGAGAAGTGTGAGGCTGCTTTTATCACCAAATTGCTCTATTCCAGTCTGCCGATCGGAGAGAATTTTGGTAACGAGTTCAATATATGGACGAGATGCAACCGTGTTTGTTATTTGAAATGAAGGGATGGAGAGGCTTGGTCCGTTTAGCACAAAACGAAGAGGGGAGATATTGCCGTGGCGGGGAAAGAGGGTGAAGTAATACGCCAGATGCGCGAGATCCATCTCTAATCCACCGAGGGCGATGCCGAGTTCATAATTCCGAATATCTTGAATTGGGGTAAATGCCAAATCTTTTATGAGAAATTGAGTAAAATTTTCGATACCGATGTATTCAAGCACTTTTACCGTCGGCACATTCAAGCTGTTCGTGAGAGCGTAGTGTAAACTCACTGGCCCGTGGTATGTGTAATCATAATTTTTAGGGTAAAAGGAAAAACCTGAACCAACGGTGTAACGATACTCTCGATCATCGACAATGGTATAGGGGCGGAGACCTTTTTCAAACCCTTTAAGGTAGATGAAAGGCTTCATCGTAGATCCGATAGGGCGTGGGCGAACGGCCATGTTAATTTTATATCCGCTACGCTCTTCTGTGGGGTTCGGAGAGCCGATCATGGCCAGGAGCTCGTTTTGGTTTGAAAGAACAACAATGGCACCATTATGGACATTTTTTGTTTCGAGGTGAAGAATGTTTCGCTCCAGAATCTCCCGAAGTTGTTCGGTTAGCGCTTTATCGATGGTTAAGGTGCAGGAAGAAGAGCATTGAAGCCCGAGCTCTTGTAATTCAAACGCGGTCTTTGTTGACATCTGCTCAAGGAAGCGCTCCTTTCTATCCTGAATATCCTCAACTCCGGGTGTTTTATATGATTCATTTCCAGGCCGGGCAGTTTGAAGAAAGAGATTTGTCTGAACACTATTTATGTTCGTAAAAGGATGGCCTTTGGAAGGGTCGGAAATCGTGCTGACTAAGCTCGCGACCTCTTCAGTGCGAAGGGATTCCGGGGTTGATCCGAAATAGAGTTCGCTTGCGCTTTGAATTCCCTGAACACTATTTCCGAAGTAAATACTGTTCACATACATGATAAGGATCTCTTCTTTACTGAGGCGTAATTCAAGGGATAGCGCATACCATGTTTCAATGAGTTTATTGGTAAAAGTACGCTCGTTTTCTTGAGACAGAAGAATTTTGACGAGTTGCTGGGTTACGGTACTCGAAGCCAAGTTTGAACCCCCTCGGACCCAGTGACTTATGGCACGGAGAACACTTCCGGGGTTCACCCCCTTATGGTAATAAAAATACCGGTCCTCCTTCAAAAGAAGAAGATTTTCAACTGATTTTGGGATTCTTTTTGTGTAAATGGCATAGTAGCCAGAGGGGTTTTGTTTTACCTGGATAATCTCCCCGTGTCGGTCACGAATAACAATAGACTGTCGTTTTTCATACGTCTGCTTTAGTTCAGCGACTGCCTTATTGGTTTGCCAGAAAAGACCTGTTATAACAAGAATTACCGCAGTTAAAATCACTATTTTTTGTGTGAGCTTTTTCATAAAAGGTTCGACTCAGCTTATCACAGTATAGGTGGATTTTCAATGCTTGTACACGGGATTGACACGGGCACTATTATTCGCTAGTTTATGATTGGAGGAAAACATGGTACGCAAAGGCAATCGCCGAGCAAACTATCTTCCGGAAGAAGACTCTTATCCGAGGTTTTCTTTCGAGGTAAGGGATTTTGGTGTCGAGGGCACAACCTCTTACATTACCCTTAATGTTCGGGAATTTCAGGAAGAGAACCGGCTCGTTGAAATTCGAACCGTGTATTCTTGGTCACAGCTGCGGAATTTTTTACGCTCTTACCGCGATGACCTCGATAAAGGGGAGAGTGAGATTATTTCCCGTTTTATTCAGAAGCACCTCCCCACGTTCCCGAAGACGTCCTTGCAGGTACCGGTCAAATACCTCGATCAAGCGGTTCCGATCGGAGACAAGAGCCTTAAAACCAGGCTCGCAATTGAGAGCGCTAAGGAGCGAGCTCAGCCGGAAAAAGTAGAGGTGCGTGTCCCGGAAGCACGGAAGCTCCGGGGCTCTTCGGCGCCTGAAATCGAGCCCTCCGACAATTGGTATTACTCCGGATACTTCGGCCAGCTCAAGGTGGGTCGAGCTTAGGTAAGAACGGCACTCAAGTCTTCTGGAGGGAAGACTCGGGGCCGTTTTTTTCGTTTGTGGCGTATTTTTCGCTGCTACGGTACAATATGGCTACTCTTTATCCTCTGTATGCCTAAAGACAAATACTCAGCAGTGTGGGTTTCTCATACTTCAATTTCAGATTATCTCGCGTGTCCGCGCGCCTATTACTTAAAACACATTTACAAAGATCCAAAAACGAATCATAAAATAAAGCTCATGAGTCCGCCGCTTGCCCTTGGTCAAGCCGTACATGAGGTTTTAGAGGCGCTGTCTTATAAAAAAGTAACAGAGCGTTTTTTAGAGCCGCTTCTTGTTACGTTTGATCGTGCGTGGGAAAAAGTGACGGGGAAACTCGGTGGTTTTCGCGACCCGGAAGAAGAGCGTCGGTATAAAGAGCGGGGGATGGAGATGATGCGTCGGGCAACACGCCACCCAGGGCCGCTCGCAAAGTTGTCGGTTAAGATCGGGCAAGATCTCCCTTTTTTCTGGCTCTCCGAAGAACAAAATATTATTTTATGCGGTAAAATTGATTGGTTGGAATATTTGTCGGAAACACAAAGTGTTCACATTATCGATTTTAAAACGAGTAAAAAAGAAGAAGATGGAAGTTCGCTTCAGTTACCGATTTATCGCCTCCTTGTCCATCATTGTCAAAAATATGCCGTCGATAAAGCAAGTTACTGGTATCTTGAAATTTCTGACACGCTCACCGAAAAAGTTCTCCCGCCTCTTGAGGAGGCACGAAATATGGTTTTGCGTATTGCAGAACAAATTGCGCTGGCCAGAAAATTAGAACGATTCAATTGCCCAGAGAAAACAGGGTGTCGAAACTGTACCCCGTATGAACGTGTGATTGCAGGCGAGGCGGAATTTGTGGGGAGCGACGCGTACCGAACAGATGTATATATTCTCCCACGTCCTACAGAAAATGATGAAATGCCGGAAAGTGAGATTCTCTAGCGCATAAGCCCTTGCGAAATAGCGGAAAAATATGATAGGCTTTCTGATAAGAAAGATGCTTCTTTAAGTTGCGTCTAGGAAATTGCGAAGTTGTTTTTTCTATAGTTTATGCATCTTTTTACCATAGTTACCTGGGTCACCTATAGTTTGTCGGCCCTTACGCTTATCGGGGGGCTGTTTGTAGTAGCTGTTTTTGCGAAAATTCTTTTTCTTCGTCTTCACCCTTCGCACGTATGGGCTCAAAAAATCCAATCTTGCCTTACCTGGATAGGGCAGCGTGCATATTTGGGCATTTTTGTTATCGCTTTAACTGCAACACTCGGAAGTTTATTTTACTCAGAAATTGCTCATTTTGTTCCCTGTGTTCTTTGTTGGTATCAACGTATCGCCATGTATCCGCTGGTACTCACTTCATTTATCGCATATCGCCATCGTGATGTCGCAGGAGCAAAATATATGCTTCCAGCTGCACTGATCGGAATCAGTATTGCCCTGTATCATTATATTCTTCAGATCGTCAGTTTATTTGCAGAAATTCCTGAAACCTTCCTCCCATGTTCGACAGTAGGGATGACCGCCTCATGCACCTCAAGTCATTTTATGACGTTTGGGTATATTACCATTCCAATGATGTCATTAACCGCTTTTGTTATGATTTGCACTTTGCTTTATCTCCAGCGCCGCTCGGCAACGACTATCCTTCCGTCTGCGCCGAAGTCATAATGCTTATATGTGGGCGGTATAGGAGGGTTTTCCACTGAAAATATTTCTTCATTCATTTATCCCTTTTTATGCCTGAGGTACGCTACATGGTGATTATTCATGTGAACGATGAGTTTCGTTCGCTTGTTACCACTCTTCGTCAAAGCCTGGATCGAAGTGGGGCAGCAGACATTCCCGCTCCAGGAGGTCGGGTAAATTTGCACGAATCTCCACACTTAACCCTTGTACCTCCATTTGTTGCGAAGCAAGGGGATGAATCTGCTCTTATTGAAGCTTTCCAAAAATGGAAGTTTCCTGCGGAAACTATTACAACTGCAGAGGCCGACATTATTCATTGGACGCGAACTGGGAGTGTGCCTTTTTTTGCTTTTAACGATGAGGTTCTCCAAACCATGTATCGGAGTCTCTATGAGACACTTTGTTCCATTTGGGTCTACACCGAGACACCCCCTGAAAAGGCATTTGTGCCCCACATTACCATTGTCTACGGCACAGACGAAGAAGAGGCTGCAAAAGTTGTAGAAACCGTTTCAGCGATGCTTCCTAAAACACTTACCTTAGCCCAAGTTTCGCTCTGCCGCATTCATAAAGAATCGGGCTGGGAAGTTATTGCGACAAAGCAGGCTACGGCATAAAGTGGTATGAATCCTCCTCTCGAGCACTTTGGTATTAACGACATTGTACAATCAGCAAAAAGTTCTTTCCTTCAGAGTAAAGAGCTTTTTCATGATCTTCGCAAAAAAAGTGGGGAGTCAATAGGGGATGGCGAGTTTCTAGAAAAGCTTCACACTATTTTTTGTGCATTAGATCGAACATTATTTTGTGCGGAACTATTTAGCAATGTTCATCCGGACACTGCCTGTCGAGAAGCATTAACAAAACATGAAGGGGGGGCAAAGGCTCTTGCAACAGAAATCGTCATGTCGCGCGAATTGTATACGCGACTTCTTTCGGTCAACCAAGATGCACTCGATATTTTCACGACACGTTTTGTCGAAAAACTTCTGCAGGAAATGAAGACGTCGGGGGCTCACCTTGATGAAGAGGTTCAGAAAAAAATACAAACACTACAAAATGAAATGACAGTTTTAGGTCAGGAATTCGAAAAAAATATTCGTGACGACGTAAAGCGAATGAGCATTACGGAAGAAGAGCTTCTCGGGCTTCCTCATGATTACATTCTTGCTCATCCGCCGAATAAAGATGGTCTTGTGGAAATCACTACAAACTATCCGGATTACTTTCCTTTCATGCAATATGCAAAAAGTGCGAAACGCCGTGAACAATTGGAGTTGTTGTTTTTGACCCGGGCGCATCCAAAGAATCAATCGGTCCTCCAAACACTTTTAGAAAAGCGGAAAGAGTTTGCTAAGCTTCTCGGATTTGACACCTGGGCTGCGTATATCACGAGCGATAAAATGGTAGAGCATCCAGACCGTGTGACGGCATTTTTGAAATCAATTCAATCGTTTGCTCGTGTAAGAGCAGAAGCAGAAATGAAAGATCTTACTGAGTTTTCTATGCAGCACGGGCACATGGGCCCCCTGGTTTCTTCAGATATGATGTACTACCGAAATCTTTTTCGTAAGGAAAAGTTTGGATTCGATGGTGCGGCTATTCGTACCTATTTCTCATACCATGCTGTTGAGGCCGGATTGTTTCAGTTAGTCGAAAAGCTTTTTGAATTAACTATTGAAACTCGCGATATTAAGGCATGGCACCCGTCGGTTCGTTCTTTTTCGGTAAAAAATAAAGAGGGGAAACTCATGGGAATGTTCTATTTGGATATGTTTCCGCGAGAAGGGAAGTATGGTCATGCAGCTCAGTTTACGCTCGTGTCCGGAGTTAAAGACCTGCAGGTTCCCGAGGCAGCACTCGTGTGTAACTTTCCAGACCCAGAAAAACACCCGGAAGGATTATCACTTCTTGGCTACGATGAAGTAAAAACTTTTTTTCACGAGTTTGGACATTTACTTCACACGATTTGCGGCGGTCATACTCCGTTTGTCACTCTTTCGGGGGTGCGAACAGAATGGGATTTTGTAGAAGTACCATCACAACTTTTTGAAACCTGGGCGGCTTCGTATGAAGTGTTGTCTCAGTTTGCCAAAAAACATGATACCCGAGAACCGATTTCCGAGGAATTAGTAGAAAAATTAAAACAGTCACAAGAGTGGGGGAAAGGATTATTTGCGACACAGCAAGTGTATCAATCGATGGTTTCACTCCAATACCATCTTCAAGATATTCCAAATTTAGAGAATGGTGACCTTCTGAAACGTCTTCAAGAGACATACACCGTAATCCCGTTTCGTGAAGGGGCTCGATTTGATCTTGGTTTTGGACATCTTACTGGGTATTCTGCAATATATTACACGTATCTTTGGTCACTTGCTTTGGCAAAAGATGTTATTTCTTTGTTTGAGCATGACGGCCTACTCGATAAAACCTTGGCGCACCGTTACCGAGACATTATTTTGGGTCAGGGTGGAGCAAAGCCTGCATCAGTACTTTTAGAAGAATTTTTAGGGCGTCCGCACACCTTTTTGGCGTTTGAGACGTGGTTACAAAAATAGTAAAAATCGTTATAAAAAACAAACACCCGCCGCTCCTTTGGATTTCTCCATTGGAACGGCGGGGACCTTCATCGGTTGATACTCCCGTTCCCTCGGCTGAGGGGCGGGGAGAACTACCGGCCGATGATGTTGTGGGACTTGTAGACGAACTTGCTCTCGTCGTCGAACGTGACCGCCAGCGTCACGATCTCACCGGGCCGGACGAGCTCGGTCGTCCCGTCCTCGCGGAACTGCGACCGCGGGTCGACGGCCTGCCAGCCGGCGTCCGACATCTGGTGCGCCACCCCGCTGACCGCCGGCATGTGGCTGACGATCAGGATGGCCTTGGTCTCCTCGGGCTGCGGCATGTGCCGCTTGGCGATGTCCTCGAGACCGCTCCGGAAGCGGTCGAAGATCCCCTGGATGTAGCCGGAACCGACGACCTCGTCCATATCGATCAAGGACGCGACCTTGGAATCCGGGCTGCGCGCCATGGCCTGGTCGAGCGTGTTCATCTGCTCCAGGCTCGGCGCGAGCTTGGGCTCGATGTTCCAGGCGGTGCTCGGGGCGATCGCCCAGGCGGTCTGCATCGCCCGGGTGAGAGGGCTGACGTAGCAGCCCTCGAAGTGCCCCGGCTTGTACAGGTCGCCGAGCTTCTCCGCCGCCCACGCCGCGTCCTTGTGGCCCTGCTCGTTCAACGACGAGAAGGGCTTCCAGATGCCGTCACCAGCGCCCTGCTTACCGTGACGAACCATGATGAACTCGATGCAACCGTTCTTGTTGTTCATGAAAACTTTTCCATCTGCAAGCACCCAGCTTGCGTCTATTTGCCCGAACGGCATGTCCGGGAAATGACAAAATAATATAACAGAAAAACTGACTTTTGTCAATATCGGGCTGTATACATATTTCTGTATTGACGAAAAGTATATTTTTTAGCTACACTGAGACATATAATCGCACTTAATAGAAGCCTTATGTCTTTTTCCCTCCTTGACCCTAAAAAGCTTCCTAGGATCATGTACGATCAGACCCAATTTACTCCTCTTTATTTTGTGGGGAAGCAATCCTTGTGGCTTGTTGATTCTGCCCCAAAGCGACTTAACGAAATTTCAGGATACGGTCCAGACACCTGGTTTTTGTATACCCAAAAAGAACCGAAATCTTTTTTCTTTGGAGCATACCCTGAAGAAGTGCTAGAAAGAGAAGCTGAAAATGGTTTTACGACTTTTTCTAATGAAGATTTTTTCGTTCAATTTCAGGAACAGCAGGAGTCATTTTACGATCAAGTTTTAGCACTTTCCAAGCGTTATTTTTCTGATATATCCCAGAAGGAAAAAATTCTTTTAGAGGAAAATCCTTTACTCATAAGTCAGTTTGTAAAAGATTCTCAGATACTTATCGCGGAGATCATGGCATATTATCTTCATACGCAACCACAACGCCTATCTCAATTTGAACGACGTTTAAAAGATTTAGATATTCCTGAGGAGGAGAAGGAACTTCTGGTAACGCACGGGCGGTCGTTTACTTTTATTTCTAAACTTCGTTACGCTGTGGTTCATTTAGCAAAATTCATGCATGAACATGATATTTCATTTACTCATTTGAAAGAGAAACATCCAGATCTGTGGGAAAAACATCAAGAAGCGGTAGAGCGCTATGGATTTTTATCCTGGGGTTTATTTGGTGGCGAGCATATTTCCGAAAACTCTTTAGATCAAGTGGTCACTAATTTAAAACAGGGGAGCGAGCTTCACAAAGAACACGAGCAGCTTATAACAATAGAAAAAAACATGCAGGCTCGTGAAAGTTTGCTCTCAAAAGAATCAGGAGAGGCGCATTGTTTGGCTGATGTGATTGGTCATGTGGGTGTGATCAGGTTTAATCTTCAAACATACGTTCTGTGTCTTCTCAAATATATCGATAATATCCTCGTTGCTTTGGCTGAAATTCATGGCATGTCCAAGGAGGATTTGGATGTGTATGAATATGCCGACCTTCTGCATCTTATTGAAACAAAAGAGAAGCTCTCTCCAAGTGTTGCAGCCGAGCGCCGTAAAGGAATCTTAAAATATTTTAAAGATGGAGAAGTTGAACATTTCTATGGTGAAAAGGCGGGAAAACGCATTGCAGAGCTTTTGGAATTTAGAGAAAAAGAAATGCAAGGAATCAAAGAGGTAAAAGGAACCATTGCGTCGAAAGGAAAAGGTGGAGAAACCGTGTTTCACAAACGTGCGTTTGTTTTGACCAGTTCTTTTGACGTTGAAAAATCCCTCGAAGCATTTCAAGATGGTGATGCGCTCGTTGCCACACAAACTCACCCCAACCTTGTACCGTATATGAAACGTGCAAGTGTTATTGTCACTGATGAGGGCGGAGTTACCTGCCATGCTGCTATTGTTTCAAGAGAACTCGGGAAACCGTGTATTATAGGGACTCGACTTGGAACCAAAGCGTTCGTAACAGGTGAAGAAATTGAATTAGATATGGTCAAAGGAGTGGTTCGGAAAGTTTCCTAAAGAATTATTTTTAGTATGACGTTCATTCGTACCTTTTCGGAAATCAGTAAGGATGATACTACCCTTGCGGGAGGAAAAGGTGCATCTTTGGGTGAAATGACTCAGGCGAACATTCCTGTTCCAGAAGGTTTTGTTTTGCTATCCACGGCCTTTGATCGGTTCCTTGAGCAAACAGATCTATCCGTTGAAATTAATACCATTTTGAATAGTGTAAACATCCAAGTGGTGCATACCGTCGATCAGGCATCTGAACAGATAAAAACCCTGATTCTTTCAAAGAAGATGCCGAAAGATCTAGAAGAAAATATTATCCGTTCATTTGAGGACCTTGGTGCAGAGTTTGTGGCTGTACGCTCGAGTGCAACTGCCGAAGATTCGTCGAGTGCTGCTTGGGCAGGGCAGCTCGATACATTTTTGAATACCCCAAAAGAAACCTTACTCAAGCGCGTTCAACAGTGCTGGGCGAGTCTTTTTACCCCAAGAGCAATATTCTACCGTTTTGAAAAAGAACTTCAACACACGAACATTTCTGTTGCCGTGGTGGTACAAAAAATGGTTCAGTCAGAAATTTCCGGGATCGCCTTTTCAGTTCATCCGGTAACTGAGGACAGAAATCAGCTGATTATTGAAGCTGGTTATGGGTTAGGAGAGGCGATTGTGTCAGGTCAGATTACACCGGACTCGTATGTTATTGAGAAAAATCCACGCGCAATCCTCGATATTAATATTGCCGAGCAAGAGCGGGGATTATACAGAGGTGCAAAAGAAAATGAGTGGAAGGCAATTTCCTCAGAAAAACAGCAGATGCAGAAGTTATCAGATGCACAGATCCTCGAACTCTCTGAACTTATTTTACGAATCGAAAATCATTATGGGTTTCCGTGTGATATTGAGTGGGCCTATGCCAAAGGGGATTTCTTTATCGTGCAATCAAGACCAATCACGACACTTCTATAACCCGTTCTTTTTAAGAGCCCAGAAGAGGAGAGGACTACGGCTTTACCCAAAGATATGAACCGAACCACCCTCCAGGCTCCTATAGATACTATGTCGCACATTGTATGTTATACGAAATAATATATAGGGAGAAAGAGGGGTTTTGCCCGCATACCTTGAGCCCTTCGGTGTAAGCTCGCAGGTCGCTATGAAGATTCCGGCAGCTCATACAGTATATACGAGCACCTTGCCTGATCCGCCAATTAAATATAACCATTAGTTTGTTCAATTTAAGTTCTGTATGCTCGGTATTACTTAATTACGGCCCGTACTGGTTCAGCCGTTTATTTGACTTAAGTTACCAGTTTTACCCTATAAACGACCTCGTATAATCGTTTATACGCGTTTTAAATTATTTTCATGAGTCTTTATACCTTTAATTCTTTAAATCAAATCGTGTGAAGTTTCAAAATAAAAAATATTCTTATTCACTCATCACGGAAGTTAAATTTAAAGGAAACTAATTTTAGTAAAATGATTTTAAAATTTCGAACACTTTTTAAGTACCAGCGCCTATACGGCATCTCTATTTTATGAGACCTCGACAAAAAATACTCTGATCATACTACGATACATGCAATCCAGAACACTTTCTCATGAACTTCCCTACCAGACTTACTATATTCATGTCGCAATATTATGCGACATATAAGCAGGGAAAGGGAAACGTCTTAAGAAACGTTTCCCACTAAAAAAGGTAGTCCAAGTGCCACTTGCTCTGGCACCTTTTTTGCCTTTGAGGCGGTGCTGCCAGCTAAAAGACCGCTGGCTAAACGAACCGTATTTGGACCGAATGTTTCACTGAGCGTATCAACAACCTGGTACATGCGTTCTATGCGTGAGATTTTCTCTGGCTGCTCAAATAGTGATTGCTGCATACGAGAGATGTTGTTTAAATCAGATAAGGTAACACCGCTTGCTCGGTACAATGTGTTTGGAACAAATAAACGTTCGAACATGGGCCGAATAAGCGAGAGCAGCTCGTTTGGGTAGGCTGATCGTCTGGTGCAGGTGGCATCTAACCCATCCATGGTAAATGTTTGGCGTTTAAGGAAAACACTAATACGCATGGCTCCTAATTTGCTTTTTCTTGCCTTAGCGCACGCAGTTTCTACGTTATGAACTAACTCAGAAAAGATTCTTCGACGATCGGTGGTTGGTGTAAACGTGTGGGTTCTTGAGATAGAACCATAGGTGCTTTGAGGCTCTTTGTGTATGCCGTAAATCGACTCCCCTTTTAATTCATGCCAAATATCTTGGTGGGGTTTTGTAAAGTGGTTTACGATGAAATTTTCATCTTTACCAATAAATTCTCGGGCCGTGTGGATATTTAAACTGTGCATGTACTGTGCTGTGTTTCGACCAACGCCCCAAATATCGTGAACAGGAGTTTTTGCTAAAAAAGTATCTTTATCACGGAGGGATATTACGGTTAACCCGTCTGGTTTGTTAAATCGAGAAGCAATTTTGGCTAGTACTTTTGTAGGAGCTAACCCCACCGAAACGGTTAACCCTAAATTCTTTTCAATTTCCTTTTTCATGGCCGCTGCTATTTCACCATAGGTCATGTTATGAACGTGTTTAAGACCGGTAACATCGGCAAACCCTTCATCGATGCTGTAAGGTTCTACTGCGTCAGTAAATGTGCGCATGGTGTTAAATAACCGTTTGGAAAATGTGCTGTAGAGCTCGTAATTTCCCGGTAAAATAACTGCAGTTGGGCAGATGCGTTTGATCATGCCAATCGGCATGCCGCGAGTAATACCAAGCCGTTTTGCTTCATATGTAAGAGCTGCGGCAATACCGCGTTCTTTCCCAACGACTACGGGTAAACCCTGTAACTTTGGGTTTACTGCCACCTCACATGCAGCAAAAAAGGCATCAGCGTCGACATGAAGAATAGCGTTCGGAAGTGAACGCCCAGTGGTAGGGTTCATATGGTAGGTGGTTATGAGTATTTACGAATGACACTCGTTACAACACCGGCAATTTTGAGTTCACTTTCGGGATGAATATCGGGGTATGCTTTATTTGCGGGACGAAGAAATGGTTTTGTGTCTTTGTAGAGAAGATATTTCATGGTCCATTCGTGGTCGATTTCTGCGATGATAATATCACCTGGTTTTGGAGTTTTACGACGATCAACCACCACCATATCCCCTGCTACAATACCTGCTTCAATCATGGAATCTCCTGTTACCGTAAGCATGTAGGAAGAATCGGGGTGATCGAGGAGGTAGTCGTCTAAACTGAGCGTTGCTACGTCCTGTTCCTCGGCTGTACTTGGAAAACCAGCTTGGACTGTTCCAAGGACACGAAGACCATATAATTTTGTTGTGGGAATTAATTTTCCTCCGGTACTTTTTCCAACCAACCCTTCATCAACGAATTTATCAATATATTTATAGATCGAACCTTTTGATTGAACCCCGAAGATTGAGGCAAGTTCATCGTAGGTCGGTAACGAGCGGTGCTCCCGGTAGTATGCAACAAGTGCATGCTTTCTATTTTCATAGCGTTCATCCATATGCATGTTGGATAATGCTGGAGAGAATAGATGCCGAGGTGTAGTCCGCAGATATTCTCTCCAACGGTAAATAACCTGTAAATACATTATAGGAGAACACATGTTCTCCTGTCAAATATTGGGTTATCCACAGAAGAATTATGGAAGAAAATTCACTGGGTTAACAGGAATTCCCTCTTCGCGTACTTCAAAATGAAGATGAGGACCAGTAACAAATGGACCAGCACCAACGGTGCCCGGAGTACCACCAGAATATCCAATAATATCGCCTTTCGTTACGAACTGATCAGCAGTCACAACGATACGGCTTAAATGCCCATATACGGTCGATAGACCACCGCTATGGAGCAACATGACGTAACTATAGCAAGAAGAAGACGTGCAGGTTTTTGCGCGCCCTACATAGCCTGAACCAGCGGCGCGAACTGCAGTTCCTTGGCTGGCTCGAATATCAATGGCATTATGCTCAAATACCTGGCGATATGGGTAGCCTGGATCACGAAACTTCGCTGTAATATATCGGCTTGCGGTAGGCCACGAGAATGTTGTATCCCCTGCCTCTGATTTTTGTTTTAATTTTTCCTGTTCTTCAAGACGCTGACGAACCTGGCGTTCGATACTTACAATTTCATTTTCAATTTGCTGATACTGTTTTCGTAAGTTTCCAAGTAGTGTTTTATAGGTCATTTCTGATGCACGGGTTTCGGCAAGAAGGTTTTCTTTGGAATAGGTTTGTTCTCGTAGGTCTTTCTTTTGGTTTTCCAAAGTTTCTCGCAAAGTTTGGTATGCCACTTTCCGCTCTCCTACTTGGGTTTTCTTTGTTTCCAGATCCGTTTTAATTAAACGCATTGCACGAACACTCTGCCCCAAATCTTCTTCCATGGTCTGTAAGTAATAGAGGCGGTTATAGAAATCAGAAAAAGTACTGTACGCAGCCATGACCTCGATAACACTTTTCTGATCTTCATAATAGAGGGTGCGAACAAGCTCTGCAATCATGGTTTTTTGTCGAGCCAGGGTTTTTTCTTTATCCGCAATGCTTAGAGTAAGAGATTCCAGCTCAAGCGTAATCGTATCCAGTTTCTCCTCGGTTAATTTGATATCAAGTTCAACCCCCTCCTTTTGAGCATCTAAAATAGCAAGCTGGTTTTTAAGAGAGCCTGCTTGGGTCTGTTTTGTGGCAATAAGTTTATTCGTATTCGCAATCGCAGCCTCTAATTCTTCAACTTTCTTACGATTTTCGGCAATACGGTCATTGAGGGCTTTTACCTCTGGGGAAACAACCTCACTTGTTTGCCCAAATGCTAAAAACGGATGAATAAAAAATCCTCCGATAAGAAGGCAGAGTGCAAGTGCGGTAGTAATAACAAAACGTGCCAGAAACATATAGGCATACTATACCACAAAGAAGCAGTCTCGTCTTTAGGTTCTTAGTTGATTAACTCAAATTAATTTAGAAGATTTTACTCTGTAGATAGAGGGGTTCTTTGAAAAAAGAACATGCTCTACCTCTAACTAAATTTCCTAGACGTAAAATAAATAATAAGGGATATTCTGGTAAGTTAAAAAACTACTATTCAATCCGTCTGGCAGCCTTTTTCACTCTTTCAATCGTCTTTGTCTTCCCTAAAAATCCAGCCAAATCAAATGGCCCTGGGGAGTTCTTTTCTCCAGAGAGTGCCACTCGCATTGGCCAGAGCACATCGCCTGTCCCGTAACCTTTTTCTTTGATCCAGAGCATAATACCAGCTTCAAGCGAAGCTTTATCCCAGAACTGTTCATCGATACCTTCAAATACCTCTGCAAGCTCAGTCAGTTTCGCTTTCGCATCTTCTTTCGTTGATTTTTTCCAAGTCAAAAGATCTGGTTCGTAGGTAAGAGTTTCGGTAAACAAGAATTTCACCAAGTCAGGAAGCTCAGCGAGTGTGGCCGCTCGATCTTGTGCTAACGGCAAAAGCCGTTCAAGAAGCGCCTTTTCTTCCTGTTCTTTTTCCGGAGCTCCCGTCATAAGTCCGCTTTTTACAAAAAACGGATATGCAGACTGAAGAAGTACCTTGGGCTCAAGGCGTTTCATGTATTCTTTGTTGTACCAGTTGAGTTTTTCTATGTTAAATACTGCTGGGGCTGACTGAATACGTTCTAACGTAAAGGCTTCAATTAATTCCTGTTTAGTGAAAAGTTCACGATCGTCACCAGGGTTCCAGCCTAAAAACGCCAGAAAATTAATAAAGGCCTCAGGAAGGTATCCTTTTTCGGTATAGCTTTCGACTGATACATCCCCTTTTCGCTTAGAGAGCTTTTTTCGATCCAAACTTACGAGGAGTGGCATGTGGGCATGAACCGGAATATTCCAACCAAATGCCTTGTAGAGCAAAATATGTTTTGGGGTAGATGGAAGCCAGTCTTCACCGCGGATGACATGGGTAATTTCCATGAGGTGATCGTCGACGACAACAGCGAGGTGGTAGGTAGGAAAACCGTCAGACTTCATGAGCACCTGATCATCAATTTCTTTACTCTGTACAGTCACACGTCCACGGACAATATCATCAAACGATACTTCTTGATTTTCTGGTACTTTTAACCGGATGACGTGCGACACACCACTTTCAAGGAGGCTCTGCACTTCGTCATCAGGCAAGGTAAGGCTATTTCTCATGGCTAATCGGTCGTATTTTGGAGGTAACTTTAAGAGCTCTTGGTGCTTGCGCATGGCATCAAGTTCTTCTGTCGTGTCAAAAGCGTAATATGCTGCACCCTTTTGAATTAACTCTTTCGCATATTTTCCATAAATATGAAGCCGTTCTGATTGAATGTATGGTCCATGACCACCCTTGTGTCCGATTTTTCCATTTGGTAAAAGAGTTGGCCCTTCGTCAATCGTAATTCCAGCCCACGTTAATACTTTAATCATGTTTTCGACCGCCCCTTCTACTAAACGTTCCTGATCGGTGTCTTCCACACGAACAATAAACACCCCATGATTTTTTTGAGCAAAAAGAAAAGGGTACAGCGCTGCACGGAGTGACCCTACATGAACAAAGCCAGTTGGGCTTGGAGCAAAGCGAGTGCGGATATGTGTCATAAATGTTTATGCATGTGATGGAGGGCAATTCCAGCAGCTACAGCCACGTTCAGTGACTCAGTCTCCCCTCCTCCGGAAATTGTTACCTGTTTTTGAAATAAAGCTAAAATATCTTCCGAAACCCCATGTGATTCACTTCCAAATACGACGATACTTTTTTTGTTCGGAGTATACGTTTCAAGCGGAGTGCCTTTCAGAGTAAAGGAGGTTACACTGTATCCTTTTGTGTGAAAAAATTCAAGCGTTTCTTTCAGGCTTTCTACGCGAACAATCGTCGTGTGATGAAGTGAGCCCATCGTGCTTCGGACAACCTTTTCATTGTACGGGTCTACGCACCCCTCAGAGAGAAGAATATTTGTAATTCCAAACCAGTCAGCCGTGCGGATAATCGTCCCTAAATTTCCCGGATCACTAATGCGATCGAGTGCGACAATTGGCCCAGGAACAAAACTACTGATCGTGTGGTTTGGGAGCTCCACTTCGGCCAAAATTCCGGCCGGTGTGGTGGTTCCAGAAATGCTTTTATAGGCAAGTTTACTTGTTTCAGATACAGGAATGTCATTCGCTTTGGCGAGAGCAATAATTTCCTGCTTATCAGCCTCAAGCATGCGCGACTCGTCAACGACAATACGCTTAATATTTTTATTATAGCGAAAGGCTTCCGCAACTCCCTTTACCCCTTCAATAAGAAACGCACCGTATTCTTCACGGCCTTTTTTATCAAGGAGTTTCAGTAAATGGGAAATGTCTGATTTTGAAAGCATATTATGATGATTGGTTAAATCCCATTTTTTCTAAAAGAATAAGTGCTGGGAAAACGAATACGGCCGTTATAATTCTCCCGATACGCTTTGGTTCGAGGAGAAGTCTCCAGAGCCACTCTATTCCGATGCGGCGCATAAAAAGCGGTGCCCGTGGTGTTTTTCCAGACAGTGTATCGAGTGAGCCGCCGATACCAATAGCGATTTTAACACTGGGCAATTCTCCGAGGTGTTCGGTAATCCAAAGCTCCTGCTTCCCATGACTGAAAGCGACGACGAGCACATCTGGGGCTGCTGCAATAATGGCATCAACCATTCCATCCTCAGCTTCTTTGCTTTCTGGAGTGAGCGAGCCTATTCCACCCTCGACACCGTAATGAAGAGAAATTCCCGGGTGCGTACCACAGATGATAAGGTTCGGTGCATAGACTTGAAGAGCCTTACCTGCTTTCTCGAGAACTTCCTTGCTACCGGTCCCCAAAAGAAAGACTTTTTTTTGCTGTCGAGCTGATTCCTCAATGAGTGTAAGAAGAAGATCAACTCCTGGGAAACGCTCTACATTCCCATTCGCAAAAAGCTCGATCCCTCGCCCATCACAGACATTAAGGGGTGCAGCATTTAAGGCGGCCTTAAAAACCGTATCCCGGCTCGCTGCAACAAGAATTTCAGGGTTTGGGGTGGTGATAATATGACCCCCAGGTTCGGTAAAGAACGACCGAAGTTTTTCTGATATCTCGGCTTTCGTATAGGTGTCGATTCGAACTCCTAGAACAAAGAGAGCCACAGACAGCAAAATAATGGGTACGTTATGATGGGTACACGCACAGCCTACCATAATTTGACAGGCTTTTCCAGTGTGCTATAGTATTATCACTCTAATAACGAGAGTGATAACTTTCCCCTGCTCCTATAATGATTCATTATCTATCCGTATGAATCCTCATAATTTCACCCAAAAGTCCCAGGAAGCGATTCAGAGAGCTTCAGATATTGCTCATGAACATGGCCAGCCCCAAGTGGAGCCTCCACACCTTTTCGCCTCCCTTCTTCAAGAAGAGGAGGGCGTCGTGATTTCCGTACTTAAAAAAATGAATGCGAACATTCCTGAACTCCGAAATGCGGTGAGTAGCATGATTCAGGGGATGCCCCGAATCCCAGGCCCTATGCCGGGCGGTATCGGGCAGATTCTGATGGGTCAGGCCATGATGTATATTTTGGAGCGAGCCGGGGAAGAATCCAAAAAAATGGGCGATGAATACATTAGTGTTGAACATTTATTGTTGGCATTTTTAGGAAATAAAAACCCTATTAGCAGCGCTCTTGGAAATCAGGGAGTTCATTACGACGACGTCTTAAAAACATTAGTGACGGTACGTGGAAATCAACGGGTTGATTCAGCAAACCCTGAAAGTAAATATCAGGCCCTTGAAAAATACGGTAAGAATTTTACCGAACTCGCTCGTCGAGAAAAGTTGGATCCTGTCATTGGTCGTGATGACGAAATTCGTCGAGTCATGCAGGTTCTCACACGTCGCACCAAAAATAACCCGGTACTTATTGGTGAGCCTGGAGTTGGGAAAACCGCCATTATTGAAGGCTTAGCACAGCGCATAGTAAAGGGCGATGTCCCTGAGAGTTTAAAAGAAAAAGAAGTGGTTGGGCTTGATATTGGTTCTCTCGTGGCCGGAACAAAATTTCGCGGTGAATTTGAGGAACGTTTTAAAGCAGTTTTAAAAGAAGTGATTGAATCCGATGGGCGTATTATTTTGTTTATTGATGAGCTCCACACCATTGTCGGAGCAGGTGCAAGTGAAGGTGCGGTCGATGCCAGTAACATGTTAAAGCCCGCACTCGCCCGTGGCGAACTTCATACGGTTGGGGCAACTACGCTTAAGGAATATCGTGAGCATATTGAAAAAGATGCAGCGTTTGAGCGTCGATTTCAACCGGTTCTCGTGACCGAGCCTACCCCTGAAGACGCGATTGCTATTTTGCGAGGAATCAAAGAAAAATATGAAGTCCATCATGGGGTCCGAATTACTGACTCTGCGATTGTGGCAGCGGTTGAATTATCAAGCCGCTATATTACCGACCGATTTTTACCCGACAAAGCGATTGATTTGATTGACGAAGCTACCTCAGCCCTTCGTATGGAAATTGAATCAATGCCAGACGATTTAGATAAAATGAAACGAAAGATGATCAAAATCGAAATTGAAATGAGCGCCCTTAAAAAGGAAAAAGACGCTGATGCGAAAGAACGTTTGGGAAAACTGAAAGAAGAGATAGAAAATCTCCGCGAGAAAAGCAATGAGCTTGAAATGCACTGGAAAAATGAAAAAGAAATTATTGGAAAAATTCGTGAACATAAAAAAAGCATTGATAAGCTAAAGCAGGAAGCTGAAATTGAAGAACGAAACGGTAACTTACAAAAAGTAGCCGAAATTCGCTACGGCAGTATTCCTATGATTGAAGAGGCTATTCGAGAAGATGAAAAGAAACTGACCGATATTCAAAAAGGACGTTCTATTTTGAAAGAAGAAATTACTGAGGAAGATATTGCAGCCGTAGTTTCGCGCTGGACTAAAATTCCCGTTTCCAAAATGCTTCAGGATGAAATGCGCAAACTCGTTACAATGGAAGATGAGCTTCGAAAGCGTGTCGTTGGTCAAGATGAGTCTATTCGCGCGGTAGCAAACGCGATTCGTCGTTCACGGGCTGGTATTTCTGAAAAGAAACGTCCAATCGGATCCTTTATCTTTCTTGGTCCAACCGGAGTTGGAAAAACGGAACTGGCTCGTGCACTCGCAGATTTTCTTTTTAATGATGAGGAAGCTCTGGTTCGGGTGGATATGAGTGAGTTTATGGAAAAACATGCGGTCAGTCGCATGATCGGCTCCCCTCCTGGGTATGTGGGCTACGATGATGGAGGGCAGTTAACCGAAAAGATTCGTCGTCGTCCATTCTCGGTCGTGTTATTCGATGAAATCGAAAAAGCACATCCAGATATTTTCAATGTCATGCTTCAAATTCTCGATGATGGTCATGTAACTGATGCCAAAGGCCGTAAAGTCAATTTTAAGAATACCGTCATTATTATGACGAGTAACGTGGGGTCAGACATGATTATGCGCTTAGGAAAGCGCGGAGAATTTGGCTTTGGTGATAATTCCGAAAAAACGACGAGTGAGAAAAAAGAAGACGCGATGAAAACGAAAGTCATGGAGGCTCTCCGTGATCAGTTTCGCCCAGAGTTTTTGAACCGCGTCGATGAAATTATCGTTTTTCATCCCCTCACAAAAGAGAATCTTCGTATCATTGTGGATCTTCAACTTCTTCAAATCGCAGAGCGACTTCGTGAAAGAAAGCTCACTCTTATTGTGACTGATGCAGCGAAGGATTGGCTCGGTGAAAAAGGATATGACGCAGAACTGGGAGCCCGCCCGATGAAACGGACGCTCCAAACTGAGGTTCTCGACCCTCTCGCGATACAAATCATGGCCGGAGAAGTGGTAGAGGGTGCGACTATTACGGTTGATGTAAAAAATGATAAGATTACGTTCGTTGTTTAAGTCATGGAATTCTAAAAAGCCCCGTTATGGGGCTTTTTAATTACCAAGAATACGGTTATTTTAGGTGACCAGCTCGGGTCGTTTCTAATTCCTGAATTTCTTTGGTAAAGGCAGCAACACGATTGATAACTGGAACTTTAATAGGAAACTTCTCAAGTTCAGCATCAACGTTGTATTTTCCGATATCTGCATCAAGAAGCGTCTGGCGAATCGTCGCCTCATCGGTATTAAACTTTTCTTTTACGAGCTCAAGTACTTCTGGATACTTTGCAATCTCTTCATTCCGAAGTTCACGCAATTCTGACACTGATTGCTGAAGTCCGCCAGCTAAATTCCCCTTCTCCTGGGCCGTGGCAACGCGTTTTACTAACTTTCCATTCGTTACCTCGGAAACTTCCCCTTGATTTACCTCAACTATTTCGTCTCCTTTTGTTACCGCCACAACCCCTTCTCCGGTCATAATTTTTCCACCAGGGTGCATTTCAAAAGCGGTACCTTTCACCGTTGCGGTAAAGGTACCGTCGGTAACAACGTAGCTTCCGTTTGTATGTACACCACTAACTTCGTGCCATGTACGACCACTCTCCAATCGGAGACGAATCGCATCTTCTTTGAGAGATTCAATGACCACTTTCGTGTTCATATCAAGAAGCACAACCGAGCTTTCAAACATCTGAAGTGAGGCATTCCCGCCCATTTTGGTTTCAACCGTATCCCCTTCTTTCACAGCGGTAACTCCATCAACTAAAGTTCCATTCACATAGACCTCAACCCCTAAATTGCGCGGCTCAACTTCCGCTGTGCGAATTGGCGCTGAAAAAAGCATACGGTACGCCACTACCCCGGCAACGGCAAGAGCGGCGATGATAAGCAGAACAACCGTAAGAACAATATACTTGGTCTTTGATCGTTTCGGCTCAGTGCTACCCATCTGAGTTGTCTGTACTGTTGCTGAATTTTCCATAAATAAAGATTATGTTTCTGGGAATAATTTTTTGTTGTTTTCGTCGTAGAGGTGAATGGCCAGAACCGGACAGGCTTCTGCTGCCATTTTTATGGTTTCGTCATCCTCATAGGTGGAATTTTCTTTCACGACATATGCTAGGTTCTCATCATCCATTTGAAATGTCTTCGGTGCGACGAGGACACATGATCGCGCCCCAATACAGGCTGGTCGGTCGACAATCACCTTTCTGATTTTTCCTGTTGCTTTTGTACCGACTGACGGATTCTCAAATTGTGCTTCTGGTAGAGATTCATTCATAGTAGATTAGTTATGTAAAGTTATTTCAGGAATGATGTTACACCCAACACTCGGTATGTGAATTGCTGCATCCGAGGATAAATTTTCTTTCGTTACCCAACTGTACTCATACCACGTCCCCTGCTCATCCCGACTAAATTCAGTCTGATTACCGAGGTCAGTTGCACCATAGTAGCAACGCATGACTTTCCATGCATTTTTACCTGCTTCTGTTTGTTTCATGTCAATAAAGTATACGTCACCCCCGTATGCTGATGTTGCGATCGCGAGATTTATTCGAGGGTTTTCGACGTCTGGCCCACTCTCGTGCCAAATATCATGGACGGAATAGTTCCCTTTGAGTTCAATAAATTTATCCCAATGTTTTTTTTCTTCGTCGAGTTTAAGGACACCTAAAAACGTCGTTTTTTCAAATGAACCACCATGTCCACCTACAAGGCCGTATGTGGTGAGCCCAACATGTTTTAATTGAATATACTGAGCAATAGTAAGATCTTCCGGAAGAGTACCCATACCAAGGATTGCCTGACGCTCTTCGGTAATAATATAACCATCCTTATCGGTAAGATGTGCTGGTTTGTTAAGCTTTTCTTGACCAACACTATCTAAAATAAGAGGGCTCTGTTGGAGAAGAATGGCTTTCCATATAATAGTCCACAAAACAAAACATGCCAAGAATCCAAAAAAGAAAAATTGTAGCTCGCGTGTTTTGTTCATACTACAAATCACCTAAAAAATTGTTCGCGGTCATAATATCTTCAGCAGAGAGACCGGTTCTCGTTGTCGTTTCACGAGCGTCAGGATCTTCAAGTGGTTGCTGCATCAAAACCCGTTTTACTTCACTCACTGCTTCGTCGGGGGTTACATGATGAAGGAGTGTTTGGCCAACAACGACATTTGGAGCGCTCGAACATGGGCCAACACATGGGCAAGGAGAAATATTAAGGTCATTTGGGAGAGCCCCTTGATTTTTTGCATCGACAAGAATTTGAGAGATGCGCTCTCCGCCAAACGTCTGGCACGATCTCCCATTACACACACGGACAGCAGGATGTTTCATAGAATTCTATTATACACCAAGAACGACCCGAAGTTCAGGTGAAGGCTTCCAGGGGGGCTCAAATGTAACCGTGATATTCACTGTTTTAAATCCAAGCATCTTTAAGCTTGTTTCGATGTCTTCTTTGATCTGCTCGCCCGAAGGGCAAAGGGGTGTGGTGTAGGTGAGCAAAATATCAACCACTTCAGCACTTTTTATATCGATATTATAAATAAGACCAATCGTCCAAATATCAACCCCAAGTTCGGGGTCAAAAACCGTTTCGAGCATTTCAATCACCTGCTCCTTTGAGGGAGCTTTTTTTGTACTAGGTATAGGAGCCATATCCGTGTGTATCAATATCATTGGCTAATTCAGGTCCAGCAGTTTTAACCATTTTGCCTTTTTTCAAAAGGTGAACGGTATCAGGCGTCACGTACTCTAAGATTCGGGTGTAGTGGGTGATGAGAAGAACTGCGGTATCTTTCGAACGGAAACGGGAAATTGCTTCCCCTACAGCCCTGAGACCATCTACATCAAGCCCAGAATCGGTTTCATCGAGGATAGCATACTTCGGGCTGAGCGTAAAAAGTTGGAGCATTTCAAGACGCTTTTTTTCTCCCCCGGAAAAACCCACATTGACCGAACGCGAGAGTGCCTCTTTTCCGAGCCCAAGTTTCTCTCCTTCGGTAATAAGAGTTCGGTGGAACGGAAGCGGGGCCACATGCTCGCCCGTGAGTGATTCTTTGGCGGTTCGTAAAAAATGGGAGATGCCTACACCATCAATTTCTGGTGGATATTGCATCGAAAGAAACAGCCCGCTCTTCGCTCGTTCATGCACCTTAGCGTTCGTGATCTCTTTTCCATCAATCGTAATCGATCCCCCGGTTATGGTATATTTTGGATGACCCATGAGGACGTTGGCAAAGGTTGATTTCCCTGAACCATTTGGGCCCATGAGGACATGTACCTCCCCTGGTGAAATAGTAAGATTGACTCCATCCAGAATGGGAGTGCTACCTGAAGAAACACTGAGATTTGAAATGTGGAGAGACATATTTATAGAGTGCGAGTTGCTTTTTGAATAGCACGGAGGGTAAGAGATGCGCAATTCTCGCGAGTATACACTATGTCAAAGCCGAACCATTCGTCAATGTCTCGCTTGGTGTAGCCAGTAATTTCCTGAACAGTTCTTCCCTTCACAGCATCGGTAGCTAAAGATGCTCCAGCCAGGGAAATTGCACAGCCGACTCCGGTAAACTTTGCATCGACAATAATTCCCTCACGAATAAGAAGTTCCACGATAACTTCATCCCCACAACTCGAGTTAACTTCCCTTGCTGTGTGCGTGTGCCCCAAAAGAGACCCTTTATTATGTGGATTATGGTAGAGATCAAGAATGATGTCGCGGTATAAATCCATGCTCATACTACTGTTTGAAAATGTTTTGTGCGTCGAGCAGCGCCTGCACCGTGCGGTCAATGTCTTTTTTACTAGAGTAGGCGGCGAACGAAATACGTCCTGTTCCAGGGAGCTTCAGTAAACTCATAAGTGGCATAGTACAGTGCGACCCCCCACGAATGGCAATGTGTCTTTCTCCAAGAATTTCTGCAATGTCATGAGGGTGAATGCCGTCTACCGTAAAGGAAATAACCCCAACCCTTTCCTCTGTTGTGCCTGGTCCAACAATAGTAAGCCCTGGAATACCCTTCAAGCAGGTCAGAGCATAGGTAACAAGCTCCTTTTCATGAGTCATGAACTGATCAAAACCAACAGAGGTAAGCCATTCCACGGCCCTCCCAAGCCCAATAGCTCCACTTATATTTGGTGTTCCCGCTTCAAATTTCCACGGAACCTCGTTCCAGGTTGCCGATGCGTACGTTACTTCGCGAACCATATCGCCACCAAAAAGAAGCGGATCAAGAATCTCAAGTCTTTCTTTTTTTCCATACAATATGCCGATACCCGTTGGACCATACATTTTGTGCCCAGAAGCAACGAGAAAATCACAATCAATCGCCTTCACATCGAGAGGAATGTGGGCAATGGATTGAGCCGCGTCAATAATAGTTACAGCATTCACTTTTTTTGCTTCAGAAACTATTTTTTCTATAGGGAAGATGCAGCCAAGCGTATTTGATACATGCATGACCGAAACGATTTTGGTTGTTTTATCAATTTTTGAAAGTGAATTTTCGTCAAGAAGAAAATCAGGGGTTAATTCCAAAAATCGAAGTTCAAATCCGTATACTTTACTCATTTCCTGCCAAGGCACAATGTTCGCATGATGCTCAGCACGAGTGAGCACGACACTATCCCCTTTCCTCAGTCGTTTTCCTAAGGATTGTACAAGGAGGTTCAAGCTTGAAGTAGTGCCACCGGTAAAGACCACCTCCTCTTTTGTTGCTCCAATAAAACGAGCGATGATTTCGCGAGCATGCTCGTATTGAAGCGTAGCCCGCGCAGCATCTGGGTACAACCCTCGGTGCACATTTGCGCGATACTCCTCTTCAAATTCGACTAGCGTATCAATTACACAAGCTGGCATGAGTGTGGTTGCTGCATTATCAAGATAGGCGTATACTTTATCGCGTTTCAGACGAGGGAATTGTGAACGAATATTTTTTTTCATAGTTAGAGTACAGGTTGGGCAATTTCTGAAAGACAGTAGTCCTTTTACCGGGTGCTGTGGTAAATGGTGAAAAGGTTTGCTGAAACTGTTCCCCATTGGTTTTTCCTAGATCAAGGTTAGCCCCAGCAAAAGGGTGGTTTGAAAAAACGTTTACCCCTGACTTCCACAGAATGATCGTGTTTCAAATAATTTTGTAGGATCTGGAAAGAGAAAAACGCAACCGACAGTAACAAAATCACCAGAAAAATTCCAATTGTTTTTTTGATTCTTACTCATGGGTAAAATTGAGTAATGCATAGTGATGGGTCAATTTGTGGGGGCAATGCTGGGGCTATGTGTGCTTCAAGCGTAAGAGATGTTGCTTTATTTCGGTCTAAGCCTCGAGAACAAAGATAGAACAATTTTTCATCAGACAAGCGAGTTGTTGTCACCGCATGAGAACACTGCACATCGTTTTCACGAATATCTAAATCGGGTACGGTTTGACTTTTCGCGTGAGGGGAAATAAGAAGCGTATGCATTTCTTCACGTGCCTTCACTTGGCGGGCATGGGGAAGTATCGTTGTCTGTGCACGACCAATGTGACGCGCGTGCCCATCTAAAAGAACTCGGATATTGGCGTGCGATACCGTATGTGCGGCTTCATGAATAGTGTGATAAAAGGTGTCAAAAAGTTGACCGCCCTTTCCAAGGATAGCGCTTTTTACGATAGCCTCAGCTCCTTCCCCTACGAGGCAAGTTATTGTTTCGCTCGTGCATTCGTTTTCAGCTTGAGCTGTATCAAACCATGTTAATTTTGCATTTTTCTCTACCGTTGCAACGCGTCGAATAGCCAGATGGCGAGGCGCATATTCTGATGATTCGTGCATGTAGCTTACCGTTGCGCCTTCGCCGATTTTGAGAATTAAAGAAAAAATGAGGAGGTCTTGCCCATGAGTATGCTCAATAATCGTTACGTTCGCATGAGGGGCAACAGAGAGAGTACACTGTAACACACTTGATTCAGCTAAACCTTCGGCAGTGAAATGAAACGGTTCCGATTCATTTTTTTTATCCAAAAAATGCGTATATGCACTTGTTGGCTTTATGCCAAAGAAGGGGTGTTTTTCGTCAAGGATAGTATAGCCTCCCACTTCCTCCAGCTGCACCCCTTGTGCATCAACAACATCACCAGAACCTGGTGTTCGGTGATACAAATCAAAAGAAGTAAGGTCGTGCACCATACCCGGCCCGTAGGAGAGAATTTTTGATCGTTCTTTGGGCATAAATTATCTTGTAACATTGTAGCTTATTTTAGGTAAAATTTCAAGTTAAATTCTCAATAGAGATGATAATTAAAGAAGCCCTTTTTAGAGGGCTCCTTTAATGGGGTTAGTGCCTCTGGTTAAATACCGGTGTACGGAACAGAAGCCGAATATGCGGAACACGAATTTGTGGCTTGGTTGTAGGCGCAAAGACGAAGATAAATGGTACCGGTGGGAAAATTAAGCTCACCGCGATTAATGTAGACTTCGTTGTTTCCAGCAGCGCGCGCATAGGCTATTACACCTGACCCATACAGAGTAGGGTTGTTTTGCAGAGAGAAGAGAACTCGAAATTCTTGGTTTCCTGTCCAGTATGCGTATGCAGATGAGTTGAGAACTGTTAACGCATAGCTGTCCCCACTGCTTACCGGAGGGGTTGTTGGATTGGGTGCTGGCGAAGGGCTTGGAGTTGGTCCTGGTGTAGGAGATGGTGGGGGTGGCGGAATGGGTGCTGGAGAGCCTCCGCGACCAACCCACGAACCTCCGAATTCACAGCCTGTCCACCAGCACGGTGTACCAAGAGCAAAATTTTCAAGAGCCGTAAATTTCGGAGCTTCGCTGTGTGATTGATTTTGCGAAAGGAGTGCTCCGAAATTTCCGTACCGAGTTTGAGGGGTGACGTCAACGAAATGAACAAATGTTTTTCCACCACGCTCTCTCCAGCCATTCAGGTATTGGGTGTAGAGGGCTCCCATTCGTGGATCGTTGTTTGCATCTCGAAAAAGAGCTTCGACCGTTGCATTATTTTCGTTTGCTCCATACGCAATAAGATGCTGCCCACCTTCGTATGCAATGAGATCGATTCCTGGGTACGATTGTCGAAGAAATGTATTATCATCGCTCATTTCCTGAAAGGCCTGAGGTAAATCTATCGACTGCAATTGATCGAAGATTTGATTGAGTGTCATGCTTTGTGTGGCCGATGAACCACTTAGTCTGTTTCCAAAGTATGGTGCTGTGGCAACCGCATCAATATTCTGATACGCGTTTCTCCAGGAGAGCAGGTTGCCTGTTCTCCAGGTGTTTCCCGTAAACGAGCCCATCACTCGCACTACGCGACCGTTTACACCAAATACGTCACGGAAAATTTGTCCAACTTGAACCGATCGTTCACTAAATTGCCGCATTTCACCCATACCACAAGCTTGGATGTACCGGAGTGGCCACGGATGACCCTCACAATAGACACCGTTTCCTGGGTTTGCATCCTGATCACACTCCGCTTGAAGATCAGGATTATTCTGACACCCTCGTGCCGCTAAAATTTGCTGCTGGAGGATGTATGGGTACGCACCATTCCACGATTCGTTCGAATACTCAACAAAGATGCGACTGTTTGAGTTAATGGCACCGCGAATACGGGAAGCAATATCCCGCACAAGGGCGTCCGATGCATTTACCGGAATGTTAATCCACAAATCAGCCTGAAGGGTATTTGAGAACTCAGCAAGAATTTCTGGTGGGGTCCGAACCCAGTGAGCATCAGTGACGCGTGTAAGGTCACTCACGTTTACCACATTTTCAATACCTGCTTCATTTATCCCCCATTCTTGCATAAAACGCACAACGCTTGTTGAGCGATTATTACGAAGGTATGTCGGGTGAAACAGTTGTGGGTTTGGGGTGTCCGCAAAAATACGGCACGTATTTGATCCTCCGCACTGGCTGTTTGTTGTGCAGTACTGTGTTTGATCATTTGAGCACGATCCGCCTGGAGGGTATACGCGAATGTTTCTAATATAGTTATTTGGGTTCGTTGAACTAATTTCTAGCATGACAGTCGTTTCAAAGGCGGAGCGAGTTACATCGATCACATCACGCCCTGGCCTCGACAAATCAGCATTTCGTGTACCTCCGGAATATACTATGACCCCTTCACCGTCATAGAGAACGGTATATCTACCTGTCGGATAAAAAGTTGAAGGGTTTGTTGAGCCTGCAACATTCGTTACGAGTGCGGTACGGATAATATTTGTTCCCGGAACATTATTTGGAACAGATCGTACCCATCCGTTACTATCAAGATTGACTGCCGGACCACAGTTCCAGCATGCCTCGACAGTTCCGTTTCCTATAATACCAGAAGCCCATGGTCGTGATGATTTAAACAAATCTACAAAAACCCAGTTCGCCCCGAAGTCAATAAGGGAATGAGTATTTGTTCCGATCGCGGATCGATAATTCGCCAAACTTCCAGATGGTGGAGGGCTCACTGGTGCTGGTGGAGGTACTGGAGCTGGAGGTGGCGGAGGTGTCGTTGGAGGAGTAGCAGGGGGTGCTGGTGGAGCAACAGGAGGTGTCGCCGGTGGGGGTGGTGGCGGTGTTCCGGGTGGAGCTGGAGGTGGCGGAGGTGTCGTTGGAGGAGTAGCAGGGGGTGCTGGTGGAGCAACAGGAGGTGTCGCCGGTGGGGTCGTTCCCCCTGCTGCGTTTACGGTAATTGAGGTCGGTCCTGAAGTCGTCTCTTGGCCGGAATTATCCCGAGCCCGGACAGATAGCGAGTGAGCTCCACGCGTTGGATTCACCCAATTAAATACAAACGGCGAAATGGTGTCACGACGCAAAAGATTGGTGCCATCAAAAAACTCGACGTACGATATAGACCCGTTTGCATCGCTGGCTGTCGCCTCAAGCCGAACTGTTGTCGGTAGTGTAAAAACAGAATTTGCAATAGGGCTTGTAAGTGAAACTCTCGGTGCACCAGGGGTGGGTAACGGAACAGGGGCGGGCGGAGGAAGAGGGACCGTCGATCCTGGAGATGGTGCGGGTGGAGTTGGAGGGGTAATCGGGCGAGAACTTGTTGCGTCCGCAAATACCCGTGCCAACGGAATTGTCGCTACATGATCAAGGCGAAATTGGTAAACGTTAGTCACCTCCTCGGCCGAGGTAATATACCGCTTTGCTAAAGATGAAGCAGTTTGACCGCTCGTAGAAACGGATTCTAAAGCGTACACTTTGGGATCGTTTTGATATTTAAAAAGAAGATTTGATGGGAGCGTATCAACCGTTGTAATGGCGGGCAACACCGTATATTTTTGAAGCACGACCGGGGTAACATCCTCAATTTGATCAAAAGAAAAGCCTAAAACATTCAGAAATGTATTTTCAGATTCAATAGGATGTATTGAAGAGTTACCAAGAACTATGTAGACCTTTGGGTCTGTCACGGTTTTAAGTAAGGATCCGTTTGGATATACTCTTCGATGACCCCAAGGAAGAAAGGATAACTCGTGATTAGGTATGCGAGCGAGTGTTTGAGCATTTGTTATCCGAACGTCACTCCATGATGCAAAATGAGAAAAATAAACCTGCGAACTTTTAATTGGGCGTTTTTTACAGTCTTCTGAGATGTAATAGACTGCTGGGTTGTTAGGAATTTTATATGGTTGCAAAATGGTCAGCGGGCAATTTGTTGAGGTTTGGGATATTGCCGGGGCAACAAATACCACTCCGAGAGATGCAAATAGGGCCAAACCCAAAGAGAGAAGATGAGAACGACGCATAGACAAAAAAAGATAATGCCCCTATGACAAAGGGTACCAAATTAAAGAACTATTCGCAATTTTTTATCCTCTTTGTCGCCTTCTCTACCCCACCGCTCCTTCCATCTCAAGTTCAATAAGTTTGTTTAATTCAAGTGCATACTCGAGAGGGAGCGCCTTTACAATAGGTTCGATGAATCCTGCAACCACCATTTGCATGGCTCGCTCGGCGGTAAGCCCTCTGCTTTGCAAATAGAAAATCTCCTCTTCCCCAATTTTTCCCACCTTAGCCTCATGAGCAATATCAACATCACTTTGTTCGATATTCATAACAGGATGAGTTGTTGAAATTGAAACCTCATCAAGAAGGAGCGCATCGCAAGCGACCGAAACAGTAGAGTCTGGTGCCTTCGCAGTTACCTTAACGAGCCCTCGGTAACTTGAAATCCCTCCGCCAAGAGAAATAGATTTGGATTGAATCGTAGATTTTGTTCTCGGTGCAGCGTGAATTACTTTAGCTCCAGTATCTTGATGCTGACCTGGTCCAGCAAAGACGACCCCCAAAGAGTCGGATGTTGCTCCTTCGCCACGCAAAATCGAGGCTGGATACAGCATGGTCACTCCAGAACCCATATTTCCATTAATCCACTCGACCACACCATTTTTATCAACTAACGCCCGCTTTGTATTTAAGTTGTAGGTATTTTTACTCCAATTTTCAATAGAGAAGTACCCGGCACGAGCATTTTCATGCACAAATATTTCGACACACCCGGCATGCAAAGAACTTTTTGCATATCGTGGCGCACTGCAGCCTTCTATGTACTGCACCTCAGCCCCTTCATCGACAATAATAAGCGTATGTTCAAACTGACCACCCCGTTCTGCATTCATACGAAAGTACGCCTGAAGCGGCAGGTCAACCTTCACACCTTTGGGGACATAGATGAACGTCCCCCCACTCCATACCGCTGCATGGAGCATAACAAATTTGTGATCATTAATAGGAACGCACTGTGTCATGAAGTATTTCTGAACCATCTCAGGATATTTTTGGACCGCTGTATCCATGTTTTCAAAAATAACCCCTTTATCAGCTAAGTTTTTTTGAATACTATGGTAGACAATATCACTGTCATACTGAGCCCCTACCCCACCAAGCATAGTCTTTTCGGCTTCAGGAATACCGAGTCGGTCAAATGTTTTCTTGATATCTTCTGGTACCTCATCCCAATTTGCAGCCTCCTTTGTGTCTGGTCGAACAAAGTACACAATCTCATCGAGATGAAGCCCAGAAAGATCAGGGCCCCAAGTTGGCAGAGGTGCTTTCAGATACAGTGCAAGCGCAGCGAGCCGTTTTTCAAGCATCCAGGCTGGTTCATTTTTCTGAGCAGAAATTTCGCGTACGACTTCCTCGGTAATTCCAGGCTTGGCAATATATTTTGAACGATCAACATTAGCCTCTTCGTAGAGAGACCGGCTCGGAGGTTGAATTGCCGGTCGGTTTGACATAATGAACCATTTAAATAGAAATACGCATCGCTTCTTTAGAAGCCTCCAATGCCTGGCTGTGGATTTGATAAAAGAGTGTTCGGGGCTTGGGAAAGTGCGTCGATAAAATCAGGTATGTCCGTTTACGGGAAGACAGAACGAATATATTCAATCGACTTGAACGGCTCTTCTGTATTTGTGATTTCATGCTGGCATGCATCAATAATTTCTATTTGTCCGTTGGTAAGCTTAAAGGTGAAAACAACTTTTCCACTTTGCTGAGAACAACCGTATGTCGGCGAAAGTAGACCAACATTTGGTGCGCTACGCTGACGAATTGAGGCATAACTGGTCTGATTTACCTCACGGGAAATGACAGACATTTTCTCTGGACTTAACGTCGTTTTTAATTGCCCGTTTACATAATATTTTCCATTTGAGGTGAATCGAAATTCACAGGGGTTTGACGAGCAATATAAATTACTTGAGTTTGAAGCTGTGTGATGTTTAAAATAAACCACATCATATTCAGGTACCACAATCAAGTTATTTGTCGGCCCTGGCTGCTGCACAATCGGTTGTGTCGTCGGTCCTGATTGTGGGGAAACAGTAATGCTTCCACTGCCACTTGTTCCACCACTCGACTGAGAACCAGGTGCAATTGTTGGTTGAGGCTGATTCGTAACAGGTTGAGCCGGAGAAAGGCCACTCGGTTGAGGGCGTACTATGGTCGGCGTTGGCTGATTCGTAACAGGTTGAGCCGGAGAAAGGCCACTTCCCCTAGCTGGGGTTGGTGAAGCCGCTGGCGGAGTAACGCTTACGGGTGTTGGATTTGTTGGAGGTACTGGGGCTCTCGGGGTTGGAGAAGCCGGCTCAGGAACTGGCGTAGGAGAGACCTCAACAGCATCAGGGGTTTTAGCAACTTTTTCTTCGGTTGTTTTTTCACCTTTACTAGCACTAAACCAAACCACGAACAAAAGAATGAAAAGAACGACAACGAAAGCTCCTCTTTTTTGATTTTGAGTAAGTGAGTCTAGCTTGGCCATACAAATAGAATAAAAATAATGTAAATTTAGGAAACGGAACCCATTTTTCGAACGGCAGAAACAACCTCATCAATTACTTTTTTTACATAGGCCATGTCGTCACGGGTCGTTTCTTGTCCTAAAGAAAATCGGATACTCTGTCCCGCCTCTTCCTTACTCATTCCCGCGGCCAAGAGTACATGCGACGCTTCATCTTTATCTGTGGCACAGGCAGACCCACTGGCGACCGCGATCCCCTTAGCATCCAAGTAGACAATAAGTGCCTCAGCTTCAGCTCCAAAAAATGTAACGTGTAAGAAGTGCGGCAACTGCATCTTTGTATCCTTTGGCTTATTGATTCGAATATGCGAAATCTTCTTTGTGAGAAACTTTTCCAAGTCATCACGGAGGTGCTCAACTCTCGCAGATTCCTTGTTCAGATTTTTCCTCACCCGCTGAAGGGCCTGACTGAACCCGATGAGGTTGGGAACATTTTCCGTTCCGCTTCTGAGACCAAATTCTTGCCCTCCTCCAGGAATAAGAGGATAGAGCGGAACACCCCGACGCTTATATAATACACCAATTCCCTTTGGTCCATATATTTTTGAACCATTCAGCGTTAATAAGTCAACATGAAGTCGTTCCACCGAAAGGTCGAGGAACTGTCCGGCTTGGCATGCATCGGTATGGAAAATAGGATACATTCCAGATGTACTTTTGCGCAAACGAAGGATGCCTCGTCCAATGTCAGAAATAGGTTGGATAGTGCCGAGCTCGTTATTCGCATACATAACAGACACAAGCACGGTTTGAGGTGAAATCGCTTCAAGCACGTCCACACTTCGGACAATACCCTCATTTGTTACAGGCACAATAGTTACGTCGGCCCCTTCTTTTTCCGCCAAACGAACTGCTTCCAAAACGGCATGATGCTCAATCGCGGTTGTCACTATATGTGGTTTCTTTACGCCATTTTTCTTAGCCTCACGCACAACCCCCAAAATTGCCATAACACAGGATTCCGTGCCACCACTCGTAAAGAGGACCGTGTCCGGTTGTGCCTCGAGGATCGTTGCTACCAGAGCCCGTGCTTCATCAATTTTTTCACGAACAAAAGTAGCCTCTTTATAAAGAGCCGAAGGGTTCGCCTGATGAATAGTAAAAAACGAACGCATCGACAATAAAACCCCAGGGTCGATCGGGGTTGCTGCCGCGTGATCAAGGTTTATGGAAGGAGTTTTTCTCTTCATAGAAATTTGGCTCTATGTTGCGTTTTTTATCCCTCTATAGTAGACTATATCTTATCAAGAAAATGCCATTTTGTCAACCGCTATGCCTGCCCTCCCTCTTTATACAACAGTAGTGACCGAGCATCGTTTTCTGAACTCCACTGTCATGGAAATCCGCCTGGCTACTCCAGCAGGCTTTTCCTATACGCCAGGACAGTTTATTCAGGTCGTTATTCCAGGAACTGATGGAAAAGTAACTCGCTCTTACTCCCTTGCGAGCACTCCAAACGATCCCTATCTTGAACTCTGCATGAAAGTGGTTCCCGGAGGAACCACCGATACCTATTTTCAGCATTTGCGTGTCGGAGATACCGTTACGATTCGAGGTCCCTTAGGGCAATTTACGAACACTTCTGATAAAGCACTTGGCCTCGTTGCAACAGGAGCCGGTCTTGCTCCTATTATGGGTATTCTTCGGAATGAACTTATGGTAAAACAAAACACCAAACCCATTCATGTATGGTTCGGTGTTCGTAGTGAAGAAGACTTATTTTGGGTAGAGCGACTCGAAACACTTGCCCGAGATTTTTCCCATTTTACCTACACACTCACTCTCTCCCAACCGGGCTCAGCGTGGAACGGCAATCGCGGGCGCGTAACAGAGCATATCCCTCTTCAATTCCTACCCAATGCTATTTGGTTTCTCTGCGGAAGTAAGCCAATGGTACAGGAAGTACGAGAGATGCTTTTTACAAAAGGTGTACCACCACAAGAAGTTCGTATAGAAATTTTTTAATCCTAATTCTAAAAGGGAAGAGTAAGATTGAGACTACTTCCACCCTGCGCACCACCTTGGTGAGCAACCTGCACTTGTGGAGAAAAATCAAAGTTTACTGCGAGCGGACGGAGTTCTCCGGTGAGTGTTGTGTAGTAGAGCATTTTATTTTTTCGACCGTACTCGTAGAGCTCCTTCGTAACCTTCACATCTTGCTCACAGTACTTTTTAATTTCATCCAGCTTTCCTTCAGCGAACCACTGCATAGCTTGAAGCCCATCAGCGCTTTTTTCAATTTGAAGCGTGGCCTTGGCCAAATCATTAAGCTTGTATCGTGAACCATTCATTTCTTTAATCACTTTCAGCATGTCGAGGTGCGGAAAGCGTGTGAGATCACCAGCGTAGTATTTATTGAGTACCGGAATATCAAAATGTTCGCTGTTAAAACCAATCAACCGTTCCGCACGTTCAAAAATCGGCCAAAGTTCTTTTAATTCATGCTCCTCGAATGATTGGTAGGTGTCTGTTTCATATTGATAAATGGAAACAACCGTCATTTTGAGAGAATCAAACTGTTTAATATCCCCAATTGTTTCAATATCAAAAACGACTTCGCGACTTGGATTCATAGAAGTATTATTGGACTTTCTTGAAATTGACTTTAAACACGGGCTGGTAGGTATTTTCGTACTCATCTTTCACCTCCACCGTCTCCCCTTTCATGAGTTGGGTCATCGCCATATCGGTCAGTACCTCAGTATCACTCGCCATGTCAATTTTTAAATCATCAAGCTTCGTCAGTTCATTCGCAAAATTTTCCTTTACCGTTTGTTCAATTTGTTTTTTCTTTTCTCGAAGAGTGGTGAGTTTTTCCGTTACCTCCTGATACTCAAGTGAAGTCTCAAGAGCATCTTTGTAGGCGGCACGCAAATCTTTTTGTTTCTTTTTATTCTCTTGGAGACGAGCAAAAATTTCTTGAACAGATTGCATAGAAATGAAAATGAATGTGAAAAGTATACCATGGCCTCAAACAGCGGACAAGCATCATTTTATTACCGAGTACACGCAGCCACAAACGCTAAAAAGAGAGGGTGGGGCTCCATCGGGCGAGATAAAAATTCAGGATGGAACTGAACCCCAACAAAGAATGGGTGGTCTTTCAGTTCAACAATTTCAACCAAATCTGTTTCTGGATTCACCCCGACAATTTGTAATCCAGCAGCATCAAGGGCATCTCGATATCCATTATTTAATTCGTACCGGTGGCGGTGGCGCTCTGAAATGATATCGGCTTTGTAAGCGGCATGGGTTTTGGTGCCTCGTCGTACCGCGCAATCGTATGCCCCGAGACGCATTGTACCTCCGTAGCGATTCTCTTTAACATTTTTCGCCTGCATCGGATTAATATGGATAATTGGATCTGGAGTTTTCTCTGCAACTTCAACTGTATGAGCTTCTTTTTTCTGAAGTACATTGCGAGTAAACTCAACACAGGCAAGTTGCATACCATAGCAGAGGCCATAATAGGGAATCTTCTTCTCTCGGGCAAACCGAATGGCAGTCATAATTCCCTCAACCCCCCGTGCACCGAAACCACCTGGCACAAGCACACCATCATACTCACTTAGCTCCTCAACCTTTTTTATATTTTTTTCATAGGCTTCTGCGTCAATCCAGGTGAGCTCAGGTTTCCGCTTTTGTGCCCAAGCAGCATGTTTGATTGCTTCAATGACGGAAATGTAAGAATCCGCAAGTGTAAAATTTCCGGTACCAAAATATTTTCCAATGACTGCGATTTTAACAGGCTTTTCACTCGTTTCAATAGAACGGACTAATTTTTTCCATGATTCCATTTTCGAAGGACGCGTACGAAGTTCGAGAACCTTTAATAACTTGTTTCCAGCCTCCTGAGCTTCCATACGAAGCGGTATTTCATAAATGGAAGAAACATCCGGGGCCGCAATACAGTTTTCTTTAGAAACTCCGCAAAAAACTGCTAATTTTTCTCGTCGAATTTCATCGAGGGTTGTTTGTCCACGAGCAATAATCATGTCTGCTTGAATACCCGCATTATTCAGTGCCCGTGCCGCATGTTGAGTTGGTTTTGTTTTCATTTCACCGAGGTGTGATGGAACAGGAAGATAGCTGACCAGCACAAAGGCAACACTCGACGGATCTTTTAACTTCATCATGCGGGCGGCTTCGAGAAAAAGAATATTTTCATATTCACCAACCGTTCCACCAATTTCGATAATCGTAATATCTGCTTTATCCTTTTTCGCAGCAGTCTCAATACGACGGATAATTTCTTCCGGAATATGGGGAACCACCTGGACGCATTTCCCTTTATACTTCATGGCGCGTTCATTTTCGATAACGGTTTTGTACACTCGACCCGTTGTCATGTAGTTATCTTTCGATAAGTTGATGTTCAAAAAACGTTCATAGTTCCCCATATCTTGATCTGTCTCATCTTTATCATTCGTTACAAATACCTCACCGTGCTCGATTGGATTCATCGTACCAGCGTCCACATTCACATACGGGTCAGCCTTAAGAGCGGTCACCGAAAAACCTTTCGCACTAAAAATTGCGCCCAAAGACGCCGAAGTAACTCCCTTACCCACCCCCGAAAGAACGCCTCCGACGACAAAAATGTATTTCTTCTTGGCTTTATTTTTTTTCATACAATGCTTGAAGCTATGTTGAATAGGAGTATAGCAGAAAGAACGACTGTATGAAAATCTATTGACAAATTACCTAAATTATGCTATATTTTGCACGCTCTCTTTAGCATGTTCCCATCGTGGCACGCTATAGGAGTAAGGAGTTAAGGACAATGAGAAAAGCAACAAAGGGCGCGAGGGTCCTGTGGATCGGAATGCTGGTCACCCTCGGGGCCCTCTGCCTCGCAGGGCCCGGCTGTGGCGGGACGGAGGAGAGCTCGCTTGAGGAGGAGCACTCCGAACTGTTCGGCAGCCCAACGCCGCAGCAGCGGTGCTTGCCGAGCTACTGCACATCACTCAACAAGGAGGTGCCGTTCCCACGGGTCATGTTGTGGTATCATGAATCCGATCCCCGGGGAGGTCAGCCCTGGCTGGGGACGCCGCAGGGTCAGTGCGTGGATGGTAGTGGTGGATCATTCGGCATCTACTACACTCCACAAGACCTCGCTGATGAATTTTCGCGGCATAGACACCAGTTCATTCAGCAGCCAACCACACCGGGAAAACTGACCAGATTCACCAACAACTCCACTTACGGAATCACCGTAGTCTATATTCAGGGTGACTTCGACAACAGCGTCAGGCCGCTTAACTACATAGGGCCAGGGCAGCAGCGAGCGCTGCCTACTCCAAGTGGCACAGATCGGTTCAAGGTCTATATCAATGGCGCCGGCACTTCGCTCGTGAACATCGCCGACGTGTGCAATTAGTCGACATCTGAGCAACTAGTATTACTGGGCATACCTGCTACCTAAATGCATTACCAGCATGCACCGCAGTTGAAGTCAGCCACACCAGTTGCCGACTCCTGCCCATCTCGCGCCGGTCGCAAGCAGTGAACACAACTCGTTCCCTGTACCGGCCCCCTATAAAAGAGCTTTTACGAAGGCTCTTTTTTGGTCTTTGGGGTAATTCTCAAAAAACTACTCTTTCCTCTTGACTTTTTGGCTAAAATACGCTACACTACGAGGTATTCTTTTTTGCCTATGAAATCCGGATTCGTCGTCTTAGTTGGACGAAGCAATGTTGGAAAATCAACTCTCATGAATACCCTTGTCGGGACAAAGATTTCCGCAACGTCTTTTCGTGCACAAATGACTCGTCATATTATTCACGGAGTCATGAATATGCCAGATGGCCAGGCTATTTTTGTCGACACTCCAGGGATGTTTAAAGACCGCCGTAATGCCCTTACTGCCCGTTTAACCGGAAAAGTAAGCGAAGCCCTCAAAGACATTGATGTTATTGTGTATGTGGTCGACCCGACTCGTGAAGTAGGTCCGGAAGAACGTGCGATGTACGGCATGATTCGCCACTTATCGAACCCGAAACTTTTAGTGATTAATAAAAGCGACCTTCCCCCACGTGATCGCCCTCATACCCGTGAGTATGAAGCCTGGGCTGAAGATTTTGCAGGAGTATTTTATCTTTCAGCGCTTCGTGCAAGCCACATTCAACCTCTCAAAGAGAAGGTAATGGAACTTTTGCCAGAAGGTGAACCTCTCTATCCTCCCGACCAGCTTACAAACATCGACAACCATTTTTGGATTGCGGAAATTGTTCGTGAAAAAGTATTTTCTATTTTTGATAAAGAAGTGCCTTATTCCATGGCAGTCGAAGTTGATACGGTTGAAGAAAAGACCTTTGGAAAAGGTGATGCCGCTGTCCCTGGACTTGCGATAAAAGCCAGAATTTTGACCAATGAAGAACGGTACAAACGAATAATTATCGGGGCACGAGGGAACAAAATTAAGGAAATCGGCCAAATGGCACGCAAGGAACTCGAAGCCTCAACCAACCGTAAAGTATTTCTTGAACTTGAAGTAGAGGTTGACACACACTGGGTTGAACGAATCTAGACAGATATAAAAAACTCCGGTACTGTACCGGAGTTTTTTTATTATACAAATGCTGTTAGTAGCTGATTTCCACTTGGACACTCTCTGTTTTCGCTTTTGCTACACAATTTTTTAACTCTGTAGTTTGTTCCCACTCACACTTCCCTGTGGTTTTATTCTTTCCGCATGTCGCTTTTTGGTAGCACGCAAACTCTGGTTTATAAATACACGTACTTACCATATCTTCATCACTGCACACTTCACCACTGCAGCCACTTGGCCGACACTCTCCTTTGGCCACCGTTGATGATGGAGCGACAGGCGGGGTCAACTCTTCTCCAAAACTCACGGGCACCACAAACGACATATCGTTTTCTGGGAGTCCTGATGGATTATCGCGCATAAAAGCCAATGAACCGTTGGCTGTGGCCGGGCGCACAAACGTAAGCGTTGCAGAAAATGGCACGAACTCTTCAGTCATCCACTCTCCGTCAGCATTAGCAATGCCTGTCGCAACTTCTTGCCCATTCCCATCAAGAAGCTTTATAGGGAAGCTCGCTTCAAAAAAGTATGTTCCTCTCGCTTCGCCATTTATTCGAAGTGGGTTCGCGATGGTCTCATTTCTCTGAGGCGCTGATACGCGAATCATATCACTTGGATCTTTTTCAGAAGGAGTGGCTGGAGTAACGACCGATGGAGATGGTTCTGGATTCATCGATCTCTTTATCGGTTCAAGAAGCAAAATGACACTGGCAAACATTACGACTGCAGCACCAAGGAGCGCGATCACCCACATTTGCTTATTCATAGCAAAAAATTAAGAATGAATTGATGAAAACAAAGCATGCCCAACTCGAAGCACCTGCTCGTCTTGCAGCCGTGGACCAATAAGCTGCACGCCCACCGGAAGACCATTTTTTGTTTTTCCTCCAGGAATGGATAGGGCTGGAACACCGGCCAAGGCTGCAGGGCTCACAAACACATCTGCTAAATACATAGAGAGAACATCAGAAGATTTTTCCCCTAAACGAAAGGCCGGAAATGGAGAAGTGGGAGTAATGATCGCGTCAACTTCCGTAAAGACATCTGCGAAATCTTTTGCAATAAGCGAACGCACTTTCTGAGCTTTTTTGTAGTACGCATCATAATAGCCGGCGGAGAGTGCATAGGTACCAATCATAATACGGCGTTTCACTTCACTCGGGAAACCATGGGAACGTGAGTTTGCGTAGACGGCCTCAAGCGCATCCCCTGCCTCACGGACTCCATAGCGGATTCCATCAAGACGGCCCAAATTAGAACTATCTTCGCTTGGAACAAGAAGGTAATATGTAGGGACTGCATACTTTGTATGCGGAAGTGATACCGGAACGACTACACAGCCCAAATCTTTCAGCTTTTGAATTGCACCATCCACAATCATTTTTGTTTCACTCTCTAATCCCTCAAGTTCAAAATATTCTTGCGGCACACCAATACGCATCCCCTTCACTGGCTTTTGAATTTCCTCAGTGTACGTTGGTACGTTGTGCGGCGCAGTTGTTGCATCAAGCGGATCAACTCCTGCCATGATTTCCATAAGGAGTGCTATGTCCTCAACGGTTTTAGCCATGGGCCCAACGGTATCGAGTGAAGAGGCCATTGGCATAATACCGTACCTTGAATTGCGTCCGTAACTCGGGCGAAACCCTACCACCCCACAAAATGCTGCCGGTTGGCGAATCGAACCACCGGTATCTTCTGCGATAGAAAATAAGCACATGTTGGCAGCGAGAGCGGCCGCTGAACCACCTGAAGAACCACCTGACACACGCGAGGTATCATGAGGGTTTTTCACGGCTCCATACATGGAGTTTTCATTACTTGCTCCATGACCAAAGCTGTCACAATTTTGTTTACCCACGAGAACGGCACCGGCTTCTTTTATTTTTCGAACGACTGTTGCGTCAAACGGAGGGATGTAGGTATCTAAAATACGCGCCGCGCCAGTCGCTCGTACGTCTGCGGTACAAATAGCATCTTTTACTCCGAAGGGAATACCCGTAAGTACGCTGGCTTCTCCTTTTTGAAGAAGTTCATCGGCGACTTTTGCAGCATGATGCGCATCGTCTTCTGTCACCGTAATAAAGGCATTCATATCTGGATTTTTCTCAGCAATGATTTTCAAACATGCCTTGGTTAATTCCAAAGCAGAAAACTCCTTTTTATGAAGCCCAATTCTTGCTCCGGCTATTGTTAAATTCTGTACATCCATAATTATTCGGTAAATACCGCCTTTACGCGCAATAAATCAGCATGTTTTTCTGGAAATGCATCGAGAAGTTTTTGGCGAACATCGCTCTTAGTAAGCGCGGCTTCATCTGGTCGGGTAACATCCTCTAAACCCGTAACCTGAACTGTCTCCGACACAGTCGAGGTGTCGACGGTGTTTAGCTCTTCGACGTACGAAAAAATAACCGAGAGTTCCTTGGCGTAGGCTTCAACTTCGGCATCAGTTACTCCGAGCCGCGCCAATTTGGCTACAGCCCGAACGGTTTCATGAGAAATGGTAGTCATAGAGGTAAATGCGTAGCTAGTGTACCGTGCTCTTGGGGTCTTGACAAGATTGTACCATTTGAGTATTTTACACATGCTCACGTACAAGCGCCTTGCGGGCACCATTCTCCGGATTCGTCCGGTTGAGCACACACCGCCCCAAGCTCGCTTCGTACGTGGGCACTTTTATTTTGAAGCTATTGAAACAGCTTCAAAAAAGCCGTTTCATCAAGAATGGTCACACCCAAATTCTCCGCCTTCGCGAGCTTGCTCCCGGCCTCGGTTCCTGCCACCACATAGGTGGTTTTTTTGCTCACTGATTCAGAAACTTCTCCACCAGCGGCGCGTATTTGCGCTTTTGCCTCATCACGGGAAAGGCTCGGCAAAGTACCAGTAAGCACAAACGTTTTTCCAGTAAGGGGTCCGGATATTTTTGACGTTTCTTCTTTTTTTATCTTTACACCATGCGCATCTAAATCATCGAGGAGCTTACGCACAGTTTTATCCTTAAAAAAGGAAACAATCGCCTCCGCAACTCGAGGACCCACATCAGACACCGCAAACAACTCCTCCTCCGTGGCTTCAAGTAATTTTTCACGGGTACCAAAATGTTTCGCCAAACGAATCGCAGTTTCTTCACCAACATGCGGAATTCCAAGGGCCACAATAAACCGAGGAAGACTGATGATTCGACGTGCACGAATCGCTTCAATAATATTTTGTGCAGATTTTTCGCCAAAGCGCTCTAATGGAGCAATGTCGCCTTCGGTTAAGGTAAATAAATCAGCGGCATTTTTAATGAGCCCTTCTTCAACCAGTTTAATGATGATTTTTTCTCCAAGGCCATCGATATCAAATGCGGACTTCGATACAAAATGTCGCAAACGCTCCAATTCTTGGGCATAACAATTTCGATTTGAGCAAAAGAGCCCAGCACTCTTGCCTTGCTTTTTATCAAACACCTCACGGTGCTCAACTGGTGAATTACACATCGGGCACACCTTCGGTTCTGTTGTTTTTTTCTCTTTTCCAGAACGAAGTTTCGTAAGCACCTGAATCACTTTTGGAATGATGTCCCCAGCTTTCTCTACGACAACCTTGTCTCCAATACGCACATCAAGGCGCTCAATTTCTTCAAAATTATGAAGTGTGGCATGGGTCACCGTTGTCCCTGCAAGTTTTACGGGATCCATAAGTGCAACCGGGGTAAGTACTCCAGTTCGCCCAATTTGAACATAAATATCTCGAATGGTGGTTGTGCCTTGTTCTGCCGGAAACTTCCATGCAATCGCCCATCGAGGTGCCTTACCCGTAAACCCTAAAATTTCTTGATATTTTTTTTCATTCACCTTAATAACGACGCCATCAATCCAATACGGCAAGGTGTTTTTTTTCTTCTGCCACGACTCCCAATACGCGAGAATTTCCTTAAGGCTCTTTACGACACTCCAGGCATCGCCGGTGTAGAATCCTAATTCCGCCAGACGGGTGAGTTCTTCCTCCTGAGTAGTGGCAGATTCGCCCTGTGAGATATCATAGGCCGTAAACGACAATTTTCGCTCAGCAACAATACTTGAATCCAGCTGACGAATGGTTCCGGCTGCAGCATTTCGCGGGTTCGCAAAAAGCATCTCCCCTTTCTTCTGTCGCTCTTCATTTATCTTTTCTAGTGTTTTTGCAGACAGCCACACCTCCCCCTCAAGAATAAGAGATGAGGGTTCCTTCAACTTCAAAGGAATGGTATGAATCGTTTTAATGTTTTGCGTAACATTTTCCCCAACTGATCCATCTCCACGAGTAGCCCCGGTTACCAGCTGGCCATTTTCGTACGTGAGTACCAGGTGAAGCCCATCAATTTTTAACTCGCAGGTGTATGAAAGATCCACTGGCCGTTTACCGGTTGCTTTCTCAATATACTTTAAGATGCGTTCCTGCCAATCGCTCATGTCTTCGACCGAAAATGCATCGTTAAATGACCATTGCGGGACCTGGTGAGTTATCTTTTCAAAAAAGTCGAGCGGGCGCCCGGCCACGCGCTGAGTAGGAGAATCTTTCGTTAAAAGTTCTGGGTGTTCATTTTCTATTTTTCGTAACTCATCCATGAGGCCATTGTACATGGTGTCAGTCACCTCCGGATCGTTTTTTACATGATACCGATACCGCAAATCATCAATTTGAGCGCGGAGCTTTTCTACGTATGTGGAAATATTTTTTACAGTCATATTAACGCAGAAGGGCCAAATACCACTCCAGCATATCAGCCCCAAAGAACAGGGTCAAAAGAGTTCCTGGGATCAAAAATAAACCGAATGGGAGAGCGGTATTGGCATGAGCTTTTTTCATACCAAGGAGAACGGCCCCAACAATTCCACCGAGTAGATAAGAGAGGAAAAGCGCTACCCAAATAAGCGGGGTCCCAAGAATAACACCCATAAGCGCACCGAGACGGATATCGCCTCCACCAATCCACCGACCACGAGAGATGGCGTACTGTAGACCAAAAAAGCCGGCGCCGATGCCAGCACCCATAATCATGCTTTGCCACGATAATGCATTGGTAAAAAAATTAAACAAGAAAATGAGAGTAGCAGGAAAGAGTGTGGTCCGATCAAGAATCTCCATATACTTGGCATCATAGACCAAGATGGCCAGAAGGATGCTTACAATACAAAGATCTCGAATGAGCATTGAGTAATCGGCAAAAGAAAAGTGGTGAAAGAATCCAACAACCAAAAAAAGAAAGATTCCCCCGAGTTCAACAATGGGATACTGAAACGAAATAGCTTTTTGGCATGCTCTGCATTTTCCACGAAGAAGAATGAAGCTGAGCAGTGGCACATTATCGTACCAAGAAATTTTCGTTCGACAATTTGGGCACATTGACCTCGCATTGCCAATAGGGAGATTTTCATGTGCTCGCCAAGCCCAGGCATTGATAAAACTACCCACACAGGCACCCAGAAAAATGAGAATTAGAACAAAAAAAGCCGTAATCATACGGACAGAAGTATACCATATCTCCTCCTACCGAAGAAAAATATTCTGTAAAATAAAGAGAGACCGGACCGAGCGAAGGATGTTACTCCTCCGCTCGGCCGGTCCCGTGGGCGATCATCCTCGACCTGAGCCTCCGCTCACGGTCATGTCACTCGACGTTGCCCACGTGGGAACGACAGTGGCGAGGAATGAACCCCACTCGATCAGACAGGCCGGCGCCGGGCGCGGGTCAGCTGATCACGATGGTGCCGGCGCGGTTGCTCTCGAGCTTGCAGTGCTTGTAGTAACAGGTGTTCTGCACCTCGGTCGGGTCGTGGTTGCGCATCGGTTCTCCTTGGTGTCCTTGGCGAAGGCGTCTCCTGCACTGGGCAGTACAGACGCGGTTGATAAAAAAAGAATAAAATAAATCACCCTCTTTGTCAAGAGGGTGAGAGGGATATTTTCCTAAATATGCCTTATTTTAGCCAAATTATTGTTTTTTCGAAACCCAACGGTGAATAGCAAACACAAGAGCCATACCTAAAAATACCAGCATAACTCCAAACACTGTTTCACGGGTAAACTCTAGTCCAGTCTGCTTCCAAGGCCAAATTTTCCGAATAGAGCCAAGCATAAGTCCTAAAAGGACCGCAATGGTCACATCATGATACTTCCTCAAAAGCCATGCTACCACCCGCACAAACAGGAGAATTCCAACCACCATTCCCACCCCAAACGGAATGAGTACCCCCCAATTCCACAGGGCCACTGCCTCAACCATAGGGTAATACTGACCGAGAATATGAAGAGTAAACGCTCCAGATAAACCTGGCAATAAGCCCGCCACAACCGCCACAGCCCCGCTTAAAAAAAGCACCGGGGTTGTTTGGGGAAACTGCTGTGGAATAATATCAACCATAAACCAGCCCGCAACAAAACCAATCAAGGTGAGGATCCAGGTAGCGGCTGTTTTTTTCTTGATTTCAGTATGAACGAAATATGCAGAGGCAAGCATGAGTCCGAACAAAAGTGCATCTGTATATAATGGGAATGCCACCTTAAGTGCATCCACGGCTCGAGCTGATAGAACGACGGCCACCGCAACGCCGCTCGTAAGCACCACCAAAAAATGCCAAGGAATATACGCAGCAAGCTCTTTCCACTTTCCCCGTAAAAATAACCCGAGTGCTTGCCAATTAAATCGAGCAAGCGCCACTAAAATATCCTGATACAACCCTACAATAATTGCCATGGTTCCCCCAGATACCCCAGCAACGATATCAACCGCCCCAATCACTAACCCTTTCACAAATAACCTTCCTCGAGAATCGGTATTCTGTAACATACTTATTGCTTAAGTAAGTTCTTAAGTACTGCTGCAACTTCACCAGCGTGACCTTCTGGCTTTGCTTTCTCCCATACATGAACAATAACCCCATCGGGATCAATAAGAAAAGTAGAACGCGACATACCCATGTACGTTCTCCCCATGAACTTTCGCTCACCCCAAACCCCGAATGCATCGGCGAGCGCGTGATTCTCATCAGCCCAGAGAGGAAAATTTAATTCGTATTTTGCGGTAAATTTTTCATGGGCCTTTAAACCATCTTTACTCACACCAATCACTACCGCCCCAAGCTTTTTAAGCTCAGCCTCAGCATCACGAAAACTACACGCCTGTGTGGTACACCCCGGTGTCATATCTTTCGGATAAAAATAGAGGACGACATACTTCCCAAGAAAATCTTTCAAAGAAACTTCCTTTTCGTCTTTACCCATCACCTGCACATTGAGAGGTGCTTTCTTTCCAATCTGGAGCATAGACAAAGATTATTTTTTAAGAAGGTCACGAATTTCTCGAAGAAGCACAATATTCTCCGGTGGAGGTGACACTGCAGCTTCTTCCTTTTTTTCTTCTCGTTCCATTTTTTGGCGAAGCGTGTTCAGGGCTTTAATAAAAAAGAAAATACTCCCGGAAATGATGAGAAAATCAAAAATCGACTGGATAAAAAGGCCGTAGCGAATGGCAAGTTCCGGCGTATCCTCTACTGCGGGTTTTAAGATCAGTGTGAGCCATTTAAAATCAACCCCTCCGAGAATTAAACTAATAATCGGGGTAATAATATCAGCCACGAGCGAGCTCACAATTTTTCCAAAAGCTCCACCGATGACCACACCAATAGCCAAGTCAACCACATTCCCCTTTGCTGCAAACTGACGAAATTCTGTAAGAATAGACATATATTAAGTACAGCCACGAAATAACGAGTTCAGTATAGCGTACCTTACCTGCCCTGGCTATCGCTTTCAGAAACCAAAGCTTCTTTCGGTGGAGGCAAAAAGTACTTACGGAGTTCAACCCCAACCAACGGCAAAAGGGATAGTGGAAGAATTGCTCCAAGCAAAGAGAGGGACAGCGGACGTGTTGCAAACAGTTGATTCGCAATTGGAACGTACACGAATAAAAATGCAATGAGAAGTGTGCCGAGAATGGTGAGTGTAAGAAAGATATTTTTTCCAACATGACGTGAAAAAAGGGAGTGACGATCGGATCGGCAATTATATGCGTGCCATAATCGTGATAGAAATGCGGTCATAAACGCAGCGGTCTGTGCCGATTCTGGGTCAAGAACAAGGGCAACTCCGTACCCAGCGACTGCAGTCACCGTAAGTAGAACGGCTTCAAAAAAGATATTCCCCCATCGGCGGCTGGAAATAATGGGGCGACTTCTCGGCCGCGGTTTCATATTCATAATATGCCCTTCAGGGGGTTCAAGACCAAGAGCAATGGACGGCGCGGTTTCTGAACCTAAATTTAAAAGAAGAATGTGAATAGGTAAAAGTGGTGATGGCAAACCCATGAGAAGAGAAGTCAGGATAAAGAGAACCCCGGAAAGATTACAAGAAATTTGATATCGTAGAAATTTTCCAAAATTATGCATGATCGTTCTCCCTTGCCGAATACTGTCTACAATCGTCGCATAGTTGTCATCTTCAAGAACAATGTCTGCCACCTCTCGAGCCACATCAGTCCCAGTGCGCCCCATCGCAATACCAATGTTAGCCGTTTTAATAGCCGGAGCATCGTTTACCCCGTCCCCCGTAACCGCAACCACGTGACCCGTCGCCTGGGCCGCCTCCACAATCCGAAGCTTATCAACCGGAGACACCCGAGCGAATACCCGAACAAAGCCAAGGGCAGCTGCCAATTCAGCATCGTTCATTTTTTGTACCATACTTCCTTCCATAATTGCTTTGTCTCCCGGAATCATTCCAAGCTCAAGCGCGATACTTTTAGCAATAAGTTTATGGTCTCCGGTAATCATTATCGTCTCAATCCCCGCTCCACGAGCTGCGGCAATGGCAGCAATCACTTCTTTTCGAACTGGGTCACGCATACCAATAAGGCCAAGGTATACATGATTTTTGACCACTTCCTCTTCGGTAAAAGAAGCAAGATGGTCCGAAGGAGTGCCCAAATTCTTTGTTGAAAAAGCAAGCATGCGTGTACCTTTTGTTGCAAGCTCATCTGTTTTGGTATAGGGCTGTGTTCCACAATCAATACCCGCACAAATACTTTCTGTCGCACCCTTAGCAATAGCTAAGTACTTTCCATCCGGGCTCTTTACAACAACAACCATCCGTTTGGTATCTGAAGAAAAAGGAATTTCGTATACTCGCTCATACGAATTACGCACTACTTCAACTGAAATACCTTGTTTTTCTGCAGCTTCGAGCAAGCAAATTTCGGTAGGGTCTCCCACATATGTTCCATCATCTATTTTTTGTGCGTCAGAGCACAAAATCGCAGCCTCGAGCAGCCACTGGGGCTGTTCAGATATGATGTCGGTTACCGTCATTTTATTTTCTGTGAGTGTCCCTGTTTTATCGGTTAAAATGGCTGTCGTACTGCCGAGAGTTTCAACGGCCGTTAAATTTCTCACGGTAGCTTTCTGGCGTGCCATAACAGTTACCGATAAAGCAAGGACCGTGGTAACAACCGTCGGCATGCCTTCAGGCACAACCGCCACGGCCAATGAAATAGCCGTAAAAAAGGCATCACTTAAACGAAGAGACTGTAAAAGGATGAGCGCAGCAAATACTATCCCTGCTGCAGCACAGGCAAAAATCGTTAAATGAAACCCCAAGCGATTTAATTCTTCTTGGAGCGGAGTTTTCTTTTCTGGAGCATGGAGAAGAAGTGCCGACACCTGACCAATTTGAGTGTTGAGGCCTGTCACAACGACGACCGCCTCAGCACGACCATGAACCACGACTGTTCCTTTGAACACCATCGTACTCTGATCCCCCATACTCACATCATCCGGAAGCACAGCCATAGCGTCTTTAAGTGCGGCGTTTGATTCCCCAGTTAACGCAGATTCGTCTGTTTTGAGTTGAGCTGTTTTAAGAAGACGAGCATCTGCCGGAACTTTATCTCCGGCTTCAAGCACAATAATATCACCTGGCACTAATTCTTCAGACCGAAGAGTGGTGAGTAGCCCCGCGCGTTTCACCTTCGCCGAAGCCACAATTCTTTTTTTAAGGGCAGCTAAAGCATGTTCAGCTTTTGTCTCTTGGAAAAACCCAATACCGATATTAATCAGTGCAATGGAAAAAATAACCCACGCATCAAGCGTGGCACCGATTGCATACGAAAGAATAGCTGCAACTACGAGCAAAATAACCAAAACATCGGTTGATTTTTTTACTAACCGCTGCCACCAAAATATTCGTTTCCCTTCAGGGATCGCATTGGGCCCATAGATTTTTAATCGCAAAACAGCCTCTTCTTGAGAGAGCCCAGTTGCAGATGACTCGAGTGTCGATAGGACTTTACTCGAAGGAAGCGAATGGTAGAACATGTCAAAAAGTATATCACGAGTTAGCTCTTTCTCTCGACAGCCCGAAATATGCGGGGATCAAAAATAGAATCATCAAGCACGCCGTGCACAAGGTAAAGCGCTAAACGCTTTGCTCCATATATCGAGGGGAGGATTCCGATTCCATTGCACCCTAAGTTGTAGAGGAGCAAGGGATTTTCTGGTTCAGGACCAATACAACGAAGTCCGGTACTCGTATACCCCATGAGCCCGTGCCACTCGTAGGTAAATTTTACTTTCCTTTTGGGTGCCGGAGCAAAAGTAGTCTTCAAAAAATTTCTCATTTCTTTTGTTGCCTGCTTTGGATACGGATGAAGATCCTTTGTATATTCGCCACCAGGAGGAAGTTCACTCTCTGGACCACCGATGCATACTAAGTTGTGTGTTTCGTCTTTTTCATACTCATGGGCTCGGCGTGTAATAAGAAAGTACGGGTCGGCCTCGGCGGCTCCACTGCCCTCTTTGGCTCGACTATTTGAAACGTAACTAATTCCCGTAGGCGGACTTCCGAGCGGCTCAAGATACCCAGCCATGTACCCAATGCGACCTGTAACCATATCATGAAACATCGTATCGACCGGCTCCCCGACCGTATTGGTAATACGAATTCGTTCAAACCCGTTGGTGCAAAGCACGATATGGCCTGCAGTAATTGTACCACCATCAGACACGGCCTTCGCTTCACGACGCATGAGGTCGACCTGATCAATGGGAGTCTGTTCAAATACCTGAAGACGTTCGGGGTAGCGGGACATGAGTGCTGACAAAAGCTCTTCAGTAAAAAGAGCACTATTCACGCATCCTTTTCTACTCACCAGTGCTGCCACATATGCTTCATTTTTCGATTCCGTAAGTTCTAAAATGCGACTCGGGGATACCGCCGCACAAAGCGATTGATAGGCCGCAGGAATTTTAGGGAAAATCTGTTCAGAAACTAACATGTTCTCAATGGAGAGCCCCGCCTCTCTTTGAAGGCGAATATCTTCTAAATACGAAACCACGTCCTCAAGGGAAGCTAAGGCGGCATACCCAGTAAACGTCGAAAGCGGGGTTTTCAGTTCAAACGTTTTGTACAGAAAGAAGAGCAAATCCCATGCACTAAAAATGCCTTCTTGAGCTTTTGCAGCAAGTGGTAAGCCGTACACGCGAGCAATATCACTAAACGGCCGCTCAAAATAACTCACAATTTGCCCTGCATTGTGCCCGGTCGCGCCATGAGCAATTTTTCCCGCATCCACAAGAACAATTTTTTTCTCGGTATCAAGAAGAAGGAAAGCAGCCGTAGTTACCCCGGCAATACCGCCACCAATAATTAAAACCTCGGTAGAAATATCCTCTGAAAGCTTTTTCGCGGCCCGTGTGCGACGAAGCGTGTGAATCCAAGGTGAAAAATTTTGTTTCCGGCGTCGAAAAAACATACACTACTTTGCTTTACGCATATAATATGCCCGGGTTTCAGGCGTAAACCGTTCAATGGCATACCGAAGCATAGTTCGAGGCATATAATCTTTGTGTGTTTCTAAAAAAGCCTGTAGTACCCCTGGATTCTTTTTACCGACCTCTCGGAGCATCCAGCCTGCAGCTTTATGCATCAGATCCTCCTTATCCTTCAACACAGTGGCAGCTGCAAAAAGAGTGGGTTCAAAAATACCTGTACGGATAAATGCCCATGTGGAAACTACGCCTATCCGACGATCCCACAATCTTTTGCTTTTAAGAAGCTCGCCCTGAGTCTTTTTTACCCATATTTTTCTCGTACGATATTCTTGAAGCCAAAAATCACCGACAAGGTATGGAGCAGTAAGATCAACCAAATCCCAATTATTCGCAGCGGATTTTTCTTTTATGAAAAAAGAATATAATTGTTTTTTTTCTTTGAGAGAAGCGGCTTCGTACTGCATCACAAGTATCTCAAGCCCCACCAAGCGATCTTCATGCCAAGTACTACTTAATAATTGTTTTACAACAGAAAGCGGAGCGTCTTTATATTTTTTTGCGACCAAACGGCAGGCGGGCACGGTCACCCCGATGAATTTATCACCAAACCCGTACTCCCCTTTTTTGGTTTTAAAAAACCAGGTAAGTGTTTTGCCATACCCCGGCTTTTTAACCTTTCGAAGGTCTTTTTTGATAACAACGGCATTGGTCATAGCTTAAAACACTGTACCATATTATGATCATTTTCTGAAGACAAAAGGCTTTACCTCAAAAGCACTCCGACGGACAGATGTTTTTTTCAGAAATGATCTTAAATGAAATATAAGAAGGGTTGTTTCCCTGGTCACCACAGGGTACAATATGGAAACATACCATATGACCCAAGAGGAAGCGCTCGACATTTTAAAGATGGGCCACAATGTTTTTCTCACGGGGCCGGCCGGAAGTGGCAAGACCTATGTTTTGAATTCTTACATTAAGTATCTAAAAAAACACAAGGTCCCGGTGGCAGTTACCGCTTCAACCGGAATTGCCGCAGCCCATATGGATGGCACAACAATTCATTCCTGGACAGGCATTGGCCTTAAGGATTCCCTCACTCGTAAACAACTTACTGAACTATCCAAAAACAAAGAACTGGTTGCGCGCATTGAAGGTGCTCGAGTTCTTATCATCGATGAAATCTCTATGCTTGATTCCAAGCGTTTTGAAGCCATTCAGATGGTTTGCCAAAGCATACGAAAAAGCGCCCGGCCATTTGGTGGAATACAACTCGTTTTATGTGGAGATTTTTTTCAGCTTCCGCCAGTCGCTAAAAGAGATGCTCCAGCCCCCCAGTTTTGCTTCACCTCCTATGCTTGGCGCGAAGCCAATATTGTCACCTGCTACCTCGAAAAACAATACCGCCAACACGACACACGCTTTCTCGACACGCTAAACGCTATCCGAAACAATGCGGTTACCCCAGAAATTCGAGCCACTTTGCTTGAGCGTCAAGGAAAACCCATCGAAGGAGTAGTAAAGCCAACGAAACTCTATACCCACAACCAGCGCGTAGACGAAGTGAATGCATTTGAGTTGAATCAAATTGAGGGGGAAACTTCAATTTACCGCATGAAATACGATGGCGGATATACGGAAATTGATGAGCTTAAAAAATCGTGCCTTGCACCAGAAGAATTGGTAATCAAAAAAGGAGCGTTTGTCATGTTCACTAAAAATAATTACGAAGCCGGGTACGTTAACGGCACTCTTGGAACGGTCGTCGCGATTGAAATCGATACCAACCATCCTGTTGTTCAAAAACTGGATGGCACAACGGTTGTAGCGAAACCCAGCGATTGGGTTATGGAAGACGATAGCGGAGAAGTGCTTGCCACCATTACTCAAATCCCCCTCAGGCTTGCCTGGGCCATGACCATTCATAAAAGCCAAGGGATGAGTTTGGATGCAGCCGAAATTGACCTCGGAAGTGCGTTTACCGAAGGAATGGGGTATGTAGCGCTGTCACGCGTTCGATCACTTTCTGGAATTAAATTGCTTGGTTTAAATACCATGGCGCTTCGGGTAAACCCACTCGTTCATGAAGTAGATACCGAATTACGTATACTCTCGCTTGAGAGAGAAAAAGAATTACAAAAACTCCCCAAACGAGAAAAACAAGATCTCCACAAAAAATTTCTAAAAAAATAAATCCGGCAAATCGCCGGATTTATTTTAACGAAATAAGAATCTATTGACCAAGAACACGGGTAAATGTCATCGTTCCTGCACCACCCTTGAGGTTTAATGTAAGCGTATTTCCAGATGCAGATACCGTATACCCAATCACATCAGTTAAATACCCAGAATAAATAGTTTCTTGAGAATCTTTGCAATACATAAGGGTTGATGTTAACGGACCGATGCTCATGTATCCAGCATTTGCGGTGTATTTTCCAGAAACGCTATTGCAGTCAGTGTGACTTACCATGCGTTCTCGCGTTTCAAAACTGAGCACAAAACGTTCAGGATTTTTTGGAGTAAACGTTCCTGTTTTAAGGGTTGTTTTCTGCCACTTCCAGGTTGTTCCGAATAAAGCTCCATTCATCGGTTCCGGAGTTGGCGCAGGAACTGGTGCTTTCGGAGTAGGCGCTGGCGGCTTAACTGCTCGAGCAGGTGGTTTTACCGCCGTTCCCGGAGCTACCACAGTAGTTGTTGGAGCTGCGCTTGGCTGAGGATCCACTCCCTGTTTCTTTTCCTTATCTGGTTTCATCATGAATGCCACCCCGAGCGAAATAATAACGACCCCTGCCACGACAACAAGAAAAATAAATGGCGCCTTCTTTGTCATACTTATGAAGAATAAGAAATATTGTATAGTATAGCACACTCTATACAAAATTATCTCTTTTTTTCTCCTCACGATAATCCCTGACGTATCTCTTCTTCCACTAAACGCTTTGGGCGAGCATATGCTAAACGACTTAAACGCCGAAGTGTTGTAATTTGTTCCGCGTCGGCAGTGCCCCGTGCAGGTAAACTTACTCCAGAAAACGCTTCACTCATTTTGCCATCAATCATGAGCTTCAAATAAAAATGAAATTTTGGAAGGTTAAGGAAATCTTCTTTCTTTATCGGATAGAATTCTTTTGCGAGCATCTCTGCATCTTCCACACCGACCCCAAAAGCCATAAATGTGCCTACGTTTCCTAAAATAGAATCTTGCATTCGTTCGGGAAGCTGTGCAAAGTACTGATTGGTCAAGTGAACCCCAAGCCCGTACTTGCGTGATTCCGAAAGTAAGCTTGAAAAGGTATCAGAAATAAGATTCTGAAACTCGTCGACATACAAATAAAAAGGGTATCGTTTTTCGACCGGCAACCCCGCTCTTTTTAAAATCGCAGCCTGTAATTTTGAAATGAAAATAAGCCCGAGCATCTGTGCATTAATGTCCCCAATTTTTCCTTTCGAAAGATCAATCAAAAGAATCTTTTCTCGATCAAGGATGTGGTCAAACTGAAAAGCTGATTTTCTCTGCCCGATGATATTTCTCATGAGGCCGTTATTCATGAAGTGGCCAAATTTTGAGGTAAAATAATTAAGCATTTCGGATTTATGAAAATCTGAGGTACTTGCCATCTGCTTTGTCCAAAAATCAATCACCAGTGGGTCTTTTATGAACTTCCGCTTCGCAAGCTCAAACCGTTTATCAATAAAAAGTTTCGGGATCTCAATAAGGCTTCCCCCTTCTGGCCCCGCCATCACGGTCAGGGCCGCGCTCCGAAGCCAGTGCTCAAATTGTGGACCAATGATCCCTGTTTTATCCGGATCAAATAATTTATAAAAAATTTCAATAACCTGAGCCACGAGAAAATCTTTTTCTGCTTCGTCACGCCACTCAAGCAAATTTAACCCAAAGGAGCATTCCGCATCAGAAGGATCAAACAAAATAACATCCTCTAGACGGTTTTTTGGAATACGTTCTAAAAGCCAAGCGATCGACTCACCGTGAGGGTCGATGAAACAGACGCCATGCTGGTTTTCAATATCCTGCAAGCAAAGATTTTGAAACATGGTGGACTTCCCTGCCCCGGTTTTTCCAAGCATATACATATGCCGCAAACGATCGGCATCTTTATACACGATAGAGGTTTTTTTATTCCGAAACTCATTCGTTCCAAGGAGAACAGTAGGCATACAATTTATTCTTCAGTTCCGAAAAACTTTTGCTCAAAATAATAGGGCGGGAGAACAAACGAATAGTGAGATAGTGTCTCTTGTTTTGCCTCCTCAACCGCAAATAGTTTTTTTAAGGCTTTTCTTTCTTGCTCTAACTTTTCTTCAATAGTATGAAAAAACTTTGGACTTACCACTCTTTCAATCTTTTTAAGCTCTGCACAACGCGCATGATAAAGAGCTGTAATATCTTCTTCAGAAAGCATCGGGGCTTCCGCGCTGCCATGTATAGGGGAATAGAAGTGGGTCATACTTCATCGGCTAAAAGTTTTTCACTAATCAAATTTTCACACGTTGTTTCAATAAAACGTTTTACCGGTCGGGCACCAAAACGTGGATCAGACAACGTGCGAATCTTCTTTTTTAGAATTTCAGGGTCAATTTTAAAGGAAATTTTGTGTTTTGCAACCCGTGCCTCTACTTTTTTAATTTCTAACTTCGCCACCTCAAGCAGGTGTTCTTCGGTAAGAGGTTGAAAAACAAGCACAGCATCAAACCGATTTAAGAATTCTAAACGAAAAAATTGCGCGAGTGCAGGGACCAATTTTTCCTGAAAGAAAGCCTCGCTGTGAATGTCATCTCCTTTTTTAAAGCCATCGATAATATCACCCACAGCTAAGTTTGAAGTAGCCATAATAACCGTTTGCGTGAAGTCGATGGTCTCACCCTGACCTGAGGTAAGTCTTCCATCATCTAAAATCTGCAAAAAGACATCAAAAATTTTGGGATGGGCTTTTTCAATTTCATCGAGAAGCACCAAACTGTACGGCTCCGTTTTTACGGCATTGGTGAGCCCTCCCCCTGCTTCAAAGCCGACATATCCTGCAGGCGCACCAATAAGACGCGCCACGGTGTGTGCCTCGCCAAATTCGGACATATCAATACGGACAAAACTTTTCTTTCCCCCGAACAACTCACTTGCCAACACTTTCGCTGTTTCTGTTTTTCCAACCCCAGAAGGACCGAGCACAAGAAAAGACCCGAGGGGGCGGTTTGGATTCTTTAGCCCAAGCTTCGCTCGCTTCACGGTTGAGGCAATTTGATTCAATGCAACTTTCTGCCCAATAATATGAGAATTAAGCTTATGTTCCAGTTGGCGAAGACGTTCTTTTTGAGATACTTGGAGTTCAGTTAAAGGAACGCCTACTTTATCAGAAATAACCTGATAGACATCCTCCTCTTTTACCTCCTTCCCTCCTTTTGTTTTGACGAGCGTTACAGACTCATCGAGAATACTTACCCCTGCCCCTGGCGAGTGACCGAGAACGGCAAACCGTTCAACGAGGCTCAAAATAAGCTCCAAAATAGTTTGAGGGATTTGAATATGAGGGAGACCGAAACGCTTTTCCGCCGCCCGAAGAATTTGTATCTGCTCAGCTGCAGGTTGGGGTTTCAATGTCAGAACTTCAAAAAAATGAAGAAATTGGGCCTGTTCGTTTTGAAGCCATGCAAATTCTTTCGATTCAAAAGAAAGAATCAACCGTACTTTTCCCAAATCAGCAATTGGTTTCAAAAGCTGAATCATATGCTGAAGAATGATCGGTTTGTTGTAGACGAGTGCTCCAAAATTATCAATAATAAAAACACAGCTCGGTAGTGAATCAAGTGCTTCTTTATATTTTTGAAGTGGTACCTGTACGGTACTATTTAAAGGTTCAAACGCCGAAGCTTCACATTCCACCACTCGAAAGGGTTTTGTTTCCTTTTTTTGAGCATATCGCTCCGCAAAACCACGAAGGAGAGAAGTTTTTCCAATGCCATTTGGCCCGACCACAATACAATTGTTGTGTACTGTACGGTGGACGACCCGCTCCATGCGCTCACACTCTTCAGCACGACCAATACACGGCAAAAGACGCCCTTTGAATGCTTCGAGTGTTAAATCGTAATACCCAATTTTTGTAAACTCAGGCATAGGAAAACTAAGCAGCTATGGCGATTGGTGTCTGCGGTACAGAGTGTTGAAGAATACTCCTCACATTTCCTTCAATCACCTCTTCCAATTCACTTGGATTATACCCACGAACGCGACCGAGAAGAGACTCTACTTGACCCCGAGTTCTCGCCGTAATTTCTTTTTTAAATTCTTCGCCAATTTTTTCTTTCCCTTGTGGCACCATCTCTGGTTTCAAAGTAGCGCCGTCGGTTTGTTTTGCAACATCGCGTACATATGTTCTTTCTTCAAAGCCTTTTTGGTCGGGCGTTTCTTTTCTCTCTAGCCCAATTTTTTCAGTAGTTTCAAACTTCAACGACACCCCTTCACTTGTGGTTTTTTCAGGAACCGTATGATTCGTGTCTAATTGGTCTATGTTTTTTTCGGCAACCACAACCTCTTTTACAACAGTTTCTTGTCTTAAAGATACAGAAGGTGAAAACAGCACCGCAGGTTCCGAGGTGGCGGTTCTTTCCTTATCCGTATTATTCACGATTTCTACTATGCCCACATCTTCCAAAGAAGGCGTTTCAGAAAATTCGACCATCTTTGTAACAGGAATAACTTGAGCTTTTTCCACAATATCCTTTTCAGTTGCTTCAACTACTTGAGCTACAAACACCTCTTCCATCACGAACACTCCTTCAGAATTATTTTCATAATCCTGAACTTGGCCAGACTCTTTCTCCACTATTGCTATACCAGATACATCGTCAACAATGGGCAGGTAAGTTTCTTTTCCCACTCCTAGCACCCCAGAAAGAGTAGTGGGAAGGGAAACAGGAGCCACACTCTCAATATCGGTATCAGTAATTGCCTGCTCCACGAGCCCAATACCAGTTTCCTGCCATACCGCTTGCGCAGTTTCAGCAAAAGTTTCTTCCTCCGCTACTAAATTTTCTTTTCTCTCAGATACTGTCGTTTCTGTAACAGAAAAAGGGGTAGATTCGATAGAAGCTGAAGAGTTATCTACCTCAACCATCGGGAAAACTTCCGTGTCAAAAATAAGTGTTATCGCTTCTGGGGTAGGAGTTGCAGTATTACTTTCTCTCTTAAAATCCGTGACGCGCTCATCCCTCTCTACAACTTCCGTATCTCCCTTTTCATGGAAAGAAAAAGTCTCTTCAAAAGAAGTGTCGGCAACCACAATAGACTCTGGGGCAAAATTTTCTCTTTCGCCCACTGTCATTTTTTTAATATGAAGAGAATTTTCACCTTCTTCAGAACTTGATGCACTTTTTTCTATGTCATCTCTCAGAATAGGGGCCACATCTACATAGTGAGAAAAAGAAGACATCTCTGACTCTCCTACCAGACCACGCGAAACATCATATGTTTCTAACTCAATACCAGAAGAGACTTTTATCTCTTTTGTTTGGAAAGAGGGATCTTCCGGAGTTTGAACTTCTAAAAAAACAGGAACACCTTCTGAAATCTCAAAAGATTGACCTTCCTTTTCAAGGGTAATGCCGAGCAGCTCCCCCTCTGTTTCATAAACATGCTGAATAACTTCACTGCGTGGGGCATGAACTTGCCGTGCAACATCTCCTAATTCTAGAATCTGAGGAATGAGTTCATGATTCTCCTCTACAGAAGCCGCCTCGTCTACACCTTCTTGTTCTAATGAAGGGGTGGTAAAAATTTCTTTAGGTAACATTATCGGCGACACCTCACCTAAAAAAGGTTGCTCAAATTTTTCAGTTTCAAAAACATGAGATTCTTCAGGCGCAGCAAACATCCGATCAAACCAGGAGTTCTGTTCCTCCGTAGTCTCTAGATTACCATTCTCGGGTAAGGACAGTTCCACACCCGTGGCGATTACGCCAGATACATCATGGTGCTCTAAAGATTCCTGCCAGATAGGGGTTAAGTTAAGTTCAATGCCCTGCGTACTTAAATCAACCACCGTTCCATCACCCTCTTCATCAAGCTCGCCATCATTCGCTACCCTCTCCGCAGACACAGGGACATCACGAGTAAATCCATACATTGCAATCTTACCATCAGCAGTCACCCACATTTTTGATATATGCCACACCTCTTTATCACCTTTTTGTTCGACATGCTTTCCAATATGCTCTGATCTCGGACCCTCCTGAAGGGCCCCCCGCATTCGTTCGTGGTACGCAATCTCCTCGGCTGTACCGGTCTCATGCACACCCTTGGTAACATCGTGCTGTGTTCTTGGTACGAATAAATGCCCGGTAGTTGCATCAAACTCCATTTGTCCCACATTGTCAGAAAATTCTACACTCCACTCAGACATCTCCCCACCAAACATCGTTCGAATTTCCTCTAAAGCAGATTCCTGAGTGGGAGGAGTATACTCCTCAGAGACGCTAGCTGGCTCTCGTTCATTCTGCAAAGCCAGCTCTCCAGAATCAGGGGATGCTGGAGGAAGCTCAACTGAATTTGGCGCGCGAAAAGGACTACCCTCACTAGAATTGGGAAATTGATCTTCTTCAGGCTCTTTTTCAATTCTCTGTTGTCCGTGGAGTTCTCGCATAATTAAAAACGCACCTCTCCCGAGGTGGTCAAAAAATATACTGAGATAGATATTTCCTGCTCGGGATGTCTACACTATTTGGCGATCTGACTCCTTTAGGCTGCCCTAAAGATTACAGTTGCGGCACAGTACCGGAATTTCACCGGACTTCCCCAAATAGCTGCTCAATTGTGTGTCCATTGTATCTCGCGCATCGAGCGGTGTCAAACGTCCAAATATCACAAAAAAATATTCACTACTGCGTACACTAAAATGGTTATCCACACCGTATTTGACTCTCACGTTACGTCATAGTTTACTATAGATCTTAGGAAGAATCTTCCCTCTATGAGTTATACGGTTAACCAGTTAGCGCAACTCGCACACATTAGCGTGCGGACACTTCATTACTATGATGAAATTGGGCTTCTCGAACCCTCTTCTGTCATGAAAAATGGATACCGCTCCTATGAGGAAAAAGAACTTATCCGCCTGCAGCAGATACTCTTTTTTCGCGAGCTCGAGTTTACGCTCGAAGATATTAAGCGCATGCTCAACCGCCCCAATTTTAGTGTGGTCGAGGCGCTTCGAGACCAAAAAAAACTCATGCAGTTAAAACAGAATCGCCTCACGAACCTCGTGAAGACGATTGATAAAACGATTCGCACTATGACGAAGAATCAAAAAATGAATGATGAGGAAATGTACGATGCATTCAAAGATGAAGATGTGAAACAGTATCAGGAAGAAGTGAGAGAGCGTTGGGGAAATACAGAGGCGTACAAACAAAGCCAGGCCAAAGTGAGCAAAATGACAAAAAAAGAAATGGACAAGCTAAAAGAAGATGGAAAGAAGTTTACCGAAGAGCTTGCAAAGGCCATGGATAAGCCAATCGATAGTAAAGAAGTACAGGCGCTTATCCAAAAACACTACGATGGGGTAAACCTTTTTTACACGTGCGATCTTCAGATGTATCGAAACCTTGCTCAAATGTATGTCGACGATCCACGATTCACGGCCTATTACGATAAATTCCGCCCAGGTCTTGCCGTATTTGTTCGGGATGCGATCTTTCATTACATTGATGCAAAAAAGTAATTGGTTTAAATAACACACCCGGATGAGGGTGTGTTATTTTTACTCCATGTTTCACTTAATTAAAATACCGTGCGTTCAAAAATAAGACCGGCAACGAGAAGTGAAATAAGTTGGTACCCAGTCATAATCAAAAACTTTTGCCACTTCCCTCTTTTGGAAAGATTATCCCAGAGTACTGCACTCGCTTGTATCGGCATAATAAAACCAAACCAAATGGCAAATGCAGTAACTGGTCCCCGTACAAGGCCACGCGAAACGGCATACGCGAGAGCCGTATTAATAAGGAGTGACAGCAAAAATTGAATAATGTAGAGCACCTGAGCATCTTTCTGCATGGCTTTCAATTCAGTCTCACTTTTTCCGGCCACGCCCATAAACTCCATCCATTTCTTTCCAAAAAGAAACGGGCCGTACCACAACATACCAAGGCCCATTTGAATGATCGCCACGACGAATATTGAAATGAAAGGAATGTCCATAAAAAATAATATAATTCTATTGTCGCACATCCGAAACAATCTTTCCGTCACGAAGAGTTACCACCCGTTTTGCTTTTTTTGCATACTCTTCTTCATGAGTAACCATCACAATCGTCTGACCACTTTTATGAAGCTCAAGGAAAGCATCCATCACCACCCGGGAATTTTCTGAATCAAGGTTCGCCGTAGGTTCATCCGCAAAAAGCACACGGGGTTCGTGGGCGATAGCACGAGCAATTGAAACACGTTGTTGTTGCCCACCAGAAAGCTGACTCGGCAAATTCTTTTTCTTTTCCAAAAGTCCGATGCGAGCTAATGCTTTTTCTGCCTTTTGATACGCTTCTTTTTTCTGCATTCCCTGCATAAGCATAGGTAGCCCTACATTTTCTAAAGCGGTAAGTTCAGGAAGAAGTGCGTAGTCTTGAAACACAAACCCCATTTTGTTCAAACGCACATACGTTTTTTCTGTTTGATTCATCTGATGCGTCGGCTCTTTATCAAAAAAAACCTCTCCATCTGTCGGCTCATCGAGAAGAGAGAGTTGATAGAGCAGTGTGGATTTTCCAGCGCCAGATGGCCCAATGATCGCCACAAATTCTGCGTCATCAATCCGAAGCGACACTTCTTTTAGAACCGTAATCGCGGTATCCCCCTCTCCAAATCGTTTTACGAGTTTTTCAGCAACAATCATATTAGCGTCCTAAAATAGCATCAAGGGTGTTTTTCCGTACGATCATTTTTGCAGGAATGTACCCGGCTAAAAGCGAAACGGTCAGCAAGATAATAATACGAATTGTTGCTCCCATTGGCGTTACTACTAAAATTCCATCGGAAAATGGGAAGTTGATCGGATTTGCATTGAAAAACGGTTTAAGGAATCCAAAGGTGAACAAGGCGCCAATGGCTGAACCCACAGCACCGTAAAAAAATGCCTGAAGCACATACGAAAATTCAATAGCAAGGGGGCTAATACCAACACCTTTCATAATCCCAATGAATTTCCGTTTGGTTACGGCATTAATAAAGATCACAATAAAAATCGTAATTGTTGCCACAACAAGAGCGATCGACGACAATGCATTTCCAAGCACACCCATGGTTGTTTCAATATCCCGAAGAAACGAGGGAATAGCTTCTTGATACGTCTGTACGCGCGGCCCTGATACTCCAGTAAACTCCTTTACATCAGCCACGACCTGTTCGGCATACCCTTTATCCGTTTGAATGGCAATTTCCTGTATTTCCATTTTTCGAACCGGCAGAAGCCGTCGCACCTCGCTATCGAGCACAAAAGCACGCGTAGAAATCTCATCGACTTTACTTTTCACAATCCCGCGCACAATAAACTCTTTTGTAGCCTGTCCTCCGTCTTCTTGGGCAATGGTTAATCGCACGCGAGTGCCCACGTCAACATCTTCAAGCAAGTTAAGCCCTGGGATATTGGCATCAGCAAACGAAGAATATTTTTTAAGCATGTTTGCACCAATAAGCATCCCCTGTGCATCGCCAGGTTGGAGCGTTTCCCCACGGATAATAAAGCGCGAGAAACCGGTCAGCGCTTCTTCTTGAGTAGGGTCAAAGCCAGAAATTGCGATACCTGCTTCATTTGGTTTTTCTTCCTTTTTTGGCAACCGGTCAAGAGTTCCCAAAATTTGTCCTGCCACCACGTAACGAGGTGAAATCTTTTGAACATGTTCGTGGCCCTCTAAGTACGAAATAAGCGCATGAGAATTTGGAATGTAGGTGCGTCCCTCTGCAGTAGTAACAATTGCGTCTCCGCTGTAATTATCACGAAACTGAATGAATGACCCACTAATAAGCCCGAGCAAGAGCCCAGACACGACCACCAGGTTCAAGAAGGTAAGGACCATGATCGAAATAATCAGAAAAGTGGTCCACTTATTCGAACGGCGAAGCTGGCGGAGGGCCAAAAACCAACCCACTCGAACGGTGTTATATAGTTCCTTCTTTTTGAGCTGAATTTTAGTCATAGATATGTGCCACACTGTACCATGCTGCGTAGAGAAAATCAACTTGATTTTAAACTTACAGATTGACAGGAGTCTCAAAAAATGCTACTATTTCTGCTCAAGAAAATGCCAACACAATCACGGTTTAGCACCATCAGAGGTGCCCCATACACACCGCGCCCAGGAGATCGGATTCTCTGGGACAAAAGAAACCATGTCATCACAGTTCGTCCGGAAGGCTCGTCAGCTGCGGTTCTCGTGGACGGGAAGATGACTGTTTCGACCAAGGGAATTACCGGAACCGCAGCCATGAAGCTTATCGAGGAGCTTGCAAAGGCGAGCGGCAACGGCGTGCGGTTCGCACAGGAGGAGTACCTTACCGAAATCTACGAACTGCGCTCAAGCCCCTGAACGCTCTCCCTCAGGCCCGACCCTCGATTGGTCGGCGCCTGAGGACCCTATACCAAGCCAATATTTTAAACCCCTTTGGGGCTTTTTTCATTTATATGACGTTCAAACGAATACTGCCCTGCAAATTTTTTCACAGTCATATACACATTCTCTTTCAGCGCCTCCTCTTTCGTAAAAAATCGAGTTTCAACACACTCAGATGAAGGTGTAATGACCATGTCCGCTACAGTCGTGAGGTAGAACACATTTACCACCCACCGACCGGAATTTGGTGAACGCCCCGTAATAAAATAAAGGGGGAAATCCCCAACTGAAGTAACCACTAACCCCATTTCTTCTTTTACTTCTCGCACCAATCCTTCTGCAGGACTCTCACCAAAATCTAATCCTCCACCCGGAAAGTCCCACAATCCACTCTCTTCTTTACAGAGCAAAAAACGCCCTTCAGAATCTAAAATGAGAGCTTTGACACTCACCCGGTAAAAACAATTGGGGATATTCTCGTGTTCAAACATATTTTGCATGTACACCTCCTAAGGTGTAACTAGAAAATTGTTAAGCTGATTCTAATACACTTTTCAAAAGAGGTACAATTTGCTTGCGCATAAGTACATTAGCCCTCACTGCTACAGATTCTTGAAATGACACTTCCAATACCTGCTCAAGAAGAACTCTCGTTTTTTCATCTGGAGAGACAAAATAATTTTTACTCTCTTCAAGTTCAATCGTATTTTGAAATATATAATCAAGTTTTTCCTTCTGCTGAATCTCTTGAAGAATTTGCACAATCTCTTCCCCTCTTTCCTCAATAAGCACCTTTGCACCAATCATTTCAATCTGGGCAATTCCCATCTTTTTCTCCCCACAAGTAAATAGGACAAAATCCCCTTCAATTCGTTCTTTTAATTTTCCTCCTGGCATGTCTGACTTAGCTAGAAACAATTCTTTCCAGAAGTCTTCACCTAACTGGGCAATAGAGTTTAGCCGTGCAAATGCATTTCTATCACGATCCGTAGTTACCGTTGCTTTAAAATTCAATGTATTTGAAATAATAGCACCACAGATAAGAACGGCTGATTCTCGCGACATTTCAATCTGCTTATCAAAAAATCTCTCCGCAATAAGTGTTGCGGCCGACCCCACTAACTCTACCTGCACCCGGGCATTCGGAAAGGCATCAGCTCGATGCACTTTTCTGTGATCAATGACCTCAATCACTTTACCTAGTTCAATATGCCCATGCAGTGCCTGCGGTTCACTGGTATCAACTAAAACCACCTCATCATAGTCACTACTATCACTAACCACACTCGGAAAAGGGATATTGAATCGTTTCAAAACATATTCCGCCTCTTCGTGTGGTTGACCCAAAATACCAACCGTTGCGAGTCGTTCAGTTTTCTGTAGAAACTCAGCATATGCAACGATTCCAGCCACCCCATCAAGATCTGGATTTACGTAACTTGTAATTAAAATGGGTTTCATATAATGATCATCTCAGAGCACATAGCAATTCCTTCTCTCCCTTGGTGAGCTGCTTTATGCGATACTCTTCCTTTTGAGCTAAAGAACGCGTACGAAATTTCTTACTATATACTAAACTGACGGGCAGTCGAGAGCGGGTATACCGAGCCCCTTTATTTCCAAAACTATGCTCCCTGATTCGACGAGGTATATTTGTCGTAATTCCTGTATATAAAGAATTATCAGCACAACGCAGTATATACAAAAAATACATAGAGCAAGTATTTTTACTCTAAATTTTCAAGGTCTTTTCGAAAAGAAGGAAGTTTTTCTAACTCAAGAATTTTATGAAGAATAATCGCAACACCCTGCTCTGACTGTTCCAGATAGGCGTGCATCCGTTCTGCGCTCTCTTTTTCTTCTGCATCAAAAACCCCTTGTTCACGCATACCCTGTATCTCTTCTCGCACGCCTTGCATATAAGTTCTCGACTCTTCTTCAACCGCTTTTGCAATTCTCCGAGCATTGGCAATTGCCGCCTTATTAAAGCCTAAACTCTGAATTACATTCCGCTCAGCTTCGGCTCCTAACCGAGAAGGTAGACCGTCAACAAATTCTCGCATTGATCCTTCTGATAACCGACCACCCTCGTCTTTGTTTTTCGCGCCCGTAGGTTCTACCACCGCAAGCTCACCTAAAACTCTTTGCATTTGAGGATCATCTGCATCATAAGCAACCGCAAGGTCTTTCCGAATGGTTGAAAGGAACTCTGCATCAAGCTCTTGAAGAACTGCGTCTTCCGAACGACCAGATTGGACTTTCAAAAAGAAGACGGTACGGATTCTCGCCACCAACTCTTTCAGAGATAGTTCAGCATGTGTTTCTTCGTCAAAATACTCTTCATGGTCTGGGTCGAGTTCTTCTTTTTTCCGGGTATAAAAATCACCGAACTGTTCTTCCAAAACAAAAGAGCTATCGTCATCAAAGCCGTAGTGTGCAAATACTGCCTCAAGATTCCTTGTGAGCACTCTGGAGTTTTCATTCGCGATGAACTCACTCGAGCTTGCATCAAAACTGCCAATATACTCTCGTACCTGAGCTCTCTCATTTTCAGAAAGTTTCCCATTAAAAAATTTCTGAATTCGATCCATGACCTGGTCTTCGAATTCTTTATACAACAACTCAACCTGTACTCTTTCTTGCGCCTTTTCCTGCTCTTCAGTTCCAAACCAACCACCTCTCCCAGTCTCTCGTGACATATACGACAGATGCTATAATTACAAAATACTTTTTAGAAATGTATTAATATAGTCTACCCCACCATCTCCTTTTAGCACAATATCAAATTTGGAGATGCTCATACCTCTAAAAGGTCAAATAATTCTCGTTCACATTTCTTTAAACTCGAATCTTTTCCATGTTTATACTCTTTAAATGCTTGCCAAAATCGTATGGTTTGAGGTTTCCTCCACGGTTTAAACACAATAGCAATCGGACAAAACTCTTTCCCACTCCATTCTTTTCGACCCCGAAACATATGCTGCGACACTCTTCCCCAATGCTGAAAGACTTGTAACTCTAGTGTACCCTTCCATTCCCACTGGCTACGTTCCGACCAATTTATAACGACTGCTTGGGAACGAATTTGGGGCAGGATATGCTCTTCGACATACTCTTTCCAAACAGGAGAATCTGAATAAACAAAAAGTAAATGCTTTCCTTTTGGGTACCACCTTTGCCTTACTAAAAAACCAAGCCTCTTCCCTTTTATAAAGTGGTAAAAAAGAAAGAAGATAATTACCGGAAAAAGAATGGCAAGAAAGACGAGAAAAAAGATCGTCACGAAGAAATCTTTCATTTTTCTTTGCAGTGACTGTTCGTGTGGCATAGAGCCTAGCGGGTTTACTTTTTTATTTCGATTATTTTTCATCCACGGTAATCTTTTTTAACACTCCTTTTCTTTTGACAATATTCTTATAATCCCATTGTATAAGCTCTGCTTTTTTGAGCCAACGCTTGAGATCTTTCTTATTAATTTGTGACACATCAGCATATCGCATTTCTGCCGCCTTAAAGCTTCCTTCTTTTTGCAAATCTCTTTCTTTGAAAGATTGGCCGCTCCAAAAAAGTAACCGCACATTCCCCTTCAACTTGCTGTAGCCAACGATAGGATTACCTTCTAAAAACCATACGGGGTGCGCATGCCATAATTTATTTTCTGACTTCGGCAAACTCCGAGTAATTTCTTCCGAGAGTACATCACATATTTCTTTATCCTCCTTGGAAAGAGCCTCGTTATACGCTTGAATATCTGGGGAAATTTTAGATGCTGTTTTTAGCATACCAAAAGCAATTAGTTATGGAACTATGAGGTATCATATCCTATTTGATTCAGAAAATATACCAGCTAGCTTATACCGCCTAAAAATGGCTTTATCATGTTTATTTTAGCACCACTTCTATTGCCTTTTTTGTGGCACTTTACCAGGCATTTAAGTTGCTTGGGTATATGGGGCGAAATGAAGTATCTTCACAAGCAGCGGTAAAAACCTTACGAACCATAAAGTACTGTGCGATAATTCTCGTCGCTTTTATTATAGGGGCTGAAGCCTACCTCGGTATTGTTCAGCGCAAAATTGAGGAAGATATTGCCGGCGGCGTAATGATGGGTCTTGTTATGATTTTCGTTTCCGCCGTAGTTGGTACTGCTGCTGCGGTATTTGAAAGAACTTTACAAAACGCGGTGGATATAAAGTCTGAGAATGAGTTAACGGTTTAAAACTTTTCTTTCCATTCAAATTCAGTCTACAAAAAATACATAAGAGCACCGTACGGTGCTCTTATGTATTTGCGGGGAATAAAAGAAAAAAATCGAATGGAATTCAAGGGATCTTGCCAGTAGAAGGAGGGGTTTGGGGAGGAATTCCGTCCGCTCCTTGGCCGTGGGTAAATGACGATTTTAAGTTTTTGAATGAGGTTGCAATACCTCATTCCGGAGCTCGTTTCAAGGTAGTCTGAAACGAGCTCTGCTTTGGCAGCAAATTCTTTTATTAGCAATTCACATTTTTAATCCAATAAACACTACTTATAAAACAACTCATGGCTGCGAAGCTCCTCCTTAATGTCCAAATAATCAGGAAGAGCTTTTGCCACAAGTGCCCAGAATTTTCTAGAATGGTTGAATTCTTTGAGATGGCACATTTCGTGAACGATAATATAATCTTGATATTTTGGTGCCAAAAATATAATTTTGTAGTTCAGATTTAAATTTTGCTTACCTGAACAGCTCCCCCATCGAGTCTTTTGATTTTTAATAAAAATTTTGTTGTATGAAAAACCGTACACTTTATTATAAAACTCAACTCTTTTCTCTACGAGAGAAAGGGCTTTATCCTTATTTTCTAAATAATCCTTGTGCGAGAAAGTACGAATAGCCTTACTATCCACGCTTTTGAAAAATTGAATTTTATCCCACACCCATTGCTTTTTATCAGCAATAAATTTTTCAATCAGCGACAGCTCTACCCCCAAAGGACTGGTAACAACAACACTTCCATCACAATACACCGCAAGGCGCATTCGTTTCGCCCTTTTGCTTCTCTTTAGTTTGTAAGGAATCTTCTTCTCCATAGTTCTAGAATTTCTTCGTGATGATGTCCACCAGTCTATTCAAGAATTTTGGAAAGTCTTTAAGTACAAATCGACCTTTATAATCTCTCAAAATCAATTCCTGCAAGGTTTGTTTTATATCCTTCACAAACACATCCCGCTTTGAGGATTCCTGCCAACCACTATCGAGATCGTCTTCAATACGAATGCGCAACTCTTTTATAAATTCCTTTATCACATCCTCTTTTCCAGCCTCAACAAACTCTTGAGAAATGACATAGAGCGCGTATTCCTTTAGATCAAGCCCTAGATCCTTCGCCTCGTCTCCTTTCGTCTTGATATCGCTCATCAATTCCTCATATCGGCGTATTCGTTCGGCAAGGTCAATTTGATTCTGTTCAAACTCACGACGAATAGCGGTTAGCCGTTCGCTAAACTTCTGATACGCCGGATTTTCATCAAGATTGATAGAGATTTCCTGCTTGAGCATCTTCTCAAGGTTGAGAGCCTTTTCTTCTTCGTCCATTCCCTTGAGGCGTTCAAGCGTGTACAAATCATTCACGCGAAGTTCTCTGAAATTCTTGGTGATTCCTTCGTAGTCGATGATATTGCTCTTTTGAATAAGCTCTTTAACTTTCTCCCCATATTCTTCAAGCAAATAGCGATCATCTTCGCTTCGGAATTCTTTCAAAAATGCCAGGTAAAAACTCGTCACCCATTCAAACGGACGAATATACTGCTTCAGGAATGGATCAGGCGAAAGAAACTCAAACAAACTCTTGAGCTTCATATACTTCTCAACAAAGTATTTCTGCTTGTCTTGATTATCGATGAAAATCTTGAGACATCGACGAAGATTATCCATTGATGGGTCTTCAATATTCACGCCGGTAAATACCTTCATCACATCATTTAAGACATCAGTAAATCGCGCCTTGACTCGCTCAATATCAATCATCGCCGAATCAATGACGTCTTCGTCAAAATCTAGAGCATCATAAAGATTCCTCGTAATGCCATAGTAGTCAATAATCTTTCCGGCTTCTTTGTTTTTATATACCCGATTCGTACGCGCAATAGCCTGCAAGAGGTTGTGGTCGCGAAGCGGCTTGTCGAGGTACATCACTTGCTCAATCGGCGCGTCAAAACCAGTGAGCAACATATCGCACACCAAAAGGAATTTAAGTGATGACTTTGAATCTTTGAATTTCTCAATGATTTGCTCTCGCTCACGTTTGCTCGTGTTGTACACCTTCAAATCATCCGCATCACTGTTTGGGTCGCCAGGCGAATACACTACCGCCGACCATTCAGCCGGAACCAATTTATCAAGTAGCTTTTTATACGTTGCCACGGCTTCACGGTCATATGCCACTATTTGCCCCTTAAAGCCGTTTGGCTCCACATAGAGCTTGTAATGCTCCACAATATCCCTTGCCACGGCTTCCATACGCTTAGGAAGCTTCACGAGCGCTGCTTTCTTACCATACTTCTTCACCAACTCGGTCTTTTGTTTGTCTGACAAATCTCCAGCAATCTCTTCAAACTGTTGATCAAGCTTTTCTTCATCAATAGAAAACTTTGAAAGACGCGCTTCGTAGGTAACAGGGATAGTCGCCCCGTCATCAATCGCTTGCTGGATAGAGTAGTAGTCCAAGTATCGCTTCCCATCACCTTCATAATTTCGGAATGTATTGGTATGCGTCTTATCCACCGGCGTTCCAGTGAATCCGAAGAAAAATGCTTTTTTGAACGCATTACGCATGTTAATACCCGACACACCCTCGTCCCCTCGATGCGCCTCGTCAGAAAGCACAATCACATTCTCATCAAGATTTTCCACCTTGTCTCCAAGCTCAGCAAACTTCTGAATGGTCGTAATGAATATGCCTTTCTCCGGTGATTGAATTTTTTCTTCCAAATCTTTGCGCGAAGTGACACGAACAATATTTTTTCCACCAGCATTGGTAAATGTTTCAAATATTTGATCGTCCAAATCCACGCGGTCAACCAAAATAAATACCTTAGGGTTTTCCAGTTGTTTATTAAACCGTAGTTTCCATGCCGTGAAATACATCGTGAGCGTCTTGCCTGACCCTTGTGTGTGCCAAATAAGCCCTTGTCGTTTCTCTTTACTTACAACACGCTCAACAATTTTATTCGTCGCACGCATTTGCTGATAACGAGCAATTTTCTTCACCAATTTCTCCTTCTCTTTTTCAAATAAAATGAAATTTTGCACGATATCCAAAAAATTCTCTTTAGAAAGAAGTGAGAAAAGCGACATCTCCAACTCTCCACCAAGCTCTTTTTCCATGTCTTCGTCGCGCCACTGGAGGAAGTATTGCTTTGGCGCGCCGGTTGCACCGTACACCGTTTTGAGCCCGTCGCTCGCGATATTGAAGCAGTTGGGAATAAACAACTTGCGAGCTACTTTTTCGTATCGCTTTATCTGGTCAATACCATTTTCAAAACTCACACCCTCCGAAGCCGTCGGGCTTTTGGCCTCAATATCTACAAGCGGAAGCCCGTTTACGAAAATCATAATATCCTGACGTATGTTTTCCGTATCCCCCTCAAAATAGAATTGATTAGTAACAACAAATTGATTGTTTTCTGGATTATCGAAATCTACGATTTTATAATCGCGAAATAATCCCGTTGCAGAATCTTTGAGGTTTATACCGTTACGAATTGCGTCAAGAAAAATTTGATTTGAGTCAATTTTATTTACTTCACGCAAAATACTTTTGGCGACAGTATCATCAACGCTGTTTATTCTTTTAATAGCATCAAGTAATTGTGGTTTGATAGTATACTCACTCTCCAAATCACGGAGTTTGGCAAATTCCTCTGGTTTTATGTATTCAAAACCAAGCTTATCTTTAATAAACCTGATGATGTAATTTTCTACTGTAACTTGTTCATTGAATTTCATAGTATTACTATGGTTTTTTGTCCAAGTTCGCCACAAACCCTTCTTTTGATAAAATTTCTACAATCCCTCGCAAAAGATAGTTGTTTGCAAAAGCCACTGTATAAATCCTACCGTTTTCTTTGAGCGGCATGACCATCTTTTTTTCTTTCAACTTCGAGATAATACGAGACCTTTGCACTGATGAATCCTCATTCAACACCTTCTCCAAATCGCCGGCTTTTACTTGCATATCTTTTTGAGAGATTATAAATGTCAGAATCTTATATTCTCGATCAGTAATCCATTTATTCTCAAGAGAAAAACTAAAAACTGGTAACAAAATACTATTGATCAAATAATTTTGATCAAGCAATTTATCTATTTTTTCAATTTCAGCCTTTAGACCCGAGAATACATATTCGCACCATGCGATTGTTTTTTCTTGTTCTCCAGTATCCGCACCGGCAAGCATATCGTAATATTTTTGCCTATCCATACAAAACATTGCTGTTGGGTTCAAAATCGAACCCGTCTTCACCTGAAACCCCTGCTTAATGAGCATGGCATAGGTTAGTAACCGCACCAAACGGCCATTTCCATTATCAAACGGGTGAATCCAAGCAAAACGATGGTGTGCCAGTGCCATAACTAAGAGGTCATTCGCTTTTTCAGTCTTTTGATTTACAAAAGAAAGTAGTTCGTCAAAATAATTTGGTACTTGCAGGTATTCAGGTAAGACAACCGAAGACCCTGTAATTTCAGGATTTACATTTCGAAGTTCACCGGGCCGCGCTGAACCTTCTCCTTCTGGTGGTGGAGTAAGATCTTTCGTTATGATTTTATGCACTTCTGATAAAATAGCCCTACTGATCTCGGTATCTTCTTTAATAGTCTTATGCAAAAATTGCAAAGCATTTTCAATATTATCAATTTCTCTAGAGCTTTCGTCTGTACGGGTTTTTCCTTGAATTTTTTTCTCCACGAATTCCGCCAGTGTTGTACGATTACCTTCTATTCGTGCCGAACCCAAACTTTCTAGTATATGAAAAATATCTTTCAATTGAAAAAAGATGTACGGTGGCACACCCACGCTAAAAATCCGTTTAGTGCGTAGTTCTTCAAGCTCAAAAATCAAAGTGGCAAGACGCGAGTTCCACTCTGGTTTTATAAGCTTAAGCGGTATTTCTTTGAATTCTCGTGTATTTTTCATAAATTGATGATAGCATTATTTACAACATACTACAATACTATTTAACATATACACATACAAAAGCCTTATTTTAAGCTATTTTATTACATATACTCTGTAGTATTATTTAACATTTCTCTAATAATGATTTAACATATTCATGGGATCATTTTCCCAATCGCAGCAAGATGATCAGTTCTCACTTGTCCGCTTAATAAGTCTTGCATCAGGCCTTTTTTGAGGAGAGTAAATTTTTCTTTTAATTTTTTATTGACCAAAATCTTTTCATCGACTGCGGAAAGAATTTCCGCAATTTCTTTTTGTTCATCTTCTGTTGGAATCGGGATATATACCTGCTCCAAGCTTCCTATAGGCAACTGGGGCTGAGCTGAGCCGGAGACGATTTCTTTATACTTTCGCTTCAACATATCACTCTTCATTAAATGATATAGGAAGACTGCCTCGACGCCGTCAAAAGCTCTTAATAAAACCATGCCTGAATTAATTCTTATATTTTCGAAGGTAACATTTTTATCGTAATAAGCAACGTTTCCTACGGTACCTCTCGTGGTCAACACAACATCTTCCCTTTGAAGCCTTCCCTTTCTTAACGCTTGATCCTTTTCTCTTGATATGAACTGCAATTCGTTAAATAAAAACTTATCGTCTTTAATGTTCTTATTATTCAGGAACAGACAATAACCCCCACTTGTGAGATAGGGGTCAATAAAATCATGGCCGTGTGGGTAATTAACACCGCGATCACCATCAATTATTTCTATAGGTGCATCTTTTAACTTTAAAACCTCCCACTCTTGAGGAATCTGCCCGATTTTTGTTTCTTTAAATTTTGTATGCCCAATCCCGCGAGTAAAGAGCTGTTGCATCAGTCCGCGTTTGAGTTTTTCTGTCGTCTCAATCACTTCCTGCGTTTTCGCGATATCCTCATCCACCACACCTAAAATCTCTGCAATCTTTTGCTGTTCTTTGATTGGAGGAATAAGAACTTCAATTTGAGTTTTTATTACAGATGGTCGCACCTCCTTTATGGTGCTACCAGAGGAAAGTTTGTGCAGAAGATTTTTCTTACTTAGAAGTAAATAATACAAATAAGTATTAAGAAGGTCATCATTTGGTATAATCCCCGCAATTCCTTGCTTTGTAGTAACAGGAACATCCGCAATACCAACTTCGCCAATAGTAGCCCCGAACGACAGGATTACGCTTCCAGTCGGCCACAGTTTTGCAGATGATTTTTGGAGACCTTCATCCGTAAGTGTGTCCTTTGTTTGTTTAATATGTGGTTTTATATCATTAACCACAACCCAAGGAATCTTGCCGCCAAAATATTCATCTTTTGAACGCAAAGGTGTCCCTCCATCACCAATATCAGCGAGAAAATTGCCCAATTCTCCAAATTTCCATCCATTCGGAATATTCTGTTGCGTTTTAGTGATTGGCATATTCTTCAATTAACTTTCTCGCGTATGCACGACCAAAATATTTTATGACAACAAACCCGAAACATAGGTACAGACCGTAGCCGATCAAACAGATTACTCCAACGGTGCGCAGCAGACTCAATGGCTCGGAAAGAAAAATAAGAAGTAGTGACCCGAAAATTCCGCTCAAAGAAGCTCCCCAGAGGTTTCTGACGAATCCATACTCGATATTATGTTGAAGTACCAAGTAGCCATCTTTTACCTTCCCGATTATCACGCGGATGGAATCCTTGATTCGCTTACGCGCATCTTTTTCGTTCTTGTGTTCGTCATCTGCGGTTGGCAGCTGAATTGATAAATCTCTTTTGACCGCCTGACGGATCTGGTCTTTAAACTCGCTCGAATATTCATCATCAGAGTACATAAGGAAGCTTGTTGTTGGAAAATAAAGTTGCTTCTTAAACAAAAAGTCCTCAAAAATTTTACTCGGTATGCGAACAAAATACTGGTTGAAGGTATAAAGTAGAATGGTTGACAGCCCAACATTTCCGACAGCAGAAGCGATTAAGGAATCAATATTCCAGATGTTGTTGAGGTAAAAATATTGAAAAACAAACCACGGAATAAGTCCGATGATAGTCGGAAAGATTCTCGCTATGAGGTTGTAAGTGGAGAATATTTTCATATCTATACAGCGAGTGTGTCGTATGAGCGAGTACCGTCCGCTCCAAATTCAATAAGAATATGCCCGTCACTACGGGTAGTGAGCACTTTTCTCGTACTTCCTCCAAAATTTACCCCGTCTCCTAATACATGACCTGCATATTTCTGTGCCATACCTCCTTGTGTGTCATACATTATGTCTTTATCGGAAATCACCACGACCTCTGGAAAGCAATTCTCGAAAATTGATTCGTGATATCCATTATCCCTTCCGTGATGCGGGGCAATAAGTACATCTGTTGAAAGCATGTGCGTTTTCACCGCATCTTTTTGAAGAATCTTTTCCCAAGCCACTCGCTCTAAATCACCAGCGACACAGAGCTTTGATCCTCCAAACTCCACAAAGAGCATTTGACTAAGGTGATTCGTGTTAAGATCTCCATCCAAATCACTTTGTTCTAGGTGATAAGAATGGGTTGTGTACACAGGAGTGAAATCAACAGCGTTGCCCGTGTAAGTGTCTTTCAGATGGCACACATGTTGGAGCGCAAAAGTGATTTCATCCTTGTGATTCTTCAGTTCCTGACTAGTGATATTTTTTGGAAGTCGAGTAGTCCATATATCAACTTTCTTTCTTAGGTCTGGCAACCATGAAAAATGGTCATGGTCGTAGTTTGTGATAGTTAGGTTACCCAAACGAGGTTTTCCGTTTGCGTTCTTTGGAAGTATATTTTTTGAGACTATAAATTCCACCGGAGAGAATCCTTCGCTTTCACCACCGCAATCTATAAGTCGTGCATGGCTAGGTTGTTCATTAGGGAAAACCAATATAGATTGTGCCGCACCAACATCAAACACCGCAATTTGTAATTTACTCATATTTAATATTTTAATTCTGATAAATAATTAGCGACCTTTTTATCAATTGCTTCGCGGGTTTTTTCAATCTCCCTCACTTCACTCCACACCGTTTTTACATCCACCACCTCTTCATCTTCGCCATTTTCTACATAGCGACGTACGTTGAGATTGAACTCGTTTTCTTCGAGCTCCTTAATATCCACCACGCGAGCGTATTTTTCAATATCTCGGTAGCTTTCAAATGCTGACACCATTTTCTCGATATCCTTCTTGCGTAGGCGGTTTTGATTTTTTCCTTCCTCGTAATCTTGCTCGGCATCAATGATAAGGATTTTATCCTTATGATTCTCTGGCTTGTTTTTGTTGAATATCACAATTGCCGCCGGAATACCTGTACCATAGAAAAGTTTTGCAGGAAGAGCGATAATGGCTTCTATAAGATCGTTCTTGATAAGTTCCTCACGGATACGACCTTCGGCACCTCCACGGAAAAGCACGCCATGCGGAAGCACGATGCCGGCGCGGCCGTTTTCGTTCATTGACTTCACCATGTGGAGCACAAAAGCGTAGTCGGCTTTTTTTGCCGGAGGCATTTCGTAGCCCGCCACTCGTCCATGTTTGTCATTCTTGAATATCTCATACTCCCACTCGCTTATGGAGTAAGGCGGATTGGCAACACAAATATCAAATGTCTTGAGCGAGCCGTCAGGATTGAGAAACTTTGGATCAGCAAGTGTATCTCCGCGTTGAATGTTGGCACTATCAAGTCCATGGAGGAACATGTTGATTTTCGCAATCGCGTATGTCCCGATGTTTATTTCCTGTCCGTAGAGGTAGAGTGAGCGAGCTTTCTTTTCTCCTGCGCTCAGTCTGAGATGGTGATAGGCCTCCAAGAGGAAACCACCCGAGCCGACCGCCATGTCGTAGATGTGGTCTTTCTCGTGGGGCTTAAGGATACTGACGATCACACGCTCAACTTCCCGCGGAGTATAAAATGATCCTCCTTTTTTTCCGGCGTCCGCGGCGAACTGCGCAATTAAATACTCGTAAGCATCGCCAAGTAAATCAGTGCTTATGTAATTGTCACCAAAATTATACTTAGAAAAATGATTGATTAACTTTTGCAGAACCTCGTTTGGAAATTTGTCTTTGTTGGCAAAATCAAGGTCATCAAAAATCTTGTCCAGCTTCGGACTGTTGGCATTGGTTAGCTTATCAAAAATTTCGTTGAGCTTGTGGCCGATACCTTCGGCTTGTTTTTGTATGACTTCCCATCGACATTCCTTTGGAACCTGAAACTTGTGATTGTGATCCGCCTTGGCTATTTCTTCATCATGATATTCCTCAAGAATTTTTTTGTATTCTTCGTCCCACACATCACTAATTCGTTTATAGAAAAGAAGACCAAAAATATATTTTTTATAATCTGCACTATCTATTCTGTCGCGCAAAATATCTGCACTACTCCAAAGGAATTGCTTAAGCTGTGTTAGGTCCATTTTTCCTTCATCATCAGTCAGTGGCGCACCGAGATCTTTGACAATGCTTTTGTCATTAGCTATTTTTTCCAAATCTTCAGGACGATATTTTCTGTCACCACGGGGACCAACACGCATAGGAGTAATCAAACCTTTTTTCTCCCAATTCCTCAATGTGTCTTTATCTAGACCAAAAATCTTTGCCACCTCACTAATCGAAAGTAACATACTTTATATACTATCTTTTTAATATTTCATATGTTATCATAGGTTCATTGTTTCCGTCAAACTTTTTACAAAAATTCATAAGTTTTCATAGGTTAGAGGGTTTTTACCTCTTGCCATCCTCCGCCCCACTGAGGTGGGAACCTTCCGGTTCCCAAACCCCTGTTCGAATCCACTCTACCCAAAAATTATATAAGAGCACCATGAGGCGCTCTTATATAATTGCGGTGTGTATTGGACGAAGTTCGAATGTATTTCGGGAAAAATCCGCAGGATTTTGACTGATTCGCACGCGCGGAGCGCGTGGTGGCTTTGACCCAAATCGTACGCTCCGATTGCCTGGTGAAGCGAACCAATGCGCCTCGGACACGCTCGCGGACTCGCGTGTGCAAAAGCCAAAAAAATTTCCTTGCATTTTTCTCGCGTCTCCTCCCCCCACCCCTCCGCCGCGAAGCGGAAAAAGAAATGGAAAGGAAATTTTTTGGTTTTGCTTCGCCGTTTCAGTCTCCAAAAAGAGCATCTCTATTTTATCACTTTTGATATGCTCTTTTCTCTGCCTTCACGGCGACCGAGGCGCACCTCCTATCCGCGTTCGGTGGTAACTCGGTACTCCGCGAACCACGCACAAGTGCCTACGCATAGCCCGCTCGCATTCGCTCGCGCTGGCTGCTTCGGCATTGTGCGTGTTCGCTCGGTGGCTTCGTTGGAGTAGGTGGTAACTCTAAAAAGAAGTTTGTGCTAAAGCACAAACAAATCTCTATGTGCTTGCCCCACCCACCCAGTGCGCGCACAGAAAACCACCTGCTGACGCAGGTGGCTCCCTTGAAAACTAACTCGATTTAATTTGAAAATTGTACATTCCCATTCCGCACACACCCTGTATTTTTTCGCCAGATTTTGGAGTGCCAAGGTCAATCACTTCTTCGCCAGATGGTTGTAATATTTTTTGAAAACCTGTCGAGCGGATAACGAGTGATGCAGAGCAATCGTATGTGCCGTTTGTCTTTACAATAAGTTTTGTAGGTAGGTTCGGTTGTATAATCGATTGGCGTGGCGAGTACCCACCCTTCGCATCCACGGTGACATATTGCACACCGTCTTTTACTTCAACATTTTGAGATTGCGAGACAGCACCATTTTCGGAAGAAGTAGGTTTTTCAGACACAAAATACAGCGTTCCACCAATGATAACGATGCTGATGATAATGGAAATGATTGTGTTCTTTTGCATAGAGATTAACTAGTAAAATTATACATTAAATAACGGGTTGATAATACCAAGCCCCGCAAGCCCAGCGAGAAGCGCAAAAATTCCAAGACCGATAACAACCACTCCCGCAGATTTGAAAAAGAGCGGAGCATATTTTGATTGAGCAATCGAAGCAGAGCCGAAAGATAGAAGTGCGAGCATTGGAAGCGTACCGAGCGCGAATGCGGTCATAATGAGTAGGCCCGACAAGAATGAACCGCTTGATAGAGCCGCAACCTGCATCGCCTGAGTGAAGCCACAAGGCAAGAAGAAAGTCCCGACACCGACAAGAAATGGAGCGATGGTTTTGTGTTCTACCTTACGGAAAAAGCTAAATACACCAGATGGCAAAGCAATCACGTTTTTCTTAAACAAACCTACGAGATTAAGCCCGAGCACGATCATCACGACGGATGCAAGGATTCCAAGTATCGCCGTGAGGGTAAAACTTATGCCGATCGCGCTTCCAATGGTACCGAGCATCCCACCGAGCACCGCAAAACTCACTAATCGCCCTCCGTGGAAAAGCATCACCGGCTTTACATCGCTTATCTTGTCCTGAGACATAGTTGCTGAAAGCGAGAGCACTAAGCCTCCGACAACAGCGAGACAACTCGATACCGAGGCGACGAGGCCGATGATGAAGCTGGTTACCGGTGTCACCGTTCCGCCTAGTCCAAAGTTTAGAATTCCTGACTTTTGAACAATAAAGAATAGGGCGAGAAATGCGAGGCCAATCGGCAACGCCTGCCAAACCACCCCGGTATCTTTTTTCTCTTTGGTTTGCTTCTCAATCGAAAGAGAATAGCCGTTGTGCTTAATCTTTTCAGTTAAGATCTCCGCGAGTTTGTGCTGATTCTCGTCGAGGGCGGTGTCGATTGAGACGGTTTCGTGCTTCAAATCGACATTAGTACGACTGATCCCGATCTGCTCGTTTAGGGTGTCCTCTATAAATATTTTGCAGGACGGGCAGTGAGTGCCGGAAACATGAAATGTGTAAGTTTTTGTATCCATAATATTCTATATTTTACTGGGTTCCTCCCAGTGTTTTATTCCATATACTAATTCCATTTGGCATTTTGCCGACCTTTAAACGAGCGACCTCCTTGTTGGTTGATGTATCCACAATTGAAAGGTCGTCACTAAGCAAATTCGTTACATACGCAAAATCTCCGGACTTATCGACCACAATCCCGTGTGGTGCGTCTCCTACTACAATAGTGTTATCAACCATCTTTTTTTCGATATCAATCCTATGAACCGACCGTGCGACAGGCTGTCCGAAGTAATGGCCCTGATTTACTACATAAAGATATTTAGAATCGGGTGTTGCATAGAGCTGGATGGGTCCTTGTGCGTCTTCGGGTAAATCAATATAGCCCTGTCCGCCGTTTTGAACATTGACCCACGCTACTTTTTTCGTATCGTACACTGAGGCAAATACATACTCACCGCTGGCTGTAACCGCTGTCTGAACAGCTTTTCCATTGAGCGGATACTTCGAGATTACCTTTGTTGTAAGGTCAACGGAAGCGATTGCTTGACCATCAACAAGAGCGATGAATAGTTTGGTGTCATCAGGTGCGAGCCTTAGACCGTGCGGTCCGGTCCCTTCTCCCAGATCAAACTTAGAGATAAGTGTTTTCTTGTTGATATCTACAACAAATACCTCACCTGTTTCTTGCGCATTCACATATGCCGTATCCCCAGCCTTATCCACAACAACATGAGCCAGGTGCAAATCAATACCAAGTTGTACCGAGTCCACAATAGTGTCTGTAATCGGATCTATGATAATAAGCTTATCTTGCAGTCCGTCGGAAACATCCTCATTATTTTCATTGTTGCCTCCCATACCGCCACGATTTACATTTGCCGTAACAAGCACTTTCGATCCATCGGGAGACACTTGCACATTGTGAGCTTCATAACTGACAAATTTTCCATTTTGTTCGTCAGATAAATTTATGGTGCGAACAAGTTTTCTGCTGTCAGTATCAACCACTGCCACACGACCTTCTTCTTCAAGCGCAATGTACACTTTTTCGCTTGATTCACTATTTTTGTCTGAATTAACATTAAACATAACCGTACCTATAAGTATTGGCGAAACCAGCAACGCAATGATTAAGATTTTTTTTATGAAATTGTTCATAATTTTTTAGCTTTAATTCGGAGTGAGTTCGACACCACTGACACTGACGACATCGCCATGGCGAATCCGGCAAAGACCGGATTCAGGAGCCATCCGAAAATCGGATAAAAGACTCCTGCTGCAAGTGGTATACCTACTATGTTATAAATAAACGCCCAAAACAGATTTTGCTTAATGCCTCGCATGGTGATCTTGGAAAGCTTGATAGCCTTCACCAGCTTTGAAATATCGCCACCAAGAAGCGTGATACCGGCCGACTCAATAGCCACATCCGTACCAGTTCCCATGGCGATACCTACGTCCGCCTGGGCGAGTGCCGGGGCGTCATTCACTCCGTCACCAGCCATGGCCACTACTCGGCCAGTGCGTTGGATCGTTTGTATCTTTTCAAGCTTGTCTTGAGGCAAGACATGAGCAACCACATCATCAATACCGACCAAAGAGGCGATGTATTTTGCGGCCCTCTCATCGTCACCAGTAAGCATGACCACTTTGATTCCAAGCTTGTGCAGATCGGCAACAGCTTGCTTGGATTCCTGCTTTATTTCGTCGGCCACCATCACAAAACCAAGCACTTTTTCTTTTGTGGCGAGAATGACGGGCGTTTTACCTTGAGAAGTAAACTCGTGGAGTTTGCCAACATCAAAAGAAAGTTTGAGGTCGCTTACAAGTTTTGCGTTGCCGACAAAATATTCGACATCTTTGATTCTGCCCTTTAAACCTTTGCCTTGTAGGCCTTCAAATTCTGAAGTCTCTAAAAGAGGAATATCTTTTTCTTGAGTATAGCTCACGATAGCGTGCGCTATCGGGTGCTCGGATTTTTTTTCGAGCGAAGCAATGACTGATACAAGTTCGTTCTCACTTAGATCAGAGAGATTCTCAATATTTACCAGAGTCGGCTTACCTTTGGTAATCGTTCCCGTCTTATCAACCACCACGGTATCGACCTTGTGAAGTTTCTCAAGAGTTGCCGCATCTTTGATGAGTATACCTTCTTTGGCACCCTTACCCACACCAACGATAATAGCAGTCGGTGTGGCCAATCCAAGGGCGCACGGACATGCAATAACTAGAATGCCTACAAAAGAGACCAAACCGAATGAGAGAGCTTGTGAGAAGCCTAAATATTGCGATCCGAATATAAGCCACGCGTCAAGCGCAAGAAACGCGATGACGAGAACGATAGGCACAAATACTGCGGAAATTTTATCTGCCAATGCTTGAATAGGAGCTTTACTTCCTTGAGCATCTTCGACCATTTTGATAATCTGGGCGAGCAAAGTCTCTGATCCAACTTTCGTTGCTTTGAAAGTAAACGAACCGCTGGTATTGATCGTTCCGGCTACCACAGAGTCGCCGATCTTTTTTTGCGCTGGCATTGGCTCGCCAGTGACCATAGACTCGTCGATAAAGGAGCCACCTTCAGTTATCACACCGTCTACTGGAATCTTTGCGCCTGGCTTGATAATGACCAAGTCCCCATGCTTAACATCGTTTACTGAGATCTCGATTTCCTTGCCATCACGAATCACAAGCGCGGTTTTGGCTTGGAGATTGAGTAGCTTTTCAATCGCATCACCTGTCTTTATTTTTGATCGTGCCTCTAAATATTTTCCGAGAGCGATAAACGTAATGACCACAATCGTCACGTCGTAGTATTGATATTCAACATTTATAAAAGGTCGTAATACTTCCTCAAAAGCGGTGACCGCAAAACTGTATAGAAAAGCCGCAACGGTTCCGATACCGATCAGCGTGTCCATGTTCGCTTTGCCGTAGCGAAGGAATCTATAAAAGCCGAGTAGGTAGGGCTTGCCGACTACAAAAAGAATGTAGGTCGCGAGCAGTGGAAGGAGATGATGAAAAAATTCCATCGTCGTTACGTTCATTTTCGCCACGATCTCGTACTTCACGAGAATGTCCCAACCCATGATAAAAGCGGCGATAATAGCAAGTGGTATAGCCGAGAGTGCTTTTGTCCGCATATCAGCGACTTCCGCCAACTTTTCTTTTTTCGATTGATTAAGCCCTAGATGAGAGGCATGTTCTTCTGCTGACATACCCATTTCTTCTGCAGTTGCAGGAATCTCTAAAGAGTATCCGAGCGGTTCTATCTGCTTGGAAAGATCGTGGGGGTTTGTCTTTGTTGGATCAAAAGAAACTTTGGCTTTTTCTGTGCCGTAATTCACCTCTGCTGAATGTACGCCCTCAACCTTTTTAAATGTCTTCTCGATGACCGACGAGCACGAAGCGCAATGCATCCCTTTTACTTTGTAAATATGTGTACTCATAAATTAATTTGAAAGATTGTAGATTTTAAGGAGTTCCTTAATAGCACTGTCCTTATTTTCTTTCATACGCTCAAACGCGCATGTGTCGAGGTGCCCCGCAAGGAGTTCTTTTTTAACGGTTTTCAAAAGCCCGACCACGCTGTCCGTCTGCTGAATGATTTCGGGACAATATTTGTCTTCCTCAATCATCGCAATCACTTTTTCCAAAGTCCCGCGTGCTTGCTTCGCAAGTTTGAGTGACTTTGCCTTTTTTGTTGATAACTTGTTGTCGTTACTCATATTTTTTGTGATATACTAAACCTACTACCTAGGGTATAGGTAGTATAACATTATGAAAATAAATTTGCAAACGGCGAAGCAAAACCAAAAAATTTCCTTTCCATTTCTTTTTCCGCTTCGCGGCGGAGGGGTGGGGGGAGGAGACGCGAGAAAAATGCAAGGAAATTTTTTTGGCTTTTGCACACGCGAGTCCGCGAGCGTGTCCGAGGCGCATTGGTTCGCTTCACCAGGCAATCGGAGCGTACGATTTGGGTCAAAGCCACCACGCGCTCCGCGCGTGCGAATCAGTCAAAATCCTGCGGATTTTTCCCGAAATACATTCGAACTTCGTCCAATACACACCGCCAAAATTGAAAATCCGAATCGGAAGCCGAAATGGGGTCGCGCCGCAGGCGCGACACAAACACATTCCCGCCAAAAATTCCTGAATCCAAAAGGTTTTTCCACGCTCCGCGTGGCTCCTCGTTTGCCAATACAATTCTATGAATAATCAAACCAAAAAGTTTTTCATATACACTCGCAAGTCTACGGACGACAAAGACAGACAGGTTCGTAGTATCGCTGATCAGCTTTCAGAGTTAAAGGAGTTAGCGAGAAAAGAGCAGTTAGATGTTGTTGATGTCTTTGTCGAAAAGCAGACCGCCAAAATACCAGGCCGTCCGGTGTTTGGTGAAATGTTGGAACGAATGGAGCGTGGCGAAGCGACTGGTATTTTGGCGTGGCATCCCGATAGACTTGCTCGCAACTCGGTAGATGGAGGAAAAATCATCTACCTCGTTGATACTGGCGTCATTTCAGAAATGAAATTTCCAACTTTTTGGTTTGATCCGACACCGCAAGGCAAATTCATGCTTTCAATCGCTTTTTCGCAATCCAAGTATTATGTGGACAACCTAAGCGAGAATATCAAGCGCGGACATCGCAACAAAGTGAAGGAAGGCATATGGCCTCAAATGTCGCCACTTGGTTATGTGAACAAAAATAAACGAATTGTGCCTGATGAGAATATCGCCCCTCTAATCAAGAAAACATTTGAGGCCTATGCAACTGGAAACTTCACTTTGCGGGAACTTCGCGACAAATTTAACGCACTTGGATTGAAGCGAAAAAGCGGAAAGGAACTTGCGGTGTCGAATTATCAAAAACTTTTGAAAAATCCAATTTACACAGGTTTGATGTTGTATAACGGTGAAATACACGAGGGCAAACACGAACCGATTATCACAAAGAAACTTTTTGATTCTGTTCAGGAAGTGATGATGAGAAAATCTAAGCCGAAATCTCGCGGACTGAAACCATATCTGTATCGCGGATTTTTCCGTTGTGGAGAATGTGGTTGCTTTATCACTACTGAAACTCAAAAAGGTCATAACTATTTACGATGTACCAAACGGAAAAATCCTTGTTCACAAAAGTATACTCGCGAAGAAATCATCACTTCCGAAATTCAAAAGGAAATCAAAAAAGTTTCTTTGCCAGACGATTGGGCTTCTTGGATGTTGGAGGAGAATAGAAAAGATATGTTGAGTGAAGCCCAATCGTCTACGCTTTTTGCAGACAACACAAAAGCCGATATTTCTCTTTTGGATTCAAAAATAGATAAGCTGATGAACGCATATCTTGAGAGCGCACTTTCGCTAGAGGAATATCGTGATGCCAAGAACGCTCTCGTTGCCTCAAAACAGCTTCTCAAAGAGAAATTATCGGCTTTTGAGCAAAAAGCGAATAATCGGTTCGAACTTACCGAAAAGTTTTTGAAATACAATATGGAATTGGCAAACGAGGGAACAAATGAAGAAAAACTTCATTTGTTCAAAAAAGTCGGTTCGAACTTTCAAATTAAGGATCGAACCGTACTTTTTGAGCCACGCGGAGCGTGGAAAAACCTTTTGGATTCAGGAATTTTTGGCGGGAATGTGTTTGTGTCGCGCCTGCGGCGCGACCCCATTTCGGCTTCCGATTCGGATTTTCAATTTTGGCGGAAGGAGAGGGATTCGAACCCTCGATACCTTTTCAGGTATGCCGCCTTTCCAAGGCGGTGCACTCGACCACTATGCGACCCTTCCATTATTTTTATCGGTCTCATTTTTCTTTCCTCTCGTATATAACCAAGCACCAGAAAGTACGAGAAGAATAGCAAAATATTGCCCCGGAGTCAATCCAGCATAGCGGATGTCGCTCAGGGCAATATCAGTGGCTCGCCAAAAATCGAGAATGAACCGAAGTATCCCGTAGTACATGAATAATACGGCACTGTACCAACCAGAAAACTTTTTCGTCCATTTATAACTGAGTGCAAACCAAATAGCCAACGGGAGCATGGCAATAATTTCAAGGAGTGCCATATCGAGCCGCATCACGCCATCACGCCATGGAGTTGCCAAAAAGCATCCGGGGCATGGCTGCCCAGCATGATCGTGAATCAACACACACCCTACTCGCCCAATAATCCAACCAAATACTGCGGAATACGACATTAAATCTCCAAGCGCTCGAAGGCTTACAGAGCCGGTCCTCTTCTTATACCAAACATCCCATAGAATACTTACAGAAGCCCCCAAAAGCCCCCCGAACGAAGAGAGGCCCCCTTGCCATATAGCGAACACCTCTAGGGGATGCTTCATGAAGTAATCGGGGTAATAGAAGAATACATGAGCGAGACGAGACCCAATAAACCCCCAAATAATAGCGCGAAGAGTGATACCAAATATCATCTCCGTGTTATACCCTAATCGTTTACTTTCTCGATTTAAAATAGCGAAAACAACCAGAATTCCGAGGGCTACACAAAGCCCCCATACTTGAATAGGAATGAACCCTAACCGAATAACATGGAATTCAAACCACGGGATCATACAGAGGCACGGCGAGCAGCACCATCGGCTTCAATAATTTCAATAATTTCTTCCATTGAATCGACCACATGGTATAACTTTTCGTCTCCAACTGCGATGGTCGCAAATTTCTTTAAGAGTACCTTCTGATTATACTCATCAATATGATTCCAGAATTTCTTGTCGTACAAAATAATAGGGAGCGGATCCATTTTTCTCGTTTGGATCAGTGTCAAAATTTCAAACAACTGATGCATCGTACCAAGTCCACCTGGAAAAAAGACAAAGGCTTTTGTTGGGGCAGTTACAATGAGCTTGCGGGTAAATGGAAAACTAAACAAAATAGAACGAGAAAGATATGGGTTCACTTCCACATGCTTCCCTACTTTCATACCGATTCCAAGCGATACGCCGCCGGCTTCAAACGTCCCTTTATTTACGGCTTCAGCTACGCCCTTTTTTGCCCCACTTACCACTTCGTACCCATGGCGAGCCAGTTCCCCACCCAAGCGATACGCTACTTCATAGTATGGGTTATCTGGAGTAATGCTGTGGGTTCCAAGTACGGTTACGGCTTTTGACAAACCATTCACAAAATCGAACCCTTCCACAAGTTCAGCCATCACGCGAAAAATCTTCCAATCAATATTTCCTTCACACAGAAAATTATTCGGTGTTAAGTCACATTCTTGAGAATTATCTTTTACATCCTTTAAAAGTTCGAACACTTCGTCTGCGGTGTCAACCAAATGCCATGAATCTACTTTTTTTGCCGCAACTGACCCCACGTCAACACATTCGTGTTTCAAAAAGTCGATTAATGGCTGCCAAAATTCTCGACCAACAAGCACAATCGGCGCTTTGGAGAGCATGCGCTGATCCATCAAATCCACCACTTCAAAAAACTCATCCATGGTACCGTATCCCCCTGGAAAAAACACAAACGCATTGGCAGGCGACGTCAGCATGACTTTACGTGTGAAGAAGTAGAAGAAGCCAATGGATTCTTTTACATACGGGTTCACTCGCTGCTCCATAGGCAGCTGAATGTTTAACCCAACCGACGGAGCCCCCACCTCAAACGCTCCGCGGTTCGCCCCTTCCATAATTCCAGGGCCGCCTCCAGTAATAATAGTGAATCCATGTGAACCAAGTTTTGCCCCAACGCCCTGCGCAATGCGATAAAACTCGTGATCAGCATTAAAACGCGCCGAGCCCATAACAGTAATCTCACGCTTTAATGAAATCAAAAAGTTATACCCCTCTACCATTTCCGCCATAATACGAAAAATCTTCCATGTATCTCGGTAATCATTTATATCTCTCATTCCACCGGTCGAGGGTTGTAGCGGCGTATTTACCATAGGGTCAAAATCGGTTAAGGGAGTTTAATAAGTTCTAGACACAGGAACAAGGGAATTTCCTTTCGCGCCCGGTCGTTTGCTTGAAAGCGCTTACCCGCGGGCCCAACACGGTTCGAGATCCACTCTTCCAAACGGGTTACGGCAAATCGTTGCTTGTAAAAGAGTTTAAAGAAGAATTGGAGCGGTCGATGAAAGGAAAGTGTTTTAATATTCGGATTATCCCCCGGATGCATTTCAATACCCAATTTTGCTTCAGACATATAGGCATCAAGTCTGCGGTATTCTACATTTGCGCTCTCATCAAAACCCCATGAGCTTGATTTTGGAACACGGAATGTGGGGTGGTTCATCACCAAATACAATCGTCCGCCGGGTTTTAAAATACGACGACATTCTTTAAGTACATCACCCGGTTTTTCCATGTTCTGGATGGCGAGCACAATCGTTGCCGCATCAAACGAAGCATCTGGTAAAAATGGCATGTGTTCTGCGTTTGAAGCCGTAAACTCTGCTTTACTTCCTGCCTGTTTTTTGGCAAATGCAATAAGTTCCGGGGAAATATCTACGCCATGTACCGCAGCACCCTTCTCGGCAAAGGCGTGAGAGAAAAAACCGCTTCCACAGGCAATATCTGCGATCCGCTCCCCTTTCTTTGGTTCAATCAAACGAAGCAGGTGTGGCAAAATCACATCGTATTGATACGTGCCGGGGCCAGTATTCACCAAATTATTATACCAATTTGCCACTTTACCCCATGAAGTAGTTTTGGGTTGCTGTGCTGGAGGCCGAATGGGAGGTTTTCCTACAGGGCTATATTCTCGTGGTTTCATATACGTGCAAATTCTTTTTGAGATGATGGACGATTTGTTCGCTCTGGCGGAATGGAGCGCGAAATGTTTAGTAACATTCCCACAGCCGCCAGTGCGGTTAAAAGCGCAGTTCCTCCGTGGCTCACAAATGGTAAAGGCACACCGGTGAGTGGTAAAATTCCTAGCATGGCGCCGATATTAAAGAATGATTGGGTCATGAACCAAATTACGATACCGCTTGCCACATATCGCCCAAAAGCATCCGGAGCACGCTTCGCAATACGAAGCCCTCTCCAGGCAATAGCAATAAGAAGTGCAATTACCGCAGCAGACACAAAAAAACCCATCTCTTCTGCCACAATGGCAAAAATACTATCGGCATGCACTTCTGGCAAATACCCAAACTTTTGCCGCGAGTCTGCGTACCCGAGCCCCCACCACCCTCCGGAACCAACCGCAATAAGCGCATTATACATTTGATACCCAATCGCGTCACTCACGTCTCCTCCGCGAATGAGGGCAAAGAAAGACGTGAGACGCCGTGCGGCATGAGGCGCAATAGATGCGGCAATCGCAACTCCGGTTACTCCTAAAAGAAGGAGGGTCCCTAAGTACCGTAAGCCTACCCCGCCAATAAAAAGCATTCCGAAAATAATTACAAATAAAATACTGGCTCCCCCAATATCTGGCTGAAGCATGACCATTGCAATAGGAATTCCAGAAACAATAAGCGCCGGAATAAGCCCCTCTTCGAGGCTTTTCATTTTTTCACCCCGGCTCGCCATAAATGCAGCCAAAAAAATAATCAATCCAAACTTCGCGAACTCAATAGGCTGAAGCGAGAAACCTCCAATCGCAATCCAGTTTTTGGCAATCGTATTATTGGAAGTTCCAAGGCCCGGAATAAACACACATGCGAGCATGAGAAGTGTACCAAGAAACACCACCGAACTCATTCGCTGCCAAAACGTATAGGGAATTCGATACATGAGAAAGAACGCTACCGCACCAGGCAGAACTCCGTACATGATTTGACGGGTAACGTAAAAAAAAGTTTCTTCTTTAAAATACCCCCCGATAGCACCGGCTGAGGTGAGCATGAGAAGGCCAAACAAAAGAAGACTCCCGAACATGAGGAGAAGTGGCACATCCATGCGTCCGCGGGTGGCCATATTTTAGATATTAATACGAACGACAAGAATAGCCATGACCAAAAGCAAAATTTGGCAAATACAGGCAACCGTATTCACGATGTAGGCAATCACTAAATCACGCGAAGCCAAGCTCCAGCCGAGGATTCCGTTCACAAGAAGAATAACGAGCCCGACGAGTGGGAGGGTGTAGACCCGCCACCACTCCCCGATATAGTCCACTCCGAAAAGGACATTATAGTGAAGAAAAATGGGCTCTTCTACAGGGGAAATAAACCATAAAAGCCAGCCCCACATGGCCAAATTCGCAAGGATGCTTAATGCAAGCGGAATAACCACCGGCAACTGACGGAAATAGAGACGAAGCGGGTAGATCGGAAGAAGCATAGTAGCCTTATTATAGCGAAGTCAGAGGGAAAATGCTATATTGACAAAAGTGCTCGGCTGAAGTATAGTATCGCGTTCCCTCGCACAAGATTGCAGGGACGGAAAAGGAACCAAAGAATGCAAAGCGCAACTGGCAGTATGGTGGTCAACAAGACCATGGAAACCATCTTCGCAATCATCTATGGACCGACGAATCTCACCGAAGCAGTCACCATGGATACGATGGGAGCGCGCGTGGACTCGGTGAGGACGCCGTCGAAGGCGGTCACCAACGAGCTCATCAGGCGTGGTCTCATCACGATCGACCAATCCAGCGGTACGCCGACCAGGGTCGTCCAGGTCTCACCGGTGACAGGTGACCGGGTTGAGTTCAGGCAGCATGGCACACAGGTGCTGTGCGACTGGACTGCGAATGGTCCAGAACCGAGCGACCGGCTCATCGACGTTCTCTTCTTCCTCAGCCCCGACCAGTGCAAGGCAGTCCTGGTCGGATCTCACGCCGCCGAAGAGCGCATCAAGTGGATCACTTGGTGGCGTACGCACGCGGAGCTTTGCCGAATGAACGGAGAGCACGGTTTCGGGGAAAGCGGCATGGAAGATGAAATCGAGGCTCACCCCATGGAGAAGTCACGCGAAAACCGCGAACCCGCGTTCGACGGCGAGGATCAGTTCCCGCTCTTCGATCCGCGGCCCTAGGACATCGCGAGAAAAATCTGCCTTCAAAAACGGCGGAAGCTCCGATCACGGAGAAGACCCGCGGATCCAACGCGGGATCAATTGGAGGGAACCCGGCCACGTTCATCGGCCGGTTTTCTTTTTTTAGAAAAACAAAAGTAGCCCGGTAAGGGGCTACTATTTGAAGGTTATTTTTTTGTTGTCGGAATCACGCTGGCATAGGTAACGGTTTTTCGTGAACCATCAAAGCGAACACGCTTCTTAATGGTAAACTTCACCGCTCCTGCTACCATGGCGAACAAGGTATCATCCTTGCCACGCCCTACGTTTTTTCCTGGCATAATTGGGGTACCGCGCTGACGCACGATAATTGCACCCGCTTGTACCAACTCTCCGTCACCAACCTTGGTGCCGAGATACTTAGGCTGGGAATCACGACCTAACCTGGTCGAGCCAGCCGACTTCTTGGTTGCCATATATTCTGTGGCAAAGCCATTATAATCGCCCGAACTTTCGCTCGGGAACCGCCCGCCCCTGCCTCCTTTGACGAGGTGCGTCGTTAACCGTGTCGTTAAGTAATGGCCTCAGTATAGCGAAGGGTCAGCCCCATGTCAAGAGGTTCGCCGAGTTTTAGTACCAAAAAAGAGCCTTCGAAAAAGCTCTTTTATAGGAAGGCCGGTGCAGGGAACAGAACGTTCACTGCTTATGACCGGCCGGAAGGCGACGCGGAATCATACAGAACAGATTCAACTGCGTGCGACTGGTGAGGCTAGAGGACTTGCGGGAGGCGCTACTGCCGGGTGATGTGTACCCACGACTGCCGGTTGCTCGATCCCGTGAATGCGGGCTTGACCACGAATCGAGCAGCCCCTGCAGGAGCAGTTCTGGCGACGTACTGCTGGGCGGTGAGGGTCATACTGGTCCCCACCTGGACCCCGCTCGAGTCCGTGAAGTAGCAGAGGACGTCGTCTCCCCCCGTGACCAGGATCCCCACCCTCACTCCGGCAGAGACCGTCTGGTTGATGTACTTCGGCGGTACCGACAGACCATGCTGGACATCGAAGTCGCCGATGCCGCTCTGGTTGTGCCGCTCGCACTCGGTGGCGAGCGGACAGCTACCGTTGGCGCAGGTGCTGAGCAGGCCGTAGATCTCGAGATCCCGGATCGGGGCGCCGGTGGCGTAGCTCGAGATGCTGCAGTTGAGCGGCGGGAACCAGATCGGAGAAGCGGTCTCGCCGGTCTGGATCTCCCCCTGCTCCACGCCGCCGCACGCAGCGACGAACATGAGGAGCAGGAATGTGGGAACACGAAGGAGGGCCGTGTGCCCCCCGTCCATCATCTTATCCATGGGTTTGTTCACCTTCCGCTTGAACTTACGTGACCAACGCTGGATCTACCGTAAGCAAGCGATAAAAAGAATAACTAAATAAAAGAAGAAGTCAATACTAAAACCCCCTGACCTGGGAAGGGCCAGAGGGTCCATGTAAGCAAGCAAAAAGACTAGGTCATTTTTTCTTTAAGGATGATAGCTGCCATTCGCTTGGCTTCAGCCAGAACCGTATCCCCTTCATATTCCCCGCTGTGTTTATTCGATCCTTCGTAGGAGACATGTTTTTGATCTAAATGGAGGTTCACAAAAAAACCAGGAGTTCCTTCCATGAGTTCGACATACACATGAAATCGAGGGAAGAAATTCATGGTCATTTTGCGTACATAGCTTATTTCTTTGGTATTCGGATCAAGAAACTGAGCATATCCAGCTCTTTGAAGCAGAATACGTGGAGTGCTTTTATATTGGCCTTCAAAACGGAGTTGCATACAAAACAATGAATATACAAAGCGTAATGGTTTTCCTATGAACCGTCAAATTGAAATACGATTGCCGGCAAAAAAAGTTATCCACTGCCGATTCTTGACAACGATTAAATTTCCTGTTATAGTCGAAAACTGTCTTCTTTTTGTTTTCCCTAGTGATAGCGAAAAGAAGTAAAAAATAACCTTTTTTGCTGCCTCGAAGTGAGGGAGCTGTACCGCACAATGCGGATCTGGAGGATAGAGAGATGGGTGATTCGTTGATGCCTGAGATGACGTTCGGTGCCCTCTTGACCACGCTCGTGAGTGAGGTGCTTCAAGACATGGGCAAAGATACTCTGACTCGATACGAGGCGCGTGTCCTCGCAATGCCTGACAAGATCAGGGTCTTGAAGGGCGATCTCGTGGACGCCATTCGAACGGCGCTTAATGACGACGCCGATGACTGGAATGGTCATTATTCGTACGGTCAGTGCGCGCCGATTGAATGGCAGATCGCGAAGATCTCCAGACTCTTCAATGTCAGTTCTGTCGAGGCTCTCGCGTTCGCGAAGAATCTTCCCAAGCTCCCCGAGGGAGCAGAAGGATGGTTTGCCGTATTGAACCGAGATGCTATGGAGGGTGGGTGGCATGGCTCTGGAGTGAGACGATTGCTTGATCTTGTGCGAGAAGAGTATGGTCTCGGCTTTGGTCGCAATGATCTCACAGAAAAGGTACTTGGTGACGGCAAATTCCGTCTTGGCGAGGTGACGAGCAGCAAGCTCCACACCTTGTACCAAGGACAGAAGGGTCCGATCGTCATCCTACCTGCCCAGTTTGGTCGAAAGTACGCAAGGATGCTTGCGCTTGAGACCAAAGACTATATGGTGGAAGGAGAATTTTTGCTAGGTACCTTTGAGGTACTGTGCATGACTCTCACCCATCCGGAACGGATCACAGGATGTTTCCTTCCTGCCACGTGTGGCGGAGAAGAATTTCCACTTCCTGTGATCCAGATGTCGGACATGGTGTCTGCTGATAGTCTGGAGGGCGATGGCGCCATTGCGATTACTCGACACGTTCCCGAGGACGAGGGTACGTGCGGGTGTGTCAGCGGCTTTTCTTTTTCTTTGTAGCCTTAAGGCTCAAATTGAGAAGGAGGCCGCTTGGGAGACCTTTCCATTCGTGGATTGGTCTTTTTTGTTTACCACCCTTCGGAGCGAAAAAATAAATAGTATATAAGTATTCACACTCGAGAACATAAAAAATCCCCGGACTTTCGTCAGAGGATTTTTTATTTCTTTTCTTAAATCGTTGGTGGCAACTTGCGATACTTTTTCCCAACTCGGAGCCGCGCCACTTCTCGTTCAAGCGAAGCTTGAATTCGGGCAAACTGTACATCATCAATATCCTTCTTTTCTTTCATGTATTCTTCAGCACGAGCCCGAGCAGTTTCTGCAGCAGCTAAATCAATATGCTCTGCACGTTCTGCCGTGTCTGTTAAAATAACAATTTTATTTCCTGCACGCACCTCAAGCACACCTTGCGACACGGCAAGTGGTACATGTGTTCCATCAACTTTCACAAAAACTAATTCTCCGGCCTTCACCGCACTTACCATTGGCACATGGTTCGTTAAAATAGTGACCTCACCGGATTCGGTAGGCACGGTTACTTGTGTCACAGCATCGTCGTAGACGACACCATCCGGCGTCACAATAGAAACGTGCATCATAAATATTATGGAATGAGATCGATACCCGTGATCGTAATTGCTTCAAGTGGATTATCGTATGGGTCAACTTCTACTCCAGAAATTGCCGAAACAATATCCATTCCTTTGGTCACATACCCAAAATTGGTATGTTTTCCATCGAGCCACGGCGTTGCTTCAGCAGTGACGATAAAAAACTGAGAACCATTGGTATTTGACCCTGAATTTGCCATAGCCAAGCTTCCTTTTATTAAAGGCTTGGTATTAAATTCATCGACAAATTTGTATCCTGGGCCACCGGTGCCATGCATACGGCGGTTCGCAGAATCTTTTGATAATGGATCCCCACCTTGGATCATAAAATCTGGAATCACCCGATGAAACGTTGTTCCATTATAGAATCCATTCTGAGCCAAATTCATGAAGTTATTCACGGTCACTGGTGATTCACCGCCATAAAATGTGACGGAGATATCACCCTTCGATGTGTGAATTACTGCTTTGGTAAAATCCCGAGCTAAATCTTTTTGTTCTGGAAGCATGCGCATAGCGGATGTTGATGGTTGAATTAAAGGTTCTGGAGTAGGAGTTTTTGGTAACTCGTTCGGCATTTGTGCATTTTCTGAATACCCTTCGGTGGTGGTTTTTGGTGCTTCTTTATCCTGACTCGGTGGAAAAAAGAGATACAATCCAACAAGGACAACGATCCCAAGGCCCACAAGGGCACCGCGCCAAAAGGTCATACAAGAAAAATTATGATTGAGCTGCTGCGGTCACTTCTTCGATAGAACCCTTCATAAAGAAGGCTGATTCAGGCAAGGCATCGTGCTTGCCGTCCAAAATCTCACGAAATGAGCGGATGGTATCAGCAACAGGAACGTAACGACCCGTAAGACCGGTAAACTGTTCTGCCACGAAAAATGGCTGAGACATAAAGCGCTGAATTTTACGAGCGCGAGAAACCGTAATTTTATCTGCATCAGACAATTCTTCCATACCAAGAATCGCAATAATATCTTGCAAGTCTTTATATTTTTGAAGAACACGCTGTACGTCGCCGGCAGTGCGGTAATGTTCTTCGCCTACAACTGCTGGATCAAGAACCGTTGAGGTAGAATCAAGCGGATCAACGGCTGGATAAATACCTAATTCTGAAATTGCACGGGAAAGGGAAACCGTTGAATCGAGATGGGCAAAGGTAGTTGCAGGAGCTGGGTCGGTTAAGTCGTCGGCTGGAACGAACACCGCTTGAATTGAGGTAATAGAACCTTTATCCGTTGAAGTAATACGTTCTTGAAGCGCACCCATTTCCGTTGCAAGCGTTGGCTGGTACCCTACCGCTGAAGGCATACGCCCAAGGAGCGCTGATACTTCTGAACCGGCTTGAGTAAAACGGAAAATGTTATCGACGAACAAAAGTAAATCACGACCTTCTTCATCGCGGAAGTATTCAGCCATGGCAAGTGCAGTCAAAGCCACACGAGCACGAGCTCCTGGTGGCTCATTCATCTGCCCGAACACAAGAGCGGTTTTATCAAGAACGCCTGACTCATGCATTTCACGATACAGATCGTTTCCTTCACGAGTACGTTCTCCCACACCGGCAAACATAGAATACCCGCCGTGTTCTTGAGCGATGTTTCGAATCAATTCTTGAATGACGACCGTTTTTCCTACACCGGCACCTCCGAACAGACCCACTTTTCCTCCTTTAAGAAAAGGGCAGAGAAGATCGATAACCTTAATACCGGTTTCCAAAATTTCGGTCTTACTTGATTGCTCAGAAAACTTTGGAGCTTTGCGATGAATTGGATACGTCTTTTTTGCTTTCACCGCTGGTTTTCCGTCAATGGGTTTCCCAGTAACATCGAACATGCGGCCAAGAGTGATTTCACCCACTGGAACTGAAATTGGAGCGCCCGTATCAATGATTTCTACCCCACGAGCAAGCCCATCGGTTGGACCCATGGCGATGGCGCGAATGGTGTTGCTGCCCACATGCTGCTGCACTTCAAACACGAGCGTGTCCTTCTCCCCTTTTACTTCAAGCGCGTTAAACAAAGCCGGAAGCTCGTCTGGAAAATGCGCGTCGATGACTACTCCGATAATTTGTGTAATGGTACCTTTATTCATATAAAGAGGATTAGAGGGCAGCAGCGCCAGCTGCGATTTCAGCAATTTCTTGAGTGATCGCGGCCTGACGAGCCTTGTTAAACGACAATTGTAATTCTTCCATCATTTCTCCGGCAGCGTCTGACGCACTTCTCATCGCCATCATTCGCGCACTGTGTTCGCTTGCCGCCGATTCGAGAATCATCTGATACAGTTCCGTTTCTACCAGCCGAGGCAGTATCGCGTTTAGAATTCTTTCTTTATCTGGCTCGAAGAGAATATCGTTCGGAAGCGGCGGCTCACTATTTCCCTCCTCCGTACTCATCGCTTCTTCAATATTTTTTGGACTAACCGGCAATAATTGGCTCATTTTTGGTTCTTGCACCAAGCTTGATTTATAGTGCGTGTACACCACAAACACACGATCGTATTTTTCAGTCAAAAATCCATCAAATGCCATTTTGGTTACTGGCACGATATCATCAAATGAAGGACGATCACCAAAGTTTTCAAAAACAGCAGTGAGCGGGTAACTATATTTTTTCGCAAATGCTGCACTGCGGCGACCAATGGCGAGAATTTCAACCGGAGTGCCGAGGTCAACACACAGTTTTTGTGCCTGGCGAAGAACGTTCGCATTGAAACTTCCACAGAGTCCGCGGTTCGCTCCAATAATAATGAGTAGGGCTTTTTTTTCTGGTCGAACCTGAAGAAGGGGGGCTTTCCCGCCAACATGAGAGAGACGACGCAACAATTCCCCAGCTAAGCGTGCATACGCACGAGTTGCAAGGGCTGCAGCCACCGTTCGACGCATCTTTGCCGCTGACACGAGTTCCATCGCTTTCGTAATCTTCTTCGTGCTTTTAATCGACTTGATGCGGGTCTTAATTGCCTTGGTATTTAAGGCCATACAAAATTAAACTTTGGCAAATTCTTTGCACGCTTCTTTTAAACCACCCTCAACCTCCTCACTCCATTCTCCGGCAGCAATCTTTTCAAGAAGGGTAGATTTTGCACCGCGCAAAAAGGAGAGAAACTTTTCCTCCGCAGCTTTGATTTCTGCCACTGGAATGGAATCAAAGAAACCATTACTGATAGCGTAAATACCAGCCACTTGTTCTTCCACCGGAACCGGTGAGAATTGAGGTTGTTTCAAATACTCTGTCATGCGCTGACCACGATCAATTTGTTTTTTCGTATCAGCATCCAAATCACTCGCAAATTGGGAAAAGGCCTCAAGTTCACGAAACTGCGCCATGGAAAGTTTTAATTTTCCGGCAACTTTTTTCATGGGTTTTGTTTGCGCTGAACCACCTACACGAGAAACAGAAATACCAATGTTCATGGCTGGGCGAACACCGCGGTAGAACAAATCGGTTTCAAGAAAGATCTGACCGTCGGTAATAGAAATCACGTTTGTTGGAATGTAGGCTGACACATCCCCGGCTTGTGTTTCAATAATTGGGAGAGCGGTAATTGATCCACCACCGTGTTCTTTATTTAAGTTACATGCACGTTCAAGTAAACGAGAGTGAAGGTAGAACACATCACCAGGGTATGCTTCACGACCGGGTGGACGGCGAAGTAAGAGCGACATTTCGCGGTATGCCCAAGCTTGTTTTGTTAAATCATCGTACACAATCAAAACATCTTTTCCTTGATCAGCAAAGTATTCTGCAATGGCAACACCTGCATAAGGAGCCAAAAATGACATTGGAGCAGGTTCAGATGCACCCGCAACTACGACGACTGAGTATTCCATAGCACCGGTTTCTTCCAGTTTCCGAACGACACGAGCCACTTTGGAATCTTTTTGACCAATGGCAACATAGATACAGATCATGTTTTTGCCTTTTTGGTTGATGATCGTATCAAGCGCAATCGCGGTTTTTCCTGTTTGGCGGTCCCCAATAATAAGTTCACGTTGACCACGACCAATAGGAATAAGAGCATCTACGGACTTTACCCCCGTTTGTACTGGACGGTTGACTGGTTCACGGCTCATGACCCCCGGAGCCACACGTTCTACTGGGTAGAATTTTTTTGTTGTAAATGGCTTTCCGCCGTCGACTGGAGCACCGATCGCATTCACCACACGACCAATAAGCTCGTCGCCAACTGGAACCGACATAATACGACCGGTTCGCTTCACTGTGTCCCCTTCTTTAATTCCTTTATAATCCCCTAAGATAATCGCACCGACAGTTTCTTCTTCAAGGTTGAGCGCGATACCCAGGGTACCATCGGCAAACTCTAACATTTCCTGTGATTGACAGTTGGAAAGCCCGCTCATGCGAGCGATACCATCACCAACAGAAACAACGCGGCCGGTTTCTTCAACATGAACTTCTGTTTTGAAGGCTGCGATTTGCTCTTTAAGAGCGGTAACGATTGATTGAGTGTTTGACATAGGCAAGTGTTAGGCCGTAAGGCGTTCTTTTAAGAGGTCGAGTTTCGTTCGGACCGTGGCATCGAGAACCATTTCTCCTGTCGCCACCTTTACTCCTCCGATGACGCGTTCTTCTACGCTTACTGTGGTTTCTGTTTTTTCTCCGAAGGTACGCGCAATGTGTTCTATTTCTTTTTTATCAAGCGTCCGTGCCGTAGTAATATGAAGCGCGACGACTCCTTCTTGTTCTTTCGCATAGGTCTCGAACTCGCGAATGATGTAAGGGGCTTTGAGAAGTGCTTGTTCCCGGTGGAGAAGCTCCACAAAGGCACGCATCGCCTCCTCTTCTTTCTCTTTGGGAATGTCTGAGAGCAGTTCAAAGAGAATTTTGGCGTATTGTTTTGGCAATCGAGTCATAGAAACAACTACGCTTTAGAAATTTCTTGGAGCGCTTCCTCGACCAACCGTTTATCGGTTTCTGTATCAAGTGCTTTTCCTAAAAGTTTTTCTGTAATCGCAACGGCGATTTGCGCTGTTTCACGGCGAAGTGATTCTCGCATGGCTTTTTCATCAATCTCAATATTTTTCTTTGCCTGAAGAATAAGAAGATCAATTTCTTTTCTTGCCTTCTCCTGCATGCGCTCGCCAACAAGTGCGGCTTCACCAGTTGCTGCTTCCATAATTTTATTCGCCTCAACTTTAGCAGCATCGGTTAATTCTTGCGCCTTAGCAACAGACATTTTTAAATCAGTATCTGCTTGCCGCGCCTTATTGAGACCGTCGTCAATAACACGACGGCGCTCATCCATCGTTTTCATGAGCGGGCGCAAAATAAGAAACCAAAGAATGCCGAGAACCAGGGCAAAATTGATAAACTGAAAAGCAAGAAGTTGACCGTCAATACCCAAAGACCCAAGCACACCCGTATCATGAGCTTCACTTTCTGTGGTTGTGTGTTCCGAACCAAGCGTTGTTCCTTCAGCTGCTGCTAATTTAGAGTAAGTATTCATAGGTATCTAATACATCAAGGCATTATGACGAGGAAACCCTCGTCATAACAGTCGGCGTATTACACTAAAGTAAACACGACAACGAGCGCGTAAATTGCGATCGCTTCGGCAAACGCTGCACCAAGAAGCATTGGTACGAAGAGTTTCGCACCAGCTTCTGGATTACGACCAATAGCTTCCATGGCTTTTGCGACGATTTTACCAATCGCGAGAGCCGGAGCAATACCACCAATTGCCATAGTAAGCCCTTTGGCCATGGCAAGCATCGAGATGTGTTCCATAGATGTTTGTCTTAGAGTTAGTACGTACGAGGAGGAATGGATATTTTACCTCGCGTATCCTAACTATGAATTAGATCTATCGCTGTGGAGCGATAACGAGAGCTGACGACGAATGCGTCATCAGCTTTGCGTTATGGATGCACAGGTTGTTTTTCGTTGGCGTGGCTCGCATGATCTTTTTCATCATGATCTCCCCCATGTGGCGCACTTGAAGCCACCGTAAGGTACACGAGCGTAAGCATAGCAAACACAGAGGCCTGAATGACTCCGACTAAAATTTCGAGAAGCATAAAAGGAGCTGGAACAAGTACTCCGACTAATGCACTAATAACTGTAATCAGCACCTCTCCGGCAAAAATATTCCCGAATAAACGAAGTGACAGAGAAAAGATTTTGGCAATTTCTCCTATAATTTCAAGAAGTCCGACACCAAATTCTACAATTGCGGTGAAAAAGGCAATGGGGCCTTTAGGAATGCTTTTAAAAATACCGACAATCTGAATAAACTTTCCAAGATGAGTAAAGACTCCGACCGAAATAAACGCCATGATATGAGAAACAATAACTGAGGTGAGCGCCATGGCCACAGTTAGGTTCAGATCAGTGTTTGCAGGGCGAAGGAGTGGGTGTCCGTGGACCGTAATACTTCCGGTTCCAGGCAAAAGCCCAAGCCAATTTGAGAGCAAAATGAAAAAGAAAAGCGAAGCAACGAGCGGAAAGAAACGGTTGGTTTTTTCTCGATCACCAGTGACTTGATCGAAATAACCACGGAGTGTTTCGATAACCGTTTCAAGTACGAGCTGGAATTTTCCTGGACGAAGTTTTACGGATCGTTTTACCCAAATCCCAAGACCTAAAAAAATAACCAAGGCTACCCACACATTCACCATAGTGTTTGTAATGGCGAATCCACCGATCGTCGCAAGAACATCGGGGGGAAGATTTGGAATGTGAAACTGTGCAGCCATAAAGTTATAGGGTAGGAGGTGTCTGTTTCTTTTCTTCCTGAATAAGAGCTTCGTATTCTTGTCCGTATACGCGCGCTTTGCGGCGAATCATGACAGTGGTAAGAGCTGCTGCAATCGCAAAGCCAACAAGGGTTGCCCAGGGTTTTATGCCAAAATGGGCATCTATTCTTCGACCAATATATGCAAACAAAACCACAGGAATCGCAATCGTTGCACCAAAATCAGCTACGATCTTAAAACCCATGAGAATATATTTTCGGTCGGTTTCTTTTGGCATAAAAAAGAGCTCGGTTACGCGCCTATTGTAGCAAAAAATACGGAGTTGTCAACCCTTTTTTAATTTGAGCAGACTTCTCCCTGTTTCTCCTAAATTAAGCGAAAAAACCCTATTTACACGGTATACGAGAAAAAAGCTTCAAACTGTTCTCAAACACTATTTCTTCCATCTCTCGTTCAGGCAGGCTTCGGGACCGTGCCAAGTGCTTCACCACCTCTTCCACCATCCATGGCTCACTTTGTTCCCCACGATAGTTTTGCGGTGCTAAATAGGGGGCATCTGTTTCTATAAGCATTCGGTCAAGCGGCATTTTTTCAATCACCTCTTGCAGAGCCAACTGTGAGGCAGGGTTCGTTTTCTTTGGGGGAAATGTTACCACCCCGGTAAACCCTAGGTGGAGCCCAAGCTTTAAATACTCTTCGGCAAACTCCCAATTTCCGGTATAGCAATGCACCGTTCCTCGGATAGTCCGATTCAAGCCTTTTAGGATCTGAATCATGGGCTCATGAGCATCGCGGCAATGGATAACAAGTGGTAAGTCGTGTGCATGTGCAAATTCTGCATGAGCTAAAAACATTTTTGTTTGTGCCGCGAGCACTTCTTCTTTTGAAATATCTTTTGGCAAATGATATAAGTCGAGTCCGCACTCCCCGACTGCAATAACTTTTACTGAGGCCGCAAGTGTGTCATAAAATGCCCGATCAAATTCTTTTTCCGGGGTGAGATGCGCTGACTCATTTACATCAAGGTGTGTAGGAAATAAATGATTCGGATGCGTACCAATTGAGGCATAAAGCCAGTCATGCTGTTCTGCCAAAGCAACCGCGGCAGCACTGGTTTCCTTTTGTGTCCCGACCAAATTAATGATCATCTTTTTTTCCTTTGAGCGCGCCAAAACATTATCTCGCTTCATATCGAAGACGGGAAATTGTATGTGGGCGTGTGAATCGAAGAGCATAAATTAATTTTGTAATGCTACAGGCATCGTTTGAAGCCAATACAAATCAGTTTCAAGAGATGCACCGAATACACTTGGGTGGTAGCTTAATACAGGAGTGTTATCAAGAAGGACAAATTTTTTCAGTGTTTTATCAAAATACCCATACGACGTATGTTGGTAGGTTATTGTCTTTACTTTCCCATTTTCGTCGTAATCAATGGCCGGGGTTAAAAAACGATACACAGTGTTTCCTCGAAGATACTCAGGCTCACGAAAAGTTCCTACGACAAAAATGTGAAATCGGCAAAGGGAGATACTCGCCGTACCACACGGGGTTAGCTCTGCACGAGGCTTTCCCTCAATTTGATCCAAAAGTTTTTCCTGCGTGTCTGGCTGTACAAACGTAGCCGCCTCAGCCCAGTCAATATGGACAGAGGTCGGAGGCAGCAAAGATTCTTCACCCCGCTTCTCTTCGGCAAGAACTTCTTTCAGATCGTTTTTTTCTTCCACTGGCGGCAAGCGCGGCGGCACATATTCAGTAACCTCCATTTTTTGAACTGCACGGTACTGAAAAAGAAAAAATACACCAAAAAGAATCCCAACTCCAAATAAAATAGCCAATAGTCGTCCGGGGTGATCATTCAGTTCCATACGAAAATACAGGAATTCGAATTGAAGACGTGCTCCCACTATAATCACCCAAGCGACTTCGGTCAATAAATGATTTCAAAAAGGTGCGCCTCGGGGCCCCAGTCATAAGCGACACCTGACTCGCCTTTCCCTGAAGAGGGAAAAGGTACGCAACCATTTCGTTGGGATACAGCGCAAGTCCAACTGCAAGCCCTTCCTGTGTTGCTTTCGAAAAATATTGATCGAATACAAAGTTTCCCAGTGAGTAAAAGATCAGACGATCATTATAAATTTCCATTTCTTGTACCCAGTGCGGATGGTGTCCAATGACCACGTCAACTCCGGCATCAATAAAGGCATGGGCCAATTCTTGTTGTCGGGAGTTTGAAACCGCACGATACTCCTCACCCCAATGCGCGTTTAAAATGGTGACATCTGCTTCCTTTTCTGCTTTTTGAATAAGGGTTTTCGTTGCCTCGAGTGGAATGGGACTATTCGTATCATTCACCCCAATAAATGCAATCTTTTTTCCGGACACCTCATGAACTAATAGTGCTGTACTCGTTACCTGATATTGCTCGCCATACACAAGAAACCCAGCTTCACGAAGATTCTCCAGAGATTCCTTAAATCCCTCGCCGCCCATATCATAGCTATGATTATTCGCTGCGGAAAAAACAGTAAAGCGGTGTCGCTGAAGCATCGGTAAAAGTGCCGGGTCAAAACGAAAGGCAATTTCTTTTGTGGTGTCACGACGCGTATCCGCAAAAGGCCCTTCTAAATTTACTGAAATAATATCCGCAGTTTCAAAAAATTTTACACTTGTCGTATTAAGTGGGGCGAAAAGATAATCTTCCCCATACTCATCAATTTGCTTTTTTACACTCCGATCGAGCATGAGGTCACCAAAATTGAGAATACGAATCGGTACATCAGTTGAGAATGCATCTTCTATCGGCTCATTTTCCTCGTTATTCAAGAGAGTATCCCAAGGATGGATAATAGGTGGAATGATAGTGGGAGCGGTCGTCGTAGAATGTTTTTTTGCTGGAGAAAAAAAGGTAATGGTTCGGTCTTGTTTTGGCCGAAAAAAAAGACCAAGACAGCCGAGGGCAAAAAGAATACCGAAAACAAGAAAGAGAGTGAGTAATTTTTTCATATATCGATCCCTGGACAGCCTTCTTGATCAAAGTTTTACGTCCGAACCGCTCCTTCAACATAATCCACAGAAGACTTAAGCAAACGAAGCGCTTCAGGAAACAAAGGTACAAGAACACCCGCGATCAAACTAAGAATTGGCGCGATTTCTGAGTTCGCGAGCATACCCATAAACGACGCACTCAAAGGAAATCGTTCAATAAAATAAATCATGACCCCAAGACCAAGTGCTGCAGACAGTACACCGAACGCAAATCCAAGCACTTTATCGAGAGTGGTCATGAGTGGCAAAACAGTGATCACTGCCACGAATCGCTCAAATAACCAGAACAACACCTTCATGAGTGTGAGAATGAGAAAAAAAGAAATGACAAATACTAAAACCCGTGACAAGTTTGGTGCCCAACTCGTGTGTGCGATAAGCCAATCTGCTCCCACTGAATAGTACCGAACAGAAATATAGATACCAAAAATAACACCGAGAAGAGAAACAACACTGTGGATGAGCCCCGCTCTAAATCCGCGAAATCCAGAAAGACCGAGAAGTACAAGAAGGACGATATCAACCCAAGACATAGGCAAAGCCAAAGAGTGTTAATACCTGTAGTATACCCTATTTTACGCGGACACTCCAAGACGAGGAAAAAGAATTTCTCCTTTAATGATCGCGACCCCCGAAGGTAATCCACCCCACTTTGTCGCATCCACTGTACGCTCAGAATTTTGTGGCATAGAAAACGACGCTAAGATCTTTTCAGCACTTTGTGGAATGATCGGAAGAAGTGCGAGTCCAATATGACGAAGTGTTTCGGCAAGCGCATATAAACTTGGGGTTATATCCTTCCCCTGCTTCACTGCTTCCCATGGTTTTGTTTCAGAAATATAGGCATCACAGTTCGACACAAGCTCATTCACCAAACGAACGGCTTCATCAAAACGATACAAAGAAAAAGCCGTGTCGTATTTCTGCCAAAACTGCCCTACGCCAAACAAATCGGCTGACACTGCGGGAAGTTTTCCGTCACTATATTTTTCAAGCATGGTAAGAATTCGACTGGTCAAATTTCCAATGCCGTTCGCCAAGGATGAAGTATACCATTCACGGAATCGGGATTCACTCCAATCTCCATCCTCATACGCAGGAAGGCCACCTAATATAAAATGACGCACCGCATCAACCCCATATGTACCAATAATATCGTATGGGTTAATAACGTTGCCGATTGATTTACTCATTTTCTGACCTTCAACTGTAATATACCCATGAATAAAGATCTGTTTTGAAAGGGGTAAGTCTGCCGAAAGCAGCATCGCCTGCCACATCGCACTTTGCTGACGCAAATTATCTTTTCCTGCCACCTGAACTGCATTTGGCATTTCAGCTGAACCCCAAAATAGTTCAAACTGAGATGGAGTTTTATTTTCCCGAGTTTTTAAAACCGCGTCGCCTGCTGATGCTTCATATATTGGCCACCCGAGCGTAGAAATATAATTCACGAGCGCATCAAACCACACATACATCACTTGCTCTTCGTCACCGGGCACCGGTACACCCCAGGGCATCTTCGCTTTTAAACGGGAGACGCTAAAATCTTCAAGTCCGCGCGACACGAAGGCTTTAATTTCATTAAACCGCTCTTTTGGCACGACAAATTCGGCGTGCGTATTATACCAAGCCAATAATTTGTCTTGATATTTTGAAAAACGAAAAAAATAATTTTCCTCATCAATGTGCTCAATAGCAGTGTTCGGATGAATGGGGCATTTTCCCTCAACTAATTCCGAATCTGTTTTCTCAAGTTCGCATCCGACACAATATTTTACCTGATACGCCTTTTTATAAATGTCTCCATTCTTCTCACATCGTTTCCAAAACTCAGCTGCGGCAGCTTTATGATGCGCATCGGTCGTACGAATAAACGTAGGATTATCCATGTGAAGCAAGGTGGCGAGTTCACGAAACTTGGCCGCATACTCATCACAATATGCTTGGGGAGTCATTCCCTTTTCCAAAGCCTTTCGATAAATTTTTAATCCATGCTCGTCGGTTCCGGTATTATAGAAAACAATGTCCCCTTTCATTCTCCGATACCGAACTAAGGCATCCGCCTGGATAAATTCTAAAGCATGCCCGATATGAGGGTCAGCATTCACGTAAGGCAGGGTTGTGGTCAGGTAAAAATGATTATCCATATATAGGGGAAAAGATATGTTCAGAATACTCTCTGGAATGAAAAAAAGCAATACATAGAGCGTTTTTTGAAAGTAAGTGAAATCATCGCCACGGTCATCCTCTTTTGACAGAACCCCAGCTTCGAGATAGGCTTTTTATGGAGGGATGAAACAAACCAACAGGAGGTGCTCATCGTGCGCTCATTCATTCGAGGAATGCTTCTCAGTCTCAGTGCCATCACATTCGCTGGCTGTGCTACAGCCGTGGCGACAACGGCCAAAAAACCATACCAGGAAACGTTGCCTGTAGTGCACAAGTGGGAGCCGATGGCTCCCCTCTCCCACCTGATCGAGGTTGCTCAGAGCGAAGTCCCGGAATCATGGTATCTGTGCCCAGATCGACCCATAGGACTCGCTGAATACCGCATCGTCAGAGCCGTGTTCAGCACTGTCCTCGTTGTCGTAGAGCGGGGGCATAACCGAGGTCTCGTTCTCTCGGTGCGGCAAGTAGCCGAGGTGATTCTCCGAGAGCAACAAGGAATTCGAATCGCCCTCAGAAATGAAGGGATGGTGCTCCCACACACCTGGCACTATCGCGAAGCAAAAGAAAAAGAGTGGGCGACCAAGAGCGAGTTCGTTCAAAACGCAGGGAGAATCAAGGACTATTCGATCATACTCGAGACGCCGAATGACATCGGAAAAACAGTCCCATACCTCATCACCATTCATTCAAGCGGGATTAGGGTACTGTGTCCAAAAGATCCGAGTATATAGAGAGTGGTCTCACGATCCGACTGGCGGTCGCGAAATATCGCACCGCCAGAACCTCCACATCTTGTAAAAATCGAGTATTACTGATTAACAACAACGACAAACTCCCCTTTTTCAGGGATATTCATCGCTAAAATTTCATCAATCGTTCCACGGTAAATGCTTTCAAATTGTTTGGTGAGTTCACGACAAACACACAGTTTCCGCTCGGGTGACAGCACCTCTTTTAATTCTGCCAAACATTTTTTGATGCGATGATTCGATTCATAAAATACGGTCGTATATTCGCTTTCGGAAACCTCAGTAAAAAACTTTTGTCGCTTATTTTTGTGCGGAGGAAATCCAAGAAACAGAAACCTCTCGGTCGGAAATCCTGACACCGACAATGCGGCCACAACTGCAGAGGGTCCCGGGATTGGATTCACGACAATCTGAGGATCTGCATTTTTTACCAGATCAGAAATAAGCATGTTCCCCGGATCACTAATTCCGGGTGTCCCTGCATCAGTGACGAGAGCAAGACGTTTTCCCTCAGCCAAAAGGGCGCGTATCTCTTCTACCTTTGCTCCTCCAGAATGCTGGTGATAGCTCATCATTTTGGCAGAAATTCCTAAATGATGAAGCAAATTTCCCGTTACTCGCGTATCTTCACAAAGTACCACATCAACAAATTTCAGAACCTCAAGAGCTCGGAGTGTGATATCTCCAAGGTTTCCGAGTGGGGTCGCAACAACGAATAACTGACCTGACATAGTGTAAAAACTATATCAAGTTAGCATATAAAAGGCAATAAACAAAAATGTGTCCCATAAAAACATATTTTAATTACCACACCAAAAAGTGAGGATTCAACGAGAGCAAGGCAAATCACTAACCTTCAACTAACCACATGTCTTTGCTATACTATACCCACTATGAATTACCGTTCTCTTTTTTTAGTGTCTCTCGTGGGATTTTTCGCCTCTCCCCATCTTCTTTTAGCCGAAGAATTCAACCCACACCACCTTATTTCAGACATAGAGCTCCAAGATAAAACAACCATGACGCACGATGATATTCAGGCGTTTCTTGAATTTAAAGGGGGCGCCATTAGCCACATGCAAGCACCAGATGTAAGTGGCACACCTCGCCTTATTTCTGACATGATCTATCGAAGTGCTCAGGCCCACAACATAAACCCCAAATACCTTCTGGTAAAACTTCAAAAAGAACAGAGTTTGCTTACCGAAAAAAATCCCACTCAAAAACAACTGGATTGGGCTACCGGCTATGGAATTTGCGATGCCTGCAGCATGGATGACCCTACCTTACAAAAACACCGTGGTATTGGCGCTCAAATTGATAGCGCAGCCGGCATTATGCGTTGGTACTATGACCACTTGAAGACCGAAGAGTGGATCAAACGCATGGGGCAGACTTATGTTATTGATGGCCAACCCGTAGTGCCCATGAGCAATGCCACAGGATTTTTATACACCTACACACCACATATCCAGGGAAATCAAAATTTTTGGAAACTTTGGCGAACCTGGTTTGCGCAAGTGTACCCGAACGGCACGCTCGTAAAAATTCCTGGCGAAAGTACGGTCTATGTGATTATTGATGGCCAACGACGCGCGTTTACCTCAATGGCAGCACTTCTTACCCGATTTGATCCGAAAATGATTGTGGAATCAAGCGCAGCTGAACTAGCGAAGTATGACATTGCAACCCCGATCACTCTTCCCAATTACGCCATCCTCCGAAATGGAAATTCGTACTATCTTCTTGATAACACTGAACTTCGTCCGTTTGATTCTCTGGCGACCGTTCGCGCACTGGGATATAACCCTGACGAAATTATCGATGTATCTGAATCTGAAATTGCAGGGTATCCACTTGGAAAAACCATTTCTGCAATAAACACAGCATCAGCAAAAGATATTCGTGGACGCGTTATCCGAGGCAAAGAAGACCAACAACTCTACTTTATTAAAGAAAACACCATTCGACTCATTCCCCACGAGGCAATTTACACCTTTACCTTTGGTAACTATCCGGTCGAGACCGTTTCCCTCCAAACGATAGAGGCGTACACAGTTGGCGAGCCCGTTTTGTTTAAAGACGGGGCTCTGTTTGGAATTAAAGGTTCAAACAAAATTTATGTGGCCGAAAATGGATTCAAACGTCACATTGCGAGTGAGCGCGTCTTTAATTCGCTAGGATACGACTGGAATAATATCGTTTGGATCGACCAATTGACAGGCATGCTCTATAAAACCGCCCCTCCGATTGAGGCAGAAATTGAATCAACGCCCCCAGGTACCACCCCCCAAACACTAGGTAGTGAAGTAGGAGAAGATCAATCACCGGGTTCTGGCCCGGCACCCATGATAGTAACTCCACCAGAAAAAACAGTTTTTATTGGTACCCCAATCGAAACCCCCGTAAATACCTACCTTATCGCGGACAGCACCGGAACCATTCTTCGAGCAAAAAATATTGATGACCCACGACCAATCGCCTCGTTCACGAAACTCATGACCGCATACCGCTTAGCAGCCGAGGGGTTAAACACAGCGCGAAGTGTCACCTATGACCCAAAAGTGCACAAAGCAATGTATAACAACTTTCGTCTAGCTCCGGGGGAGCAAGTAAAAAACAGTGATCTTCTAGATGCCTTACTTGTTTCTTCACTGAACCTTCCCGCGCACATGCTCGTTTCAAGTGTAAACAAAAAAGATGCTGAATTCGTTGCTGGCATGAATACCCAAGCAAAAACCTGGGGGCTCACCAATACCACCTTTGCCGACCCCTCTGGGGCTGATGTCGAAAACATGGGCACGGGCCGAGACATGCTCACCTTGTTCCAAAAAGCGAGCGAGGTGGGAATGGTGGTAAACACACTCAAAAAAACAGGATACGAGTACGATGAGCTTGTTGATAAAGACAAAAAGCCACACCACTATGATACTCACACCAATACATTGCAAGGAAGAAAAGATCTTCCATTTGTTGTACTTTTTAGTAAAACGGGGTATCTTGAGGAGGGTGGAGCCTCAGTGATCATGAGAATTCGCCGTACATCCGATAATAAGGAATTTACGGTTCTCACCATGGGGAACCCCGACTACACGAACCGATTTAATGAACCTGAACGCTTAGCGCGTCTCGCTATTCAAAATTAGTACCCACACTTCGATCTTCTATGGCCATTGTCTTTGCTGCCATTACTCCGCACCCCCCTATCCTTCTTCCGACTATCGGTAAGGGGGCTTTTCAAGAACTCGCCAAAACCAGAAAAGCACTCGAAACTCTTGAAGAAGAACTGTACACCGCGAAGCCAAATGTCATTCTTATTATTTCTCCACACACCAGCCTTTTTGCTGAATCATTTACTCTGAATGCTCACCCGAATTTTCGTTCGTCATTTGAACAATTCGGCGATGTGGTGACGGTGAAAAATTGGACTGGTACGCCAGAGATCGCGGCAAAAATTGGACACGCTTCAAAAGAACACGGTATCCCCCTTCAGCTCGTAAGTGAAGAGCGACTTGACCACGGCGCTTCTATCCCCCTTTTGTATCTGACGGAGCACCTGCCAAACGTCAAAGTTTTGCCAGTTGGATATAGCGCGATGTCACCCAAAGATCATTTCGAATTTGGCCGTTTTCTCAAAGAACAGATCATGGAATCCGGTAAACGCGTAGCCGTAATTGCTTCTGGAGACATGGCTCATTGTTTAACGAAAGATGCGCCGCACGGGTTAAAACCTGCCGGAGCACTTTTTGATAAAGCGCTCCAAAGTGCCGTCAAAAATCATGACGCAGATGCTCTTCTTGGTATCGACCCTTCCCTTGTGTCTGACGCAGAGGAATGTGGGTATCGCTCAACCCTTATTCTCATGGGAATTCTCGGTGACATGAACTACACCTACACTACCCATGCCTACGAATATCCCTTTGGGATTGGTTACCTTACGGCTCAATGCACCCTCTAAAAAAATACCATGTCTCTTGTCGCCGAGGTCATTCCACTCGCGAAACGTTTACCCGCCCAAAAGGGCGTGTTTGATTATAGCGTTCCTGAAAATCTAGAAGCCGCGCTCCGTGTCGGCGAAATCGTGGAAATACCATTTCGAACAAGCACTCGACTTGGGCTCATTCTTCGGATCAAAGAAATGAATGAAGCTCGAGAGCTCCGTCCTATTATAAAACGGATCACTCGTACCCCGCTTCTTTTTTCGCACGAACTTTCTCTTCTTACCACCTTAGCATCTTGGTATGGGGTGTCGCCTGCGATTATTGCCCACCTCATGCTTCCGCCTTTGCAGAAAAGAAAACTCGCCTCGGTCAAAACCACAATATTCGAATACGAACAAACGGAATCATTACGACCAAACATCGTGCTGACACGCACGCTTGAAGAGACCGTTACCTTACTTCTTGAGATAGAAAAAAAACAAGAACACACCGTGGTATTTTTTCCAGAAATTTTTCGCTTAGAGCATTTTATAGCGCACTTACCAGAAAACCTGGCCCGAAAACTCGTCGTCTGGCACAGTGCACTCTCCCCAAAAGAAGAATTTTCAGCTTGGGAAAAAATCCGTCTGGCTGAAACTCCCTTACTTATTTTTGCAACTCGAGGCGGGGCTTTTTTACCTTTTCCTCCACACACTCATATTCTTTTGACTGACGAGGGTCACGAAGAGTACAAGCACTGGGACCAAAATCCACGCTTTCATGTAAAAGATGTTTTAGAAATTCGGAGGAAAGAGACCCCACTCCCCCTGACACTTTGTGGTCGAATTCCAAGTCTCGAAAGTTACATTGGCATTTACGAAAAGACGCTTCTCTATCCTTCTCAAATTTCAAAACAAGATCGTCTTTTTTCTGAACCCACTCTTCCGGAGCTTACCGTGATCGACATGAACGAAGAGCGGAGAGCCGGCAGATACACCACATTATCGGATGAGGTAAAGGAGATTGTCGGCACAGCGGATGGCGACATTCTTCTTTTGGTTCAACGGCGTGGATTTATGGGCACCGTTGGATGTACCGCATGTAAAAACATGGTGCGATGTTCCACATGTCAAAACCCCCTCGTTCTTCATGAAAATACCAACACCCTTCTATGCCACTATTGTGGCACACACCAAGAAGTACCTTCACTTTGTCCCACCTGTAATCGCGCTACCATACGGTACGGAAATGCCGGCACTGCTTTTATTGAGCAGGGAATTCGCTCCCTGGTTTCGGAAAATCAGAAAGTTGCGGTGTACCGTATCGACGGAGACACCGGCGAACAACATATTCCGGATGATGACAAATACCATGTTGTAGTTGGAACGGAAAAAGCCTTACCGCACTTGCGACGAGAAAAAACAAAAGCCATTATTTTTGTTGATCTTGATAGCATCCTTCATGTTCCCGAATATCAAATGAATGAAACGATTTGGCAGTCCCTTCACGACATGGCACTTCTTTTTCCCAACGCAAAAATATACGCCCAAACTTCGCACAAAGAACATATTGTTTTTACCGCCCATACCGAGCCCGACCGGTTCTACCGCACTGAACTCTCGGCTCGAAAAAGCCTTAACTACCCCCCGTATACCACCATGGTTCGATTTCTTCTTTCGGGAAGAGAAAAAGTGGCCACAAACGAGAAGGCAAAACAGATGGCAGACACCATTCGCCTGTGGTTGACAAACGAGGGAAAATCGGGTACAATACAGGGCCCATTTGAAATGCACCCTCATTTCTATCGGCACGAATTTTGGTATACTCTTATTATCCGAATTCCGAACGAAACAAAGGAAAAAATGATTCCTAAGCTCGCTGCACTTCTTACCCCTGGCTGGCGAGTCGATATTCGACCAAATAGTGTCCTGCGTTTTTAAAAATATGATTCAATTACCCATTATTACTATTCCTACGCCCTCACTCCGTGTACGTTCTCGCGAGGTAACCGTAACTGAGCTGCTTTCACCTCCCATGCAGCAGTTTATTGATGCTATGATTCCAACCATGTATGGCGACGATGGCATTGGGCTCGCCGCACCTCAAGTGGCCAATAACATTCGCATTGCTGTAATTGGGAAAGATGCTGATAAGAGTCTCAAAAACGATTTGGTTCTTGTGAACCCTACGTGGGAGCGTATCAGCAAGAAAACAAACGTTGATACGGAAGGGTGCTTATCGGTTCCAGGAAAAATGGGTAAGGTAAAGCGCTTTACCGATTTACTGGTCAAAGCACTTGATCGTCATGGCAACCCCATAGAATTTAAGGCACACAAATATTTTGCTCGCGTGATTCAACATGAAATTGATCATTTAGATGGAATTTTGTACATTGATCGGGCGTTTGATATTGAAGAAGTACAGCGCGAAGAAGCTGAGTAGAAAATCCGACCAAAGTCGGATTTTCTGTCTTCCCTTTTTTGCTTTTTCGTTCTATGATAGGCGTATCTCTATGAATGCCATCTCTACTGTTTTTTTCGGTACCGAACGCTTCGCCGCCACTATTTTAGAAGGCTTATTAAACGACCCTCAATTCGCAATAAAACTCGTTATCACGCAGCCCGACCGACCTGTTGGCCGTCACCAAGAAATCACCCCGACACCAGTAAAACTCATTGCTGAAAAATATAAGGTGCCATTTCTCCAACCAGAATCTTTAAAAAACTTTTCTTTTGAAGATACTTTTGATATTGGAATTGTGGCGCAGTACGGCCTTATTATTCCGGAACATATTTTGCAGGCTCCGACCCATGGCCTGGTGAACACCCACACCTCTCTTTTACCAAAATATCGCGGAGCCTCCCCCATCCAATCAGCGCTTATGAACGGAGAAAAAGAAACAGGCGTGACGATTATGCAAATGGATAAAGGACTCGACACCGGCCCCATCCTTCTTCAAAAGAAAATAGGAATTGCCCCAAATGACACCTATGAATTACTTGATGTAAAACTCGCAACCCCTGCGCTTGAAGGATTAAAAGAAGCAGTGCCAGCGTTTATTTCTGGCACCCTTACTCCTACTCCTCAAAACGAGGCTGAAGCAACAATGTGTCGCCCTCTCAGCCGAGATACGGGAAAAATAGTATGGAGTGAAACAGCAGAACACATTCACAATCTCTTTCGAGGAACGTACCCTTGGCCAGGAACCTGGACACTCTGGGAAGGAAAGCGCCTCAAACTTCTCCAAATCGAAATAACCAATGAAAAATCTCTCAAACCCGGGGAGGTGCGTGTGGACGGTACCACCCTTGCTATCGGTACAGGTGATGGCACAGTACATGTGGAGACCCTTCAGCTTGAGGGAAAGAAAGCCATGGACACCAAAACCTTTTTAACTGGTTTTCGAAAAATCCACCAGGCTGTTCTCACCTAAGTATGTCATTTTTGAGAGCTTTTTTTGCTCGTCGAGATACTATTCCAGAAATCCTGCTGTTTCTTGGAATTTTTGGTACCGTGCGGATCGCATCATGGTTCCTTCAGCCGTATCCTCTTTTCGAGAGTCTGATCGGACTCTCCATTGTAGCCCTAACTCTCCTTCTTTTTTTGCGAAAACCCCTCTACGGAGTTCTTTTTCTTATTGGGGAGCTCCTCCTCGGAGGGTCAGGGCATCTTTTTGAAATTTTTGGCATATCCCTCCGCACCCTTCTTCTCGGAACCGGACTTCTTTTTATTTTTTTTACAAAATCATGGTGGCCAACACACACTACACTTCCGTCCTCTATAAAAAAAATCTTGCTCTTTCTTCTTCTGTGGGTCGGGGTTTCGGCAACATACGGCTTTCTCTCAGGAAACTCTCCCCGCCTCATCTTTGGCGACACCATCCCTTTTTTCTACCTTTTCTTTATTACCCCCGTAATTACTATTCTCCAAGGCGCGCGCGAGAAACAATTGATCAGACGAATCTTACTTGCAACACTGATCGGACACGTTCTTTGGACGCTCGGTACAGAATTTGCTTTTGCGACTCATCTTACTGAACTCCATGGTCCGTATTACAAATTTATTCGAGATGTTCTCATGGGGAAAGTAACGGACATGGGAAATGGATTTTTTCGTCTTACCTTACCTGAACATCTTCTCATTATTCCAGGCGCCTTACTTGTAATTGCACACATCATACAAAAAAAAATACTGAATCCCAAAAACATCATAATCCTTTTTTCTCTTCTTATTCTTCTTTCTGCTAATTTTAGCCGTTCATATTATATTGCCTTTTTTGCCGCGCTCGGCGTTCTTTTCTTGCTTTACCCAAAAATAAAAACACTTCTGGTAGTACTCGGCACCATTATAGGATCCGCAGCGTGTTTTGTCCTCATAAATCTCGCCGCATCTTCTGGCAACTCGACCGGCCTCCCCTTAGTCAGCTCACGCTTTGGCGGGATTATTACCCCCCAAACAGAAACGAGCGCGTACACAAGGAGCGCCCTTCTTCCCCCTATACACGAAAAATTCATTGCACACCCAGTGATTGGGCACGGACTTGGCGAAACCTTCGCATTTGAAGATCCTGTCACCAAACAAACAGTGACCACAGCCCAGTTTGACTGGGGCTGGTTCGAGATCATGGTAGAACTAGGTTTATTTGGATTTTTTCTTATCGGAAGTATTCTTGTCTCTCTTGGTAAAACGTTTTACCAAAAAATTTCGCACACGACCGCGTATGGGAATATTGGAATTCTTGTCTCAATCGCCGTCCTTACGCTTTTTGTACCAGCAGTATTTCATGTATATGGTATGGTTTTACTCACCGGTCTTATCGCCTACCGTTCTACCCTCTAAACCTATGGAAAAAAAGACCGTCTGGTGTAATTACTGCCACAAAGAAACACACCTTATTTGGGTGCACGGTCATGGTCAATGCGAAACGTGCAAAACCAATATCGACGAATGTTGTCGCGGTGAATCATGTGACCCACTAAAAAAGAAGCCTTAGTCAAAAATGGAATACAGCAACGAGAACATTTTCATGAAACCACTCCACTTTGCCCAGCCACACGAAAAGCGACCTCAAAGTGCATTCCTTATGCCACAAAGTGTGCTTTTATCAAACCTTAGTGGAAAATCATAAAATTACTGCACCAAGGTAAATCTCAATTTTTTCTCACCGTTCACTTCAACTTCTTCAAACCACATTAATGCTGACCGCACCCAGAATTGCCCAATATCACTCGTATAGAGCGCCTCATACACCACCAAATCTTCCAATGTTTCAGAATGATGGGCAAGCGCAATGACACGATACAACCCACCCTTGTAATGACGATACGTCTTCCCTACTTCTGGTAGATTCATACCTTTTGTAATTCACTTGAGCCCATGTTTTCTCATCACCACTGCCCGGGCTCTGTGATAGGCAAAAACTTGCTTCTTCCATAGCGGGAAAAAACAAAATGGTTTTTTATAGGCAAATGAGGGAAGCCAGCCACTCATCCCACTTTTTCTTGGGATGACTGAAAAGAGAACTTCTGGAATATATACCCCGCTTTTCTTTTCTTCGGAAGAAGTAAGCCAATAATCCCAATCTTGAAAACGCTTCAGTGTCTCGTCCCAAGGTACCACTGCTTCACGACGAATAAGACTGGTTGAGTGAATAAAGTTATCTTTTTGTATATGAGGCGCCGACCACGGCTTCGCCGGCATTTTTTTCAGACCAAAGTAATGATCACTATACACAAACGAGGCTTCTTTATTTTCTTGAAGTGCTCGGAGCATCTCTTGAAGCATAGTCGGCTTACCCAAAACATCTGCATCCCAAAAAATAACAAACTGCCCCGTGGATTTTCGAAATCCAGAGTTTCGCGCCGCCGGAGCCCCTGCATTTTCTTGGCGAATAAGGGTGAATGGACGAGTGTACACCGCACCCACCTCTTCTTTTGAGAGAGGTATAGCACTTCCATCGTCTACAATAATCACCTCCGTATCTTTTTCCGTTTGTGCTAAAAGAGTACCGAGTGATTCTTTCAGCGCTTCATGATGGTTAAAAAATGGAATAATAACACTGATCATACACCGTTAACGCCAAGGATCTAACCGTGCAATTTGATGTTCTGTTTGAAAATCCGCCTGAATTCTCTCCCGTGCAACCTGACCCATGTCTTTCGCAAAGCCAGGATTCGTGAGAAATGCCACAATCGCCTCAATCACTTGTTTTTCCTGAAATGTATCAACGACGAATCCGGTTTCACCGTGAATAACTGCCTCAGGTACCCCCCCACTTCGCCCAGCCACAGACGGCACCCCAGCTGCCGCGGCCTCGAGAAATACGAGCCCTAACCCTTCTTCGAGCCCGTTATCCGGGTGGGTTAAAAGAGCGAAAGTATCGGCCAACCCATAGTAAATTGGAAGCTCTGCATGAGGAATGCTCCCCAAGTAGCGTACAGCGCCTGCCAAGCGTTTTTCTTCAACAAAACGCAAGAACACTGGCCGTTTCGGTCCGTCGCCAATCACAAGCCACACCGCATTTGGCACACGACGGACAATTTCTGGCATCATGCGAAGCAAATGAGGAAATCCCTTGCCGTCAATCAACCGACCAACCGACAGAATAACTTTTTTTCCTTCAAGCGCAAGGGAAGCACGAAGCGCATTAACCGATTCAGGATTCGGACGATCCAAAAAAAACTGATCGGGACATGGATACACCACCGTTATTTTTTCTTTGAATTCAGGAAAGCGCTCCAAAAGCCGGCCTTTCAGAGAATCGCTATTCACAACAATCTGCTCCGACGCCCGACCAATTCGCGATACAAGCTTACGCTTCCAAGGCGTCGCCGCACACATGGCAACATCAGTCCCATGGGAAAAAATAACAAACGGGGTACGGGTTACCAGCTTAACCACATAAGCCACTGTCCCCTCGGGCAAAATGTGATGGACATAGATCATGTCGGCTTGTATTTTCTTTCTTGCTCGGAGTGTGTGCCACAAAAGCCTGGTCCACCGTGGCCAGACAATCTTCGGCCATAAGAATGGACGTCGAATGACGTGGTATTGTCGACGAGCATCCCCAGAGGCAGCTTCCTTATGCGGAGGAACAAGAAGAGTGACCTGTGATTTTAAGGCATCGCCGAGCGCTTTCACATAACTTGCGATACCACCAACCATCGGTGGAAATTCGAGCGAAATCATGAGGATTTTTTTCATAACGAAAAAATTATCGCTGTATCATGGCCCGGACTTGAGCGAGGTCAGCTTTTGTTACGACTCCCGTAAGGAAAAGAAGCGCAGGATATACGAGAACCCCACAAGCAACGCCTACAAAGACATGAATATGCGCGGTGAGTGAAACCGCAACCGCCATACCAAGAGCCGAAACTGCAACCCGAGCCATAAACCAAAGAATGTTTCGGTGTGGTAAAGAGAGAATGTGGGAGACAACTCCGTACCCCACAAAAAAGAGAACACTATTTCCAACGACTGCGGCAATAGCTGCTCCACGGACTTCGAATTGAGGAATGAGCCACACATTCATACCAACATTCACGAGCAAGGCAAGAGCCGTAATTTTAGTCTGAACCAACTGTTTATTACTTGCGTTAATACAGGCTCCCACCGGAAAACTAAGAAAAGAAAAAAGCAAACTCAGCATGAGAATTTTAAGTGGAACAATTGCCGGAGTGTATTCGCGCCCAAAAAGAAGAGGGACCAGTGAATCCGCAATCGTAATAATACCAACCACGATTGGAGTAACGGCCAAGGTGAGATACTTTATGCTTTGAATGAACAAAAGCGTCATTGCATTTTTGTCTTTCAAAAAATATTCACTGAGCCGAGGGTACACCGCTGCCACAAGTGCAAGTGGAATAAACTGAAAAGCGTACGTTATTTTATACGGCACACTATACAAGCCGACCGCTTTCTCCCCTACCATTTTCGAAAGGAGAATCGTATCGGTATACGAATAAAGACGCGCAAACACTGCGGCGAGGGCAAAGGGAATGGCAACTCTCGCCCAGGTTTTAATAAGCATTGTATCCCACAGCGGACGAAGCGAAATATGATAGGTACGACGAAGTGTGTAGCTCGCATAGAGGGCGTTCAACATGCTTGGAACCGTAAACGCGAGCATAAGAAAAATAAGAGGCAGCCTCAAATAAAGTGCGACGCCCCCAAGAACAAGGGTAATACACTGACTTCCGACCATTGCCGTAGCCTCAAACCGTAAATGTCCGAGAGCCCGAAGAGCTCCGTACAAACTGAGGTGAAAGGAATCAAAAAGCATTGTGATCCCCGACAAATAGATGAGTGTATTTACTTCTTTTGCATACCCAAAAAACTGCAGAGCAATAATCATGATAAGGTATGTGGCCACACCTAAAAAAAGTTTTACCCCGAGAATGTTTCCTAAAAATTGCGATATTTTTTCCTGAGCCCGGGCTGCTTCGCGCACAAAGACATTCGTGAGCCCAAGATCAATCAAAACCACAAACAGAGTCGTAAACGACAAAGCCAAAACATAGCGGCCAGTATCCTCTACTCCGAGATTTCGCGCAACGAGCGTAAAATAGACAAAAGCCACGATCTTTTGACCAATCGAGGCCGCGGTCATGAACGCTGTATTTTTAGCAACAGTTCCCATAGATAGACATATTGTAGGCGAGAAACCGTGTCTTGACAATATCAATCATGCGGACAAAAACAACAGAAACAAAAAGCCACCATTGTTTGGTGACTTTTTGCTTTGAGATACAATTAACGCTTTCTCCATTGATGACCACGACGAGCTTTGTACTTACCAAATTTCTTACGTTCTTTCGCACGTGGATCACGAGTTAAGAATCCTTCAGCTTTCAGCGCTGGGCGGAAATCTGGGTTCCAAGCAATGAGGGCACGAGCAATTCCGTGTCGAACTGCATCAGCTTGGCCTTTAGGGCCACCGCCGGCTACTTTGACTGACACATCAATCACTTCATTTTTACCAGTCACAGTAAGTGGGGCGCGAACGATATCTTGCCAGATTTGTACTGGAAAATATTCATTCATTTCACGACCATTCACGGTAATGATACCTTTACCGGCTTCAATGCGCACACGAGCTGCCGCAGTTTTGCGGCGACCAACAGCGCGAGTTTTTGTTTCTGTGCTCATAAGGACATTTAGGCTTTAACTGAGAGACGAAGAAGCATCTTCTCGCGGTGCTTGTTTTTTGGAAGCATTCCGTAAACAGCATGTTTCACCACCTCAGTTGGGTCTTTTTTAAATACTGTAGCCATAGCAACCGTTTTCAAACCACCTGGGTGCATGCTGTGGTGACGGAAATCCTTCTGCGCAAATTTCTTTCCGGTAAACTTCACTTTTGAAGCATTGACAATTGACACCATATCTCCGTTATCGAGGTGTGGTGCAAAATCTGGTTTATGCTTTCCACGAAGGATAGCTGCCGCAGCTGACGCAAGGCGGCCAACGGCCATACCTGTCGCATCAATTTCTTGGGTTTTTCTTTGAATCGAAGTCATACTCATATTACACAAGTTCCATGACCGCCATATGAGCGGCATCCTTGCGGCGCTGGCCGATCTTTGTGATGCGGGTATAGCCACCAGGTCGTTCTTTATATTTCGGAGCTACTTCTCCAAAGAGCTTTGTTACGGCTTTGTCGGTGTACAAAATAGTAAGCACCTTTCGGCGTGACACAAGCGTGTTTGCTTTTGCAAGCGTGATAAGTGGCTCAACCACACCACGGAGTGCTTTGGCTTTTGCCAAAGTGGTTTCGATGCGATTATGTAAAATCAAACTCTCAGCGAGGTTGCGCATCATGGCTTTTCTAGGCGCTGCTTCGCGACCTAATGTTATTTTTTTGCTTCGGTGTCTCATAAAATCCCTAGTATATCAATTACGCTTTTTTCTTAGTTGCCTTTTTCTTTGGCTTCTCTTCCTTTACTTCGCCATTCTCTCCGTCTTCCACCTCTTCAGGTGCTGACTCGATGGCAGCAGGCATTGCCTCTTCAGCAGCAGCCGCTGCAGAATTGACGATGAGAGCAAAGTGATCCATAAGGATCTTTGTGGCCTCGCGAACTGCAGCTTCTGGGCTAATCGTACCATTCGTTTCAATCGTCAGCTTCAATTTTTCAAAGTCGGTTACATCTCCTACACGAGTAAGAGATACATCGTACCCAACATCGCGAATTGGAGTATAGAGTGAATCAATCGCAATGGTACCAAGGTCGTACTGTTCGGTATTTTTCTCACTTGCTGGAACGTAACCACGGCCATGGCCAATGGTTACTTCCATTTCAAAGGTGATTTTGTCATCCGTAATGTTTGCAATGACCAAATCCTTATTCATGATTTCAACATCTGCATTCTGAGCAAAATCAGCAGCAGTTACTGGGCCTTTGCCTTTTTTTGACAAGGTTAAAGTAACTGGCGTCTCACTGAATGACTTCGCTGCCACTTGTTTCAAGTTTAAAATAATTTCGATCATGTCTTCCTGAACTCCAGGAATAGCCGAAAATTCGTGCTGTGCGCCATTCACTTTTACCGATTCAATGGCAGCTCCAGGGAGTGACGACAAGAGAACGCGACGAAGCGCATTTCCAATAGTCGTACCATACCCCTGCTGACATGGTGAGATAAGAAGCTGACCAACATGAGGCTTGCTCGTCGGTACAAACTCAACGCTTGTCGGCAGATGAATGTGTTCCATAGAAAAAGAAAATGAAAAGCGAGAAATTAGCGAGCTGAAAAGTATTCGATAATCAATTTGGCATCGAATACCTTGTCTACGTCTGTTGATGCTGGTTTACTGGTAACTTTTCCAGTCATTTTCGCCGCATCGAACGTAATCCATGATGGTAATTCTTTTGGCGCGCGGGTATCTAACCCGTCAAAAAGTTTCTTTTTCTGTTTATTTGGCTTTACGGTAATTATATCACCAATCTTCACGGTATGCGATGGGATATCTAATTTCACCCCATTTACCATGAACATGCCGTGAGTTACCATTTGGCGAGCCTGAGCACGGGTGTTTGCAAAACCAAGGCGGTACACGGTGTTATCAAGACGCATTTCAAGCAACTCAAGAAGATGAGTTTCTGAGTTTCCCTTCTGACGAGTTGCCTCAGCCACATAGCGAGTAAGCTGACGTTCACGGATACCGTACACAATCTTCGCTTTCTGTTTTTCAAGAAGCTGTTTCGCAAAGGTTGATTGCGTGGTACGGCGCTTTTTTGGACCATGAACCCCTGGTGGCTGTGCTAAACGTTTCGCAACTTTTGCTGGATTCGTTTTGAGCCCCAAGTTAACGCCAAAGCGGCGAGAAAGTTTATTTGTTGGACCAGTATATCTACCCATAGGAGAAAGAATCGTGTATTAGACGCGACGGCGCTTCCGAGGTCGGCAGCCGTTATGTGGAATAGGAGTCACATCTTTAATAGAAGTAACATTGACGCCATTCAAGTTAAAGGCACGAATCGCTCCTTCACGTCCGCCACCAATACCTTTGACAAACACCTTTACCTCTTTGAGGCCAGCGTCCTTAATGCCATCAAGAACCTTCTTCACCACCTGGCCGGCAGCGTATGGAGTCGCTTTTTTTGGACCCTTGAAGCCAACCATACCAGCACTTGCCCAACCCATCACATCACCATTCTGATCTGTTACGGAAATAATGGTGTTGTTGAATGTTGCTTGGATATATGCACGACCAGAAGAAACGAGCTTCATGGCTACTTTCTTTTTATTACTTTTTGGTGCCTTCACGGCAGAAACTGCATCTGTCATATAGATAAAACGAGAAAGTCGTTAGGTCTTTTGGCCGGTCAACTTGCGACCTGAGGCTGCACTAATGCGCTTATTGCCACGCACGGTACGTGAGTTTGTTTTCGTGCGCTGTCCGCGAACAGGCAAGTGTTTCATATGGCGCACACCACGATATGATTTAATATCTTTGAGGCGCTTAATGTTCCCAGAAACCACACGGCGTAAGTTTCCTTCTGTCGTGTATTCCCCTTCCACGATGCTGCGGATCTTGTCTTCCTGATCGTTCGACAAATCTTTGACGCGAACGGTATCAGCAACCTTCGCAATTTCCAAAATCTTTTTTGCACTCGTTTGACCAATACCGTAAATATAGGTCAGAGCGATGATGACACGTTTTTCTCGAGGGATAGTAACTCCGGCAACACGCATATATAAGTGTTTCAAATTGGTTAGGCAGCTTTGACACGCTGTTTGGTACCCTGGCGCTGTTTATGGCGAGGATTGGCACAAATAATATGTACCACGCCACGACGGCGAACTACCTTGCATTTTGCGCAACGAACTTTTACTGAGGCCTGTACTTTCATACTCGTATAAAACAAAAATACCAACCACTGCCGCGATATCATTGTTTCTCCAACGAGGGAAAAACTCCACCGCACCGGTTGATACACCTGAGTTTAGGTATAAATTTAATAACGGTAGGTAATACGACCTTTGGTAAGGTCATACGGGGTCATTTCAACCTTTACTTCGTCTCCGACCCCAAGCATGATTCGATTCATGCGTAATTTCCCCGCAAGATGCGCAATAACAGAGTGGCTGTTCTCAAGCACTACCCGAAAGGTAGCACCAGGGAGTACCTCATCGATAACTCCACGTACTTCCACGAAATCCTTATTAGCTGGCATGCGGATAAATATTACTGGGCTTATTTTACAGAAACCTGACGCTTCTGTCAAGCGGGTCTGCCTCTGCCCGAATAAGTGAGGCAATTTTGCTTATCTTAGCGCTTTTTCATTTATTTACAAAGAAATCAATTCCTATTTCTTACGTGTTATACACAGGTTTTTATTCAAGAATGGCCTTAATTCTTCGTACTCCGGCGGATACCGCCTCTTCTTTGGTAATTTTAAACTTCCCCATAGTGCCAGTATGCTCTACATGGGGGCCGCCACAAATCTCTCGGCTAAAGGTTGGCTCAGTTGGGTTAGCATTTCCCGGGTGTGATGGATCCCCGACAGTATAGACCTTAATCAGATCGTCATAGCGCTCTGGAAACAAACCAATCACCCCTTGTTTATACGCCTCCTCTACCGGCATTTCTTGCCAAGAAACCGCATAATCGTGGGCAATGGCACCGTTCACCAAATCTTCTACTTCTTTCAACTGTTCCGGGGTCATTTTATCGGTATGGGAAAAATCAAAACGAAGACGCTCTGGGGTAATATTACTCCCCTTTTGCCCGACATGATTCCCCAAAACTTTTCGGAGTGCAATATGAAGAAGATGCGTTGCCGTGTGATACTTCACACTCATGTCAGAATGATCTTCCAAACCACCTTTAAATTTCTTTTCAGATCCTTGGCGTGACTGATCTTGGTGCGCCTTCAATTTAGCGCGGAAGCCATCGCTATCCACAGAAAATCCTTTTTCTTTGGCTAACTCTTCCGTTACCTCAAGCGGAAATCCGTAGGATTGATACAAATCAAATGCCTCATCAGCCGTAACACTCGTGGCACCAGCTTTTCTTTCTAAGATACCTTCGAATAGCTTCACCCCTTTATCAAGCGTTTTTCGAAACTTTTCCTCCTCTTTTTGCATCTCCGATAAAATAAGCTCACGCTTTTCTGCCAAATCTTTGTATGCATCTTGATACACTGCAATAATTTCTTCAGAGATACGACGACACACCCCAACCCCAATACCAAGTGTACTTGCAAACCGCACTGTCCGGCGGAGCAAACGACGAGTAAAGTACCCTTGATCTTTATTACCCGGAAAAGCACTGTCGGCAATAAGGAAGGTCGCCGCACGAATATGATCCATAATGACCCGAAATGCGTATGTTTCTGCCACATTTTCCCCGTACGTTTTTCCAGACATCTCGGCCAAAACATTTCGAACGCCGTCAAAAATATCAATCATGAAGACATCAGGGTTGTTCATTTTGGCAGCCATCATTCGCTCTAAGCCCCCACCAAAATCAACATTTTGCTGAGCGAGTTTTACAAAACCCGCTTCTGTTTTTTGGTATTGCATGAAAACATTATTGCCGATTTCCATAAACCGACCACAATCACAATTCACATGGCAATACGGGCCAAACTGCGGAACATCCGCACTGTCGCGCAAATGAAGATCGCCTTTTTCTGGAGCAAAATCCCAAAACATTTCCGTATCAGGCCCACCAGGCTCACCGACTGGCATGTTTTGCGGGACCCCAGAGCGACTCCACCAATTTTTCTTTTCAGGATAGTAAAAAATCTTCCCCCCATGCATACCATCACGTTCTGGGAAATCGACGATTGTCGCATTCACTCCTTTTTCTTGAAGCAGGCGTTGCCATAACTGAGCAGCTTCTTCATCTTTCGGAATCCCCAATTCCTCACTTCCACGAAAACACGTAAAGCTGAGCCGCTCCGGATCAAGCCCGAGGCCACCCTCAGCTTCGCTTGAAGTTAAAAAGGCAAACATCCAAGCGATTTGTTCTTGCTTAAAATAGTCGCCTAAGCTCCAATTTCCAAGCATCTCGAAAAATGTGGTATGGCGATTATCCCCCACTTCTTCAATATCTTGGGCCCGAAAACATTTCTGCGAATCCGTTAAACGGCTTCCCTGCGGATGTTTTTCACCTAAAAGATACGGCACCATCGGCTGCATGCCGGAACCCGTAAAAAGAGTTGTTGGGTCGTTCTCAGGCAAGAGCGACGCCGAAGGAAGAACCGCGTGGTTTTGGTTTCTAAAAAAAGCCAGGTATTTCGAACGAAGTTCATTGGTAGTCATACATTTTTAGCGTGTATTCGAGAAAAATTGATTAGTATTCCACCCTTCCATAACTGTAATTATTGAATTGCTTGGCCGATTCAAGATGAGTCGGCAGGATAATATTTCTCCATTCTGGTTTAAATACCCTCTTCGCTTCTTCAAGTCCTAAATGAAATTCTGGCCACTTGGCACGTTCTTGTTTCGTAATCTCCATTTGAAGCGTATTCAAGAGCCGAGCATAATTTACGCCTGGGGCATTGTACGCATAAGGAGCAGTATTCGTCGTCGTTTGAATATATTCTGCAAATTTGGCTGAAGTAACCAGAGGAACCAAGGCGGGTGTAATATCGGTTGAGAGCCGGCCAAGATATTCAAAGTCGATTTCCTTTTTCTCGCCGGTCAAAAATAAATCGATATTTCGGCGAGCAATAATATAGTCGACATTAAGGCAAACCACTAAAGTAAGAGAAACAACTCCCACAACCATGGCTCCAGTCCAAAAATGCCGAAATGCCAACCGAGCAACAAGAGCGAGAATGGTCCAAACCATAACCGCAAGCATAAAGTACGCAAACCACTCACTATATAGTCGGATCACCGTGAAACCATAGGCATCCTGATAGAGATACAGGCGTTTTAAGGCTGAAGCAGCTACGACACCGACCTCAAACACGAGAAGTGCTTGGAGCACCGTAAGTACCGCGTGACGTGACGTGTCGCTGAACCAGCGGTAGACTCCGATAACAATGACCCCAGACAATGCAATGGCCGCTAAAAGTTCTCCATATCCCTTTCGGGCGTACGAAGCATAGGTAATACCTTCAGCAAACACATATTCAACCCCTGCAAAAAGATAACGGATTTGAATGAACACAAATACCGCAAAAAGAAGTGCAATGAGCCCAAGGACAACCGAAACAATCACCGCATCTCCATCCATTTTCTTTGACTCCCTTTGAGAGAGTTCGTATTTTTCAACAAACAGGGCGTAAAAAATGCCAGCCACAGCGAGGGTGAGAAGACCGGTACGGAGCAATCTCCAAAAATCAACAAATTCTACATTAATTCCACGCACCCAGGCGGCAAATACTTCATCGGCCTGATAGAACAATATTCCAAAAAAGAAAAGAATCGGTACCGCAATAAGTACACCAAGAGCAACCCGTTTCAAGAGTGCGTGTCGGCTTCCAGCTCCAGAAAATAAATCTCGAGAGACATCACCCCAATGATAGAGCGTACGGTCAATGCTCGCAATGAGGGGAATTCGCGAGAGTTGAAATGGGACGCGATGTGGATTCGTAACCGCGGCTGTGGCGATAAACAAAAACAGAAAAATTCCCACAAACCATGGTACGCCATAGGTTACCATCGCATTTTGGTAAATAACGGGCGTGACTGCCATGACTAACGCGAGAATAGCAAACAAAAAAGCCCATGGTTGGCGAAACAACTTTGTGCGGATAAACAGCGCCGTACTTCCAAGAATAAAGACCAGCACAAACAAAAAGAAGCCAATCCCAACAAGCTTATCCCAAAAAAAGACGTCGTACAGAACCGCCATGACCAAAGAAAAGGCAATGAACGCCAGACGCTCTTTTTTTGAAATTTCCGGCCGTAATGAAAACAAAGACATAGATTAAAATACTACGCTACCCCCTAAGCATACCTCGTTTTTATAAAAAACCGCAAACTGACCAGGGGTAATAGCACGCTCTGCTTTTTTGAGCCGCACCACCCACTGACCGTTCTTTTCGAGAACAGTAGCCGGTACAAGTGCCTGACGGTGGCGAAAACGAACCGAACACTGAAGTGGAAATGATGGCTCTTCCCCCAAAATCCAGTGCGGCTGCTCAATCATCACTTCTTTTGTGTACAGCAGCGGATCATCTTCATACCCAAGCACCAGTTCGTTTGTATCACGGCGTTTTGCCACCACATAGAGCGGTTTCGGATCAACACCGGCTTCTCCTTTTGAAGAAATACCGACATGCCGTTGACCAATGGTATAAAAGGGCAGCCCGGTATGTTCCCCGAGCATTTTGCCAGAAGATGTAACCATTTTGCCCGGAGTCGGAGGAATACGCTTGGCAAGAAATTCTGCCATGGGTACCTCTCCCACAAAACAAATACCCATGCTTTCAGCTCGAAGGGCAGTTGGCAAATTGAGTTTTTTTGCGAGCGCACGAACCTGTATTTTTGTGTATCCTCCGATCGGAAAAAGAGTAGAAGCAAGCTGTGTTTGACTCAGCTGGTGAAGAAAATAGGTTTGATCTTTCACGGAATCTTTCGCCTGAAGTAAAGAAAAACACACCTGTTTCTTTTTCCCGCTCACACTAATTTTTCGACCAACCTTTGCATAGTGCCCGGTTGCTAAAAAATCGAACCCGAGGGCTTTGGCTTTTTTTAGCCACACCCCAAACTTAATGGTCGCGTTACACATTACATCTGGATTCGGCGTACGACTGAGGGTGTATTCACGAAACATGTATTCGAGGACATTTTCTTTATACTCTTTCTCAAAATCAAGAGTAAGAAGCGGAATACCAAGGTGCGCGGCCACCCGAAGAGCATCGCGTCGATCGGTTTTCCAAGAACATACACCGGAGAGCTCGGCTCCATCACTCCATTGCTTCATATAAGCTCCAGTCACATCATACCCTGCTTTCACTAAAAGCGCTGCCGAAACCGAAGAATCAACCCCACCGGAAAGGGCCATGAGAACTCGTGGTTTTCTGGAGTTTTTTTTCCCCATAGGAAAATCAAATATGGCACCGAATATACCATACAGAAAACAAAAAAGCAACCCTTACGGGCTGCTCGTTTGTTTAAACCACTTACGCCTGAGCGCGTGATTTATTGCAGTTGAAGCAGTAAACTGGACGTGCGCCGCTTGGTTGGAATGGCAATTTATCGATATGCGTTCCACATTGAGCACAGTTCAAGTCTACGTCAAACATCTGGCGTTCCTGACGAGGTGCGCTAGCTGCACGCTTATTGCGCAAACAATCGCGGCAGTAGACTGGCTTGTCGCCACTTGGCTGAAATGGAAGCTCACTGATGTGAGCGTTGCAGTCAGCGCAGTTAAGATCTACCTGCACCATTGGTCTGTCGTTTTGAAATGACATAAAACATTGGGATATGTACGAATTAATCGACCTTTCCCCGTACGATGACTCTATACCCCCTATCATCTAAAAACGACGATGGTTGATACGTTTTTCACCTCACGGATAACGATAGGTACTATAGCATAAATTCCCAGTTTTGTCAACCTATTTATCTCATATATGTCAACAGCTTCCCCTCCTCACTAAAACAGACCTGTGATTTCTCTCAAAACTAAACACCCCCACAAGTATGGAGGGGTGTTTGTTTTTTCTGCTAGCAGAAAACTATGGAGTTGACGATGCTGTTAAACCTGATGGAGTAGCAACGATCGTACCTGACAAACCACTCACTTCACCTTCGAGTTCACTGGTGATGCTGTATGCTGAACCGTCAGCTGACAAATATTCGTATGTAGTGTTGTTTCCTGGATCTTCAGGAACTAACCCCATATACGCATCGGTACAGCCTGCTGCGCCGAAACCAGACTGGTTCAAACACGCGTACTGTGCAGTACCGAGGTCGATAGCAACTGTTGAAGTTGGATAACTATTGTTATCCGTGTAAAACAATTCGAGTGCGGTTTGGATTTGCTTAATGTCGGACAAACGGCGGGCATCACGCGATTTCTCACGTGCTGAGCCAAGTGCCACTACGGCAAGCGTTGACAAAAGGCCGATAATCGCGATAACGACCAAAAGCTCAATAAGCGTAAAACCTTTTCTATTCATGATGTTCACCCCCTTTCCTGTTCGTGGAACATGTGTTCATACACGATTGAATACATCTTAAGCGATGTTCAGTGCTTTCTTTACCTTACCAACCGTTTCGGATGGTTTAAAATGTGCCTTAATCAGATAATCCACGGCTCCGAGCTCCAACCCTTTTTCTACGTCGTCTTTTTGCCCTAAGTTGGTAAGAAGGATCACCGGAATCGCACCAGTCTCACTGTCATTTTTCAAATGCTTCAACACGGTGAAGCCATCCATTTTCGGCAAAAGAACATCAAGTAAAATAATATCCGGTTTTTTCTTTTTTGCATCATCGAGCCCCGCTTCCCCATTTTCTGCCACACTGACTCGAAAACCTTCCATCTCAAATTTGGTTTTGTAAATATTTGCGAGAAACGTATCATCTTCCACAAGAAGAACGTGCTTGTTAGTAGTGTCGGCCATAAGAAAAAACGAGTAGTGGTTCCATTATACAATGTTTCGAAGAGCAAGTCCAATCGCAACCGACATACGAGGCCCAACGGAATCAAGAACTGGTTTTAATCCTTGCTGATACACAACACGCGCCCACGGATCTCCTACAAATACTTTGAGTGGAAATGCAGCCGCGAGCTCTAACTGAATGGCAGGTACGAGCGCGGAACCGCCAGTCAAAATAATTTTTTCCGGTCGCTTTTCTTCGTTCCCGGTTTGACGCAAATACATATCGAAACCGTATTGCACTTCTTTAATCATGGGTTCAATGATATGCGGAAACAATACTTCGGAAATCACCTCACTTGAAACATGTTCTAAATCATATTTCATTTCCCCAGCAGCCACAATATTAACCCCCAAGCGCTCTGCGATCATTTCATCAATCATGGCTCCTCCAATTTGGATGCTCCGGTGCGTCACGGGAAGCCCCTGATCCATAATAAAGAAATTGGTACGCTCCGCGCCCATATCAATAACGAGAACGGTTGACGTATCGCGACCAACAAGTGCCCGCTCAAGCGCAAACGCTTCAGTTTCGAGTTCTGCCAAACGAAGACCAGCACGTTCAAAAATACTCGTATAAAAAACAATCAATTCTTTCGGTGCAGCTGTAACCAGCACACGCATATTCTTGCGCTGCTTTTCCATATCGGTTTGCGGAATAATCTGATGCACCACTTGCATTTCACTCGCTGGGCGTGGCAAAAGCTTCCCAATTTTTGCTTCTACATGCTGAACAATTTCTTTTTCCTTAAGTTCTGGAAGCGTAATAATCGTATGAAAAACATACGACACCGGTAAACTTGCTACGGCTTGGCGCGTAGTCACCTTTGCTTGCTTTACCACTTCTTGCAAAAGCTTCGCGTAATGATCAACTCGTGCATCTGTCGTTTCTAACCCTGATACCGGAGGAAGTGATGTGGTGGTAACTGGCGCACCCCGCAGCTGTTCAGGAGTTTTATCTTGTAAATTGGTAACATGAATATCGAGCGGCTCATCAATCATGCCATACGTCCAAAGTTGCGGGCGATTTTTATTTTTTCGAAGCTCAACAATTTTAATACCATGCGCTCCGATATCCACCCCCACGAATGATTCTGTTTTTTGAAACATGGCCATACAGAAAATTTCAGTTGAAAAAAGTATACCATATTATTATAGTATGCAAAAGGTTATCGTGTGCTCAAAAACAACAACCGAGTGATAACTTGCCAAGCACCTCATTTTCTCGTACGATACGAATACTCTTTTTTCTATGCTCTCCTTATATAATACGCTTTCAAGAACTGCCGAACCGTTTACCCCCCTTAAGGGAAATGATGTGGGTTTGTATACGTGTGGCCCAACCGTGTATCACTACGCTCATTTAGGCAACCTCCGAACATATATTTTTGAAGATGTTTTGAAACGCACCTTGGTTGCTAATGGCTACACAGTAAACCATGTCATGAATATTACTGACGTCGGTCATCTTACCGACGACGCTGATCAAGGGGAAGATAAAATGGAAAAAGGCTCACGACGAGAAGGAAAAACGGCCTGGGAAGTGGCCGACTTTTACACTGCCGCATTTTTAAAAGATATTGATGCTCTGAACATCATTCATCCGAATATTTTGTGTAAAGCGACAGACCATATCCCCGAACAAATTGCGCAAGTTCAAACTCTTATTGATAAAGGCCATACCTACGAAACAGCAGATGGTATTTATTTTGACACCACGAGCATTTCTGATTACGGAAAATTAGCTCAACTCGAAAAACAGCAACTTGAAGCGGGTGCGCGAGTCGACATGGGTGAAAAAAAGAACCCACACGATTTTGCGCTTTGGAAATTTACCGCGCCAGGTGAAAAGCGCCAAATGGAATGGGCGGCTTTTGGTCGTATGGGTTTTCCAGGCTGGCATATTGAATGTTCTGCCATGAGTATTAAATACTTAGGAGAACAGTTTGATATTCACTGTGGTGGTATTGATCACATTCCCGTCCACCATACGAACGAAATTGCTCAGGCTGAAAGCGCAACCGGAAAAAAACCGTGGGTAAACTACTGGCTCCACGGAGAGTTCATTTTAACGAACAGTGAAAAAATGGCAAAGTCGGGCGGCAATCTTTTAACGCTCCAGTCTATTATCGACGAAGGTATTGATCCGCTCGCCTACCGATACTTTGTTCTTCAAACCCATTACAGAAAACAAGCCAATTATACCCTTGAGGCGCTCAAGGCCGCGGCGGCTGGCTACGAACGACTGGTGAAAGACATCGGACAACTCTATCACCGAAAGATGGAGAATGATTCCTTTGGAAACCGGGGGTATGCGGAAGGGAAAAAGGGGGCATCTTCTGACGAGTGGAAAAGAATGATGAAAAACCAAATCAATAACGACCTTTCAACACCGCAAATTCTTGGACTTTTGCGCGATCTCATTCGTGACGAAACATTATCGCCGGAAGAACGAATGGATGTGATTGAGTATACCGACCAAATTCTTGGTCTTGACCTTTTGAAGAAAGCTGAGGCCTTTTCCCAAAAAAATCAGCATACAGAAAAAAATATTGAGATCCCTCAAAAAGTAGAAAAACTTCTTCAGCAACGGGAAATCGCGCGAAAAGAAAAACACTTTGACGAAAGCGACCTCCTTCGTAAAGAAATTCAAACTTTTGGCTTCGACGTTGAAGACACCCCTCAAGGACAGCGACTTATCCCACGCACCTAAAAAGAATCCTCGCCCAATTACGAAAATTCTGGTATACTCTCTCTATCATGTATTTTTCGTATGCCAACTATCGGTAGCCCTCGCACACCAGATAAACTCCCGGAGGGGCTTCGTAAACTCGCTCCACGAGAAGTGGGTATTCCGTCTGACCACGAAAACCCACCTCGTGTTGAACGAACAGAACAAGTTCGCGAAAAAGAAAAAACAGAAAACATCCAAAGTCCAAAAGAACAAAAGCCTGTCGAAGAAGGGCTTATTTCTCGTATTAGAAAACCAAAAGTTATTCCCCAGGTAAAACCCATCACCCGCGATGAAATTACTCGAGATGTGGAACATATTATGTCTGAGGGCCTCACTGAGGCATTCAAGGCACTTTCTCCGATTAAGCAACAGGAATTTAAAATGAAAGGAGAAGAGACCGCTCGGGAAATTAGAAGCCTCCTTTTTTCAACAAAAGTGAAGATGAAAAAAATCTTTGAACTTATTTTTGACTGGCTGAAACTCCTTCCCGGGGTCAACAAATTCTTTCTGGAACAGGAAGCAAAAATTAAGGCTGAGCGTGTCATGCGCTTGAAAGAGCTCAAAAATTTTCGCCCTTAATGTATGCCGCCAGAATTCCTCGGCGACGCACAACCCTATTTCAATACCAGCGCATCCGTTGATACCACACTCGTTGCGCTTCTTTTGTTTGGAGCCATTGCCGGTGTTGCCACATTTGTTTTTATCCTCCGGGGAATACTTCATGTAAAATTTCGCAAAGAAAGTAGTTTTACCCGAGTCGTTCTTCGCATTACGGTTCCAAAAGAGCGTCGCAGTGAGGGCCAAGGAAACCAAAGCCAACAAGAAGATCGACTAGAACAAGTGCGTGAAGAAATTGGACTTACAGAAACATTCTTTGGCACGATTGCAGGGCTAAAAGCAGAACGCGGTATGGCTCCGTGGTTTCGTGGACGAAGTGATCATTTAGCCTGTGAAATGGTCGTTCACGACGGCCTCATTACCTTCTACATTGAAGTTCCCAAACGTTTTCGCACCATGATTGAGCAGCAGATTCAGGCCCAGTACCCGCATGCCGAAATAGAACAAATGATTGACTACAACAATTTTAGCCCGAAAAGCAGTATTGTGGGCGCCTATATCGCAAGCGATGGTCCACGCGTTTCCCCGATTAAAACATATCGTAAAATTGAATCGGACCCCCTCTCATCACTTCTAAACGTCCTTGCGAAAGTGCGGGAACCTGGAACAAGTTTGGCTGTGCAATATGTTATTCGATCGGCCAAAAAATCGTGGCGCCGTGAAGGGGTTGGCCTTATTGAAAACCTCAGAAAAGGGAAAGGATCAAGCGGTTTGGCTGGAAACGTAGGTTCAGGCGTGGCCGGATTTGGCAGCGCCATTGTACAAAACGTAGCAGGCTCCAAAAATGATAAAAACAAATCTTCGAAAGATGAAAAGAAACACGAACTTACCCAAGCCGAACAAGAACTTATTAAAAACATCCAAGAAAAGCTTGGGAAAGGCGGGCTTGATGTGACGGTTCGCCTGCTCTCAGTAGCCGATTCTCCAGAAATTGCAAAAACAAACCTCGACAACCTTGTCTCTTCATTTAGCCAGTACAATCTCTACCAGTACGGAAATAGCTTAAAAGCAGTTATTCCCCGAAATCAAACACAACTAATTCGTGATTTTATTTATCGCACCTTTCACGAGAAGCGAGCCTTTGTCGTCAATACTGAAGAAATGGCCGGCCTCTGGCATCTTCCTCTTCACTCAACCGAAACTCCGAACATTCGCTGGCTTGGTGCACGCAAAGCCCCTCCCCCATCCAATGTACCAACCGAAGGAATTCTTCTTGGACATGTGAACTACCGGGGAACTGACACGCCAATTCACATGAAAGATGCCGATCGTCGGCGCCATATGTATGTAATTGGGAAATCCGGCTCTGGAAAATCAGTCCTCCTCGCGAATTTAGCTATTCAAGATATTAAAAATGGACACGGCATTTGTATTATCGACCCTCACGGAGATCTAGTAGAGGATGTTTTGCAACATGTGCCAAAAGAACGGGCTGAGGATGTGATTATATTGAATCCTTCCGATGTTGAGAGGCCCATTGGGCTAAACATGCTCGAGGCGAAGACGGAAGATCAGAAAGATTTTGCCGTGGGAGAAATGATCGCCATCTTCTACAAGCTCTTTCCACCGGAAATGATTGGGCCAATGTTTGAGCACAACATGAGAAATGTGATGCTCACCCTCATGGCGGACATCGATAACCCAGGCACGATTATCGACATCCCTCGCATGTTTACGGATGATGCTTATGTCAAAAAATACTTGGTGAAATTGAAAGATCCTGTTGTGCGAGCCTTCTGGGAAAAAGAAATGGCCAAAACGAGTGATTTCCACAAATCTGAAATGCTTGGCTACCTTATTTCTAAAGTGGGCCGCTTCGTGGAAAACGAAATGATGCGAAACATCATGGGTCAGCAAAAGAGCGGCTTCAATTTTCGCGAAGCCATGGATAAGAAAAAAATTCTTCTCGTCAATTTGGCGAAAGGAACTACCGGAGAAATGAACGCTAAACTCATTGGGCTTATTGTGGTAGCAAAACTTCAGATGGCAGCCATGAGCCGGGCTGATCTTCCTCAAGAAGAGAGAACTGACTTCTACCTGTATATCGACGAGTTTCAAAACTTTGTAACGGATTCGATTTCGACCATTCTCTCCGAAGCCCGCAAATACCGCCTTAATCTTATTATTGCCCATCAATATATGGGGCAGCTTATTGACGAAAAGGGCCGCGATGATATTCGGAAAGCCGTGCTTGGAAATGCGGGTACCATGGCCGCGTTCCGTGTAGGCCCTGAGGATGTAGAAATTCTTTCAAAAGAATTTGCACCAACGTTTGGCGGCTACGACCTCTTAAACGCACCACAATTTTCTTGTTATACAAAATTGCTCATTGACAATACCGCAAGTAAGCCATTCAATATGCTTACCTATCCGTACAACCAGGGAAATAAAAAACTGGCAGAAGCGATTCGTCAGCTTTCTCGACTTACCTACGGTCGCGATCGCCGCATTGTCGAAGAAGAAATTCTTGAGCGAACCCAAATTGGGGCGGCTGAAACAAAAGCGAAAACAAGTGTTGAGTCAAGTTTATAATAATAACACCATTTTAATACACATATGAATGACCTTTCTTTTGCACACACCTCATTTGATCCTGCGGCCGAACCAGTTCCTCCGACCCCTGTTTCTCCAAGCGATAACGCCCCACTGCCCCAGACTTCACCAACAGCACCCCCAGACCTTGCCATTGTCCGCCAGATGATTCACCGCATGAAAGACGAACTCGACGCTATGCTTCGCGTACTTCAGGGTGACTCGAGCGGATCAAAAGACTTTCGCCCTCATTTTGAAACAATTACTGCCGGATCTAACATTCAGATACAGGAAGGTGTCTTTACCGGCAACATGATGCGGGCCACCGACGGCAAAGAATACAGCATCCCCCCAAACTATGCGAGCAAATCGAAACTGGTAGAGGGCGACCGCATGAAACTCACTATTACTCCGAGCGGTGCGTTTATTTACAAACAAATTGCTCAGATAGAACGCGATCGTGTTACAGGCGAACTGACCCTTGACCCAGGCACTGGTCAATGGCATGTGGTCGTGAATGGAAAGCCATACAAAGTATTAACCGCTTCGGTAACCTTTTATCGCGGAAAACCAGGAGATAAAGTTTCTATTTTAGTCCCAAAAGGAGTTGAGGCTTCTTGGGGCGCAATGGAGAATGTCATTCAGGGATAGCATTCAATATACCTCAAAAACAAAAATACCCCGGGCCTTGGGGTATTTTTGTTTTCTATCCGACTCTTGCCTTACTGTTTATTTTTTATCTGGGTCGGTCACATGAGTTGAAATAAGTTTTGCCATTTCAAACATGTTCACCTGTGATTTTCCTCCGAAAAGCACTTTGAGCTTTTCGTCAGCGTTAATATTACGCTTATTCTTCATATCTTGCAAACCTTTTGCCTTGATGTATTCCCAAACCTTTTTCATTACCTGACCGCGAGACATTGGACCTGGTCCTGCAACTGCCTGTAACACTGGTGACAGGTTGAGTGGCTTAAGAAGTGCTGGGTTGGCTTTCCGTGGCATACACGATATTTAGAAAATTAAATACTACGTTGTAGTTATGCCCACACTATAACACAGGGGTCATGCGAAGGGCAATAGGTTATACACAGGGAGGAGGAGTGGTGCCAAGAAACATAAAAAACAACGAATACTTTTTCTCAAAGAAAAAAAGAAAACATCTTCCCCATCATGAGAAAGTACTATATACTACGTTTCACTAACACGAACGAATATATGGCACTCTACCACAAGTACCGCCCTCAAACTTTTGCTGATGTTACTGGCCAAGAACACATAGTTCGAACAATCTCGAATCAAATTCGCACCAATACGCTCGGTCATGCGTATCTTTTCTCTGGACCTCGCGGGGTTGGTAAAACAACCACTGCCCGCCTCATTGCCAAAGCCGTCAATTGTGAAAAACGGTCCAAAGATATTTTCGAACCCTGCAATACCTGCACATCGTGCATCGAAATTACCGCTGGACATGCTTTAGACGTTGTTGAAATTGATGCGGCGAGCCACACCGGTGTTGACCATGTGCGCGAACACATTATCGATAACGCTCGTTTCCGCCCTACAAAATCTCCGTTTAAAATATTTATTATCGACGAGGTCCACATGCTTTCCACCTCGGCGTTTAATGCGCTTCTAAAAACCCTAGAGGAACCGCCGGCGCATGTTGTATTTATTTTAGCGACGACCGAACTTCAAAAAATTCCCGAAACCATTCTTTCCCGATGCCAACGATTTCAGTTCAAAAAAATGCCCTTTGACGACATGCGAAAGCATTTGCTCGATATCGCCAAGGCAGAAGATATTACAATTGACGATGAGCCGCTTCATCGCATTATTGCCAAAAGTGATGGTTCAGTACGCGATGCCATGAGCTTGCTCGACCAGCTCATCTCTTTGGGTGAAAAAAAGATTACTGAAGCGAACGCTGCTGCTATTCTCCCTCTCCATAATCTTGATACTGCGTTTCGCTTTATTGAAAAAACACTTCAAAGAAACCCGGTTGAAGCACTTCGCATACTTGATGCCGCAAGTGAAGCCGGAACATCATGGATTGATTTAGCCGACGACTGTGTCGTTATTGCGCGTCTCATGTGTATTGGCCGCGTTGGAGGGGATACAAGCCAAGTTGCCCTTCCTATTCCCAAATCCGTGGAAACATCTGCAGGGGCACTGGGAAAAAATCTCTCCTCAAGCGAATTGATTCGTTTTATGGACATGCTCCTTTCGCGCCGGGCCGAAATTGCAAAAAGCCCTATCCCAGAACTTCCTTTTGAAATGCTCACTATTGCCTGGAGTGCCGAAGAAGAAAAAGGGCCACCTCTACCAACCACCAGCTCGATAAACGTTGCTTCGAAAAAAGTGGAACCGGAAAAAAAAGAGATTCCAGTTGTTTCAAAAAAAGTACTCGCCTCTGAAATGCCGTCACCACCCACTCCCCCTCCTGTTTCTCCTGTTCAACCAGTTGAAGAAATAAAAAACAGTACCCCAGAAGAAACCGCGGCCCTTCCCCCACTTGATTTTGGAACGGTGCAGCTAAAATGGAAGCAATTGGTAAAGTCTCTTGAAACACGCTCACCTTCATTGGTTTCTGTGCTTCACATGGCTCGCGTGGAAGGGGTCGAGGGAAGAACCATTACCCTTTCTGTCCCTTTTGCTTTTCACAAAGACACGCTGGAGAGCAAAAACGGAAGACCGGCACTTGCTGCAGCCCTTCTTGAGCACTTTAATGGCCGGGCAGATCTTTCTATTCTTATCAAAGAAGAAAAAACAGACACCGCAGACCCAGATCTCGCGCATCTTGCTGCAGCATTTGGTGGAGAATTTGTATCCCCATAGCTCTATGCGTTTATTCGCTCTTCCCCTTTTTGGCCTTTTGCTTCTCCCCTTTCCGGTTTTTGCACTCTCACCCACAGGCCCGACCACCCTAGCGGTTCCTTATGTAAGCCAGGCCCCCTATGGCGTATGGGTTGAGCCGTGGCAAAATGCGTGCGAAGAAACGACCATTGCTATGGTTGATGCATTTTATGGAAAGCGCACTCTTACTCGCGCAACAGGAACAACCGCTATCCGGCTGGCGCTTAAACTCCGTGAACACCGCCATGGAAAAAGTTTGGATGAATCTGCCGAAGTCATGAAAGATATCATTAACTCGTATTATCCATGGGAAGCTTCTGTTGTACGAAACCCAACGCTTGAGCAAATCATGGAGGAAATAAAAAATGGCCGACCAGTGATTGCGCTCACCCACGGGAAAGCACTCGGGAATCCCCGATTTCAACAAGGCGGGCCAGACTATCATACTATTGTTCTCTCTGGGTTTAACGAACCCACCAAAGAATTTATTACCCAAGAACCTGGTACATCGATTGGGCAAAATCATCGCTATTCGTTTACGACCGTCATGAATGCACTCCACGATTTTGTTCCAAATAAGAAAACTTCGACCGGCGTGCCGACGGTTTTATTCACCTCACCTCGAATAGAGGCAAGCGGAACAAGTGATGCAGACGGTGACGGACTCTCCAAACAAGATGAACTTCGGCACGGAACCGTGCTCTATTTTTCAGACAGTGATGGGGACGGGTACACTGACGGCGAAGAGGTTGTGCTCGGTTTTTTACCCAATAAAAATGAACAGGCCCTTCCGTACGGAACGCTTGTAAAAAGTACTGATGCCCCCGCAGTATACCGTTTGGAAAATGGAAAAAAACGCCATATCGTGAGTGAGCAGGCATTTTTAGGACGCGGATGGAAATGGACACAAATCGTTCTTGTGAGCAGTAGATTTCTCGAGAACGTTCCAGTCGGCACTCCTATCACCCGGTAAATAGGCCGTGTTACCATCTCGTTCAGAAAAATAAAAAGCGATCCATTGCTGGGTCGCTTTTTACTAATCAATAAAGATCAAAGAGAGCACCTACGCCTGCTCTTCACCTGGTTTCTTTTCATCTGGTGTTGGGGCAGGGGCCGGTGCATTGTTCATGATCATAGTCCGAGTGGTTATGAATGCATGCCAACTAGTGGTAGGTGACATACATTCATCATACTCCTCAAGCAAACCCTGTCAACTACCCACATTGACAAAGAGCGAAAAAAATGATACTTCTACATCACGTTGAAATTCAACGAGGAAGTATACGATGAACGACAAAGAGGCACAAATCGAGACCACGCTTTTCCTTGTGAGGGCGCTCCCCATGCATGGAGGAGTCCAAACGGAGGCTTACATACAGACCCGTGACAGCGCGGCTGCAGAGCGAGTGAGCGAATATATTGCCCACAAGCTAGGCATGGTGTCATCCACGACCGTCGGGGCTATCTACAGCTCCCAGACCCCGGGTGCGACTCTCACGGCTCTCCGCATCAAGAAGGGTCTTCTCAGCTACCGCAAGGTGAGCAGCTTCCTCCGCGTCGAGACCGTGATCCGCCAGGAAAACAGCACGGCGGACTCGAGCTCCGCGCATGGCTACGCGATCCGGATCACCGAGCTCGTCCGGGAGAACCTCGGACAGCACATCGTCGTGGTCCTGGCCTGCGACGCGGATACTTTCGCGCAGACGGTGCGGAAGTTCTCGGGGGGTGGGGGTTCGATCCCGGAGTTGGTGCCTGGCACCGTCGTTACGCTCACGCTCCACGGAGCTGGACCTGAGTGGACGAAGACGGTCATGGACTGCCACAGCCCCGCCAAGAGCTAGCCCCTCTGACCACCCCTCCCTTCTCTTCCGGCGTCCCATCGCAGCAGACCACACGGCTCACCACCGAACGGCCTGCTGCGATCTTTTCTTTAGAGAGAAAAACTATTTCTGAACGAAGAATATACCTTGACGAACGACACCAAATTGCGTATACTCATGGCACATAATCGGGGATCGTCTAACGGTAGGACTTCAGGTTCTGGTCCTGAATATCGGGGTTCGAATCCCTGTCCCCGAACAAAAAAATATACCACCCACATGGGTGGTATATTTTTTTGATTTGTTGGATTAGGAATTCGAACGGGGAGGGTTTGGGAACCGGGAGGTTCCCACTTTTGTTGGGGGAAGGTTGGGAAGGGGTGGAAACCCTTTCCCAGGAGGAGCTTTAGCGACAACTTCGAATTCCCTGTCCAAAAAGAGAAGGCGGAAGCCAACGAGAGGCTAAGGAGAATCCCTGGATTGAAAAAAGCCTGCCCCGACGACGCTTGGTCGAAACAGACTTCTTCTCCTCAAAGGAAAAGAGTGGTGATGGATCATTTCCTCTCTGACGGCGACTCTTCTCCATGATGACAGGATGGTGCACCTCGAGAAATCCTTCGGATATGCTCAGCATGGCGACCTGGCCTATCTTGCACCCTCGAAATCGAAACCAAACCAACATCATCATCTGGGGCACTGGTAAGATCGAATGGAAAGGTAATATGCGCACTTCCATCTCCACCACTAGGCCACTGACGCGGTATCATACCGAACGCACGAAAGACGGTTCCTCGAACCCACACACAGGACGGGGTAGCAAAGGCATCGCCTTTTTTCCTGCCAGACCAGGCAATGAAGGCGAAAACATAGTGGATTGACTGATCGGCGGCAGCGAGCTTGAGCTCGAAGTTGGGAGCATCACGCCCAGGCTCTGGAATGGGGGCACCGGTGTGGCCCGCAAAAATCTCACGGGCACCGATGATACGGTAGGTATTTAGCGCCTGTACCATGGATCACGTCTCCTTCACCCGTATCATACTCATAACAAAAAAGATGCGTCAAATATTGCCTTTTCTTCCTTTTTCCGCTACCATTCTACTATTATCATTTCTATGGCTGAACGAATCGACGGAATTGCTATTGCACACAACCTTGAAGGAGGTTTATTTCAGCGTGTCGAAGCATTAAAAAAACAAGCCATTACCCCAACCCTTGTCGTTTACCTTATTGGGAACGACAGACGATCTGAAGCCTACATTGCGAAAAAAGCTGCGGTAGCGGAGCGCGTTGGCATTACGTTTATTCTTCGTCAATTTCCTCTTGAAACCACCACTGAAGCATTGTGCGAATATATTGAAAAAGACAATGACGATAGTGCCATTCACGCAATGATTGTTCAACTCCCGTTACCACCTCATATTGAAAAAGAAATGGTATTAAACACCGTCGCCGCAAAAAAAGATGCCGATTGTCTCACTTACGAAAACTTAGGCCGGCTCGTGAATGAAACCAATTTTCTTATTCCCCCAACTCCGGGTGCAGTACTGGCTATTTTAGAAAATCAACATGTTGATATTACAGGAAAAAATATTACTCTTGTGGGAACAGGCCAGTTGGTCGGAAAACCACTGTCGATTGTACTTATTCACACCAAAGCGAGTGTAACCACCTGCAATGAACAAACAAAAAACATTGTAGAAAAATGTCGTGAAGCTGATATTTTAGTTACCGGAGTCGGCAAACCAAACTTGATCACAAAAGACATGGTCAAACCCGGAGCTGTTGTAATTGATACCGGCACCTCATTCCTCAACGGAAAAATATCTGGCGATGTAATGTATGATGCAGTGGCAGAAGTTGCACGCGCCATTACTCCGACCCCAGGTGGGGTTGGTCCAATTACCGTCGCCAAGCTTCTTGAAAATGTTGTCATTTGTGCTGAGAGACAAACGAACAAACTCTAAATTTGCACACCTCACCCCACTAGAGTACAGTATCTCTAGCCCCAACTCATCCAACAAACAGGAGGAAGTGCATGCACAGACGCGTGTTGGGAGTATACGGAATCGTGGTGGTGGCAATGGTAGGAGTTGGCTGCACCTATGACGGACACTATGTGGCGCCACCACAAGTGACTGCCACGTGTGCAGAAATGACAGACTCGATCTGCGAAAAGATCGACTCCTGTCTCAACCCGTTCGAAAAGCTCGTTCTCTCTGAGGATGAGTGCCTCCGAAAGGCAGAACCCATTGTCTGCACGCTTAGTTCGTCAGTGGCCTATGCTGGCGAATGCGTCCGGCAAGCAATCATCGTTCAGTGTGAACCCCTGCGGGGATTTCTCCTCGACGATGAAGCAGTCGCAACTATGACATCAACCTGCACGAGTTTCTTCACGAAAGTGAAAGCGGACGTGAAGAAATGAGGAGACGGTAGTGCGGATTTTTTCCAAGATAGCCCACTTTGGCCCGAGCGTGCGTAAAGCACACTCGAAACCCTAGGCGCGGCTGTCTTCTTGTTTACGAATGATTTTCACCTACAACGAGTTGCAAATACTCTTCTAAAAGAAGATCGAGTTCAGAAATAAGTGATACACGCATCAATTTTCCACGCAATTCTTTCATACCAGGAATAACTTCGCCCATTTTGGTTGCTTTAAAATACCACGACAAATGTTTGCGGAAAGTCGTCATCCCCTTTTCTCCATACTGAAGCACATGCAACTGCGCATGTTCGCGGATAACTCGTACCCGTTCATCTGGAGTAACAACAAATGTAGGATCAAGCGCTTCTTTAAAAAACCAAGGATTACCAAGAGCACCGCGCGCGATAAGAACTCCATCAGCTTTGGTAATATCGAGCGCTTCCTGTACCTGCTTCGCTTCATGAATATCGCCATTTGCTAAAAGCGGTACCGGAGAAATTTTTTTTGCTTCAGCAATACGTGCCCAATCACTCTTTCCGCTATAGCTCTGTTCTTTGGTTCGACCGTGCACGGTAATAAGCTCGGCTCCGGCTTCTGCAACGACAGGAATAAATTTTTTGAAATCATCAGGATCTTTCCAGCCTAAACGAATTTTTATAGAAAGCGGTGTCGTGCCAATCGCTTGTTTTATTTCACGAATAATAGCCGCAGCACGTTCGGGTTCTTTCATAAGGGCGCACCCATTGAAGTTGCTGGTAATTTTATACACCGGGCAGCCCATGTTAATATCGATTCCCTCAGGCTTCGCATGCTCCATCACAATCGCAGCAGCGCGCGCCATGGTCAACGGATCGGAACCAAAAATCTGTTGTACAATGGGTCGTTCAGCAGGCACAAAATCAGTCATGCCGAGGGTTTTTGCATTATTCCGAACGAGAGCCTCTGAGGAGACCATTTCGCGAAATACCACATCTGCTCCACCAATATTTCTGACCACTTGGCAAAAGGCAGAATCAGTCATATCTGCCATGGGTGACAGAGCTAAAATACGACCATTATTTTTGAGAATATCTTGGATCCACATACGAGTATTACTTTGGTGAAAAAGAAGTATATCATATTTGGCTAAAATATCAAGAGAATCCTATTTTTATCTTGATAAAAATGATACCTTGAGGGTCGTAGACCCAAGCTCTCCACCCGACGATCACCGAGGCGCTCCACCCCCACCCCTACGGTGCACTAAGGAGGCGCAAGCGTAACAAGACCCCAGAAACAGAAGACTGCTCACCAGGGGTCGACAATTCTTTTCTTTTCAAGAACTTGAGGACAGAAAAATAAAGATCTCCCGTTATGCGAGAGATCTTTATCTATTTGATTGTCCTCTTAGGAATCGAGTATATGGCCGGAATCGGTCATGTACCGTCGCGGAGCAGGCTTGTCTGGTGCTGGGGTTGGCTCTACAGACTTCTTCTCTTCAACCATGACACCCTGCGGCAAAACCATACCCAGACCCTCAACTGGCAAGTCTGACGGCGGCTCGGTTTTCTTCGCCCCAGCTTTTTGTAAGAGTGGTACCCGCACGTGAGACATTGGAAAGTGCCAAATTGTGGCCAGCTCTTCAATATTCAACACAAATGATTTCAAAATTTTTCCCATGGCCCGTTCTTTATAGGCCTGCATAATTTTTCGCTTGCGTTCATTTTTTATTCTATCAGCAAACAAATATTTGGTACTGGTGAGGTATTTTGGTAAAAGTGCATTCGAGGTGGGGTTGTTAAACTGATTGATCGCCCCGATAAGCGAATTCACCCCACGCGCCGGGTTAAATATCTCTTTCCGAGCCACATAAATCATGCGAATTTTTGTTTTGTACCCAATTTTACTAATTTTATCTTCCATGGCTTCGACCAATTTTTTCTGCCCTGGAGTAAGGTATTGCATTTTATTTTGATCACTTTTTCCCTCTTTTGCGGCCCCCTCTCCCCCACCTAAAAACTCACTTCCAACCAACTGTGGCCCAAAAACGTTTGCAGCCTGGATTGGAATATCTAAGGCTTTTCCTAAAAAACCCTGTTTTTTAGGCTTTTTCTTTTCTCCAATAAGCTTATTAATCTCCTCAATAGAATCCTTTTTCCACTCTTTATCAGGGGTCGGCTCAATCACCATCTGGTACCACATCTGTTCGCCCGGACCAATGCGACTGAAACTTTCCAAGAATGTACCCATCGGATCTTTCACTGGCGCATCTTTATCAACCATGTGCTCGAAATCACGGTATACCCGAAGCGGGTAGGCATCAGGCGCCACCAACTTAAACTCAGCCCCCCACATATTATATGTTTTGTCAGGGTAGTGCTCGGGAATTCCCTTGGTGTAATCTTCAATTTCCGTAATTTCAGCTTCAGGGTATTGTGCATAAAGTGCCGCCTCCATAACGTCACGGTACTGTTCTAAAACCCGCACGACAAACTGGATATACCCCTCGATACTTACAATTTCAAAACTGAACGAAAAAGGTTCAAACCCTCGCCGATACATGAGGGCGATAGCATTCCCTTCGTAAATAGAAAAAATATGAGCGAACATTTGCTCAACCGCTTTTGGTGTCTGAACATTGAGCTGCGGAACATCAATCGCAAGGTGTACCCAACGCCACTTATCAACATATTTTTTATTCTTGTAGAAAGCCAATAAAAAAAGACCGCCTTTCAAAAGTAAGGCCGCAACAAGAATCCAAGCCCCGGCAGTAAAAAGTCGCGTCAAAGCGACAACGGGCGGAGCCGTAACCTCACGCATGACAAGAAAGAGAAACTCTTCCATAGGAAGAACGCTATACCTCGATTAAGGTATAAATTGCCCAATAGATCACAGCAACACCAAGGCCACTCCACCACCATCCGAACTGGCCCGATTTATAACCGGCCACAAAAAAAACAATGGCAACAAGAGTTCCAACCAGTGCGATCATGTGTCGCACGGCATTTTCTGACATAAAACGGAATACAAAAAAACAATCACGATGCTATAGAACAGTATACTACACGAGAGCTGCCTTCGGCAAGGAAAAAAGAATTCCCTTTCGTTATGCTCGACGACGCATTTGCCAGTTGTTGAGCGTCACAAGAAGTGGGCTCGCCAGGAAGATAGAAGAATATGCCCCGGCAAAGATACCAACGATGAGTGTTAGAGCAAAGTTGTGGATGCTCTCACCGCCAAAAAAGAAGATCGCGAGCAAACTCAGTTCAGCGGTGAACGAGGTATTAAAGGAACGAATGACCGTCTGGTTCACACTCATTTCGACGGTATCGTCAAAATTCGCAGTTCCTCGGCGTAGGATGTTCTCACGAATTCGATCGAAAACAATGATCGTATCGTTTACGGAATACCCAAGAATCGTCAAAAGGGCTACCACAATAGGAATGTCAATCTCGAGCCCTGCAAATCTCCCCAAAACCGACAACACCCCCATGGTGATAAGAATATTATGGATTAAAGCAATAATAGCAATTGCCCCATACTTCCACGAAGTAACAGGCTGAGATACTTTTCTGAAGGTGTAAGCAACGTAGAGAATGATACCAAGTAATACTGCGGCTGTAGCAGCTACGGCGCGATTTCGAAGTTCAACGCTAATTGCTGGACCAACCTTCTCAAAACGGTCTTCGCGAAAAGCGGCAGCCAACTCTTCTGCCCCAGTAGCACCAGTAAGCTCTGAAAGCTCATTGAGCACATTCTGGTGTTCTTCTTCAGACAAGAAGCGCATGCGCAAAATGTACCCATTGTCGCCCGTTGTTTGAGCAACCACCTGGTCAATTCCAGCTTCACGCACCTCAGCAATCACAGCCTCTTGACTCGGACGCTCCTGTAGATACGTAACCGCAACAAGCGATCCACCAGTGAAATCAATCCCTGGTTTTAATCCAAAGATCACGAGCACCACAATACTTGCGATCGATAAGACGCTTGAGATAAAGAATGGAATCGAACGGTATCGGACAATCTTAAACGTAAACATAGTCATCATTATGATTTTCGTTTCTTCGCTCCTAAAAAGAGCCGATTACCATGTTCAGGAAACCATGGCACCATAAAACGAAGAATAACACGGGTAACGGTAATTGCGGAAAACATACTCACAAACACCCCGATAATCAGAACGAAGGCAAACCCTTTCACGAAACTAGAACCGAACCACAGAAGTACGACACAGGTAATAATCGCTGACACATTACCATCATGAATGGCGTTCCATGCTCGATCAAACCCTTCTTCAACGGCCTTAAACAACGATTTTCCACCCTGAAGTTCTTCTTTTAATCGCTCAAAGATAAGGACATTGTTATCAATCGCCATACCCATAGAAAGAATGAGACCGGCAATACCCGATAACGTGAGGGTTACCCCAAAGAGTTTAAAGAGGGCAAGTGTAAGCACGGTGTAGAGGGCTAAACTGAGTGTCGCAATGAGACCAGGCAATCGGTATACTGCGACCATGAAAATCGCAATAAGAGTGAGCGCAGCCAAACCTGCTTTCAAACTAAGGGTAAGGGAATCAAGTCCGAGGGTCGCTCCAACCTGCTGCTGACTCACGAGCTCAACCGGTACAGGCAAGGCTCCGGCATTCAACTGTTGGGTCAACAATTTCGCTTCAGCAAAGGTAAAGCCTCCTTGAATGACGGCTCGGCCATCACTAATGACGGTTTGTACAACCGGTGCACTAATAGGGTTATTATCGAGGAAGATTCCCACTTGTTTCCCCAAATTGCGTTCCGTAATTTCACGGAAAAGGTCGCGACCTTCGTCGTTAAACTGAAGTGACACCATAACCGCACCGGTTTGCTGGTCACTCACCACTTCTGCGCGTTTAAGCTGAGAGCCAGAAAGTTTTGTTGGCTTCCAACCGTTATTTGGTGGAACAATATCGTCTTTTGTTTTGGTGGCTACAAAAACATGAGAAAGCTCATATTCTTTTTCAGGTCCTTCGCTAATCTTATAGATAACATGGTACCCGAATTCTGTTTCGACCGGTCCAATAATTTCTCCGGCTTTGGCTGCTGAAACTGCATCGTCAAAAGCTTTTACCATTTGACCTTTCGTAAAGCTACCTAAGTCACCGCCAGTTTGTGCGGCCCCAGGTTCTGTTGAGTATTTTTTCGCAAGTTCACTAAAATTCTTCGCATTCGCTTCTTTAAAAATATCTTCGGCTTTCTTTCGCGCCTCTTCTTTCGTATACAGTGGCTCGTCACATCCCTGCGACCCTAAATAGCAGAATAAAATATGTTTTGCCGCAATAACTGGCGCACCATCGCGTTCTCCCCCGCGCTTTAATATATGGTACCCGAGTGGTGTTTCAATAAGCGTCTGTGATGTTTGGTCGGGTTTTGCACTCTCAGCCCAGGTGTACATATTTTCATACACCGTTCGCTTATTCACAAAACCAAGATTACCAGCGAGATCCTTACTTTGCGTATCATCGCTTAACTCTTTTGCAAGAGTTGCAAAGTCTTCCCCTTTTTTCACGCGAGCAAGAGTGGTATTCGCTTTTTTAAGCGCTTCTGCATTAAAGTCGGCCAATTGTTTTTCTTCTTCAGCAGTTAATGCACGCGCTGGCTCGTTTGATGGTTCACGAAAATCCAAAATTGGCGTTTCTCCAATCAAACGAATTGCTTGTGTAATATCTTGAACTCCAGGAAGTTCAACGAGAATACGGTACGCATCCCCTACTTTTGTAGTCTGGACATTCGACTCTGCCACACCGAACGCATTCACCCGGCGCTCAATAACACCACGCACACCCTCTACGGAATCGGCTTGGTCAGCAGCCGGAAGGCTTGTCACATTTGCCTCATATACTAACTGCGCGCCCCCTTGTAAATCGAGCCCCAAAGAGAACGATTTTGGTGGAATCCGAGGGATACCGAGCGCAATACTTCCATTGACCGCATCAATAGCTTTATTCGCATAGGCCGGAAAAATATACACGGCGCAAGCTACGATAAGCACAAAAATACCCGCAATTCCCCATCGGACCTTCGCACGAACTTCAGCTGCAGAAAGTGTTTGTTTCATAAATTCAAGAAAGTGGGCCTATTGTACGCGAATTTTGGCCTTTTCGTCAACTGCGGTTTATGCACACGATATTGACATATGGCAACGATCATGATATTCCTTATTTTAACGATGAAACCGAAAAGCACTCACCCACCCACCGGAAAGCGAAAAAGAAAGGAGCATCGAAAAAAAACTCGACGTTACTCGAAGAATGGCCGGAAGCGCATGCGGCGATGGCTCGCTGTCATCTGCAGTGAAAGCCGTTGGTGGCGCCAAGAGGCTATCGAGACTACCAGTGGGCGTCGTCGACACGATCCGGAATAGAGTCCGGAACGCGCTGGCCGGTATTCGTAAGAAATCACCCGCCAACTCGTTATCTCCCTTACCCTAGCGGTAGGAGGGAAAACGAGCGGGTGATTTTTTATTTCACCCCCGGTTACGCCCCATGACACTTCTTAAACTTCTTTCCCGAGCCGCATGGGCACATATCATTTCGCCCCACTTTTTGTTGTGCGTCCGCTGCTCCTGCAACTGGCGGGGGTGCTGCTGTTTCTTTGGTTGCACCGCTTAGCGTTAGTGTGTCGGTCGCCATAATCGTCGGCGCAACTTGAATACCAATATTCACCTTGAAGAATCCGTAGACGACTTCTTTCTGAATGTTTGCTAAAAGTTCATTAAACATGCGGAAAGTTTCTTTCTTATACTCAACGAGCGGATCACGTTGACCGTAGCCACGAAGGCCGATACCGGCACGCAAATGATCAATGGAAACGAGATGATCAACCCACAAGGTATCGATCGCACGAATAAGTACTCCTGATTCAATATCGCGCATCGTTATGTGTGCTGCTTCAGGCGAACTTGAGGCACCCTGAATTGCTTGCTCCATCTGCGTATATGTTTTTACCGCTAACCCAAATAAAAATTCAACAATTTTTTCACGCACTTCCACGTCGCCAAGCTTTCCATCTTCACGCTTTGTAAATGCGAGAAGTGTTGCTTTTTCTTCATCACTGACCGGAAACATGGTCCGAGCGGTTTCATACACTTCCTGCATGTTCCACTCCCCGCTTTCGGTGTTGGTATGGAACCCAACCACGAGTTCAATTTCTTTTTGCATCATGTCGAGCACCATGCCTTTACTTGGTCGCGTATCAGACACTTCTTTCACATCAAGCAGCTCTAACACCTGACGACGTTTCTTATAAATCACATCGCGGTGTTTGTTCAACACATCATCGTATTCAAGCAAATGCTTACGCGTATCAAAGTGATGCGATTCTACCTTCTTCTGCGCTGATGCCAAAATTTTTCCAAGAATCGGCTGTTCAATCGGTAAATCTTCCGGAACATTCAAACGGGTCATCACATTTTTCATTCTGTCTCCTGCAAAAATGCGCATGAGTTCATCTTCTGTTGAAATGAAAAATTGTGTTTCCCCTGGATCCCCTTGGCGGGCACTGCGTCCACGGAGCTGATTATCGATACGACGAGACTCATGACGCTCCGTACCGAGAACAAACAACCCACCGGCACTGAGAACCTTCTCATGCTCCTCTTTATTCATGGGGGTACCACCGAGTTTAATATCTACCCCGCGCCCAGCCATGTTCGTCGCCAAAGTCACGGCTCCCGGGCGACCTGCCTGCGCAATAATCTCCCCCTCACGCTCATGATTCTTCGCATTTAAAAGTTCATGCTGAATTCCTTGGGCTTGCAAATACATGCTGAGTTGCTCATTTTTTTCAACCGAAGCTGTACCAATAAGCACTGGCTGACCCTTCGCGCGAGTTTCTTTTACTTTTGCCACAATGGCCTTGAACTTCGCCGCTTCTGTTTTATAAATACGATCGGTTTGGTCGATTCGACGATCCGGCTTGTTGGTTGGAATAACCACGACTTCCACATTATAAATTTTTCCAAGCTCTTCAGCTTCCGTAGCCGCTGTACCTGTCATACCAGAAAGTTTCTTGTACATGCGGAACAAGTTCTGGAACGTAATCGTCGCAAGTGTCTGGCTTTCTTTTTGAATTTTTACTCCTTCTTTCGCTTCAATGGCTTGATGCAAACCTTCGCTATAACGACGACCTGGCATTTTGCGGCCGGTAAATTCGTCGATGATAACCACTTCACCCTTATCGACGACGTATTCTTTATCGCGCTTAAAAAGAACCTCGGCCTTGAGCGCCTGTTCAATGTGGTGGACGAGGCGAATACCGCCTTCAGCGTAAATATTTTCTACCCCAAGCCAACCTTCAAATTTATGAATGCCTTCTTCCGTTAAAGAAACGCTGCGCAACTTTTCATCAACATTATAATCGGTTACCTTATCAAGCTTCCGCGCAAGATCTGCAAATTGATAATACTGTTCTGTGGCCTCCATTGAAGGAGCCGAAATAATAAGCGGGGTGCGGGCTTCATCAATTAAAATGGAATCCACTTCGTCGACAATGGCATAATGCATTTCGTTCCCCGGGCGCATCACCATGTCGGAAACGCGCTGCACCATGTTGTCGCGCAAATAATCGAAGCCATATTCGTTGTTCGTGCCGTAAGTAATGTCACAACGATACGCTTCTTGACGAGTCGCTGGGCGTAAAAATTCGTATTCTACTTTGAAACTCCCTAAATCGTCGCGTTCTTTATCGGCTTCACTTCCCTCAGCAACTTTCGCTGCTTCTTCCGGCGGTTTCGCAAAACCTGCATCGTACACATACGTAACACGCTGGTTTTGAATCACCCCAACACTAAGCCCAAGGAATGCATAAATCTGCCCCATCCAAACTGCATCACGGCGTGCCAAATAATCGTTCACCGTTACCACATGCACGCCCTTTCCCTCTAACGCATTTACATAGGTCGGAAGAGTTGCGGTCAGCGTTTTTCCTTCACCGGTTCTCATTTCTGCAATCTGCCCTTTGTGGAGCACTAAGCCACCGATAAGCTGAACATCGTAATGCCGCATCCCAGCCACACGTTTCGCCGCTTCTCGGACGGTAGCAAACGCTTCCGGTAAAATAGCATCGGTGGTTTCTCCGTTTTGAAGTCGCGCTTTAAATTCAGCGGTTTTCGCTTTGAGTGCTTCATCAGAAAGAGCAGAATAGCTCGATTCAAGCTCGTTTATTTTTTTAACAACAGGATCAAGTGTTTTCAGTACTTTTGCATTCGGATCTCCAAGTAATTTCGTAAGAAAAGACATACAAGTGAATAGGGATGTAACACGTCGGAGTGTAGCACTTCCCCTCGCTATTGGCAACCCCAAAAAATGCAAAAGGACAGATGGGGATCTGTCCGGAGAAAAGAAAACGAGGGTTCTTTAAGAGCTCTAGCGCATGACTTCTGTTCTGAAGTGACCATGACACCGCCTGCCGTTCGTTCTAAGACCGAGGATATACTTCCCGGGCAGAATGGGCGGCAACTCAACCGCTGCCAAGTACTTCCGCCCCTCTGTGTCCGATACGTCGACCACTGTCTGCACTCCAAGAATGGCGAGGCGATGAAAGGTTCGACGCACTGGGCCTTGTGGAATGACGAACGAATCATGAACCACAAAGCAGATTGGGGCACTAACGACGAGCACAGGATGCCGTCGAGCCTGAGCTGGAACTGTAAACTCAATACCTACGAAGCCGTCGCTCGCCTCAATATTCTGCATGAGTGCATATCGACGGACATAGATGCCTCCAACAAACAGACCGACCACGAGGAACACGTACATGGAAATCACGGTGAACTTCCTTCCATCACACCTTGAATGTGATGTTGATGCCGAACTCCGTGCGAAGCAACCTGCGCAGATCGTTCGCCGTCTTCTCGCGCGCGTCGAACTTGAGCGTCTTCATGCCACACGCTCTCGCCCCAACTAGGTTTTCATCTTTGTCATCGATGAAAAGAATTTTGCTCGGATCACAGTCGGCGCGTTCGATGGCCGTAAGATATATTTCTCGCTCTGGCTTCCGATGGCCAATTTCAAACGAGAGAATACGACGATCCCGGGGGATCAAACGCAGAAGCTGCGGGATGCACTTCTTAGCCCACTCCCAGTGAGGGGCAGTGGTGTTGGAAATGATCCCAAGAAAAGGAACGGCTTTTGCCAAATCCCCGACTGCCGACTCAATACCAATGACTGGAGTAAACACGTCCCCCCAGCACGCGATGATATCGGAGTTTGGAAAGTTCGGCGCACCGAGAATCCGCCGCACCTCGCAGGCAAACCGCGCTCCATCCATTCCCCGCTCGAATCCATCTTCGAGCTCGCCTCCGTAGAGGAGAGAAAAAACGGTTTTGGCAGAGTGTGGATCGTTAGTCTTCCTGGCAAACTTCTCACACGCAATCATGTGATCGAAATAAACGAGCACACGACCCAAATCGAAATATACTGCCTCAATGTTAGAAATTTTCATGAACAATCCTCTCCTTGCCCAAGGTTGGGCGCCGCACCTGCCAAAAACGACAGATGACTTTTGAGAATACTTGAGTTGCACCAAAAAGTCAAGGCAAAACTTCTTCAATTATAAAGAGCGTAGAGGGTGATCTACGCTCGGGGAAGAACTCCCGGGAATGGAACGGTATCGGCGTGGGCGCTAGAGGGAGATGACCTCGGCGACGCTGCCGAAGGGTCCGATTCGGACGAACCGGATGTCCGCGACCTTCATGGTGTGGGGGTGGTCGGGGTACTCGCCCCTGAAACCACGCTCATCGTGGGCCAGGGTGAGGTGCGGGCGCCACTGCCCGCTGACCAGAGGATGTCCGTACTTTTGCACGTTTTCCTGCTGTTCAGGGGTCAACTCGAGCTTCTCCTCGGCCTGTCGCCCGGTCGAGATGGTCTGGTCACGAAAGTCCGCGATGGCGAGAGCCGCATGGTGCGCCCGGAAGAGGATCCTCGTCAACCTCTCGTTCCCCCTCCACATCACATCCCAGAAGAGGAACTTTTTCCCGAACTGAGCCAGTGGGCCGAGCGGGATCTCGGTGCCGGAGGCGAGCTCATGCCGACAGTCCTCGAGAATCTCGCGCGCCCGGGTAACGGACAGCCCTACCACGGACGTGTGGTACAGGGTCAGGTGGGGCAGAGGCGTCTGGAAGCGTGCCCGGTCCGCATATTGGGTGATGAGCCTCTCCACCTCTGCCTGGGTGGCTGGGTCAGGGCGGACGACAAAGCCGTACGCTCCACTGTATGAGTTCATCTCGTGTCCTCTTTCTGCAAGCAGGATCGCTTGCGATTTCTAATCTCTATATACCAAAAAAAAGCTTAAAAGTCAATAATTTAGCTCTCACCCTTCCACATATTCACAAGTCAAACCCTTCTTCCTCTTGACAAAATACTAATAAAATGATAAGATCGCCTGTCTGTGTACGTCTTTAACCTACATTAGGAAAAGATGCGATGCGCAGAAGGACAAGGCCCTAGGGAGGGCAACGACAATGAACAACAACCAGACCAACAAGACCGCCGTGCTGGTGCACGGCATGTTCCTCCAGGCCAAAGGCTGGGAGGAGAACGTCTGGGGCAACACCCAGACCGGCAAGCTCGGGCGCCTGCCCACGGCCGTGCTCATGTTCGAGAAGTACAGCGCGACCACCATGATCTTCGGCACCGGTGCCAGCATGGAGGGGGACGAGAAGGAGTCCCAGTTCACGTACCGGACGCTCATGGAGCGGTTCAACGACCTGCGCAACTTCAAGCAGTTCGAGGGCATCGACCTCGTGGCGCTGCGCGAGCGGATCTCGGCGGGCCGGGTGATCGACACCGAGACGCAGAACACCCTGCAGGAGGTGCAGGCCGCGGCGCGGGCCTGCAACGAGCGCGGGAACACCGACCTGATCCAGGTCTCGTCCCCGAGCCACCTCCCCCGCTGCATCCGCGATGGGGTGAAGGCGCTCCAGGCGGCGGAGTTCGCCGGCAAGAAGCCGACGCTCCTCGCCACCGCGAGCGAGGTCTACTACAGCGGCGCGACCGACGACGACACGCTCATCGTCGAGTACCCCCACCGGGCCGACAGCCCGGCCGAGTACTACGCCCTGCACGCGGTGCTGAAGCGGCTCATGCCCGCGTTCTACCCCGCCAAGGTCACGGCCGAGGTGCGGAACCGCATCATCGCCGGCATCGACAAGGTCCTCCAGGGCTGATCGCACCTGCCCGCAACCTCTTCCCGTTCTCTACTATCGAGAGCGACGTGAGGTCCCACCTACCGGGCATTCGCCCACCGTCCCTCCATCGACCACGTCGGTGCGAGGGACTCTTTTTTTACAAAAAGTATCCACCGAGGTGGATTTTTTGATATTGACAAATACGCGAAAATGTGGTATATTACCTTGCTTCTGTGATTGAAGATAACCTATTTAACCGTCCTAGGAGGGACATCATGGAAGACGTAGCGTACCAACTTGTCGGCATCTTCACTGGGCTATTCAAGGAGCCGATAATCTTGATCATCATCCTTGGGCCCGCACTTGTGATCGCGACCTACTACATCATCGAGGCGATGAGTGGGGAAGACCTCCCGACCAACCACATGATACCTCGTGTGGGAGGAAAGAAGGGGGCGGGCACGTCTGACGACAACGGGAATCCTGATCACGACCTGTATGCCTCCGACCGCCCCGGAGGGGGACCCGACCACGTCGGTGCCATGATCGCCAGTGTCCATGCTGCTGAAGCCGCCGAACAGAGTGGCGATGGCGATGGAAACAACGAAGGCGGCGCGCTCATGCCGCTGTTCGACATGTACAACGAGCGCAACGCAGATGGAACACGCGCCTTTGACCTCGACACCGACGGCGACGGCATCCCGAACGCGGTCGACGATCGGCCGAACGATCCGTTCTAGAAAAACCCCCGCATAACCACAGTGTTATGACGGGGGTGCATTTATTTTAGAAATCTTTTTATTCTTCTGGAATATATTCTTTGGTATCGCGAATCGCTTCTTTATCTTTCGCACGCATCTTTTCTTTCATTTTTTCGAGTTCCAACTTTAACTGACCATGCACCATGTCAATCGCAGCATATAAGTCACCCGCATCTTTTTCGACACGCACTAAATCATGATGTGGTACCTGCAGGTTAACCTCAGCATAAAAAATTTCCCCTTTGTGGTGATGCCCGCTTCGAAGCCCCACATCAATGTCGGCCGAAATAATATGATCAAAAAACTTTTCAAGCGATTGTACTTTTTCTTCCGCGTATACCTTAATTGCCTCCGTAAGTTCCATGCCCGTACCACGAATGGTCGTATTCATACAATTAAATAATTTGGACCTCTTCAACGAGGGTAACTCCAAAGGTATCGTACACGTTCTGCTTTACCTTATCAATGAGTATTAAAATTTCTTCAGCCGTAGCCCCGCCTGAATTTAAAATAAAATTTCCGTGCTTTTCACTCACAATAGCTTTTCCTTCTGTCATCCCTTTGGCTCCCGATTTTTCAATAAGCCAACCCGCTGACACCAGCCCCTTTTCTTTAAATTCCGGTAAAAGTTCTGGGGCACCTTCTGGAATTTTCGTGCATTCTTCTACAGAAACATTTTTGAAAATACACCCGGTCGAAAATCCTTGCGGCTGCGTTCGAATCCGAAACGCCACATAGTCCAAAGCCTTCTTGCGGGCATCACTATTCGAACCCGATTGAAGTGCGAGTGTTACCCGAAGAACAACAGCAGACGATGTTTTGAATACGCTATGACGATAATGAAAATCGCAAGCACTTTTTTCATACTGAACGACTTCTCCACGATCATACACCATCACACTTTCAACCGACCCGCTCATTTCACTCCCGACCGCTCCGGCATTTCCCCGCACCGCCCCACCAATCGTCCCAGGAACCCCGACCCCCCACTCAAAACCGGTTAGGCCTGCCTTTATACTCTCATCGGCCACCGCTGCAGTAACACAACCCGCGTCAGCGTACACTTTTGTGCCTTCAATCGTTATCGCCTGTGCGGCAATTTTGAGAGCCACACCAGAAAAACCAGCATCTCGAACAAGCATATTACTTCCCCCACCGAGAAGAAAAAAAGGGATACCCTCAGCTTCTAGGTATTGAAGTGCTTCGACTGCTTTTTCCACGGTGGTAACCACAAGAAGAACATCAACCGGACCACCAATTTTAAAGGTAGTGTACTTTGCGAGAGGTTCGTTCACGCGAACCTTCCCAAAGGTTTTTAGTATGGCGACTTGATCGAGTGAAATCATAGAAAAGATATGCTTGCCTTATCGTATGGTTGTCAGTATACTATTCTCTACTATGCTTGGCGAAATTCTACCCAAAAACCCCGTAGCTTACATCACCCGCGACCTTGAGCGGGCACTTGGGATTCCCAAAACAAACGGGTTCTTCATTATGACAAATGAAACCCCTTTTGTGAAGAGAGCACGCCAAGAACGTTCCGATATTCACACCATACCAAGTGGGACTCTTTTAGATACTCATGAAATTCTGGCTCACCACCAAACACAGGAATTTTTGAACACAAATGGTATTCGGCATATTATTGTTTTCAAAACAACCACTGCTATTGAACGAATCGCAAAGGAACAGGGGTTAACTGTTTTAAACCCGCCAGCTGCACTTGCCAATTCCATTGAAGAAAAAATTACTCAGCTTTCCCTCTTACCGGAAATTCGAGATCTCTTTCTCCCATTTCAAGTCTCCCTTCTTAAGGAGGTCGCTTTTCAAGGCACTCCTTTTGTTTTGCAATTCAACCATTCTCATACCGGAAGTGGAACAAAATATATTGATTCTGAAAAAACCTTACAGGAACTTCAAACTCAATTTCCCGATCGTCCGGTTCGCACGGCACCGTTTATTCGTGGTCCTCTGTTCACCAATAATACGGTTGTGACGAAAGAAAAAATTCTCACGGGAAATATCAACTATCAAATCACTGGTCTTGCCCCATTTACCCATAATCGCTTTGCCACAATTGGAAACGACTGGGCTCTGCCATACACCCTTCTCACAAACGAACAAAAAAAGAACTATGAAAACATTGCCGTGCGGGTCGGTGAAGTTCTTCAAGCACTCGGCTGGCGCGGGCTATTTGGCATTGATGTCCTCTTCGACGAAACCACAAACAAATTTTGGCTTCTCGAAATCAACGCCCGCCAACCTGCTTCAGCAACGTATGAATCACACCTCCAAAAGAAGGCGGGGCCGGGCATGACCACAATGGAGGCCCACCTCTTGGCACTTCTTAATACATCAGTTGAGGGCCCGCTTCAATCTATTTTAGGCGGGGCTCAAATTACCCAAAAAATTGTAGGAAAAATACCTCATTCTGAAATACAAGAAAAAATAGAGAAAGAATTAGAATCACAGGGCTACGCTGTCACCCCCTACTCGAACACAGAGCGAGAGCAAGATTGGTTACGCATACAGCACGATGACGGCGGGTTTATGCAAATGCATAACACACTGAACGCCCAAGCCAACAAATTAAAAACAACTCTTGAAGCGATTTTATGAGCACTCTTCACGAAGAAACAAAACAAATGATTCGCGCGTATGCCAATTTGGCCATTGGTCAAGTACATGTTCGCACTCCCTACATGAATAATCGCCGTCTTGGGCTTCGGGGAGCGCTTGGAGTTCTTGTAGGCAAAGGAACGCCTACTGAAATTGAAGAAGAGGTCGTCATCATGGCACTGAAAGAGCATATAAACTTGAATGACCTCACTCCAGAACTTGCCACACGTTTTTTAATTGATCACAAACTGGGCGTTGACTGCTCGGGATACGCATTTCATCTTTTGGAAACAGAACTCTACGCACGTCATAAAAAAAAGCTCTCGCACGTCATCCATTTACCACTCATTAAAAATCCGTTTCGAAGAATTTTTGCCAAAATGCAATGCGTGAAAAATGTAGGCGTACGAACACTTGCACACGCTAAAAATAGTGCCCCTGTCCTTCTCAAAAACATTCAGGCGGGAGACATGATTGTAGCACTTCAGATTAAGAAAGATCCGGCACGCCACCACCTTCTTCTTGTAACCGACGTCGTCGCTGACAACTATATTACTGAAATCCGCTATACCCACAGCCCAGAATGGACCATCGGGGGCCAATATGGCCACGGGGTCCGAAGTGGCCTTATTCGAGTTACGAACCTCGAAAAACCACTCTTAGCTCAAATTTGGGAAGAAGGCGGTATGACTGTCGAAGAAAATGGCACCTATCTTGAATACGCTTCGGCTGAAACCATCGATATCCGCAGGTTAAACTGCCTCTAACCCTTACCCTGGCCATTTCGCATAAATAGTTGTAAAAACTGCTCTTTTTTGATAGGCTTCTTCTAGGTCTATGATTATCCCTCTCGAGAGCATTGAACTGCTTCGAACAATTTTTGTGTACGCCCTCCTCTCGGGGGTTGTTGCGTTTGCTTGGGCACCGCTTCTCATAAAGCTCCTCTATAAGTACAACATTACCCGAAATAACCCCTACGATGCGACGCTCGCCATTGAAGCGCGAAAATCAAAAGCAGGGGTACCGATCATGGGAGGACTCCTTATTATTGTAACGGTTGCCCTCGTAACTGTTTTTTTTAACTGGGAAAGAAAATTTACCTGGATGCCTATTTCGGTCATGCTTCTCTCCGCACTCCTTGGTGGAGTTGATGACCTTCTGAACATATTCGGGGAACGGCGAAGAAACAGAAAACTCTCGCACATTATCCGACTGATCCGTGTTCACAAAGACTGGAAAGAGCGCGCCTGGCTCACCCTCACCCTTCCTTGGGCAATATTTAAACGCGCCAGCCTTTGGCTTGGGTCAAACCCGGGTCGAGGGCTCCATGTACACGAACGCCTCATTCTCCAATTTACGGCTGGAGCTATTACCGCCTGGTGGATTTTTTTTAAACTTGCAGAAAGCTGGCGCACCATTCACATTCCTTTTGACGGATACATCAATATTGGTTTTTGGATCATTCCCCTTATTATCTTTTTCGTTGTCGCTACCGCTAATGCCGTCAACTTTTCTGACGGCATGGATGGACTCGTGGGAGGGTCTCTTCTCATTACGTTTTCCGCACTTACCCTACTTGCCTGGATTGAAGGGTATTCCTCGATTGCATATATGAACGCAACGACGGTTGGCGCGCTCATTGCCTATACCTATTTCAATATCAAACCAGCACGCTTCCAAATGGGTGATGTAGGGTCGCTTGGGCTTGGGGCACTGCTCGCGGTAAATACGATGGTTATGAACCACATGATTCTTCTTCCACTGTTTGGTTTTATTTTTTATATTGAACTGGGAAGCGTTCTTATTCAGGTGTTTGGTCGCCACATTCTTGCACGTCGTATTTTCCGCATGGCGCCGATTCACCACCATTTTGAACTCCGCGGTTGGAGCGAAGAAAAAGTGGTCATGCGTTTTTGGGTCATCCACGCCGCCTTTGTTCTCCTCGGCATGTGGATTGCCCTCTACTAGACGTATGTATCTTTCCTGGGGTGAAAAAAACGTCGACACCGCAAACCTGGCAGATATAAACACAGCCTATGCTTCTGGGTATGTCGCAACTCGTGTTGAACGGGGCACGTTCCAACAAACACGAAGTCTCCGTATTGATTTAAGCGTATTTGAGCTCTCAAGCGAGAACCGCCGAGTGCTGAAAAAAACCGAAGCGCTGACAATGGAAACACTTCCTCTCCCCCTCTCCGACTACCACTGGTCTATTGGTAAACTTGGAAAAGATTTTTATAGCGAAAAGTTTGGTGACGGCACGTTTAGTGCAAATAAAATAAAAGAGCTTCTGACCGATAAAGAAAAAAGTAATTTTAATCGCGTGCTTCGTTTTTCTTTAGACGGGAGAGTTGTCGGTTACACCATTTGTTTAGAAACGAACGAGATGGTCCATTACTCATACCCTTTTTACGATCTTTCTCTACAAGTACCGAACCTGGGCCTTGGCATGATGCTCCGAGCCATTGCACGTGCGAAGGAGACAGGGAAAAAATATATTTATTTAGGCTCATTCCAACGCCCAACAGATACTTACAAACTTCAATTCGAGGGATTAGAATGGTTTGACGGGAAGGAGTGGCAAAAGGATCCTTCACCTCTCAAACAACTTGTTTAAAAATATGCCGCAAACGAATGCTTGGGAAAAAGAATATAAAAATAGTCAACTTTTGCATTTTCATCCAGAACCACAAAAGGATACGCTTCGTTTTTTAAAATATCTTAAAAAAGAACACGATTTTCGCCTAGACGGAAAAACGGTCCTTGATCTGGGATCTGGCACCGGCCGAAACGCAAATCACATGGCGAGCCTTGGTGCCGCTGCAACTGGCATTGAAATCTCACCAACAGCGATTCTTATTGCAGAAGAAGCGGCACGAGAAAAAGGAGTGCGAGTAAAATATATTCGTCAAAGCATGGGGGAATCGTACCCTTTTCCTGATGCGTCATTTGATCTCATCATCGATGTCGTGTCCTCAAACTCCCTCACCGAAAAAGAACGCGGAACCTATCTCGAAGAAGCAAGCCGAGTACTCAAACCCGGAGGCTTCATGTTTGTAAAAGCTTTAGCACTCGATGGAGACAAAAATGCCAAAACACTTCTTCAAGATTCCCCTGGACCAGAAAAAGATACCTATATTATGAAAGAGCTTGGATTGACTGAGCGTGTATTTCGTCGTGAAGACCTATTATCACTCTACGGGAAATACTTTACCGTTCTCGACCTTGAAAAAAAGGAGAGCTATCCGTGCATGAATGGAAAAAGTTATAAACGACAATTTTGGCTTCTTGCCTTACAAAAGACGTAGGCCTTCCAAAAGCACCTTTCCTATCCTGTGATGAAATCTATGAAACACATTCACTTTATTGGTATCTGTGGAGTAGCGATGAGCGCACTTGCCATTGCTTTTCATAAAAAAGGATACCGTGTTACTGGTAGCGATGTTGGGTTTTACCCTCCAATTTCAACACACCTCGAAAAACAAGGGGTGAGCTACTATGCAGGCTGGCATCCAGAAAAAGTCTTAGCTGAATTTGTATCCAAAAACTCAAACGACGAATACCTCGTGATTGTGGGAAACGTAGCAAGCTCGAACAATCCAGAATGGCTCTTTGTAAAAGAAAACGGCATTCCCTATCTTTCTTATCCAGAAGCCGTAGCAACATTTTTTGTCCGCGAACACTCTATCGTGGCAGCCGGAACATACGGGAAAACTACCTCAACCACACTTTTGACTTGGATTTTAGCTCAAGCGGGTTTTGACCCTAGTTACATGTTTGGCGGCCTCACCATCGACCCCACGGACGCAGCAGCTATTACTGAAAGCTCTTGGAGCATTCTTGAAGGCGACGAATATAAATCGAGCCGCTTTGATCTTCGGCCAAAATTTAGCCATTACAAACCCACGCACCTTCTTCTTACCGGCATGTCTTGGGATCATGTAGACGTCTACCCTACAGAAGAATCGTATGTTGAAGCATTTACTACTCTTATAGCAGGAATGCCAAAACAAGGGCTCATTGTAGCGAATCAAGACGATTCCCGGGTAGAATCCTTAACAAAAACATTTACCGGAACACGAATCACCTATGGTATGGGCCCTGAAGCCAATGTTCGCTACAGCAGTATAGAGCAAAAAAAATCAGGACTTACTTTTACCATTACTGCAGACGAAAAAGAATGGGTAGTAACCAGCCCCATGCTTGGAGCTTACCAAGCAGCAAATATTACCGGGTGCTTTGCTCTGGCTCGTGCCATTGGCATTTCTCCAGAAAAAATAATCGCAAGCATCGCCTCTTTCAGTGGTATTAAGCGCCGGCTTGAAAAACGCCTCGCTGACCCAGTAACCATTTTTGACGATATCGCACACTCACCTGCCAAAGCAGCCTCTGTTCTCCAAACGCTCCGCGAACTTACGAGCGGAAAATTGATTGCTGTTTTTGAACCAAACAGTGGAAACCGGGAAGAGAGTGCCAAACCCCTCTATACCCATGCGTTTGACCACGCAGACGAGGTTATCATTCCCCGGCTTACCAACATCAAAATTGACCTTACCAAAAAAGAACGCCCTATGGATGGCGAGACCCTCACTGAAGTAATTGCACAAACGCACAAGAATGTTCATCACATTGACGACGACGAACAACTTGTTACCCACCTCAAAAAAACCGCCAGACCGAACGACTGCATTGTGTTTCTCGGTTCCCACGGTTTCCGCGGAATGATTGAACAGACGGTTGAACTATTCGCGAAAAATTGAAGAACCTACTTCCCCTCATCAGTCACCTCAACGACAGCGTTTTTGTCATTCATCTCAAGGACAAGCAAAGAAATGCCGCACATGGGGCATTCCACAACTTGATCTTTTGCGAAGGTGTGATACGATGAGGTATCAATAGAATTTTTACATTCTGGGCAGATAAAATGCATATGGGTATGTGAAGAGAATACCCATAGTATACAGAAGCCAGCCCAAATATTTCAAGAGCTATGAAGACCCCGCAAATTACCTACCCTTTGCTTGCCGCCGCCCTTGGCGTTTCTGAGGTTATTTTAAAACGGGAAGATCTTCACCCCTACGGCTCTCACAAAGGAAGATCTATCCCGCTCATGATGAAACACTATGTCAAAGAAGGATGGCAGTCTTTTTCTCTTTCTTCATCAGGAAATGCAGCCCTGGCCGCAATTCATACTCTTCTTCAGCACAATAAGAATAACCCCGGAAAAGAAATTACCCTCAACATTTATGTTGGCGAACACATTGACAGCGGAAAATTAAAACGTCTTTCCGAGGCAAGCGAAAATAACACTCGTATTGCTATTCTTCAAGACGCGCGCCCAAAGCAGCGGGCATTTCAAGATGAGGCAGAAAAAAAAGCCAAGAATCTTCGCCAATCAACCGATGATTTAGCGCTTGTAGGCTATCATACTTTAGCCGATGAACTTCAAAAAATTGAACATCTGAGCGATATTTTCATACCCACGTCCTCCGGCACCACCGCCCAAGGCCTCCTTGAAGCTTTTATCTCTCGAGAAAAACCGATACGCATTCACATTGTGCAGACAACCGCTTGTTTTCCTTTAGCGGAAACATTTGTTCAGGAACTTCCTACAAAAACAGAGACATCCTTGGCAGGCGCTATTGTTGATCACGTGGCCAACCGGAAACAAGCACTCACCTCTCTCCTTCAAACCCACCAAGGAAGTGGTTGGATAATCGCAGATGAGGAAATCTCTACAGCTCTTACCCTCGTCAAACAAACATGCAACCTTTCTCTTTCGGCAAATGGTGTTCTCGGCGTGGCTGGGCTTCAAAAAATGAGAAAGCAAGGCCTTCATGTTGAAGGAGCAGCAGTGTGTATCGTTACTGGACAGTAAGGAAAAGACGGGGAAGAACCTTACTCTTTCTCTAAAGAAACATCTTCGGCAATAAACGAAGCACCTTCTGCTTTTGCCTTATCCGAGATGCTTGAAAGCTCTTTTGCCACATACCCTGTCCGTGTAAAATGGAGCGTGTACGTATTATTTCCCACCAAAAAGGCATACTGGCCTTTTTTATTTGTCACAAAAGTATCAACGAGCTTATTGTACTCAGACGCAAACAGACGGACGACGGTGCCAGGAAGTGCCTGTTTTGTTTCTCCATCAAATACCTGACCCCAGTGTCGAGGTTTCTTTGGTACTAAAAATTTCGTAAAGAGGATATACGCAAAAAGCTGGAGAAAACCAAACAGAACAGCCACCCAAGTAAAGGTCACAAGCAAACTTGCAGCAAGGATAAAAAATCCAGACAATGCTACACCATGCTGAACCACACGAAGACGACGTTGCCTCAAAATTCTCTCCGGTGTTTTCTGCTCTACCCCAACAGGATCAAGGGCAATCGGGTAGCCTAAACCCACACTTCCATCCTCAACCACAATAAGTTCCCCATGATAGACGTCTGCAAACTGACCATCATTCACTAAGTCTAGTGGAATAATTTTTGTCGGTTCAAAACCACTCTTTCCAACCTCAATGCGGTATTCCCCGGGTTCAGCTAAAAAGACATACCGACCCTGCACATCAGTGACACGAGTTTGAACAATTTTATTGGTGGTATTGTTAATCAAGCGAACTACGGCCAAATCAATCGGTGCTTTCGACAAACTGTGGTACACCACGCCCCATTCTTTTTGTTTGGTACGCCCAAGAAGAAGAAAAGGCTGAAGAAAAACATAGTAGAACAGCGGCACGCCGGTTCCGGCAAAGGCCGGAGCTAAGGCAAGAACAGGAAGAACACCAACCGTTGGCACGACAATCGTTTTGGTGACTGCTTCTACCTCAGGATCCTCGGCCCAAGCGCGAGCACCACTTAATAAATCAAGAAGAGCCTGACGTGCAGCTTCAAATGCACTGAGTTGCTCTTGAGAAGCATTCGCTTCTGTTCCCCCAACTTCATTACCACCTTCTCCGCCAGGCCCTGCAAGGCGTATCCGATACGTGATCGATGGATTAAGAACATTGTTCGTTACCGTAAACACTCCTGCATCGACTGCGTTTTTTCCTGATTCTTGAAGCGCAAGTCGATACGTACCATTTGGCACCATAAAGACATAACTTCCATCACTTGCGGTAGTTACGGGATTCATCTGTCCATACGCAGTTCCGTCCCAGAGCTCGGTCGTATCACCTCCACCAATTCCAGCAGTATAGAGCATAACTTGTATACCCGCTACTGGGGCCAAACGTTCTTCGTCATATACGATTCCGCGAGGTAAACTTTCAATAACCACTTGATGAACATCGGTTACGTCTCGATAATACGTAATAAGCTCTCCCGGATATTGTGCTGGCTCACCGAGTGGGATGTCGGCTTCATACGAACCAGAATCTAAATCAAAAGCCAAAGGATACGTCGATTCGTTGAACTTCAGTTCGATCAGATACACTCCCTGTTCAGCCAAGCCTTCTCCATTCACATTCACAGAAAGAGAATCCCCTGCCACACCCGCAATTCGAATAAGTTCAGTGTCTTTTGTAACTTGTACTGGCGCAACACCAACACTTCCCCCTGTCCGCTTTGTAGTAAGAGTAAAATCAACCACCGTTGAAGTTGCAGCTACAGGTTCTGTTGGAGCTGGAGCACATTGAGCACCTGTGCGACCACCGATAATCTTTCCATCCCCTACCGCAAGGTGGGAATTTGGCCAAAGAAGAAAATTATTTTCTTCTACCCCATTTTTAAGTAAACGAAAGCGAATTTGGTGTTTCCACAGGGCCTCGAGGTAAAGCATTTCAATTTTCACCCTTTCCTCCACACACTCTTTGACTACCTCAACGACAACATCATTATAATCTTTATCAATATCATTTGAATCTTCAAACAAAATACGTTGAATATCCGTTGCATAATCAACAACTCGCACATTTGGCCCTCCCATATGCCGTTCGGTTCCATCAGGGTTCACAATATACATGTCATACGACATGGTGTTGCAATCAAACGCACACATATTGCCCGAAACAGGAGTGAACACAGCCGGAGCAGTTGACGACACGCGCACGGCTTGTGGAGGCGGAGACGGTGGTCTTGCTGGAGGCACGACCGGTGGGCGTGCCGGAGGTGGTGATACAGGGTTTGGTGTCGCAGGCGGAGGCGTTACTGGAGGGTTTAGGGTAGGTTCTGGCACTGGCTCTGGTTGTACAGGAGGCGCCACTTGAGGCGGCGGCACTGGTGCGACCGAAGCAGCGCTTCCGCATCCGTTTACCGTATCAAGCCGCACGTCAGCGGTAAGATGCGGACTCATCCTTCCTCGCCCATTCTGAAATTTTACATGAAGGGTGTATATTCCATCACTTGTCGAAGGCAGCTGCCACGAAACAACCTCTACCTCACCTTTCATAGAACGCCATACACCCACAAACGGATAGGTATTTTCAAGCAAGTAAGAAACAGCTTCTCCAGATCGGAGAGTTACGTTCACAAAAGGTGAAGTTACACAGGCGGGCGCTTCAATAGTACCCCCAATTTCACCACCGAAATAGATAAATGAACCACCCGGGGATGGAGAAGGAGTCGGGCTTGGACTCGGCGAAGGTGAAGGACTCGGTGACGGAGCAGGTGGTGGGGGCGGCGGAGGTGGGGGTGGGGTTGGAGGAATATCACTAATGAGTGCAGAAGCCGACGCTGTATTATTTATTGACGTGATATCAGCCCCACTATCGAAAATGGTTGCTGTATTTTCCAATGATCCAGTAAAACTCCCCAGTGCGGTAACAGCAAACACTACCCCACCACTTCCACTTACAGCAACAGTACCAATGGTTGTTGTACACGTTGTTCCCGCTACCGCCTCATTCGAACAGCTCCATGTTCCGGTACTTGAAGCACTTGAAAATACACCACCCACCGGTACAGTGGTTGAAATATATACACCACTTGCAGAAGCGTCACCAATATTGGAGTAATCAAAAGAAAAAAGTACGGTAGAACTTGAATATGTTGACGTTGGACTTTCGGTATTGGTCAAAGCAAGGTCAGGTGCTGTCGCACTTGGGGTACCAGTAAACCCAAAATCCATGGAGGTGAACACCATTCTACTGTTTGACGGATAGGGAACAATACTTGTAACGAGAGAATTCAAATGAGCTCCCGTACCCGTCGCAGTCCCATCAGAATCGAGAAAATTATCAAAAGAGGCGCTCTGATCATCCCCAACATTAGGAGTAGTGGTCGACAATCCCGCCAAAGCACTCTGATCAAGAGGAATAACTAGATAATAGCCACTATGCTGTTGCAGCGTCGTCGATACGTTCAAACTAGCATTAGTACCGAATGTGTATATCCCATCGGCAGTAGTAGTCGCCTGCCCTAAAAGGGATGTTAATTCGCCTGCATATAAACGCACCACAACCCCACCAATACCCGGCTCTCCAGCATCTTGAAACCCATCACTATCAAGGTCATTCCAAATACGATCACCAATTTGGGGAATATGTGCCCCGGAATAGGCCATAAACGCAAAATTAATACCAGAGGCTGGACTTTCGACGAACGTAACATTTGGGTATGAACTCCCTACAGCATATCCAAGATAACGTGTAGATGATGAAAAGTTAAACGTTTGCAAGCGCACATCAGTTCCATCTGCCACATCAATACCATATTGCCCAGAACTATTTGTTCTACACGCATCAATAAGTGTGTTTGAAGAGTCATACACTTCGACGACAACACCCTGCGCACCCGTCTCCCCACCATCAAAAACACCGTCAGCGTCAGCATCAGTAAAAGCTGTACCAGTAATATCTGTCCCGGTACACTCAGGTGGCGGAGTAAAAGGAATATTATTATTATCAATTCGAGGAGAAGAAGATGCGTTCAAATCAAAAGTAAGATAATAAGGATTCGCTGCACACCCCCCAGGAATTACACCCCCTGGCGGTGAGGCACCGATATTAATTGTACTTTGAGAGGTACTAGCAAACGGCCCCGCTTGCGGTAAACACGTGGTACTGAGTGTATACCCCGGAGGAGGAGTTATATTCATCGTATACACACCCGGAACCATGGGTGTACCCGTAGCAAGCCAGGTATAGAATCCATGATTGGGTAGATAGCGATCGTCATAAATTAGGGTTCCAAAAAGTCCTGTATTATAGGCAAAATACGTGGCACCGCCAGGCGGAGCCGAAATAGTGAGGTAGCCACCGTACAGAGGATAATGACCATTGGATTCGTCGTAAAAATATCCACTCGGGTCTATCGGGTCTTTTTCCTTATTCAAAAGATATGACTCTTCATCTTTCTGGTGAGGAATAAGAGGTATTGCAGCAAAGACGAAAATAAAAAACAAAGCAAAAAATAAAAACTTCTGCTTCCCTCCCTGTGTTAAATGCATCAAAAATTTCACAAAAACAATCAGGGTATTTGAAAGGGACTATACCACACCCAACCTCATTTACCAATAGACCTGTGCACAACCATTTCTACTTCACCGCCAAAATAAAGATATTCTCACCGAGTTCGACAGATGACTCCTCACCTTTATTGATAAAATAATTTTTTTCTACGGTAAAGTGTGCTTCCAAAAGGAGAGTTTGTAATTCCGAAAGAGAAAAACCGTAATAAATGCGCTCACCAAGCGACTCCCCTGACCCAATTTTCCACGGAACACTCATATTCTTCCCATCCGGAAGTCGCACAAATGAGCCGGTAGCCACCTTACCCTTTACCCAGTCATTCTCTAAATTCCAGTTAAGCATAATAAGTTTTCCTCCGGGTTTCAGCACACGCCATATTTCTTTCAACGCTTGTTTTTGTTTTTCAGGAGTCGGCAAATGATGAAAAGAGGCAATTGCATATACTGCATCAAAAGATGCGTCCCTATACGGCAAATGGGTCATCTCCCCCACATCGAAAGATATATCAGGAAATTTCTCTCGTGCCAAAGCAATGAGTTTTTCACTCTGATCAATACCCGTGTAATCGATGAGCACCCCCTCAAACAATTGAAATAACCGCCCGTTGCCACACCCAACATCAAGCACGCGATCCCCTGTTTGAAGAAAATTATAAAAAAAAGGCGCTTTCAGATCTTCCCACAAATACGCACGCGTACCGGAAAAGAGATCGGCCACTCTATCGTAGACGTTCTTGTTTTGTTCAATAATCTGTTCAGCATGATCCATATGTATTCGCTAAGTGAGGTAGGTTAAAGTATACTTAATCTACTCTTGAATCTCAATATATGTCGTTGATCGTTTGTATTACAGGGGCAAGTCGTGGCATTGGTCGAGCTATCTCTTATGAATACGCGAGAAAAGGCGCAGAACTTATTCTTGCCAGTCGTGGAAGTGAAGAACTGAGCGACTTGAAGACTGAGTTAGAAAAAGTAGGCGCTACCAATGTACACGCGGTTCCTTGTGATTTCTCAAAAGATGGGGCGAAGATACTTATCGAGTATGTCATGAAGAAAAACATCGTACCTGACATAGCTATCCTGAACGCTGGTCTTGGGTCATACGGACCATTTATTACCATTCCGCAAGAGAAGAATGATGAAATGATTGCGGTAAATATTACGGCTCTTACTGAATTGGCCCGATCATTTGGCGAAACCATGCATGCACGTGGTTCTGGTCAAATTCTTTTAACTGCATCAACAGCAGCATTTCAAGCTGGGCCCCTTATGGCCACATATTTTGCAACTAAGGCTTATGTGTTATCGCTTGGACTTGCGCTACGCGAGGAATTCGCATTACACGGTATTCAAGTATCTGTTCTTTGCCCAGGGCCAACCCAAACCAATTTCAGTGCTGTAGCCCATACGGAAAGCATCAGTGTTTTTGACACCAAACGAACCGATAGCGCTGAACATGTAGCACGTGTCGCAGTGGAAGGATTACAGAACAATAAGGCAATTATTATTCCCGGAATAAAAAATGCCTTTATTGTATTTTTGACCGGATTTGTCCCAAAAACTTTGGCTGCGCGAATCGTGTTTCACCTCTTCATGAAAAAGAAAGAGTAAAAATCATTTTTATCTTAAACAATCTTTTTCAAATCACCGCGAATGACAGTCGGTCTCATTGCCAAATACTCTTCTCTTGAATTCATCTCCGGAATATCATGTAAAAAGAAAATCTTTTTTTCCAAATAAAACGCTAAGCCAACTTCTAAAAACGTATTTGGTCCAATGTAATTTGGAATATCATTTTTATCATAATTCAACACAAGAATCGCATCTGACCACGCCACCTTATCAAAATGCCACCTGATGGCCTCCGCCTTTCGCTCCCAAATCCAACCAGCATCTATGTTTGAGGCCTTGCGTTTAGCGTAATACTCTTTCACCGGAATCATAACTCCGTTTTCATCTTTTACCTCATACGGAGGAAGTTTCACTTCATGCCCGAGGACTTCAAGTTCTTTTTTCGCCTCATCCATTTCTGCATGAAAGGCAATGCTGCCGCAAATAGTAATTTTCATATTATATAATATTTTTTCTATCTTCTTCCTCCCCTTGGACTATTCGGTGGCATATAGTGACCGGTCTCGTTTTTTCCGGGTGTAAATCCAACAGTGGGGGCAGCATCAAGATGGACCTTCCGAACCAAAGTTAGAGTAGGCGTATCAATCATTGCCCCACTCACTTTATCCCAAATTTTCGCTCTTGCAGTTCCCACAATATACCCACGCTCTGTATTTGCCCTACGAATCAAGATCTTTCCTTCTTCATCAGATGGTAGAATTTCCCAATCGCCTTCTTTCTTACACCCTAAAGTATGTACCACAAACTGCTCAACCACTGCGGCTGACACGCCAAACTTCTCTTCTAGTCTTGCAGCGAGCGTCTCGAAAGAAAATGCTTCGACTGGCTGTGGTTCATGTTCCATAAAAATAATAAATTTTTAATTTCTCACTTCGTACTCTTTTATTTTTTTGCGGCACCATTCCCCAATTTCAAGCGCATGTGAAATTCCCTGCATATACATTCCATCTACCAAAGAAACCTTTTGGCCGTGTTTGTTTATGGCTTCTCCACCTCTTTTTAACCGAAGGTATACATTCCCTTTCTTATCATCACCCGTTACTTGTATATCTCCAGAAAAATCACCCCACGGTACGGAAAACGAATGCCAACTCAGTATATCGCATTTTCTTGAAAAGAACATGGGGCCAGTACTATTCCTTAAGGGAAGGGGTAATTCCCCTTGCAAATAGAGGAAAAAAATACTACATTAAGCCCATTCGTTTATGGAAAATACCTCTCAAATTCTTCTTACCGAACTCCTTCTTACCCTTCCAAACACGAAGGAGGAATTTGACGCACGCCGTACCAAAATTGCCGCGAAGATGAAAATGCGACAACCAGGCAACCGGGAACTTCTTTTTACTTATCAAAAACTCCTCAAAGAGAAAAAAATCGCCAAAAGTGAGTTGTTCGAAAAACTCCTCCGAAAGGCAGACGTGCGCAATGTTTCAGGAATCGCCGTTATTACTTCCCTCGTTAAACCATACACCTGCCCAGGAAAGTGCGTTTACTGCCCGACGGAAGTCCGCATGCCAAAAAGCTATATTGCCTCGGAACCCGCTGCTGCTCGGGCTCTCCGTTTAGATTTTTCCCCCTACGAGCAGATGCGTCGTCGCATTGAATCGCTTGAAATGAATGGGCATCACGTGGATAAAATTGAATATATTATTAAGGGTGGTACATGGAACGCCTACCCGATTAAATACCAATACTGGTTCATGCTCGAATCATTTCGAGCAGCTAATGAAACCGGGGGGCGGGCACGCAAAAATACCGTTCTTCTCAAAGAAACCTCTCCCCTTTCCGACCTAGAAAAGGCTCTCGCAAAAGAACAGAAGAAAAATGAGACGGCAAAACACCGATTGATCGGGGTCACTTTGGAAACTCGACCCGACGCTATCTCTCCGAAATCAATTCTCCATATGCGCCGGCAAGGGTGCACCAGGGTCGAACTTGGGCTTCAAGCCCCAGATGACAAAATTTTAGAACTCATTCGTCGCGGGCATACCGTTGACGAATTTCGCAGTGCCCTCAAACTTCTTCGTGATGCTGGGTTTAAGGTCGACCTTCACTTCATGCCGGATTTACCTGGTACCACTCCTGAACATGATGTGGAAATGTATAAGCTACTTTTTTCTGACGAAGGGCTGAAGCCTGACATGGTCAAAATATATCCGAACACTGTGATTCCTTCGGCAGAACTGTACCAATGGTTTCTCGATGGCCGCTTTACGCCCTACGGAGATAAAGCGTTGTTTGAAGCGCTCATTCAGATGAAAGAAGCAACACCACGTTACTGCCGTATTTCACGACTTATTCGCGATATTCCGGCCACCGAAATCAAAGGCGGAAATTCCATTACCAACTTACGTGAAATGCTTGAGACAGAAATGAAAAAAAGAAGCCTTACGTGCCACTGCTTGCGATGCCGTGAAATTGGACGTGTTCTCACGAAACACCCTAAAGAAGCTGAACGACTGGTGGCAGAAAAACCACAGTTTTTTGCTGAATCATACGAAACGACAGGTGGCACAGAATACTTTCTCACTTTTGAAGATAGTGAACGCAAAGCGGTCTACGCGTTTTTACGATTACGAATTCCTGAAAAAGATTTGGATAATAAAAAAATGCTCTATACCCTCATTCCAGAAATTAAAGATGTGGCGTTTGTGCGCGAACTCCACACGTATGGCAACTTGGTAAAAATTGGAGCACAGACAGAAGGTGCGAGCCAACACAAAGGGTTAGGGAAAGCACTCTTGGTTGAAGCAGAAAAAATCTCAAAAGAACATGGCTTTAAAAAAGTAGCGGTTATTTCTGGCGTAGGCGTCCGCGGCTACTATCGCAAATGGGGATATAAAAAACAAGGAACGTATATGGTGAAAAAAATATAGCCATGCTAGGATACGGACATACTTCATTATCTACAGATATATGGTGTAACATGTCTCTTGAGCGCGTACTTTCTAAATTACTCTAGAGATTTTTTTATTTATGATGAACCGTACTCCTCTTTCCTCATTTGATATCGATGTCGCCAACGCCCTGAAAAAAGAACTGGATCGTGAAGAATCTGGGCTTGAACTTATCCCTTCAGAAAATTTTGTCTCCCCTGCCGTACTTGAGGCACTTGGCAGTGTGGCCACCAACAAATACGCCGAAGGTTTACCCGGCAAGCGTTACTATGGTGGCTGCGAAAATATCGACGTAATTGAACAGCTCGCCATTGATCGTGCCAAAGAATTATTCGGAGCAGAACACGTAAACGTGCAACCACTCTCTGGCGCCCCAGCAAATTTGGCTGCCTATTTTGCCTTACTCCAACCAGGAGATACCATTCTTGGCATGGACCTCTCTCACGGTGGGCATTTAACGCACGGCCACCCGGTAACCGTCATGGCAAAAATTTTTAATTTCATTCGCTATAAAACAAACGCGGAGGGAAAAATTGATCTCGACAATTTGCGCGAAATGGCGAAAACCCACAAACCTAAAATGATCTTAGTGGGATATAGTGCATACTCTCGTGAAATTGATTATGCGGCCATAAAAGCGATTGCCGACGAAGTTGGCGCACTCACCATGGCAGACATTGCCCACATTGCTGGCCTCATTGCGGGAAAGCAAATGAATAACCCCGTTCCCCTTTTCGACATTGTAACCACAACCACCCATAAGACCCTTCGTGGACCTCGTGGTGGCATGATTATGTGCAAAAAGATCCATGCGGCAGCAGTCAATAAAACCATCTTCCCAGGGCTCCAGGGTGGCCCACACGAAAATGTGATTGCAGCAAAAGCTGTGGCCTTTAAAGAAGCACTTTTGCCATCGTTTCAAGAATACGCGAAACAAATTAAATTAAACGCTAAAATACTGGAAGAAGAATTGAGAAACCGCGATTACCGATTAATGTTTGAGGGTACCGACAACCACCTCCTTCTTGTCGACGTTACACCGAAAGGAATTACCGGTGCCATTGCTCAAGAAACGCTCGATAAAGCAGGTATCACCTTAAATAAAAACATGATTCCGGATGACCCTCGCCCACCACTTGATCCTTCAGGGATTCGCTTGGGTACGCCAGCCATTACCACCCGCGGCATGAAAGAGGCTGAGATGCGTCTTGTTGCAGACCTTATTGACCGCGCGCTCATGAATCACAGCAATGAAACCATGCTTCGAGACATTAAAAATGAAGTGAAGAGCCTTACAAGCAAATTCCCTCTCTATGCAGTCTAGTGGGCAAGAGAAAATTTTTCAGACTGAGGCGCAAATGATGGATTTCGGGCAAGAATTCTCTTCAACTCTTCGGGGGGGAGATATTGTAACTCTTCATGGCGAACTTGGGGCAGGAAAAACAACGCTCACAAAAGGTATTCTTCAAGGTATGGGCGTGAAAGAAATTCTTGGAAGCCCTACGTTCACCCTTATGAACGTATATGGTGTACCAGCACCGAAAAATGAAATTTCGACTGTTATCCATATCGATGCCTACCGCACAGAAAGTGAAGCGGAATTTCTTGATATCGGTATTGAAGACTACTTAGGAAAAGAAGATACCGTTTGTATTATTGAGTGGCCGGAAAAAATTTCTGGATTACTTAAGAATAAAAAAATAACACCCCTTTATCTGACCCATATTCCCGAGGGGCGTAAAGTATCTTTCTAAAAAAATTCTCACACAGAACAAAAGAACCCCACAAGCGGGTTCTTTTTAGTACTGACGATGCCAGAGTCGATACAGCCAATACGCAATAAATTCTTGAATACGCATGAGCCATCCCCGTTTCGCCCATTCCTCGGGTAAGAGTTGTCGCGATTCTTCAAGCCACTGATCAAGCGTACCTCGGAGTGCCTGAACAGCTTTTTTATCGTGCACCACAGCGTTCGCCTCATAGTTATCATAGAAGCTCGTAGGGTCGATATTACTTGAACCGACCATGGCCCACTCATCATCGACTAAGACCCCTTTTCCATGCATCATACGGTTCACCACATGCACGTTCACGCCGAGTTTATGCATAAGTGACATCCACCCATATGCTGCGTATGTGGCAATGCGTACATCTGTGCGCCAAGGCATAAGCAAGTCCACCCGTACCCCACGTTTCCGTGCGGCCCAAAGTGCCTGAAGAAATTTCTTGTCGGGAAAATAATATGGAGTAAACAAGGTTACACTTGTCTTGGCATTCCCCAGTGCTTTCGTATACTGCTCTCGTGCATTTGATTTTTTATCATGCGCGTCATCGTACACAAATTCAATATCCTTACCATTTTTTTTCCAAGGTTCTTTTGCCGTGGCAGTGAGTAAATGTTTCACGGCTTTTTTTGGCCCGCCACAAATATGATACATTTTTGCAAAAGTACGCAGAAGCGACCGCACAGCTTTTCCCTCAATTCGCAGTTGCACATCTAACCAATCTCCCATGTGCTGCTGGATATTCACGCCGCCAATAAACCCAATTTTTTCATCAACAATAAGCACTTTGCGATGCGTTCGAGAAATCATCATGCGCCAAATACCGCGATAACGCTTTTTCCGTTCTTGAAAAACGCGCACATCAACCCCAGCGGCTCGAAGTGAATTAATTCGTGTTCGCGACAAGGAAAAACTGCCGAGCCCATCGATAATAAGCTTAACGTCTACACCTGCTTTTGCTTTCTCGGTAATAAGGTCAAAAAAACGACCACCGGCTTCGTCGTCAACAAAAATATACAGCTCCCAATATACCGATTGCTTTGCACCCTGAATTGCCTCGTACATGGCATCCCAAGCAAGCTGTGAAGTAGAATAAATATTAACACGAGACGGAGACATATCGGGGTTACTGATCTTCAAAGTAGTGTACACCTAAAAGTTCTTCCGGCATATAGGTTTGATCAACGGGTTCCTTAAAATCTGGATTGTACTTATACTCTTTCCCGTACCCAATTTCTTTCATAAATTTCGTCGGCGCGTTACGCAAATGAAGAGGCACCCCGACATGGGAAGTTCGTCGTGCATCGTCTGCAGCTTTTTTATAAGCCGTATAGAGTGCATTTGATTTTTTTGATTTCGCACAGTACACCACAGCTTGCGCTAAATGTACGGCACATTCTGGCATCCCCAACTTGTGACAAGCATCGTATGCCGCATTCGCCTGAATGAGCGCCTCACTATTTGCCATACCAATATCTTCACTCGCAAACCGAACCACTCGACGTGCGATATAGAGCGGATCTGCCCCACCCTCAAGCATGCGTGCCAACCAATACAGCGAAGCGGTCGGGTCAGAACCGCGCATTGATTTATGAAGTGCTGAAATAGCATTGTAAAATTCTTCACCGCGTTTATCAAAAACCACATGCACGCGTTGCATCGCTTCTTTCGCAAGAGAAACGCTCACTTCTTTTTTGTGCATCTTTTTCGCGAGCGTTACGGCCAGATCAAGAGTATTTAGTGCGGCCCGAGCATCACCCCCGGATGCTTCTGAAATAAATGAAAGCGTATCCGGAGGCACCACCACGGATTCATTACCCAAACCATTCTCGGTATCTTTCAGTGCCCGCTCAAGCACCGCTTGAATGTGCTCTGGTAATAATGATTCTAAGATAAACACTCTGGTGCGTGATAAAAGCGCTCCAATAATTTCAAAAGAAGGATTTTCGGTGGTAGCACCAATAAGCGTAACCACTCCTCGTTCCACATGCGGCAAAAGAGCATCTTGCTGCGCTTTATTCCAGCGGTGAATTTCATCAACAAACAAAAGGGTTTTTTGCCCCTCAAGCGATCGTTCTTTGGCTTCAAGAATTACTTTATTTAAATCGGCCTTACCACTCGTCACCCCAGAAAGAGCAACAAAAACAGCATTACTTTGTCGTGCGATAATTTCGGCAAGCGTCGTTTTTCCGACCCCCGGAGGACCCCAAAAAACAAGCGAAGGCACTTCCCCGCCGAGGATAAGCTCACGAAGCATTTTTCCCTCTCCCACAATAGCAAGCTGACCCACGAATTCATCGAGGGTTTTTGGTCGCATGCGATTGGCTAATGGAGCTATTGGGCTTGGCATAAAACAGAGGTACTCTCTATCTTAGACAAGCCGCTCCGAGAAGTAAAGACTCGGCTTACGGATGAATGACCGTCCCTTTAAACCGCTCTCCCAGAAGTGCTTTTTCCACCTCTACAATATTTGTTCCCCGAAGAATTCCGACGGTTAGTTTCAACTTTGTGGCGTGCTTTGTGGCGATTGGATCAAACGGGGCACTATACCCCGCTACCCACGCCCCCTCTGGGCTCATCGCCTGATACTCTTTCCACGTCATCTGGTCGAGCGCTTGAGCGTCGGTAGCATGCTGCGGATCTTTATCAAACACATAATCAATGTTTGAAAGATTATACAGATGCGATACGCCATATGTTTTAGCGAAAAGAACTGCCCCGGTATCTGTAGAAAACCCTGGCTTCCAGCCGCCTGCCACAATAATTGGGGCTTTAGTTCGCACTTTCTTTCGAGGATCACGCAATACTTCTTTGTGAGCAGCCTCACCAAATAAAACTCGAATAAATTCTGCGTTAAGGAGAGTGGCGTGAATACCGACCAAATCAAGATCATTATTATCATTTTCACCGAGTGAACGAAGCGCACCTTGATACGCCCGAGCTGTCCCTCCGCCACCAACAACCAAAATAAACCGACCACCCTCTTTTACTCGTCGTAAAATGAGATCACGAAATGCTTGCAAAAACGGAACATCAAACCCATCTTTCGGAATAACGATTGATCCCCCAAGAGAGAGTACGGTATACATCGGGTGTGGCGACATAGAAAAATAAAAAGTTAGTCAGACGAAGATTTTGGCCAAAAATGCTGTCCTCGTTTTTTGAGTTTACTAAACGCTTCTTTTTTAAATTGTTCCGGCTTATTTGCGAGCCATCGACTTGGTGTCCGATAGGCTGTCTTTCCCTTTCCTTTCTGCACTCGGCTTGAGGAATAGTTTTTCATACACTTAGTTGTCCCGCTGCCATGAACTGAGAATTCCGTTAACTAACGCCATAAGAAGCGCTCCGAAAATGGCCGCCCAGAAGCCAACAACTTCGAATCCTTCTAAAATACTGCCGGCAAACCAAAACAAAAATCCGTTTAAGATAAAAGTAAAAAGGCCCAAAGTTAAAATATTTACCGGCAAGGTAAGCACAAGAAGAATAGGACGAATAACCGCATTAATAACCCCTAAAATAAGTGCAGCGATAAGAGCTGCCCCAAACCCTGCCACCTCAACATTTGGAAGAATATACGCGATTGCGAGTAAGGCGAATGCGTTTACAACCCAACGAATAATGAGAGCCATACGATACAGTACATTAAGAATGAATAGTTGGTGTGGAGATATATTACCCCCTTTTTAGTACTATAACCCCATTACCCTCTTCTATCAAGCCGTCACGAAGTAACCCTTCAAGAATACTATTCATCTTCTCTTTTGAACGATCGGGAAAAGCCAAGAGCACATTTTTTCGTGAAACTTTTTTTGACACACGAAGTGTTTCAATAATACGCCCGCGCACATACCGATTCGAATCAAGGAACCGAACCGTGGGTTTTTTCAGCACTCTTTTCTTCTTCTGAACTTTGAATGCCGCTTTGCAAAGAGTGTTCAGCGGACAGGTGCCACACAGGGGCGCCTTTGCGGTACATTGGAGTGATCCAAAATCCATGAGCGCTTGGTTCCAATCGTACGCTCTCTTTTTCGGAAGAATTTCTTCGGCCACCGTAAGAAGCACCTCATCAGACACTACTTTATTTGCTCCAAAAAAGACCCGGGAATAAAAACGACGGTGATTCGTATCCATCATGGGAATAGGTTTTTGAAAGGCGAACGAAAGAATGGCTCGAGCAGTGTAATCGCCCACTCCGGGCAGGGTCTTTAATGTTTCTTTGTCTTCAGGAAATACCCCCTTAAAATCGTTTAGCACTGTCTCAGCTGTTCGTTTTAAAAAAAGCGCTCTCCTGTTATACCCTAACCCTTGCCAAGCCATAATAACCCTAGCGGGTGTTGCTTCAGCAAGTTTTTTTACTGTTGGAAATGACGCAAGAAAAGCGAGATACTTTGGAATGACCCGATCAACCTGGGTTTGCTGGAGCATCACCTCGGAAACAAGAATATGGTACGCATCGTGCGTGAGGCGCCATGGCAAATGAGTTCGGGCATGTTTTTTATACCAACTCAATATGTTCCTCCGAATAGCGCTCCTCTTTTTTATTTCCTGAACCATATATGCTAGGTCCCAACCGTTCTTTTTTTCGGCGTAGTGCCTGTAACTCGGACCGGCACACCTTCATCAAGATAAGTAAACAAAATCTTTGCGTCAGGCTCACGCATATTAATACACCCATGCGAGTGCGTTTTCAAACCAAAATCATTATGCCAATACGCCGCATGAATATAATAGCCGCCAGTCTTAAACTCCATATTCCATTTTACATTCTTCAAGTCATATCCGACGCCAACATATCGCTTACTTGGTATTTTCTTTCCGATACTGAATACTCCGTCTGGTGTTGGCGTATTCGGATTTCCAGTGGAAACCGGAAATTCATAGAGGGCTTGGCCGCCGGCTACATACTGCATCATCTGCGTACTTCGATTAACCAAAAGTTCACGCGAGATGCGTGCTTGAGGTGAACCATCATTTGGACTATACCCCTCCATGAGTTCGACGTAATCCGTATGTCCGTCATTATCGGAATCTTTTCCATGCATGTTTGTTCCAAACTGTACTTCTTGTGCATCAAACAGGCCGTCACCATCGGAATCTACGGTCGACAAAAGAACGTTTGCCCCATGATTCGGAGAAAAACCTTCCCCCACCTCTGTTCCATCAAAAAACCCATCACCGTCGGTGTCGCTATTCAATGCATTGGTCCCATACACCTTCTCCAAAATATCAGAGAGGCCGTCACCGTCCGTATCAACCTCTTCAGAAAATACCAAAGAAGGGCAGAGAGTAACCGCCACAAGCAAGCCAAGAAAAAAGGTGAGGCGTCTTTTCATATACTACTTACGCGACTGAACACGAAGACCATTTTTATCAATTGTTACCATAATATCACCTTGGGTGTCGGTACGCCAGATCATGCTTTTAAACCGATCGAGTCGACGAAGCACCCGGGGTGAAGGGTGCCCATAGGTATTTTCGACACCAGAAGAAATAATACTATGCTTCGGCTGTACCGCTTTCATAAAAAGATCGCTTGTTGAGCCCGGGCTCCCATGATGCCCGACTTTAAGTACGTCAGCCCGAAGTGAAGAGGAGGCGGTTCTCAATAAATACTTCTCGAGCTCATCTTCGGCGTCCCCCGTCATAAGAATCCTATGATCAGAGGCCGTCAGACGAAATACAATGGAACCATTATTCGAGCCCGTATCTTTGGTAAACGAGGGAACCCTGTTATCTGCCGCAAGGGCATGATTCGGGTACAGCCATTCAAACCCTACCCCAAACATCTGTTCTGTACCTGTGGCCAGGCGTATGGTGTGCAACGCCCCCTCACTTTTTATTCTTGATAAAAAATATTGCCATACCGGATCATTTGTTTTCGTGTCTCCATTCGTCATAACCGCATGAACAACAAATTTATTCAAAACATCCGTACACCCTCCGTAGTGATCAAGGTCCGGATGCGTTACCAAAAGAAGGTCAATTTCTCGGTCAAAATACTGTTTCGCGCGCCCTAAAGCCTCAAGTACTTTGGCGTCTTTGCCACAATCGACGAGCATGTTTTTACCACCTTCAAAGGTGAAGTAGGTACTGTCTCCTTGGCCAATATCTAAAAACACCGCTCGCACTTCTCCACTTCCTACAAGGGGAAATCGCTTTTTCTCGAACCAATACCAACTAAGCACCAAAGCGAGAAGGATAAGGGAAACAATGATCCAATTCTTTTTCATAGTCTATTTTTCTCTTTCTTTTTTAGAAGAAAAAACCACACAAGGACACCGTAACCTATAGCCGGCATGAATATTGGAACGCTCAACTCAACACTCGCATAAGGAATGTGAGCAAAAAAGGTAACAACCGCAACCGTTATTTTCATAACCGCATACGAAATAAATCCGAGAAAAAGCCCGAGCGATGGAGAGAAGATACTTAAAAAAACGGCAAAGGCACTCAGCCCCATAATAAGAGGTACGAGGGGTCCGACGAGCGCATTTACAATCGGTGCCACAAGCGATGTTGTTCCAAATTGGTATAACCCATAGGGCAAAGTCCACAAAATCGCAGAAAGCGTTACCCCGAATATTTCTTGGAGTTTTAATTTATCTGGAACAAAAGAAAGTTTTTCCTTCATCCACGGAGTAGCGTAGATAATTCCAATGGTGGCCAAAAAAGAAAGGATAAACCCGGGGTCATAGAGAAGCATGTGCGGCCGGAAAAAAACCATTGTCGCGGCTGTTGCCCCAAGCACGTTTTTCATCGCCCTCCCTCGCCCGAGCCACTCTGACAAAAAAACAATTCCCGCCATAATGCCAGCACGAACAACTGAGGCTGAGGCTCCTGTAAAAATCACAAAGCAAAGAACCCCAAGAGCCACGATAATAAGGGCTCTCGGACGACGAATCCGAAACCTAAAACAACACGATAAAATTGCACCCGCGAGAATCACAATATTTTGCCCGGAAACCGCAACTAAATGAGTGATACCAGTTTGGCGAAACATAGGGTCTAAACTTCCAAGCCCCCCGCGATAACCGTATAAAAGTCCTGCTACGAATCCAGCGTATGGCTCGGGCCAAATAAAAGCGATTTTCTTGGCCACAAACTCTTTTACCTGAAAAAGATACCGAAATACTCCCCCTCCTCGTTTCGTATCAAGAACAGTAATCTGTGGCCAGGTGCAGGTTACGAAAATATCTTGACTGGCGAGATACAAATCGTATCGAAACCCTTCTTCTGATTGCGGTTTCTTGAGTGTACAGTGGACCGACAGATGCTCCCCGTAGGCATGTGGCGGATACGGGAAAGTGGTAAATTGTACATTTCCATGCACGGGAACCGTTTTTTTATTATACGTAATCCGTGCTCCGCCCAGCGTATACCTCGTATAGGAAATACGTTTATCCGGTTCTTTGTTTAGCACCCCAGTTATGGTCACTTCTTTTGAAAGATATGACACAATATGGGTTTGATCACTCATGTCCGGAGTTGCTCCGAGAACACGAAGAACGGCTAGAAGAATAATCCAACACACGAGAAGAATGAAACGATGCAGCCGATTATTCCAAAAGAAAAAAAGTAAAATTCCCGAACCCCACCACAGTGCATAGAGGGAATTCCAAGAAAACTTTGGACCAAGAAGCGCCACTGCGGTCGCCACAAGAAAAACAAGACAACACGCAAAAAACGTGTTGCCTTTAGAATGCATTATGTTGTGTAGCCACCGTCCCTCCATACGGCGTGAATTCTACATCACGATACTTACCAGCTTTCCTTTAATATAAATGACTTTTTTCGGAGTATTTCCTTGAAGATACCCTTGCACTTTTTCTTCTTTAAGAGCACTAGCGGTCGCCTCTTCTTCAGAAACATCTGCCGGAAGTTCAATAGTGTGACGAAGTTTCCCATTAATCTGAATAGCGATCGTAACCGTATTCGCCACCAATTTTTTCGGGTCAAATGATGGCCAAGCACTAAGAGCAACACTCCCCGCCCCACCAAGCACTTGCCACAATTCTTCTGCGATGTGTGGCGCAAGTGGTGACACGGCTTTTACAATCATCTCGTATTGCGCCTTGCCTACCTGTTTTTGTTTCGTCGCTTCGTTTACCCAAATGGTTATTTGAGACACCGCTGTATTAAAGCGCATCGCATCAATATCTTCGCCCACTTTTTTCACGGTTTCGTGTGTCACCTGCTCAAGCGATTCTACCGATTCTTTTGCGACCACATCTTGCAGCTTCCACAAGCGCTCTAACATGCGGCGAATACCAATAAGCCCGTTGGTGTCCCACTCCACAGCCTGGTCAAATGGCCCCATGAATAAAATATAGGCACGAAGGGCATCTGCCCCAAACTGTTCAACCATTTCATCCGGGTTCACCACATTGCCCTTACTTTTACTCATCTTCTCTCCGCCTTTGGCTAAAATCATTCCATGCGATGTGCGGCGTTTGTATGGCTCCCGTGTAGGAACAACCCCAATATCAAACAAAAACTGATTCCAAAATCGGGAATAGAGTAAGTGAAGCACCGTGTGTTCCATGCCTCCGTTATACCAATCCACCGGAGCCCAATACTTTAACGCTTCTTTTGAAGCGAGCGCTGAATCATTTTTGGGATCCATGTAGCGAAGGAAATACCAACTTGACCCTGCCCAGTTTGGCATGGTATCGGTTTCACGACGAGCAGCTCCGCCACAATGAGGGCAAGTGGTATTCACCCACTCGGTCATAGCCGCAAGCGGTGATTCCCCAGTATCTGTTGGTTGATATTTTTCTACTTCAGGCAACGTAAGAGGAAGATCAGAGTCGTCAAGAGCAATCCAGCCAGGATTTATTTCTTCGCCTTTATTTTGAAATTGCTTTTTTTCAGCACAAGACGCACAGAACACCAGTGGGATGGGTTCACCCCAATACCGTTGACGGGAAAAAACCCAATCACGTAACTTATAATTGACCTTATATTTTCCGATGCTTTTTTCTTCAAGCCATGTAATCATTTTTTTCTGTGCCTCAATAACCTCAAGATCATTGAGGAATTCGGAGTTAGCGCATATACCGTCTCCTTCATAGCACATACCCGTACCATCACTCACACCTTTCATTCTACTTTCAATTTGACTGATGTTTTCCTTGTTATATTTAATTATAACTGGCTTTCCATCAGCACCGAGGTGGTAAAATTCAAGGGGAAAAACAACGTATTTGATGGGCAAATTAAATTTCTTTGCAAACTCAAAATCACGCTCATCGTGCGCGGGCACCGCCATAATGGCACCAGTTCCCACATCCCCCATCACATAGTTCGTAATCCACACGGGAATTTCTTCATTCGTTACCGGATGAAGTGCTGTGATTCCAGCGGGTACGCCTGTTTTTTCAGGCTCTGCCTCGCGAGCACTCACCCGTTCAGCAAGAGCTTTTTCCACATATTGTTTTACGTCATCGTCTGCTTTCCAGCCTACATCAAGCCATTTTTTCGCAAGCTCTGGCGCAACAGCTAAAAAGGTTACGCCAAAAAGAGTATCCGGGCGTGTAGTAAAAACAGTAACCGTATGTTTTTCATCCTGCCCCGGAACCCGAAGGGTAAAAACAATTTCTGCACCCTCACTTTTACCAATCCAATTTTCCTGCTGCACCTTGGCTCGCTCAATATAATCAACATCTTTCAAACCCTCGACAAGTGAATCAGCATATTTCGTAATACCGAGCATCCACTGTTCTTTGTCGCGCTTTTCAACAGGCGTGCCGCAGCGTTCACAACCGCCATTCACCACTTCTTCATTCGCTAATCCAATTTTATCCTTAGGGCACCAATTAATGGGCTGATTCTTTTTATACGCCAACCCGTGTTTAAACAGTTGCAGAAAAATCCATTGCGTCCACTTATAATATGTGGGGTCAGTGGTATCAACGGTACGAGACCAATCAAACCCAAAACCAAGCGACTTCAGCTGCCTCGTAAAGGTGGCAATATTTTCAGCCGTTACGTCAGCCGGTGCGCGACCTGTTTTAATCGCAAAATTTTCTGTTGGGAGACCAAACGCATCAAACCCAATCGGAAACAGCGCATTGTACCCCTCCATACGTTTTTTGCGCGTAATCACATCCATGGCCGTGTAGGATCGTGGATGCCCTACATGAAGCCCGGCGCCCGATGGGTAAGGAAACTCAATTAAGCCATAAAATTTTGGCTTTTTGGAATTCGTATCAACTTCAAATGTTTTTTCCTTTTCCCAAAATGCCTGCCATTTTGGTTCAATATCTTTCGGGTTATAGGCCTGAGTCATAGAGAGGTAAAAGTCTCCCTTATCCTACGCAACAATGCCCAAAAAATCAAGCGGCAGAGCTCTTTTTTGACTTCCTTGCAAGGAGAGAGACCGTAATGGTGGCCCCAATGGTTCCATACACTAAGTCAGCCATGGTGTCGGCCACTGTCCCCTGAAATGACACTCGGGTAAGGATCGTTACGGCATACTCATACCATTCCCAAAAAACAGCCACGGATAAAGTTATGAGCACAATAAGACCTGCTTCAAGCGCAAACGAGCGAATGGAGAGAAACTTTTTCTTTTTTGCAGCTTGGAGAAGGTAGTACACCGACATGGCTATACTTACCCCGCCTAACACATGCATCGGCACATCAAACGAAGGGAAGTACGAGTACACATCAAAGAGAAGAATCGTTGCTATCTGAAAGAGGTACACGAGACCCGGAAAAAACAAAGCATGGATGAACATTCGCGCCCAAAAGGTCATAGAGTATGTTAACGACGAGGTGTCGGATTTTTTGGAGCACTTCCCATGTTTTTATACACATCATTGCGGCGAGATCGACGAATAAGAATCCAAGCAATAATGAATACCACGAGGGCAACAGGTAAGTACACCACCGCCCAAATGAGTGCATCACCAATTGATTTTCCCACTCCGAGCAAACTACGAAGAGCATCTTTAAAGGCTACGGCTGGCTTCCACTCATCACCCTCATCAACAACGGGAACATTTTCTGGCTTGGTCGTAAGGTTTACGGTGATCGTTGATTTTGCTGAAGACTGTTGCAAATATTTTGTACGACCTTCCAAACGATCAATTTGGGAACGAACATTGCCGAGTTCACGTTGCACCTCAAGTACATCCTGAATTTTCTCAGCCCGTTTCATAATTTCCAAATACTGCGCTTCCGTCGCACGGTAATTTTTTAACTGTGCCTGAATATCCACATACTCTTCCGTAACGTCTTGGGCATTCACCTGTTGGCTTTCCACTTCGCCAACTTGTTTTAGTGCGCTTAACGATTCTTCGAACTTATCACTTGGTACTCGCACGGTTACTGAGCCCACAAAACTTACCACTTCTCGTGCCTGGTACATGTAATTATTTTTGCTCACATTCCGATTTACCTCTTCGCCCCCACGAGTTTTTATTAAACCTACAATGTCATCAATCGCTTTCGGTACATCCGCAACGGCAAGCGACATGTAGCCGGTTTTAATAATGAGTGGTTGATCAGGAATAAATTCTTCCCCACCACCAGTTTGGAAACCAGGAGGAGGAGTTGGCGCAGGCACAATTGGGCGACCAATCATTGCTTTTGAATCCATGGCGACCCCCATATACGCAGAGTCCCCGCCCATCATAGCAGCTTCAGCTGCCATAGGGGGCACTGCCTGAGGTGCCATTTCTGGGGCACCTGCATTCCGCATCGAAAGAGAATATCCGCCACTCGACCCTGTCGTTTGCGACATTGCATTATAAAAAGATAAACCTGCCGCGAATCCAACCACGACGATAAGAACGACTGCCCCGAGTATAATATCTTTGCGTTGCATAAATAAAGAAGAAAAGAAGAAGAATGAATATAGTATAGCGTAAAAATGAACAAAAAGAAACCACCGGTTTTAACCGATGGTTTCTTGTGAAGAACACTTTTACGCCGCGTTTTTATCGAGAACTTCTTTAATCTTTTCTTTAGAAACACCACCAACGACTTTATCAACAACTTGGCCGTTTTTGAATACCAAGAATGTTGGAATGCTCATGACTTGGTATTTTCCTGCGACTTCTTGGTTTTCATCTACGTTCAATTTCCCAATGATGATTTTTGAAGCATCGTATTCTTTCGCAAGTTCTTCGATAATCGGGCCCATTTGCTGACATGGCCCACACCATGGTGCCCAAAAATCCACAAATACAGGAACTTTTGATTCAAGAACTTCCTTTTGGAAGGTTGCGTCAGTAAAATGAAGATCTGCCATATACGTTGATATAAAAATGAATGCTGACGTACTATACCACACCTTTCTCGTGAAAGAAAAATAAACGACGTGACTCACAATTACGAAAGGTTCTCGGATGTCTTTCGATACTTTTCTTCCTCAACTCGAATTGCGGCGTCCTTTTTTTCTGTTAAACGGGCAATGTCTTCGTTATACCGATCAAAAAATACTGCTTCAGTTTCTTTTGTTATTTCTTCTGGAAGAAGCTTACCGCGCAGAGTAGCTACATTTTCCTGAAGTTCTCTTTGTAGACGATCCGCTTCGCGCCTAAACAATTCTTCAATTTCGACTACCTCCTTTTGGAGAGCCCCTTCCGTTTCCGCGCTTTCCGCTTGTCGAGGGATAGTAGGAACCTCTCCTTCAATCGCTTCTCCGCGAAAAACAGGAACTTCCTCCATATTTCGTGCTTCTGGCCCCATACGTTAAAATGTTTAAGGTTTATTGAAAGATAATCTTTCGTGCTTTTGATTCCTCACTATAACATTCTAGCACATCACCGACCTCAATTTTAACCTTTCCTTCAAAACGAATACCACACTCGCTTCCAGCCGGAACTTCCTTTTTCTGATCCGCACCAATTTGGCAAGAAACAATCTTTCCCATCCCGACAATTTCTTTGTTGCGCTTTACCCGAGCCAAGGTGTCTTTTTTAATCTTCCCGTCTTCCACGCGGCCACCCACAGTCATGGCAGTCTTATCAGTACGGAAAATAGCCATGATCTTCAAAATACCGAGTTCCGTAACAATCTTTTCTTGGTCAAGAAGTTTTTCAAGTTCCACTTTGACCCAGTTAATAAGGTCATAAATGACGTCGTAGCGAGTAAACGCTACATTGTTATCGCGCATCATTTCCTCGGCGTTTCCCATAGGGTTTACCTTAAACCCGATCACGGTCGCATTTCCGGCCATGGCCTTCTTCACATCATCATCGTTAATGTTACCCAAACCTTTTCCAACCACTTTCACGCCAACTTCATCGTGACGAATTTTATCAAGAGAACCAACGATGGCTTCAAGTGACCCAAGTACATCGGCCTTCACAACGATATTTAAGGTCTTCTTTTTATTTTCATCATCTTCTGAGCTCGACTGTGCAACAACGGTCTGTTCAGCACCAGTTTGGCGGTTTCGTTTTTCCTTAAAGTCAATCATTTTCGCCCCTTCTGCACGTGATACATCTAAAATATCTCCCACTTCTGGCGCTACTTTAAAACCAATAATCTGTACTGGAACACTTGGACCAGCGGCATCAATATCTTTTCCACGATGATCTTTCATGGCGCGAACTTTCCCGTAAATTTCTCCATTCACAACCAACTGATCACCCTTATGAAGGGTTCCAGCCTGAACCAACACGGTCGCTACCGGGCCAGTTCCTTTATCAACCCGAGAATCAATAATAGTTCCAACTGCAGCAATACCAGCGTCAGCTCGAATATTTTCTTCACGCACGTCAGCGACGAGTAAAAGGACATCGAGTAATTTATCAATATTCAATTTTTCTTTGGCAGAAATTTCAACACAAGGAACGTCGCCGCCCCATTCTTCTAAAAGAATGTTCCGGCTAGCGAGCTCACTTTTCACGCGTGCCACATCAGCAGTTGGTTTATCAACCTTGTTAATCGCAACCACAAATGGCAGCTGCGCCGCACGAATAATCTGAATTACCTCTTCTGTTTGAGGTTTGACACCGTCGTCTGCGGCCACCACCAAAATCGCGATATCGGCTACTTTTGCCCCTCGACTCCGCATGACTGTAAAAGCTTCGTGCCCAGGGGTATCGATAAAGGTAAGAGCACGTTCTACTTTTGTTTTTGGATCTTTCCAAATGGTTTGATACGCCCCAATATGTTGAGTAATACCACCTGATTCTGTCGCCACGATATTCGTTTCACGAATGGTATCGAGTAATTTCGTTTTTCCATGGTCAACGTGACCCATCACAACGACGACCGGTGAGCGTGTCATGCGGTTATCGCCTTTTTTCAGGGCATCCTCAAGTTCAGTCGCACGATGTTCATCTGCCTCGGCTGGTGCGGTATCCGTCTCTTTCACCGCAGTAAAGCCAAACTCACCCGACATAATCGCGGCGGTATCAAAGTCAATATTCTGGTTTTGGTTGGCCAGAATCCCATTCTTCATGAGCTCCATGATGACCTGGGTGATCGGAAGCCCTAAGCGGCCAGCAAAATCACGGACGGTTAAAAGAGAAGGGAGATTCACGGATTGACCAGTCGCTTTACGAAGCTCTCGCTCTTTGCGCTTCTCTTCTTCTTCATTTTTACGACGCTGCTCTTCCATGTCGCGCTTAATAAATTTCCAGCGCTTCATGACCTGATCAGCCACACGATCATCGATTTTTACGGCTTTCGCCCCAATATCAAAACCATAGCGAGGCAGAACCTCCATCAATTGTTTGGGGTTCGTGCGAAGTTGACGGGCGAGTTCAGAGACATTCATGGGTTTGTGTTTATAAGATAGGCTCAGTATAGCGGAAGAACTCACGTCCGTCAACACCAAAACACACCCCCTCTTGAAATTTACATGAATGGGCGTATACTAATGTTCGTCTCTTTATTCACCTTACTCTTTTCCGTAAAAAGGAAACGATATGAAAAAATATTTGCCGTATCTGTCCCTTGTTTTAGCACTGGCTACGACCGTTTTTGCCGCGCAAATTGTCCCGGCACTGTTTCCTCTCTTCGCAAAAAGTAGTGATGCCGCGCTCCTTACCGCATTTTTTAGTATCTCGGTCATTTGTCTTCTCAGTTTCGTAATCTACCACTTAGCTCAAAAAACGATCTTTCCATCATTTGTTGTGGCCATCTTCTTTGGGGTCGCGGCTCAACCATTGCTCACACACATCACCGAAGAGCGAGAATTGCTCGGTATCATCGTCGGCATTGGAGCCACACTTATTTTGTTTGGCGGAGGCTTGGAGACACCTTTTGCGAGTTTCAAAAAGCTCTTTGCCAAAATCATGACCGTTTCATTCGTTGGGCTTGGTATTACGGCCATTCTTTTTTCTTTCTTTCTCCACTGGATTGGGCTCGCAACGGGCGTTGCCATTCCGATCACTGTTTCAGTCCTCTTAGGCGCAGTGCTTGCCTCAACTGACCCTGCGGCCATTATTCCAGTGCTAAAGCGTCTTCGTTTTCATAACCGCGCAACAAAAGATTTAGTCATTTCAGAAAGTGCAGTAACCGATGTTACCGGAACCCTTCTTACCCTCGCTTTCCTTGGAATTGTACTTACCGGCAATGTATTCACAAGTGTCGGCACCGCATATCACTCCCTTCTTACTCGTGAAGTAGGCATGATTCTTTTTCAAGAAATTATTTTTGGTATCATTTTTGGTTTTCTTGGCTTTCTCCTTCTTAACTATCTTTCCAAATTTACGAAAGACAACGGACAAGAAACAGAATCACACGCGGCCTATTTTCTTTTCGTGCCGATCATCATGTTTACGCTCGCAGCGGCCTTTCACGGCAGCGGATATTTAGCCGCATTTGTCGCTGGTCTTTTGTTTGTTTTATCAAAACACCTTCACGACACCGAACGGTATTTCAACCACACCATCGAAGGCTTTTTGAAACCAACGATTTTCGTCCTTTTGGGTGCGCTCGTGGATGTAGGCAACTTAATTGAATACGCCGGAGTCGGTATCTTGGCCGCGATTGTATTTATGGGAATCATTCGCCCTCTTTCAGTCTTTATTGCTCTTGGACCCTTTTCTTTCTTTGGCAAAGACCGCTTCACGGTTCGCGAACTTCTCTTTATTTCTTTTGTTCGAGAAACCGGTGCCATCCCAGCCGTTCTTTTGGTAACAGTGGTCAGTTTGGGCATCCCTGGGCTTCAAGGCTTAGTTCCGATTGGTATGTGGGTGATTCTTGCCACCCTTATTATTGAGCCCCCACTCACCCCTCTTGTTGCGCGATTATTGAACGTGGCTACTCCGATTAGCGATGAACACGATTTGAACCTTCATCATGGGCAGGCGCCATTTGTTATTCTCGGTTCTCGAGGGCACTCCTTTATGGACCGCCTTCCGTTTGTGGTTGACTGGGCTACACGCCACAACATTTTCCGTGTCGTTGTGCTCCACTGTATGGAAGATAAATACACACCAGAAGCAGAAAAAGACACCGAAGAACAGGCACAGGTACTCTTCCGTCAACTCAATGAAAAAAGAATTGCTAAAGAAGAAACAGCCATTGATTTTGAGTACGTTCCTCGTACAGGATTCTTACAAGATAATATCGATGACGTGGCTCAACATGACGCCCACGTAACGGCTATTTTCGTTGGACGCAAACTGCTCGACTTTCGCCTTGATCAGGTGAAGAAACTCTCCGTACCACTCTACTTTATTGACTAAAGTAAGGGTAAAAACAACCTCCTTCTCCTAGCAAAAAGCCCTTGACAAAAGGGCTTTTTTGTGCTATACTATTATGCTCGTTTATAGAAGATTTTTGTAAACGAAAGGGGGCAGAACTGCCGGTGCAGTTCATAGCTCTTTTCAACTCAGGCAAGAAGGAAAATAGTCCAAAATCGGACAAGAAAGAGGTTCTTCACATGCGCGCAATCGAGATCATCGCTACCGTCTTCATGGCTCTGGCAATCATCCACACGTTTCTCGCAGGCAGGTTCAAGGCGTGGGCCCACCACTTCGAAGAGGGGTCGGTGCCCGAGAATCTGTTCCACCTGCTCGGCGAGACCGAAGTGGTGTTCGGACTCTGGGCGGCAGCGTTCTGCGCTGTGTTCGCCCTGGTCGCTGGTGGAAGCGAAGCAATCGCATTTGTCGAAGGAAGGAAATTCGCTGAACCGATCTTTGTCTGCGCCATCATGACGATGGCCAGCACCAAGCCGATCCTCGACACCACAAAGGCGGCCGTGAGTCTCGCTTCCCGAACACTCGTGTTCCTACCGAAAGAAATGCGGTTCTATACCGCGGCTCTTGTCGCAGGCCCACTGCTCGGATCGTTGATCACGGAACCGGCCGCGATGACGATCACGGCACTTCTCCTCGCGAACACGTTTTACCGAAAAGGTCCGTCTCGGCAGTTCATGTATGGAACGGTCGGACTCCTGTTCGTGAACGTGTCGATCGGAGGAACCCTCACTAATTTTGCCGCGCCTCCGATTGTCATGGTAGCAGGAACCTGGGGGTGGGACACGTCGTACGTCTTCTCACACTTCGGCATTCGAGCGGCGATCGCGGTGATCGCGAACACAGTTCTCTCTGCCATCTGGTTCCGCAAGGAGCTCGCACGGCTGGGAAACACTCCAGATGAAATCGCCGAGACACTGGATGTCATCAAGAAAGCGCCGGCGTGGGTGGTTATCGTACATGCGGCTTTCATAGTCGCAACCGTACTCTTCACCCATCACCCCACGATCGTCGTGGGTATCCTTCTCTTTTTCCTTGGGGTAACGCAAGTAACCAAGGAGTACCAGGCGGAGGTTCGCCTGAAAGAGGGGGCGCTGGTCGGGTTCTTTCTGGGAGGGCTCGTTGTCCTCGGCAGCTACCAGGCATGGTGGATTTCCCCCCTCATCACCTCCCTCGGCCCGACCCCGCTTTACTTCGGGGCAACGGCCCTGACGGCGATCACGGATAACGCGCTTTTGACCTACCTGGCCTCGACAGTTCAGAATCTGTCTGAGACGGTGAAGTACGCAGTGGTTGCAGGTGCCGTAAGCGGTGGCGGTCTTACCGTCATCGCAAACGCACCGAACCCGGCGGGCTACAGCATCTTGAAGGATTACTTCGAGAACAAAGCCAAGGATCTGGAATTTAGCGCCATCGGACTCTTCATCGGCGCCCTCGGTCCGACGATCGTTGCTTGCACCCTCTTCTACGGAGACAAGTTGTTTTCGTTCTAACGAGGCACACATAAATCCCTTCTTGCCTCAAATTCCCATTCTGCTTGAACCCACAGTTTGATCAAAGCGGGAATACAAAAATCCCCACGTCTGAGAACGAGGGGATTTTTGTTTTATGAAATTTCTTTTTATTTCTTCCCAAACTTTTCTTTGTACAATTCCTGAGAACGAACCACTGCGGCTTCAGCTTCAGCTTTTCCAGAAAAGCCTTTTACTTCAACCACTTTCTTCTGTAACTGCTTATAGGTTTCAAAAAAGTGTTGAATCGTTTTAATCGTATGTTCATTTACATCTTTCAAATCTTGCACGTTTTTCCAGCGTGGGTCATCGGTTGGTACGCCAATAACTTTATCATCACCTTCCCCACCGTCGATCATATGCATGATTCCAACCGGACGAGTACGCACCAAAATTCCAGGCGCCAAAGGTTCGGTGGTTAAAATCATCACATCAAGCGCATCCCCATCATCCCAGAGTGTTTGTGGTACAAATCCGTAATCGACCGGGTACATTTGAGCGGTATGAAGGACACGGTCAAGCGCAATAAGCCCAGTCTCCTTATCAATTTCGTATTTATTCAAAGACCCGCGAGGAATCTCAACAATCGTATTGAATTCACTTGGGGCATTTTCCCCGACCGGTACATCGTGCCAAAGGTTCATAAAAATAACATTAGTATGCGTATGACTATAGTAGAAAAAGGGAGAAAACGCAAGTACTTTAGCGTTTTTTTCCAATAACCAAACACCCCTGCGTTTCAAGAATGCGACCGAGCGTCGCGAAATGCAGTGTTGTCAAAAACTCAACGACCGCCACGGAAAATGGTGCGGAAACTCTTTTCAAAAAATTCAAAAAACGATTCAGCGTGCGGTATATGGGAACTTTTGTCGATGCCTGCAATGTCGCAAATGCTTCATCAGGATAGAGAAGAAAATTGAGCGCAGGACCTGCTGAAAAAAATGAAATCTCCACCCCGATCTGCTCGATCATCTGACGAATAACCTCTTTAGAAAAAAGAGAAATATGAAATTCTGCATGCGGGTCCACATTCACCCCGTGGCGTAGTAAATACCGGCGCACTACCGCATGCTTACCTGGTTTTGATTCAGCAAACATCGCCAAGAGCCCACCTGGGCGAAGCACCCGACTGATTTCTTTAAGCCACGTCTCGGGTTTCTCCACATGCCCTAGGACATCAGACGAAAAAACTGCATCGAAATACTTTTTTTCAAAAGGAAGCGTAATTCCGTCGTACCAAAATGGCTCGGCTTTTACCCCAAGGGCTGCAAGTTTTTGTTTTGCAATATCAATTTCTAACCGCACTACATCGACACCAAAAAGTTCCACACGCTTCCCAAAGAGAAAATAAAGATCAGTAAGGGTGGCCCCCGTACTACACCCGTTATCAAGTATGCGAAACGGTCGTGCCTCCCCTTCTCGTTCATGCCAGTGAATGGCCCGCGAAAGAGCCCGATACAAAAAAAATCTCTTCGGGTAAAACAAAAGTTTCAAACGGGCCAGGGCGGTTGGTGGGGACGAAAAAATGGGGGTAGCATCCCACATTTCCACCCCATTCTCCTTTGTTTTTCCCCAGCCCAAGGTTGAAGAACGATTCATATGAGAGTAGTATACTGGAATCATTTTACTCGTTCCAGTGAACACTATGCCGGGATTTTTACTTATTGATAAGCCAGCGAGTTGGACGAGCCACGATGTGGTGGCGTATTTGCGCGGCGTAACGCGCGAAAAAACGATTGGCCATGCCGGCACTCTCGACCCATTTGCCACGGGCCTGCTTATTGTTGGAGTCAGGCGAGAAGCAACCAAACATCTCAGTGTTTTTAAAGATATGCCGAAAACCTACGAAACCACTCTGTATCTTGGGGCAACAAGTGATACCGATGATACCACAGGCGCCATAAAAGAAAACCCTAGGGTGACCGCACCAACACCCGAAAAAATAGAGCAAATAGTACGCACGTTTGTTGGCCCCCAACTTCAAACCCCTTCCATGTACTCTGCGAAAAAGATCAATGGCGTTAAACTCTACACCCTTGCTCGTGAAGGAAAAACCGTAGAACGCCCACCTGCATCTATTGAAATCTTCTCAATCGACCTTCTCAATTATTCCTACCCAAAACTTGAACTACGCATTTCCTGCTCACCGGGCACCTATATCCGCACCCTCGCTCATGACATAGGGGAAAAACTAGAAGTTGGAGCCTACTGTGAAACCCTACGTCGAGTGGCTATTGGGGAATTTCTGGCAACTGAGGCAAAAGAGCCAAAATGGCTCAGTAGAGACAATTTTGAAGAACTTCTTATCCCCCTTGACAGGGTTTTACCAAAAGAGTAAACTGTACAGTTGCACTGTGTAGTACACCTTTAAGACGGAACCGGGAACGGTTTTTGATAGGGTGGCACACGGCGCAACTCCCCCAGACAGAGGGAGGGGGACTCTTTATTTGCAAGGCTTTAGGGGGAAATAACCCCCGGAAGGAGTAGTGAGAGTGACGAAAGAGATCGGAAAAGACGAGTTTCTCACCTTCGCAGGCATCACCGACGGAGAGTTGGATCAGGCCTTCGCCTCCACCAGCATCCCCCCGTCGGTTCCCGTCTCCGTAGGGGGGACCGCCGTCATCATCGTAGATCGAGTCTTTGTCACGATTTCGGACAGACTCCTAGCCTCGCTCACACGGGATGATCTCACCTCGCCCGAGGACAACGAGGCTGGCGGCATCCCCATCGGTAACGGCATCCTTCTCCTCGGAGAGGGTACGGAACCCCCGAAGGCACGGGCCCTGGCATCTCCCAAGATGCCTCGGCCCTGCACCCAATTCACCAGAACCCCAAATTGACAGACCCACCTCGGGTCTGCTATAATTTCAGCGTAAATTTCTAATATATCCCTGGTTCTGATAGTGCCGAATGAAACGTCGTATGCCCCGATACTTTCTGTCAAAAAAGACACTCCGTATCAACGCTGTAGCCCGCACATAAACCGTGCACGGGTTTTTTGACGTATCACACGCCTTTCAGACACGGGCCTTACTATCCGTATGTCTTTTATTATCCCAACCCTCCTTGCGGTTGGAGGCCTTGCCCTCGGGGCAGTTGGTGGCTATTTTGGTCGCAAGTACCGCGCCCAGACGCAAGCAAACTCGATCGAGGCAATTGCCGACAAAAAATTGCATGAACTGAAGCAGAAGGAACAAGAGCTTCTTCTTGAAGCAAAACACAAAGAACAAACCCTCATTCTTGAGGCCCAGGAAAAAGCCCTCAAAATTATTGAAAGTGCCAAAAAAGAAGAGGAAGATCGCCGCAAACAAGAAGAAGAACGTCGTCAGGAATTGAAGCAACTTCAGCAGCGCGTGGAACAACGCGAGGCAATTGCCGACAAAAATCTTCTTGAATTTGAAGACCGCAAAGTAAAACTTCAGGAAAAAATCGACAAAATTCAAGCGATCAAAGAAAAAATTGATAACGCAGAAATTGAGTCAGTCAAAAAACTTGAGGCCATTTCTGGTCTTTCTCGAGATGTTGCTAAAGAGGAATTATTGAAACGCGTGGAAGCTGAAGCCGCACCCGACCTCATGACACGCCTTAAAAAAGTTGAAGGCGACCAAGCTGAGGTACTTGAAGCTAAAGCACAAGACATTATGGTGTGCTGTATGCAACGCACCGCCTCAAGCCACGCTTCGGAAACCACCTCAACGGCAGTTACCTTGGCATCTGAAGACATGAAGGGGCGCATTATCGGGAAAGAAGGACGCAACATTAAAACCATTGAACGCATGACCGGGTGTGAATTGATTATCGACGAAACCCCAGACATGCTTCTTATTTCCAGCTTCTCCCCTATTCGCCGCCGCGTCTGCTTCTTGGCTTTGCAAAAACTCATGAAAGATGGTCGTATTCAGCCGGCCAAAATTGAAGAATACATTGAAGAAGCGAAACGTGATTTAGCCCTTGATATTAAAAAAGCTGGTGAAGATGCACTTCACGAAATGGGTATTATCGGGATTGATCCAAAACTGGTCTCCATTGTCGGTCGTTTGAAGTACCGCACCAGTTATGGCCAAAATGTGCTCATGCACTGTTTAGAAGTGGGTCATTTGTCAGCCCTCATGGCCGAGGAACTCGGCATGGACGCAGCCAAAGCACGAAAAGCTGGGTTTTTCCACGATATTGGAAAAGCCATGGACCACGAAACTCAAGGTGCGCATACCGAAATCGGCTACACCATTTTGAAAAAATTTGGCGTGGACGAAGATGTGGCCCAAGTTGCACTCACCCACCACGACACAAACCCACCACTTCTTCTCACCAAACTCGTTATGGCCGGAGATGCAATTTCCGCCTCACGCGTTGGAGCTCGCCGCGACTCATACGAACAGTATGTTGCTCGTCTTGAAGAATTAGAAAAGACTGCGAAAGAATTTCCTGGGGTCGACAAAGTATATGCGATCCAAGCCGGACGTGAAATTCGTGTGTTTGTCAATCCAAACGAAATGGATGATTACAAAGCACACACCTTAGCGAAAGACATTGCTCGACGTATTGAAAACGAATTGCAGTATCCAGGGGAAGTAAAAGTAAATGTGATTCGTGAAACCCGCGCCATTGAGTACGCCAGATAACCTTTTGTGCTCTATTGACACGAATTACCGAGTTTATTACAATACGTACATCTAAGGATTTAATCTTTCGTTATGAACAAAGCAGAGTTGGCCCACGCCATTGCGGAAAAAGTCGGCATGAGTAAAAAAGAAGCCGAAGAGATGGTCGCATCCTTTGTCGACATTGTGGAAAAAACACTTGTCGCAGGAGGTGAGGTAAATATTGCAGGCTTTGGTGCATTTAGCGCGAAAACTCGCAAAGGACGCATTGGTGTGAACCCTCAAAACCCTACCGAAAAGATTCAGATCCCTTCTGTCACTGTACCAAAATTCAAAGCTGGAAAAGGCTTGAAAGATGCCTTGAAGGGTCGTGGCCCTCAGGCGTAAACAAAATATTCTAAATAAAAACACTTGGTGACTTAACCGAGTGTTTTTATTTTACTTGAGGGTTGACAAAGGCATTTTTTCTCCATATACTAGGCTCACAAAATTAATTATTTGGCCCGTTCGTCTAACGGCTAGGACACGGCGTTCTCAACGCTAAAATAGGGGTTCGATTCCCCTACGGGCTACAAATATAAAACTTCCCTTTAGGGAGGTTTTATATTTTTGGTTCATGTGGAATCGAACCCGAGGGAAGGGTGAAACCGTGAGGTTTCACTTGATGAGGAAGAGAATTGAGAAACCCGAAGGTGTCTCAAAGAGGAGCGAAGCGACGAGTGAGTATTCCCCTACGGGCTACGGCGATTCCTAAATAAAAAATCCTCCAATAATTTGGGGGATTTTTTGATGTTTTCTACAAAGCTTCTTAATTTAATTCAATATCTTTTAGTATATCCGAGAAGAGTTCGTCATTTTTTTCATACGCCGCCATCGAAACTTCACCCGGGGATGATTTATAAGTGAGACTTACCTCATACACCATACCTTTATACGCAAACACAGAATACCATCTTGTTGCGTCTTCTCGAACTACGAATACCGTAGATTTTTGTCCATCAATATCCACTTCTTTCTTTTCCTTATCGGCATATTCACGAACAACTGAACCATAAGATGGTGTATCAAATAAAGCCTGCTCAGATTCATTACTACCATTTAAAGGCTTACGAAGTACATTAAACACAACAAACTCTGCACCCTTAGTAGCATCATACTGATCAGTTGGCTCAACATGAATCTCGTCATTAGTAACAGATAACTGAATTCCATGATTATAGAAACCATCTTTAGGAAGTTCTACTGAAAATATTTTATCTGGAAATTCAACGCTAGTAATATCTACTTGTTCCAAAGCGTCTATTTCTTGAGAGATATTATTTTTTGATTGATTGTACACGAATACAAAAATACCTAAAACGATGAGAAATAAAACTACCCAAAAAATTGTTTTTTTACTAAAAGATGTAATCATAACAATTGAATATACGTTAGAAAGGGTGCGGAGGAGGGCGAAAGCCCTCCTCCTATCCGTCAGCAGCCGTCCGTGGTTGAAACGGTAAAGATACAGCTGTATCGGTTATAGTTACCGAGATTACTGAGGCCAGTACCACTGAACTTCAGAACATAGTACCGCGAGGTAAGATTTCACACAACACCACCAACAGAGTTCGTCGTAACGGTTACCGAGGAATGAGTTGACACCGCTCTGGCGGTCCTGACCCCTACGATCTTCCTATTCACCAGACAAGGAGCGACCAACACAGAAAACCTCACCAGGAAAGGGCACCCGGCCGACAGAGTGCCTCTCGGCACGGCCCCTGGCCCATAGAGCGACTCACATCCTACCGAGTCGCTCTTTTCATTTATAAAGACGGATTGACATTTTCCCCTTTTTATGGCATGATATTGGGGCATTTGTCAGAGTAGCTCAGTTGGTAAGAGCGGAGCATTCATAACGCTCAGGTCGGGAGTTCGACTCTCCCCTCTGACACAAAAAATACACCTACAAAAACAGGTGTATTTTTTATGAAGAAAATCTCTCTACCTCGTCGGCGGAATCTGTAAGTACTGCAAGGCAAATTTCGCAATATCTCCAAATACCGGAGCCGCGGTCGATGCAGAATACTCAACAGCAGGTTTTTCAAATTTAATAATCATAACAAAAGCAGGGTTTTCTGCTGGAGCAAACCCGACAAACGAGTGATTGTACGCATTTTCAATATAGCCCCCAGGCCCAGCGATTTGGGCGGTTCCTGTTTTCCCCGCCACCAAATACCCTGGTACTTTTGCTGGGGTACCATGACCTTTGTCGACCACACTCACAAGCATGCTTTTTAGCAAAGATGCGGCTCGAGAACTCATCACTTGCCGAAGTTCTTGAGGTTGTATTTTTTCTACCTTGCCGCTGCTATAACGAATTTCTGAAACAATTCGAGGTAAAACCAAATTTCCTCCGTTCGCAATCGCGGCGTACGCACTCACTAATTGAATCGGGGTCACAGTAATCCCCTGTCCGAACGACGCGGTCGCAGTATAGCAGTCAAAATCACGTTTCGGATTTTTATTGAGCGATTCAATATTTCCCGCCACTTCTGTATCAAGAGTAATACCGGTTTTCGTACCAAATCCAAATGTTTCCACATACTGCTTCAAACGCGTTTTTCCGAGCTTTTCTGCTAACCACACCATGCCGGTATTAATAGAATTATCTAATACGCCAATCATGGTTTGATCTTGATAGGCCTTATTTCCCGCATTTTGAATTGGTTTGTCACATACCCCTTCTCGAATACCCGAATCATAAAAATGAGTCTCTGGAGTAACTAGCCCTTCGTCGAGTGCCGCGGCCATGGCCACAGGCTTAAACACTGAACCCGGTTCATACGCCGTAAACACGGTATGGTTATTGTAACTTGATACCTCGGCCACCTTGCCGTAATTATTAGGATCAAACGCCGGAGTGTTACACATCGCCAAAATATCCCCATTTTGAGGATTCATCATAACAAGACTCGCACTTTCTGCTTTATAAAGAATCGCGGCCTTCTTGAGGCGTTCACAGGCCATAAACTGGAGCGTACGATCAAGGGTGAGAACCACATCCGCCCCATCTTCGACCGCCGTAAACGCTTGTCCGGCAACAGGAATAAGTCGACCGCTCGCGCTCCGTACCCCTTCAACAAACCCACCACTTCCAGCCAGGACCTTATCGAAATACCCCTCAATGCCATAGCGTCCAATGGCTTCTGCTTTATCGGTTTTTCCGACAAAGCCAACCACGTGCGAAGCAAGCTCGCCTTCTGGGTAGTACCGCTCTGCGTGTCGCTCAAGTGCAATACCCAAAATCTTTTTATCGGCAATCTTACTCGCGAGAGCATCGTCAATTTTAGGCAAAATCGGCTCGTACGGATCATCGGGTTTTGAGAGCGTCACAAAATAGCGAAGTTTTTCTTCATCGTTTGCACCAGTGACCGCAGCAAGTTCCCGAGCTGAAGAATCAGCCATTTCTGGGGTAGTAATTGCTCGAGTATCGGCAAATACGGTGAACGTATCTTTATTTAATGCCACCGGAAAAATTTCTTTGGAATGACTATTCTGCCAATATACTAATCCACGCTGCGGGCTCATTTTTGCAACGACGCCTTGAATTTCTTCAGCTTTAGCCAAGTACTCTCCGTGCTCTACCACCATAAGCCAAAACAAGCGGAGTACCATTACTACCCCAATACCGGCGAGCACCGTAAAGAGCCAGGTCAAACGGTGTTCATACATCTGTGTTCGTGATCCGAGCATGGTTTTAAATTCTGCGATCTTTTCCAGTGCGTCGTTCAGCCGTCTCCTTATCGATAAGCCCCTCCTCAACCAAATCTTTCAGCGCATTTTCCATGGTTTGCATACTATCTTTGCCTCCGGTTTGAATGGCGCTCCGAATTTGCGCAATATTATTTTCTTTAATTAAGTTGGCAATCGCCGGGGTATTCACTAAAATTTCTCGGGCCGCAATTCTTCCGCCACCTGTTTTTGGTACTAACTGCTGAGCCACAATACCTCGAAGTACTGACCCAAGCTGAATAAGAATCTGTTTTTGCTTTGGACCGTCAAACACATCCACAATACGCTCAACTGCTTCAGCAGCACTTGAAGTATGAAGCGTCGAAAACACCAAATGGCCAGTTTCTGCAGCTGTAAGCACCGTTGCGATGGTTTCTGGATCACGCATTTCCCCTACCAAAATAACATTCGGATCTTGACGTAAAACATGTTTCAGTGCCGCGGCAAAAGATTTTGTATCAACTCCGATTTCGCGCTGTTCAATCAAACTTTGTTTCTCCTCGAAAACAAACTCTACTGGATCTTCAATGGTAATAATATGGGAACGGCGTGTTTTATTTATTTCTTCTACCATGGCGGCAAGGGTCGTGGATTTTCCGTGTCCGGTGGGGCCGACCACAAGCACGAGCCCATCCATGAGAGACATGAAATTTTTAAGGGCTGGTTCAAAACGAAGCGTTTCAATATCAGGAATTTTGGGAGGAATCAAACGAGCCGCAAGCCCAATCTTTCCTTCCTGCTGATGCACATTCACACGAAAACGCGCCCCATCTACTTCGTAGCTGAAATCGAGTTCAAGATCCTCTTCGTACCGCTTTTTTTGTTCACTCGTGAGAAGCTCAAAAATTCCCGCCTCCAATTCCTTTGGATCAAGCACGGTATCGTTGACATCCTGAAGCTCTCCATCGACTCGAATAAGTGGTTTTTCCGCGGCGACCAAATGAATATCCGACGCTTTTGCGTCAATGGCAGATTGAAAAAAGGTATTCAGGGTTTTCATAAAAAATACAGGTATTTCTATAGCGTATTTTACCACACCCTAACCCCCTGTGCTATACTACGCGTAATCACTGATTCCCCTTTATGAACATATCAAAAACCCTAGCCAAGGAAATAGCTCTCTATATTGTGGTTGGGGTAGGCGGCGTACTGGTTGATGCCTTCACATTTTGGTTGGCCCTTCGTTTCGGTGCACCGACCATTTTTGCTCAGTGGCTAGCGGCCTTTGCTGGCTCCACCCACAACTTTATATGGCATTACAAGCTGGTCTTTACGCATAACCAAAGCATGGGAAAAACCTACATCTACTCAACAGTGATGACCGGGCTCATTGTGATTCTCTCGGGGCCACTCCTTCTGTTTGTCCAATCGATCTTAGAAAATATTTGGATTAGTAAAATTGTTGTGATTGCAACCACAGCTCTTTTTGCCTACCTCATACGAAAACTATATATCTTCCGCCAAACGTATCCGATAACTTAGGGTATCATTTTTGTCGCTTTTTTGCAGCTTCAATTTCTTCTTTGAGAACTTCCCACTGTCGAGTAAGAAGGCTTGTCAAAAACTTTTCCACATTTTTCGCAAGATGGTGCTTTTTGGTATATTCTTTGACCATTTGTTTTACCAAACGAACATACTGATGGCGTGTAAACTGTTTCCAGGTGGGAGACGCGAGTACTGTTTTTTTCATGTCTAAAAAGAGAGTTGCAGCCTCCCCTTCCATTTTTTCTTTCGCAGCTCTTCCTTTTGTGGTGGTAAACAACCACATGATTGCCGCTCCGAGAAGACCTCCGACCACGAATTTCTGAGAATGTTTCATAGAGAGAGGTTAGTGAATATCTCTTAGTATACCTTAGGTGCGTGTCTCTCGGCAACGCGTTGGTAAAGATCCATAAGAGTGTCCGCAATCCTATCCCATGAGTACAGAGCCACAGTATCTTCGCGCAGCTGTGTTTGGTCTTTAAGACTCCAAGGCGTAACCAATTGATCCTGGAGAGCCTGAGCGAGGAGAGCTGGGTTTCCCGGGGGAACGACTCGTCCATGGCCTTTTTTGGCAACCGTACGAAGCCCTGGGAGGTCAGAGGCAACAACGGGCACACCACTTGCCATCGCCTCAAGAAGTACAAGGCCAAAAGCCTCACCTCGTGTAACGGAAGGAAGCGTAAACACATCGGCGAGGTTATACATATAAGGAAGTTCGTCGTCAGAGACCCGACCGGTGAAATGGGTAACATCTTCAATATGAAGGGTAGATGCTTCTTTTTCATAGGCAACTCGGTGCGAGCCATCACCCACTAAAAGCAATTGCACCCGCTCTCCCCGCTTTTTGAGAATAGAAATGGCCTGCAGCAAAATAGGAATACCCTTAAAAGCATGCGCTTCATCCATCCCCCCAACAAACAAAATCGTTTTGAAATCTTTTCGTAAACCGAAGCGATCGATAAGTATTTGTTTTTTTGGTCGGATAGAAAAGCGGAGAGGGTCAACCCCAAAAGGAATCTCGTGCCAGATATGGGGGTAGCGTGCGAAATGGCGAGTGGCACTTGTAGTTTGCATATAGTCAAATGTACTCGCGATGCAGGCGTCGGCCGCACGCAAAAGACGAGGAAGAACTACAGCCTGAGAAAGACGAAAAATCATACCAAGAAACCCGTGAGTGACAGGCTCCATATGGTAACTGAGCACCAAAGGAATGTTCGGATGAAGTGTTTTAAACGAAGCGATCATTTCATGAGCACCAAAAAAGGGATAGTGAAAATGAACAAGCTCAGCGCCTTCAAGCGCCTTAAAAAGCCCAGGAGTGAAGGCTCCATTGCCGTATGAAGCAAGGGTCGGGAGTCGAACGACGGTAGGGTCTGGTGGTATATTTTTCTTGTATCGCGGAGTAACCGCAATAACATCATGCCCACGAGCTCGGAGCGCTTGGCACATTTCAAAAGCCACCTGGCCCATGCCGGCCTTATATGGCGGATATACACAGACCACGTGGACTACACGCATACACTATTTTTTAGAAATGTCTCGCAAAGCAAGTTCGCGGACAAGGGAGGTGAGCTGGCGCTCGAGTCGATCAAAATGAACTTCAGCTCGAAATAAGAGTGCAAAAATGAGAGTAATGGCAGCGTACACAACGAGGTCAGCTCCACGGCCAATACCGAAAGTTTCGGCGACTCGAGAAGCACTCTCAGGCCACAATGTTACAAGTGTTGCTAAACACCAAAAACAAAGCCATAAAAGAAGCGCTCGCGCGGACCATGACTTTCGAATTTTCAAATACACTCCCCCAATTGACGCAAGCACTGCCACCCCTAAAAATACCCACTGAAAAGTAATAAGCATATTTATGAAGAAAAACGACCAAAAAATAAATCGCGCAATACTTTAAACCCTTGGAAAAACCGCTGACCATACCGGTGATACGTCACATGAATGGGCAACTCTCCATATCGCAAATGTGCCCGACCAACCAGTACCGGTATTTCGCTTGCATGAGCCATTCGATCTTGAGTGATACGAAGTTGTGGCAAGGCAGTACCGCGAATAACCCGAAACCCACAATGACTATCTGACAGAGTGATGCCACCGAGAACATGATTGATTAATTTAGCTCCAGGCCAAATAACAAAGCGTTTCATGGCTGGAAGTTTATACTCGGCAGAATGGATTCGCTTGCCAATAACAATATCAAGTTTTTTTTCTTCAAGAAGGTGAATTCCTCGGGCCACATCTTCTACGTCAAACTGGTCATCCCCATCGAAATGAACAACTACCTCTGCTTGAACTATTTTGGCATACTCGTGGCCCGTTTGAAGCGCTGCACCCTGACCTCGATTAATCACATGGCGCAAAACCACAGCCCCGGCTTCAGTCGCCGCTTTATGTGTTTCATCAACCGACCCATCATCAACTACGACTATTTGGTCTACATACGAAGAAAGGTTCCGCACAACGGAACCAATTTTCTTCTCTTCATTCAGCGCAGGAACTATTGCGAGACGCATACGAAAAACACAGAAGGGGCGCCTTAAAAGGCCATAAATTCCTTATTAGCAATAGCATAATCAATAGTTTGACGCAAGCCATCTTCAAGACGAACGAGTGGTAACCAACCAAGGGCTTCTTTGGCGCGACGAAGGTCAGGAACGCCTTTTTTACTCATGTACGCAAGCGGGGTATCAAACACTACCCGGGAGCGAGATTTCGTCATGGCCAAAATAAGTTCAGCCACATCGGTCATACGATAAATTTGATCTGCTCCCAAATTCACAATGTGCGTTTCTGGAGCAGTACGCATCAGACGAATCATGCCATCAACCACATCAGACACATAGCAGAGAGATTGCGACAATTCTCGATCACCATAAATAATCACGTCTTTCCCTTCGAGCGCGTTCACAATAAAATCGGGAATGAGCAAGCCATCACGCAAACGCATGCGCGGTCCGTAGGTAGGAAAAACACGCGCAATTTTAGCATCCACTCCATGAACCTGCCGATACGTTTCAACACAGGTTTCGCCAAACCGCTTTCCCTCATCATAGCATGCACGGCTCGAAAGATGGTCAACTTTCCCCTCATCAGTTTCAGCGAACATGAAATGATCTCGAGTGGGTTCTCCGTAAATAACTGAACTTGAAGAAAAAACGTATTTAGCACGATGTTCGCGTGCGAGTTCGAGTGTCATCATCACCCCAATGGAATTCGCAGCCAGTGATTGGAGCTTGTGCGATTCAAAGTTTTTTGGACTTGTCGGGCAAGCCAAATGGTAAATTTCTTGAACACCCTGGTACTTCACATGAAATTTATCGAGTTCGGGAAACTGCGTTAAATCAATGGGTTTAGTGACATCGTACTTAATAAATTCAAAATCGGGATACTGAAGCAAGTGTTCAATATTTTGAATACCAGAATTGGACAAATCATCAATACAAATCACTTTCGCGTCACGAAGTAATCGCTCGGAAAGGTGCGACCCCAAAAATCCGGCACCGCCGGTAACAATCACATTCTTTTTTTCAAAGACTCCGGTATTTTTTTCAAACATACTTCTTTTTTAGTATACCACACCAAGTAACGAGAAGGATACTATCTTTTGTTACAAAAGGGGTTCAGTAAACATCTCGAGCCGACTGTTGGGTGGAAGATCAGGGAATTCCCACATCTCAAGCAGCCGTGGACGGTCATCAAAAACACGAATCGTTTTTCCATTATCCGTTCGTTTTACCACGACCTCAAGATACCGATCGCCGTATAAATCCGCCAAAAGAACTTGGGTCGTACTTTTCGCACCCCCTTCTCCTATCGGAAATGCTCGAAGTTCGACTCCTTCATAGGTAAGGTAAGAAACCATTGGACCACTGCCCTGATTATGACCAACCACAATTTCAAGGGCATCATCTCCAGTAATATTTCCAATAGCTAAGCTCGTTGGCATACGTACTTTTGGAAGTGAGACTGTATGCTGAACTGATCCATTCGATGCAAACAACCGAAGCACGACAGCTCCCTTCGCATCGGCCATGACCGCGGCTACTTCACCTAAAGATGCACTCGGATTGCGTACAATGGTCAGAGCTTTAAGTGCCTGCCCTGGAGAAGCCGGCACCGTAAGACGCTTTACCCCAAAGAGTGAAAACACTTCGTACCACGTTGACGCATTAGGGACATACACCACAATTTCAGGAGCATCGGTTCGAGTAACGAAGCCAACAGCCATCTTCGCGTTCGCCGGAGCCGCAATTCTTTTATCACTCACAAGCGTAAAATCACTGGTGTACAACCGCAAACGAGCATTCTTAGAATCGACACGTGAAAGCGAAATGTAGGCTAAGTCACCACGAAAAAAGATGGTTTCAACTTGAGTAGCATCCGCAAAAACTTCTATTTTTTTCTCCTCTCCTAATGAGGAGTTTTTCGCATGTACTTCAAAAGATGACTGGCCTGTGCGCCAAATAGCGAGAGCTCGTGGAATAAACGCGGTTCGAGTGAGTGCTGCTTTCTCTACCGCCCCAAAGGCTTGAACTAACCCTCGTCCAAAAAGAGCAGCATACTCATCTTCATTTTTCGGCGTCGTTTTAGAGACGCTTTCAAATAACGCGGTATACAATTCTTTTGCTTGCCACTCTGGCTGAACACTTTTCACAAGCGCCAAAATTCCGCTTACGAATGGAGCAGCATACGACGTTCCACGTTTGCCTGTGGCATAAGCCTCTACAAAACCAACGGCCGGATCATTCGCAATCGTACTCGCAATATCGACACCCGGGGCAGTTACATCAATACAACTTGAACCGCTATTCGAAAACTGAGCAAACATACGCCCTTCGCGAATCGCACTTACCCCAACCACTGTCTGCGCATTTTGAAGAGCGTCCGCACAGACTGGATACTGTGGAGTTGTGTTCAGATCAAACAAGCTATTTCCTGCAGCGGCCACCATTGCTACTCCGTGAAAAGCAGCGTACTCAACCGCTGAACGAAGTTCGGTATCGTACGCACTTCCTACCAAACTTACATTAATAATGTCAGCTCCATTATCAACGGCATATCGAATCGCCTTTCCAAGAACAAAGCTCTCTGAAACCCCAGTTTCATCAACAACACGCACGCTCATAAGCTTCACGCGCCAATTGATGCCACGACCATGGATTCCATTGTCTCCGCGAGCGCCAATAATTCCGGCGACAATAGTTGCGTGACTAATATTTTCATGTTCTTCCGCTGAAAGATTCGTTCGAAGGCGCGGGCGCACATTGGGGTTCCCCCCTACCTCATCTGGCCCAATTTCTCCATCCCCATTCAAATCATCTGGAATAAAATTCCATCCGTACACATCATCAACATACCCATTTCGGTCATCATCAAGACCATTTTGAGCAATCTCCCGACGGTTCGTCCAAATATTCTGAACTAAATCTGGGTGATCAATATCAATACCGTTATCAATAACAGCAACCACAGTATCGTCTGAACCCGTCGTAATCTCCCATGCCTCAGGGACACGAAGTAACTCATACGCCCAGCGCAAGGGCTCTGGATCATTTGAAACTTTCGCATGTACTAGCCCTGGAAAACCCAAAAAAAGAATAAGCAAAAGAAGAAAGGGACGCACCAAAGAAAGACGTCTGCACATAAAGGAAACGCTTTAGCGTTCTTGAAGAACACCACCATCAAAAAACGAAGGAAGAGCTACAAGAGGGTCAATATTTTTCTGTGTTCGTACGCTCCCTTCTACCGCCGAACGATACTTTGGTTTAACCGAGAAACGTGTCTGATGATTCCCGAGCAAAAACTGCTCACTCGTGGATCGACCGAGAGAGGTGAAAAATCCTGACGGAGCTCGGTGAGCATAGGAATTGGTGCCGAGTTGAACCAGAGAGCCATGAGGGTAGTGGTAACTATCCTTAGGTAGTTTTGACAACTTACCCCCGGTTGTTGGTGAGCGTCCCGCCATAATGTCCCTTCCATCGCTCACTCCATTTCCATTGGTATCAGCGCGCATGGGGTTGGTGAGCCAATACACCACCTCTTCATAGTCTGAGACAGCATCATTATCACTGTCCGTTCGCGCATCGCTTGATCCGTACTCTTGTTCACTTTCTGCATCGAGCCCATCGCCATCAAAATCTTTCGCCCCAGGAACCGTACTTCCGGTTGAAATGATGGTATAGGCGGTTCGTTCTGTTCCAGAGAGCTCCACCAAACGGCCTGGCCAACCCGCACCATAAAGAAGATTTGCTTCTGTTTCTGAACGCAAATGCCTCAAGGTACAGCCATACTCCACAGCAAAGACCCGTGCATCACCACGAAATTTGACAAGCCAGGTGCCTGGGCGAATACAAACAGGGGCTCCAATACCATAACGGTCAATTTCTCCCGAAGAGACACTTGCAAGCGAAGCATCTGAAGGAAACCATGACTCAAACACCTTCTGTGACATAGGATGAAGCGCGCGATCACGCCCAAAATAAAGCACCTGCCCTCGTGCATCTTTTACAACCACGCCGGGTGTTAAGGTTCCGGCCTGGGGCTGTGGCCGAAGCGTTGCAACACTTGGTTTATAGGTAATGGTCTGACGAACAGTAGAGGTAGTTTTATCACGGTCGTAGAACTCAACATACACCGTATGAATTCCTGACCGATTTTCCAAAGTCCACGGCATTGCCTGTCGGGGTGTGCGCCATACTCCGTCGTTTAAGGTGGAAGTATTACTTACCCGAAATGACTGAATATCGGACGGATACGAAAAGAGAAGATTGACCTGCGGCACCTTCGTTTCTTTCGCACCATTATTAATGGTGAACGTAGGCTTCTTGACCGCCCGATCGACTACCTCAATGGAATCCTGAAAAATATTACTTTGTTTATACTCCCCCGTGTTCCGATCAATTTCAGTATATTCAAATTGTGCGTATATGGTTTTTCGTCCGAGTCCATTATCAAGCCGGTGGCGAAGCGTGGCGATTGGTTTTCTCCACGCCACAGTATCCATAGGAAGGCTATTCGACACACGCATGCGGCGAATATTTTTAGGAATTCCAATTTCCACAGACACCAAACTACTGCTCGTCTCGTCATCTCCGCCTTCAATAATAAGATATCCCTCTTGGTTCAAGTAATAGATAATGGTATCGGAATAAATCGCACTATCGACATAATTCCGATTACGAAATTCCACATAAACGGTTTTTCTTCCCGAACCCTCAGACAAATACCAGTTTTTTAACTCCGGACGAAACACACGCCAGTCGGCCCCAGCTACTTCATCGCGACTATTTCCAATACGCATATGCGTCGTAGTGGTCGGTGCCTTAAACGTAAGCGTAACAAAACGATCGCTCGTTGAGCGAACATTTTTATTTATCACAACACTTGGTTTAATAACCGTAGCTGCTTCAGTGAAGCTAAACCACAAAATTCCAGGGATAGCCAAAACCGCGACAAACAGAAGGAGTTGAAATTGCCTGGTAAACCTGGTATACATACAGGATAGAATTGAATAGTCGTAGTATACGAAATTTTCTTATTCTTCGCAACGGTATGATGGCTTTCCGCATAAAACAACTCATTTTACTTACCGGGGACCTCGCCCTTATGTACGCGGGCCTCTGGGGAGGGCTCGGTTTACGCACACTGTCTATCCCCTCAGCTGACCTTTGGGGTCGGCACGTTCCTATCTTTACCCTCACTTTTTTGTGCTGGGTTGTAATCAATTACATTAATGGACTCTACGACGCCACCCGCACCTACCCCATACGTCGTTTCGCCGAAACCGGCATCATGGCCCTCATGACTGGGGTCATCTTTTTCTACTTATTTGGAGAAGCAGGATTCTCGCCAAAAACCATTCTTCTTATTGCAGCCACCCTTACCTACATCGGTATTGGATTTTGGCATATTCAGTTTGGAAAAGCCCAAGGCAACATTCGCCTGCAGACAAAAATTGCCTTTGCTGGCTTAACCGAGGAGGCCGTTGGACTTATCTCCATCCTCCAAAAGGAGCCTGAAAGGGGATATCGCATTGAAGCCATTTTTGATGCCGACCCAAAAGACTTCCCAACCCTCGCTTCTAGTACTTCTTTGCCTTTTTACAAGAAAGAAAAAATGAAGGAAATTTTTACGGAAAAAGGAATTAGTACTGTTATTTTGGTACCGCTCAATCAAAATGCTGAAGTGATGCCAGCACTTTACCCTGTTCTCTTCTCTGATGTCTCAGTAAAAACGCTTTCAGATTTCTATGAAGAAATTACCGGACGTATTCCCCACTCTCTTTTTTCTGAAGAGTCATTTTTAAGCAACCTCAAACGAGAAAGAAACCCCCTCTACCGCCATATTCGTCGCACAGTCGACTTACTCGCGGTGCTTCTTATCGGCAGCGTCTTTTTGATTCTCTTCCCCTTCATTGCCATTCTTATCAAGGTGAGTTCCCCAGGCCCTCTCTTTTTTAAACAAAAACGTACCGGCGAATACGGGCAGATATTTTGGATGCACAAACTTCGCTCGATGTATGCGCTTTCGCCAGACGGAAGTGCTGAACTTCATGGTTTTGAATTTGCGAAAAAGGAAGATAAACGAGTAACACCCATTGGGAAATGGCTTCGCCGCATGCGCATTGATGAGTTGCCACAATTATGGAATTTGGTGCGCGGAGATATTACGCTCATTGGCCCACGACCAGAGCGACCTGAGATTGTCGCAGAGCTTGAAGCCCGCATGCCATACTATGCACTTCGAAACATGGTTAAACCGGGGTTGACCGGTTGGGCTGTACTTCATCAAGATTATACCGACACCATTGAACGCTCTCTTGAAAAACTGCAGTACGATTTATACTATATAAAAAACCGTTCACTCTTACTTGACATGGCGATTCTTCTCAAAACCATTGATAAAATTATCCGCATGAAGGGGCAGTAAGGGGTGATTGATAAATAAAATTTTGACCAAAGATGCCATAGGCAGGCCTTGATTTTTTCTCTAGAAGATGCTATTCTTTTTTTGCTTCCCTATGGTAGATCCAACGTGATCGCTTAGGCTAAAGCGGAGGTTAAACGAATGATTGCAAAGTGTCTGGGAAAGTACATGGTCCTACCTCACGTCCTCCTGGCGTTCACTCTGATCTTCGCCGCTGCATGCGGCGGGCAGGAGATGGAGGAAGAGGCTTACGGTGAGACCGCCTCGCCGTCCTACGCCACCGACTGTGCTGGACAGCCGCCCGGCGCGATCGTGGCGGTGACCGCCGTCCAGAAGCAGTACAGGTACGTCAGCACGAACGCACACGCGTTCACTGTGAACGCGACCAGCCCCTACGGCTGGTTCACGTTCAACAACCGGTCCACGTTCTTCGGGCAGCAAGTGTACTCGGCAATCGTCATACCGGCTCAGTTTCACTACGCCAACTACGCGCTCCCTTCCTACCCGGGAGTAGTATGGCTACTCCCTTCGTCCGGTACTTTGCCGCCGGGAACCCAGCTTTGGTGGCACACTGAAGTTCCAGGAGCCATGGGATCAACCTTGCTCGATCTAGATGAGGTGGGGCAGAGCCCGCAAGTCCTCAGATATAGCGCGAGGGACACGAGTCACACGCAGGTAGGAAACGTGACTCTTAGCTACGTCTGCGGAAACTAGGCTCTGCCACATAACGGCGCCTCCTCCCCCCTCACGTTTCACCAGTTGCCGTATACAGTTGTAGCCAGTTCGTTCATTGTCGAACAACCCGCTCCTGTTCAAAAACTGGTTCCCAAAAAAAGAGCTTTTACGGAGGCTCTTTTTTGGTACATACATTTTCGAAAACCCGACTGCTCGCTAAAAAAGGAGAAACACTAAACTACCTATAAAAACCACCATTATGAATTGTAAAAATCGCTTAATCTAGCTGTTTTTTATGAATAACCTATTGACAAAACCACTATTTTGTGCTATAGTGCGCTGTTCCGAGGCCAAAAAGCTTCACATAAACGGAACTCGACTGCCTTACAGTCGACAACCTAAAACCCTGGATTCTTCCAGAGAAAGGCTCAACCATGAACCTCAAGCGTATCGCTCTTTCCCTGGTCATCGCGATCGTCAGTGCCTTCATCGGGTGCGCAGCGGGCTCCCCCCAGCAGCACCACAAGGCCGAGGTGGCCGAAGAGCGACCTACCGGCGGAGGGTGGCAGACGAAGCACTTCTACTGTACCCTCATGATGGGCAACGTGTGCCCCGACATCTCGGCCCTGCACAAGCTCGACCATCTCCTCGACGAGGTGTTGAGCGAAGGAGGCTCGAGGGACGTCCACGATGTCGCTGAGGGGATGATCGAAAAATCCACCACCCTGGACGGCGCCGAGATGCGCCTCAGCATGGTGCCCGAGGACGCCAAGACGCCCGTCGGGTGCCGAGGGGGTTGCGGATTCATCGAGCTCCGGACACTGGATGGACGGCGCTGGATCGTCACTGTCGAAGGGAGCCGGGAGATCAACGGAAACGTGATCTTCTGGCCGGAACAGTGACACATACCCCACCACTATACAGTGCGTGGGGTAAAATTATTTTTGGAGCATATGAGCCACAAAAAATCCTTACACCACATTCCACAATTTTTTCATCTCAAGCACTCCCTCTTCTAAAGAAATTATCGGCTCCCAGCCTAAAAGAGTTTTTGCTTTATCATTATCGGCTTTAGTAAAACGAACATCGCCCAAACGTGGCGGTACAAACTGTGTCTCCCCACCAATTAATTTGGCCAGGGCATTTACAGAAACAGGTTGGCCATTCCCAATGTTAATACACTCCCCTTTTCCAACCGTTGTTGCTGCCATGGCCAAAACATTGGCACGGGCAATATCTGACACGTGCGTGTAATCTCGATAATATTCGCCATCGCCACAAATCGTCATGGGTTCCCCCTTCCGGCGCTGTTCTAAGAACTTTCCGATGACAAGTGCATAGGCTCCTTGTGGATCCATGTAAGGACCATACACATTAAAGTAACAGAGTGCCACCGTTTCAAGGCCATAGAGAGATGAAAAAAGACGGCAATACTCTTGCCCTGCCAACTTTTGCAGCGCATAAGGGCTTTGTGGATCGGGCTTCATGTCTTCGGTAATCGCCACATCCCCGCGATTTCCACCATAGATAGAAGATGACGTGCTAAAAATGACCCGCTTCACTTTCGCATCCCGTGCCGCCAAAAGAACATTCAGGGTTCCGTTAACATTGTGATCGTTTGTTATAAGTGGCTGCTCTACCGAAAATGGTACGCGCGGAACTGCCGCCAGATGAAAGACACCGTCGACACCCTGAACCGCCGAAGCGACTGCGCTCAAATCTCGAATATCTCCCTCACGATACTCAACCCCTTCAATGACTCGTTCAGGAAAACGCCCTCCCAAATAATTATCAAACACGCGTACCGCATGACCTTCTGACAAAAGTTGTTTCACCAAGTTCGTTCCGATAAATCCTGCTCCCCCAGTAACAAGATACAGTGCCATAAAGAAAAAATTATTCTTTGGTACCCATGTATGGTGAACCTACTGCAATAATAGAAAACCCCGCATCTCTTAACTCACTAAAACGATGCTGAAGCATACGCCTGCCATCCATAATAAGTGGCCGCTTCTTTTCTCCGAGAAGCAGATCGCCGAGACCGCGAAACTGCGGCCAATCGGTCGCAACGATGACCACATCAGCGCCTTTCACTGCTTCGTATTCATGCGAGGCATAGGAAATCACCGTGTCAACTGGAAATTCTTTTTGGAAACCTTCCATAGCTGCAGGGTCGTATAACTGAATACGAGCCACACCTTTTTCACGCAAAAATTGGACCATGGAAATACTTGGGGAGTTGCGAATATCATTGGTATCACGTTTAAATGCCAAACCAAGAATCGCGACCGTTTTACCGCTCCAAGAGAAATGCGCTTCTTTCTCTGCACGAGCCAAGAAAAGTTCGAGTTGGCGCTTATTCGCTAAATAGGTTTCATTCACAAGCACTGCCTCGGTTCCCGCCATTTGTAATTGATGCGACAGTGATCGTGCATCTTTAATAAAACAGCTTCCGCCCGCATATACACTGTCGTAAAAACCCCAGGTACCGATACGAGGGTCGCTCGTCATAATGCGACGAATCGTTTCAAACTGCACATCAGGAAAGGCTTCACAGGTTCGACCAACAACATCAAAACACACCGCTAGTCGATTGAAGAGATAAAAATTGGCTAACAGTTTTCCAGCAGCAGCTTCTTTCGGATTCACCTCCAAGTATTGAACCGTTGGTGAATCATGAAATCGTTGATAAATTTCACGCATCACTAAAAAATCTTCCTCTCGCCATGCCCCAACCACAATACGATCGGGCTTGAGAGAGCCCGCAATCGCCTTTCCTTCAACTAAAAATTCTGGATTCGAAACCACACCCACGTGCTTTACACCGGCTTCTTCCAAAATGGCGTCGGTACGAAGCACCATATCAATCGGTACCGTACTCTTATTCACAACCACAAGCCGCTTCGTTTGCGCTCCCCCATTTCGTTTTGTGAGTGCTTCGGCCAATTGAGCGGCCGCAGTATTGTAGTACGTCAAATTACTTTCCCCTGTTTCTCCAATTTCAGGAGTAGGCAAACACATAAACACCGCGTCACAGGTGTCTAAAAAGGAAGAAAGATCGGCGTAGTTGGTACTGAAGGTGATTCGATCTTTGTGGCGAATGAGCAAATCCGATAAGCCTTCCTCAAAAAGACACGATTCAATGGCCTCACGGTTTCCTGATCCTAATTTTTGAATTTTTCGCTCATCAACATCGTAAACAAACACTCGGTGCCCGCTGTCCGCTGAAACGGCCGCCGAGCACGAGCCAACAAAGCCTGCCCCGATGTAGGCGATGTTCATACTTGGGTACGGAAGTAATCAATCGTAATCTGGAGTCCGGTTTTCAAATCAAAAGTGGGTTCCCAATCTAAGAGTTGTTTTGCTTTTGTAATATCAGGGCGGCGGCGTGTGGGGTCATCTTGAGGAATAGGGCGATACACCACTTCACTTTGTGTTTTTGTGGCCCCTCGCACCCGTTCAGCAAATTCAGTAATCGTTATTTCTTCTGGGTTTCCTAAGTTAATTGGCCCGGTAATCGCGAGTGGTGATTCCATCATCGCGATAAAACCACGGACCAGGTCGTCTACGAAACAAAAACTGCGTGTTTGGCTGCCGTCGCCAAAAACCGTCATTTGCTCGCCACGAAGCGCCTGAAGAACGAGGTTTGAAACCACTCGCCCATCGTCGAGTGCCATTTTCGGCCCATAGGTGTTAAAAATACGCACCACCTTAATCGGTACGCCAAATCCGCGATGATAATCAAAAAAGAGCGCCTCGGCACACCGCTTGCCTTCGTCATAACATGCGCGTGGACCAATACAATTCACTGATCCTCGATATTCTTCATACTGCGGATGAATTTCAGGGTCGCCATACACCTCAGATGTTGACGCCTGAAGAATCGTGGCTCCTTTTTCTTTTGCCACCTCAAGCACATGCATCACACCAACGGTATTGGTTTGAATGGTGTGGATTGGATTTTTTTGATACTGCACGGGCGACGCAGGGCAAGCCAAATTATATATTTCGTGCACTGGCTCATCGATAGAAAATTGTTCAATAATGTCGTGTTCAATGAGCACAAAGTCCGGGTGAACCAAAAGCGCCTCGATGTTCTTCTTTGATCCTGTTGAAAAATTATCAACACAAAGAACCCGATTTCCTCTTTCCAAAAGCCGCTCACACAGATGTGAACCAATAAACCCGGCTCCACCCGTCACCAGAATTGTCTTTTTCATAAAAACCTCGTTTATTTCTTTGGTTTCACCATATTCTTACATAACGCTCGAAAGTATGCAAGCCAAATACCCACCCAAACCAACCCCCGAAAAACCCCTGAATGGACCCCCGCGAAGTGTTTATCGTAGTAGAGCCACATCGCATGGTAGAAGTTTCGAATCGACCGGACCCGACTCTTTTTACTGCTCTGCCCGCCTAAATGGGTAATAACGGACGTATGTACGTAGTGAATAGGAAATCCGGCATCAAGCACCCTTTTACATAAATCCAAGTCTTCTCCATACATGAAAAAACGCTCATCAAAACCCCCGACAGCGTGATAGACCTCTCGTCGAAAAAGCATGGCTGCCCCGGAAATAGCCTCAACCACACCTGAAACATCGGGTGATTCCGCCTCCCCTTTATAGGCGTTCAGTCGTTTTGAACCCGGAAATAACTTGCCGATCCCAGATAAGTAGAAAAAAGAATTGATTGGATTGGGCAACCGGCGCCGACACGCATGTTGAAATGACCCATCGCTATTCAACAGCTTAGGCCCAACCATTCCAACTTCAGCATGTTCCGAAAGATACTGAACTAATACATCGACTGCTCCTTCATGGGTGATCGTATCGCTGTTTAATAAAAAAAGAAAATTTCCTGTAGCTCGTTTCAGTCCAATATTATTCGCTTTTCCAAATCCTAAATTAGCTTCATTCACGATAAGCACCACGTCCGGAAATTCTGCTTTGACCATCTCCACACTTCCGTCGGCCGAGGCATTATCGACCACAATCACCTCAAGCTGTACGCGGGTTGCCTGAAAAAGTGAGGCGAGAGTTTGCCGAAGTAAATCTTTGGTGTTCCAATTCACGATAATTACAGAAGTACGCATAGTGGATTATGAAACCGTGTTCGACTGCGGAGGAACAACTTCCCCTCTGAGACGCTGCCACACCCCAACTACATACCCGACCATTTTCGCACCGTCTCCGAGCATAATGATTCCGGGAAGCAGAAAATAACCGAGGAACCGCTGCATATCTGAGAGCGGTCTTGCAAAAAGAGAAAAACGTTGCCAAAACTTTTTTATATAGAGACACGCCCCCACAAACACAACCGGCGCAAAGAGAAGATAATACCCCCCTTGTGCAAAAAGAAAAAGGGACGTAAGTAAACCTCCATACACAACATACCGAATAACCTGCCGGTGAAGCCACAAATTTGCATGCCCGTCTCCACGGGTATACTTATATACCTGACGCAGATATTGTTTGAGCGTTGGTCTTGGTCGCCAAAAAACCAATGGTTGGCGCACATAGGCAAAAGAGGCTCCGGTATCGCGAAGCGCCAAATCAAAGACAACATCTTCACAAATCGGAAGCCATTCTGGATATCCTCCAACCGCCTGCCACAAGGTTTTTGTAAATGCGACTGAACGGCTTGATGGCAACCAATCACGTCGAAATTCTTCTGGAGCAGGTGTTGTTGCGGCAGCGAGCAAATATGCCTTTAGCGTATCTGACTCAAAAAACCACGGACCAAAAGCGGTTGCCGACACAGTCGCTTTTCCCTCGACAATGGGCCCGGTAATCGCCTCAAACCATGATTCTCCATATCTGCACCCGGCATCAGCTACCACAATAATATCCCCGGACGCTTGTCGAATCGCTTCGTTTCTTCCCACAGAAATATTTCCTTCCTTCTGCACCACTTTTAATTCACTATATTGTTTCATCCCCACCTCTTTTAACCATTCATATGTTCCGTCCGTTGAGCCACCATCAACCACCACGACCTCACGAACCCCTTGCTGAAGAGCACACAAACTATCAAGCCAGGCTTCAATATGTTCGCGCTCATTTTTTACAGTTGTAATAAGAGAAACAGACATAACAGTAATGCTAACGAAAACGTGTTTTTATAAACACAGACACTCTTCCAAAGAGGGTAATGAGTGCAAGAAGAGAAAACTTTCGCAAACCAGTATACTGCTTTCTTACAAAAAGTGACAGGCTCAAAAGAAAGTGTTTTAAGCGTTCGGCATCGTGAGTTCGCGTATAACTTCCACCATACACATGCATAACGGGTGGCGTCGCAATAACTCGCACGTCGAAACCCTTCCGTTTTAACCGCCACGCAAGATCAGTCTCTTCAAAATACATAAAGTACTCCTCACCCAAAAATCCCACCTCTTTCAAAGCACTCATCCGCAAAAGACAGGCGGCTCCGGTTGCGTAATCGACGGGAAGTCCGTCTGGCGGAATGGTCTGTGGAAACACGGCCATATCATGAAACCATGCCCGGACACGACTCGGCAAAAAGCTCGTAACGGGAAGTAGATACCGAAGAACGTTAAAAAATGTAGGAAAGTATCCCCCTACGGATTGAAGCGTCCCATCCGGGTACACCATTTGCGGCCCGACCATCGCAACTTTGGGATGGTTATCCAAATAGCCGACGAGCGACTGAAGCGTCTCTTCGTGTACTTCCGTATCACTATTTACAAGCCAACCATAGGTTTCATCAAGGCAATTTTGTAGCGCCCGATTATTTGCTTTTCCAAATCCTAAATTAGCTTCATTCACGATAAGCACCACGTCCGGAAATTCTGCTTTGACCATCTCCGCACTTCCGTCGGTTGAGGCGTTATCGACCACAATAATTTTTTTCAAAGAAAAACTGCTTTTGTGCAAAGCCAGAAGAGCCCGACGAGTAAGCTCACGCGTATTGAAACTGACGACGATGGCCACAACAGTGCTAGCGCTTTGGGCATTCATACAAATCAAAGATCACTTTAAAATACCCAACACTATCTGTCTTCGTACACCGTGAAGCTACGACATTTCGAATGACTTCTTCAGGGTCTTTCTGCCATGCTAAAAATTGCGTAAGCCAGACCCGCTCATGACGCTCTATAATATCTTCTACGTGAGAAAGTACTTCGGGGTCTGTATTCCCGCTAATTCGCTGATGCGGATAAATGGCACTGACTTCAATCGGAGCGGTTTGATATACCCGAAATGATGGTGGCGGCTCAACTCCCTCAAGCCCATAGAATATTACTACATCTTGCGGTTCAGTTTTTGCACCAAGCGCCTCTACGGCTTGACGCCAAGGTTCTCGTCCAAAAAGCGGATGAAAAAGATACAAAGCCAGAGTAATACTGTATGCCACACCCACTGCCCCTATAATCCAGGATCCGGCTTTTTTTGAACGCTCAAGCAGAGCAACGCACCCATGAATAAGAGTAAGAGCGAGGAGCGGGTAGAGGGTAGCGTGATATCGCGGATCAAAGAGGGAAACTTTGGTCGCCGATACGACCAGTGCCAAAGCAAAGGCAATACCACTTACAAACACAAGTGGCTGCACTTGTTTCCAGGCATATCGGCAGGCCATAAAAAGAACTGCACCGACCCCGATTGCCGCAAGCCCAATTACCGCGGTTGGCCAATACCAGTGCAAATGGTTCATGTCCGTAATCCCTACTCGCCCACCAAGAAATCCTAGTACAACAATCGCCGGGATTTGCCACCATGGTATGGTGAGAAAATGAGCAGCATCTTCATGGAGACGGGCCTCGGCTAAAACGTATACCCATGGCACATACAAAAGAAAAAGAGTGCCAACCGACAGAAGAAGTGCTTTAGTATCAATTCGACGCCAAAGTGCATAGACCAGCTGACCGACCAGCACAAACAAAATAGGGTAAAAGGTATAGAGAAGAATAATCGAGATCAAAAGGAAAGAAAGAACAGAACGTCTTTCTTTTGGTGAAGCCAAAAATCGTTCAAAACACATCCACTGAATAAGTGTGAGAAGTATAACAACCATCGACGACCGAAGCTCGCCTGCATAGTATAGGACAAACGGCGAGAGTGCCACGAGCCCGAGCGCGCTGTTCAGTACCCACGATTTTTTTTCAGGATACAACGTACGTACTCGCGCATAGAGGAGAAGAGTAAAAAGAATGAACGCCATCACACTCACTCCCCGAAGGATCGTTACCGATGGCGGAAAAATGAAAAGAAGAGTGTGGAGGAAAATATAGTATAGCGGCGGATGAAGATCGGTATGAATGGAACGATACACTATTTCTCGCACACTATCTTGCGCAAACGACCAAGACAGTCCTTCATCGAGCCAAACCGATTGTCGCAGAGCAAGGCCAATGACCAGAAGTCCAAACGAAAGAAATCCTAAAAAGACACGGTGATTGGTCCAAATTCTTTGTGCCGTATAGCGCACGACCTGGCATGCAAACAAAAAATATTCCTTACTGTTGAGCTTTGAAACACTGTGCTTTCTCATGCGAAACGTAAATGGAAATTCTTTTACCGTCTGGTATGAACCCTTTACTAGAATTTCGAGAAGAATCTTATACCCGGTTGTGGTAAGCACGGTGTTTGCAATAACCTCTTTTTTCATGAGAAAAAAACCACTGAGCGGATCTTCTGTTCGAGTTAACTTTCTCGCCGCCCACACCCCACACTCTGAGGTCATTCGCCGCCACCAGGCCCAAGATTCCACTTTGCTCGTTTCCCCAAAACGACTACCAATCGCGATATCTCCTCCGGCACGAAGGGCTGCAATCATCTGAGGGAGAATCGAAGGATCATGGCTGAGGTCAGCATCCATTACCCCAACAAGATCTCCTTTGGCCACCGCAAATCCAGCACGCACTGCACTTCCAAGACCGGCCTTACCAGGGCGCTCAATGAGGTGAATCGGATATTTTTTCATGAGTTCTTTTACTACCATGGCCGTTTTGTCCGGAGAATTATCATCAACAATAATATACTCAACATCTTCGTTCCGAAGATGTTCTGCAACCTCCTCAAGAAGAAGGGGCACATTTTTTGCCTCATTATAGGTAGGAATAATAAGAGAAATACGAGACATACCTATTGATGTTTTTCAATAATTCTCTCTGAACCAACATGGAAATCATCGAACTCACTTCGTACCTTTAAAATAGTTTCAACGATGCAAATCGGCCGGTACGAGCAACCTTGCATAATAAGAAATACCGGCATATACCCGAGCATCATTTGCAAAAGGTATGGAATCACCATGCAAAAAGCAATAACACCACCAACAAACCACTTCTTTCCGGCATCATACCAGTGAATAAGCGGGTAGATCGCGAGTGGTAGAACGAACCAGGCAGCAATAAAAACCGTCCGGCTCATGAAAATAGGCCAACCTAAATAGGAAAGACTTGGTAAGAAAATGGCTGCAAGGTATACCTTTATGTCAACGGAAAGAGTCGCACGATGACGCCACAACAAATACGCACCGATTGCCGCCAAAAGCAGCCAGGCATTAAAAGTCGTCAAATGAATTCCAAACCATTTAAAGAAGGTGTACTCATGGGCGTAGATGCGCCAGTTATCCATGAGCCATTCATACGAAGAATATCCAAGCACCTTTCCTCGCCACTGATTTACCACAAGAGTAAACGCCGGAAGAATGGCATAGACCAGGCCCGCTTTTATCGTCGGTTTCAAGCCCGAGCGAAAAAGATGTTCAAGCAAAAGCCCAGCCATGAAAAGCGCACTCATGGAACCACTCTCTTTGGTGAGCATCCCCAAACTTACCGCGGCTCCCCCAGCCCACAAAAATCGCACAGCTTTTGTTTCTCGCCATCGCCAGGCAGTATACACTCCAATTACAAACCACGCGTAGCCACCGATATCCTGTACCTGAGTCAAACCATACCGAAGCAGTGGATACGCTGGAACAAGAAGAAGAACCGCGGCCACACCAGCCAAACGCCGAGCAAACACTCGCCGAAATAATCCATAGGTGGCCAAAATCATGGCCACATAAAAAATGATGTTCGTAAAAATAAGGGAATTTACGGGCGAAAGAAATCGAAATACTGTTACTCCAACGATTGGATAGAAAGGGTTGAGATACCGATTCGGGTGGAGCGGGCTATCCCCCCCTCGAAATCGCTCAATCGTCCACACAAAACTGTCTGTATCATTATTCGGACGAAAACCAAACACGACACTATACACGACAAGGTGAAGGATCGCAAACCCTACAATAAGAAGAAGGAGTCGGTTACGCTTTACCCAATCCATATTTTACAATGCAATAAAATGCTTTGACTCCATCTTTCCACGTAATCTTTTTTCCTTCGGCATAAGTCCGCCCATTATAGGAAATGCCGACCTCATAAATTTTGATTCCTTTTACTTTAGCGAGCTTTGCCGTAATTTCCGGCTCAAATCCAAATCGATTCTGCTCAAGGGTAAGTGACTGAAGAATGGATCGACGAATCAATTTGTAACAAGTCTCCATGTCTGTCAGATTGATATTCGTAAACATGTTTGACGCAAGTGTTAGAATCTTATTTCCCACATAATGCCAGTAGTACACGACGCGATGCGGACCACCCCCCAAAAAACGCGACCCAAACACGGCATCGGCCTGCCACATCGTAACTGGCTCTAAAAGCCGAGGGTACTCTGCTGGATCATACTCTAAGTCAGCATCTTGGACCAAAACGAAATCCCCGGTAGCGTGAGTAAAACCGGTTTTTAAGGCACCACCCTTGCCTTTGTTTACCTCGTGGTGCACGACAGTATATTTCGAAGATACACTTTCAAGAAGTTCTCGAGTTTTGTCTTTGGAACAATCATTGACGACAATAATTTCTTTTTCCCAGCCTGGAGTCGGGGCGTTTGCTACTTTTTCAAGAAGCATGAGAATTGTCTTTTCTTCGTTATAGGCCGGTACGACGATCGTGAGTTTCATAATACAAGTTAAGTAATAATATGTTGGTATATGGCAGACAGGTTCTTACGAAAACGATCTGCAGTAAAATCCCCAGCTCGCACCTGTGCACGACCTGCCACACGAGCCCGCTCGAGAGGATCGTCGTAGCGAAGGATCGCCGTAGCAATGTCCCCGGGACTCATCGGATTTACCAGAATCGCCGCGTCCCCCACCACGTCTGGAATCGCACCAGAACGAGCGGCGATGATTGGGCAGCGATTCATCATGGCTTCAACGAGCACATACCCAAACTGCTCTTGCCATAAAAAAGTAGGCACACTCGCGAGAATGAAGCAGTGCGCATATTGATAAAAGGCACGCACTTCAGCATTCGGAAGACGTGGAATATACGTTACCGTGTCTTCAAGCTTCCACTCTTTGAGAAGCGATAAAATATAGGAAGCCTCGGGGCCCGAGCCCACCATAACCAGATGCTTATCTTTCAATTTTCCCTGAAAAGCGAGCATCTGCCAGGCAAACAATACATCGTACACACCTTTTTCCTTCACCATGCGGTTCACCATCATGATTAATTTTTTTCCACTCGATCGAAGGGTTTCCAAAACAGGTGAAAAGGAAACGGTCGTTTCAAGGGGTATAAGCCCTGGCGAAAGCACGGTTATTTTTTCCTGCGGTACCCCATACGAAGAAAGAAGTGCGGCTGAGGTTTCTGACACCGGCAAAAAAAGATCCACCCCTTCTACCACCTCTGCGATACGACCCTGCATCCGTCGACGCCAAAGCCGTGGTGGATGAGCAAATGGTGGAATGTATCCAAATTCAAAACGACCAAAACTATTATCCCAGACCGTCGTAACCACCTTCAGTGCCGGATTTTGTTTTTTGGCACGCACCGCCTGAAGCGTATACGAAAAATACAGTTCTGCCGTGTGGGCAATATGCATGCCTTTTAGTACTCGCTCAAGACCGTGCATCGTCTGAAGCCCGGCCAAACACACCCGGTCAAGAACAGAGGTGATGCGTGTGTCCGAAGAAGAGGGCAACCGGAGCACAGGAAACCCCAGGGTGTCGGTGGGGTAAAGATTTTTTTTGCTCGCAATGCCCGTAACCGAAAAATCCCCTGGGAGAGCATCCCACATTTTTCCCTCCCACGGATTTAGGCTATCCCCTCTTACGAGTGCGACTTGCGTCGGTCCTCTTGCCATATACGATAGTATAACGCGCTGTAGTAAACGTATTGTTGGAGTGCAATATTCCAGCCAGTCCACGAAGTAAAAAGTCCATTTTTAAGCTGACCAAGAAAATTTTTAACCGGATAGACCAGCAGAAAAAACAAAGGGTGCGAACGAACTTTTTTTGTATACAGAACCCAATTTTCTGGAGTATCCTGAAATGTTTCGTAGCATACCTTTTCTGGAAAGAAATATGGTACATGGGAACGAAGCCAATAGTCTCGTTTGCGGTTGGCTGTCTCCCATGACAGATTACTATATAATGGGCGATGGCGCAAAAAAAGTGATGTTTTCTTTACAGCCCCGCCTACTCGGAGCCCTTCTTGGGGAATACCCCAGTACTGCAAAGCGCTCCGACGGGCTAAACAAAACTTTTGCACCCCTTGGGAGTGAAACGGCCTCTTTCCATCCCACAACTCCCATTGGAAAATATATCCATTCACGTTTGGGTTAGCAACCAACCGACGAATTTCTGCGTACACCTCGGGCGAGCCATCGAGGTACTCATCTGCATCAATCTGGAAAATCCACTCACCCTTTGCTAACTCAAACGTTCGAGAACGATGAGGCTCTGCAATACCAATATGAGGACGCTCTTCTAAGGTCGCCCCAAACTCCTTCGCTAAGCGCTGTGCGACTTCATCACACACACCATCATAGACCATGACAATATCCTGAACAAGCGGACGCACACTTTGAAGTGCACGCCGAAGCATATCTTCTTTCTCTTGATAAACCACGAGGCAGGCGGTGATTGGATGGTTGGAAGAAATCATATACTTTTCTTTGAAGATTGCTTTTCGAAAACCCACACGAGAAAATGCGCCATACGGTCTGACCCAAAAAACGGAACGCTGCGAACCTTCGCAAAGTCGTGAACTTTCCACGCCAGTCGCCGAGCGGTACGATGAATGAGTTGAAAAAAAGTTGATTGTGGAATGTCACTTTTGTAAAAGGTGTCTAACAAACGTGAGGAGTACATTTCCTTGTAATTGCGAATGTCCTCTTCACTTGGCGACCAAGGAGTCAACACATACACCGCGGGAAGCTTCACTAATTGTGGTTCTTGCAAAATTGAATGACCTTTACTATCTAGAATCTCCACAAACGCTTTTTCCACCTGTCTAGTTACTTTTTCTGGATCATACACTTCCCTTACCTTTTTATTACCCGCAGTACCCATCTCCTCTCTTTTTGATTTATTCTTCCCGAGAAAAATAACGGCTCCAGCCATCTGTTCTGGAGTATTGGCGATATACCCATTCTTTCCATGATCCACTTGCTCGATCTGCCCATTATCCTTATTCGGGGTACTATGCGTGATAACAGGCTTCTTCCAATACATCGCCTCATTAATTGTATTTCCAAACGCTTCACCAATCTTTGAAGTGTGAGTCAAAATATCAATGGTCTGGTAGAAGCGATGAACTTCTGCCTCATTCGCGGTTTCAGGAATAAGCACCACCTTATCCTCTGACCACATCTTTCGAACCCAATTTTTTCGTGAGGATGGAACATCTTGAATCAGACAAGTGATCTCTGGGTTTTGCTTAAAAAGAATTGGTAGCATTTCTAAGAGTAAATCACTCCACTTGGTAATATCGGGTCGACCCAACCTACCGATAACAAGATTATTTTTTGGAATCTTAAGAAATCTTTTATACTCCTCAATCTGCTCTGGTGTAAGCCTGTAATTTTCAAAAGAGGCGCAATCTACTGGGTTATATACCACATGCATTTTTTTGGGATTATACCCCCCACCAGTAGCCGAAATAAACCTCTCATTCAACATCATCTTACTTTTTAGCAAATGCATATCAATCACACTACCCGTGACCGAATCATACTGACCAAACACATTGGTCTCAACAATTGCTGCTTGCGGAAGCATCACTCTTAATTTCTGCAGCAGCTCGCGCTCAAGCTGATTAGGCCCGCCTGAACGGTGAATATGAATCACGGCGGGTTGCTCTTTTTCAGCAAGGGCAAATATTTTCTCAAGGTCTCCCGCAGCCACCAGTGTTGGAATCCCCAACGACTCAAAATCTTTTTGCCGAGAACCCCCTTCTCCATAGGATATCGCAAAAATCTGAAAATAATCCTTTCGTAAATATTTGCAAAAAGAAAACATGGTCCGCTGAGCTCCCGCGTAGGCAAACGAAGTATTAATCTCAAAGACTTTTATTTTTTGAGCTGCTTCATCCATAGTTCAATCATAAGGAGTGCCCACAAGTGATTACTGTAGTCAGCCACCTTTTCTTCGTGATCACGAAAAACGCGCTTGAGGGTTGTTTCCGAAAAAATGGATTTCGTTTCAGCCGCAGAGTCAAAAAGTACCTCTTTCGCAAATACCCCAAACTTCTCACGAAACAGTCGGTCGAGTGGCATACTGAACCCTTGTTTGGGGCGATTCAATACCGACTGCGGCAAAATATCCTGAACGACTTGTCGCCACACCCACTTGCCTCCTTGGCGCAAATGAAGCCGGGCTGGAATCTGGTTCGCCAAAGCAACGACCCGAGGATCCAAAAATGGTGAACGCACTTCTAGAGCCGAGTGCATGCTCGCCATATCTACCTTATACAAGTATCCATCAGGAAGGCGTCCTTCTTGATCAGCAAGAAGTGCCGCCGCGAGGGGCCCTTCGGGCAGATATTGCTTTACCCAGTTATATAGTGCGCTTTTCTTCTTTTGACTCAAAATGCGCGCACGAAAAGTGTCGGTAAAAAGATCGGCTTCCGTAATATATCTTTTGGAAATAGGTAAAGCGTCTTTCCAAACACTAAATCTTTTTACATACATATCGGCGACGTCTCCGGTCATCACTTCAAGCGGGTACGCTGCTCGAGGCGATACGATAGCCGCTGCTCGCGCCGCCGCCACCCGGAGGGTATTCGGAACATGAGCGTAGGCACGAAAGAGGCGCATATGCTGGTATGTATCGTACCCACCAAATAATTCATCGGCCCCATCCCCTCCCAAAACGACGGTCGAATGTTTTTTCATGTGCTCGGCCACAATAAGGCTTGGAACAGCAGATTGGTCGGTGAATGGCTCATCGTAGGTTTCAGCCACTCTTAAAACAAACGCTTCAAGAGATGTCTCTGGCACAATAATTTCTTCATGTATATCTGACAGGCCAAAATGTTTGGCCACGCTTCTCGCTGAACGCGTATCATCATTTTCGCCCCCCAGCGCAACACAGTATGTTTTTGGTTTGAAACCCGCTGCTGAAAGTGCAGCCACAACTGAACTCGAGTCCACTCCACCACTTAGAAAGGCGCCGACCGGCACGTCAGAAGTAACGAGGCGTGCTACCGCTGCCTCAGAAAATGCTTTCCACAAATCTTTCTTCATCACCTGAAGAGAAGGCATGACTCTCGTCTGATTTTCTCGTCGAGCATATCGACGAACCTGAACAACACCGCGGTGCCATACTAACGTATGACCAGCAGGGAGTTTAGAAACTCCCTGAATTCCAGTTTGTGGTGCCGGCACAAACCGGAGCGAAAGGACGTCCGGAAAAACAGACCAATCAATGTCTTTTTTTATCTCAGGGTGGGTTAAGAGAGCCTTCAGTTCTGAGGCAAAAAGAAGTGTTTCTCCAAGCTCGGTATAGACAAAAGGTTTTTCCCCCATAGGGTCACGCGCGGCAAACAAGCGCTCTTCGTGCGTATCCCAAATAGCAAAAGCAAACATGCCATTCAATTTTTCCAAACACGCTTCTCCCCACGCAGCATAAGCAGTCAAAAGAACCTCGGTATCGCTTTCTGAAGAAAAAGAATGACCAAGGAGGCGCAACTCTTCACGGAGCGCTTGATAGTTAAAAATCTCTCCATTGAAAACGATAACGTAACGAGCATCATGACTTTGCTTTGGCTGTACCCCACCCAAAGAGAGGTCGATAATAGACAACCGTGCATGCCCAAAAGCAGCCGTTTGCTTCTCATTCACCCACTCTCCTTCGGCGTCTGGTCCACGATGACGAACTGCAAGGCGCATCTGTCGGACATGAGAGGGCCGGTTCGAGAGAGGGCGTTGTCCGACACTGCCGACAATGCCACACATACTAGAAAATTATTTTTGAGCGATGATTACGATATTCCACGCGTATCGCTTTAAAAAGGGCAGAACTTTAAACACGACTCGGTCGATCACAGCTAAGCGCGTATAGAGCGGCTCTAATTTTTTATGATCCGTTAAAATCTTTTTCCAGTATCGTTCTTTATTCGGATGGACACGATCAATGAAGAAGAATTTCAAAAAAATGAAAAGAGTTGCGAACCAAAATGTTTCATACCGTACCGGAGAAAAATGCCGACGGAAAATTTCGATCTGATGCATTTTAATCGGATGTTCATCTTCGGTGCGAACTCCCATAGCCATGCGTCGATAGACATTAATGACTGGGTTATGCGCCACAGGATCCCACGACACAAAAATACCACCGGGACGAAGAACGCGCTTTGATTCAATGAGAGCGGCTTCAATATCAACATGATGCAGCAAATTTGCTGCGTACACCACGTCAAATGACGCATCAGGAAAAGGAATTTTATCCGCATACGCCTGTGCTGTATGAACCGATGTCCCATGGAGAGCGGCTACTTTTTTAACCACCTCGAGCATTCCACTTGAAATATCAGTCGCCGTCACCTCAGCTCCCTGCTTCGCGAAATACACGGCTCCTTCCCCTGCTCCCGACCCCAGTTCTAAGACCTTTTTTCCCTTCAAATCCCCAATCGACGAAATAATAAAGCGATTTTCCGGAGAGGTGCACGCCTCAAAAAACTCGTCGACCATGACCTCTTTTGGATCAATCGAACCAGCCCATTCATCGTGAAAATGCTCTTCTTTATCTAACACCTGAGATGAGGTCGTCATAAAAAAATAAGTTTGCACTTAGGACATTAGGTTGCTGCATTTTTACTTTCCACCCGAGCCACAATATACAACGGACGATTCTTTGAACCCTCAAAAATACGTCCGATATATTCGCCGATGGTGCCTAAAATAATAATTTGGATGCCACCAATCATAATAATCGACAGAAGAATTGTGGTGAGACCCGGCACGGTTTTCGTTGTAAAAAGTCGTAAAAAAAGAATATATACTGCTCCGGCAAATCCCAAACCAGCAATAGCGTACCCAACAAAGTTCACAATTTTTAGCGGAGCGTAGGAAAAAGAAAAAATAGCATCCTTACTAAGGGCAATCATTTTCCGAAGCGGGTATTTTGTTTCTCCTGCAAACCGTGCATCTCGGTTATATTGAATAATGGTACTCCGAAACCCAACCCAAGGAATGAGGCCGCGAACGAAACGGTGGCGCTCTCGCATATTCCGAAGTTCCGTCACCACAGGCCGGGCAATCAAGCGAAAATCTGCCGTATCAAGTGGAATATGAATTTTACAAATGCGCGAAATAAGACGATAGAACATTTTCGCACTCGCACGTTTAAACCACGTCTCTCCCTTCCGCGCGAGACGCTGGGCAAACACGACCTCATACCCTTCTTCCGCTTTCTGAAATAAGTCAGCAATAAACTCCGGGGGGTCTTGTAAATCTGCATCAATCGTCACAACGTAATCCGCGCTACTATAGTCAATACCCGCAGTAATCGCAATTTGGTGTCCAAAATTACGGCTAAAATGAAGCACCTTAACCCCCTCATGCTCACGAGCAAACACATCAAGAATGCCTGGTGTTTTATCTTTCGACCCATCGTTTATAAAAATAAACCGAACTTCGGCGGCAAGAGTACTCTGCAGTTTTAACAATCGCTCAAACAAGGCTGGTAAACACTCCTCTTCATTAAAAACAGGGATAACGACATCGAGTGTTTTTCGTGCGGATGGAATCATACATGGGACTAAACTGCTCTTCGCATAATACGTTCAATGTACACAAAAATGCCTGGTTTGTACATACCTAGGCCTAGCGCATACGAGCGAACAACTCTCCCCACCACTTGACCCGAAGTTTTGTAGGGAAAAAAGAAGTGACCGCAATAACCAGACGATTTTTGAATCCTAGGAACAAAAAAGGCTTCTTTTTTGAAATTGCTTCAAGAATATGATCTGCCACTTCAAGCGGAGAAAGAAGCGGGCCACTACTTCTGACCCCTGCACGTTCTTGGAATGCCGTATTTGTACCTGAAGGTGAACACGTTACGACAGAGCACGATTCCTTTTGCTCGTACCAAAGGGCGCTTGACCAACTCAGGATAAACGCTTTGGTTGCGGCATACACACCCATACCCGGAAGTGGATGGTGACCCGCGGAACTCGCAATATTTACCACTGTACCACCATGGCGAGCAATCGTTGGAAGAAGTGCTCTTGTTAAAAGAACTGGGGCCATCATATTCACGCCCATCATGAGGGCGAGCTGTTCTTCGGACATAGTATCGAAATCGCCCTTAAATCCCACCCCAGCATTATTAATAAGTACAAAAAGTGGATACTCCCGAGTGGTCTCAATGACGGTTTGAATTCCATCCACAGTAGAGAGGTCTGCGCAAATAATTCGATTTCCCTTGAGCTCTGCCATACGCTTAATCTGTTTGTCAACCAAAAGAAGGGGTTTTCCTTCGGCATGAAGACGGCAGGCTAATTCATAGCCAATACCGCTATTCGCACCGGTCACGAGCCAGTACCCGGTATTCACCACATGATCACGAATCACCCCAAGTATTGCGTCAGAAAAAAGGCGTGGTTGTTTGTTTTTAAAAAATGTCTCACGAAATGATTCGTCGGGGGTAAAAAGTGCGTCCGCCACTCCCGTATTCTTGAGAAGCGGGAAAAAATTTTTTACCGAGCGAGGCAACCAGGTCAAACCAGGAAATGGAATTTGAGCTAAGGATCGACCGGTAATGTGCTCATGAATTGCGACAAAGATGCGACCAAAAGAAATTACTTCTGTTTCAGCAATAAAGGTCTTTCCTTTTACCCTGTCAGAACCAATACAGGCAATAAGAACCGCAACCAAATCTTCCACATGAATTACCGAGACTTGATTTGATATCTTCAGACGAAATATCCAATGCTTACGATACGCTAGGGTTACTAAATGACTGATAGCATCTTTCGTTGCCATGCCACGACCATATACCGAACTGGGGCGAATGACTGTATACGGCACACTGCTTGCCGTAATAGCCTTTTCCTCTTTAGCCATTAATTCAGATTGAGGCCCACGCGCCGGCTGACCGAGAACAACCAGATGTTTTCCTTTTTTACCTCCTTCTAGTGCCTGGAGAAGAGCAGAAATTGAAGCGCCACCTGAGGCATCAAAAAATATCGTAGCGCTCTCTAAAAGTGCTTCCCGATACACCGACGGCTCTTCAATAGAGCCATTTAGTACACGAATTCTTGGATCTTCCAAAGACAGTGGTGTTTTCGATAAAACCCAAACTACGCTTGACGGGCTAAGCGTAGTAAGAAGTGCCGACAACAACTGAGAGGAGACAAAACCCCGGATATCAGTTAAAAAAACCGTGGCGGTTATTTCTCCCATAAACGTTCCGGAATATTTGGTGCTTTTGGCCAATATTTGATTTTTCGATATGGTCCTGGACGAGTCGTATTGTAAATTTCTGGATATCGGGCTTTAACTTTTTCAATAACATCAAATATCCCCTCCTCACCAACGGGCTTTAACTTACGAAAGCGCGTTTTAAATTGAATCCATAAGCGTTCACGGAGCGTTGAAAACGAACGAGCTGAAAGGGTCATTTCTGGGTAACTCCCAAAATTGCAGCCTGTACACTTTTTTGCAATCGATTTTACTGATTCGCGAAACTGATACGATTTGTAGACTTCAGGAAAGTGATCATCGTACACATAGATCTTTTCTGGATACCGAAAATCACAGCACGGAGCAAACGCGCCGTCAGGAAGCATTGCAAAATACAAATTTGGCGTATCACACACATCATCTTTCCTCCAATTTGGACGGCCTGTTGTAATAAAATGATAAATCGAATCAAGATAATCGTCTGAATCAAACAGTGCATATCCCTGACGTTTTTTCTTCTTTAAGCGCTGAATCAATTCACGAATTTTGGGGTAATCTTCTTCTTTGAATTTAAAGTACTCATCATACCCTCGAAAATTCATCGGGCTTGAGGTTTGGGTAATATGCACTGGCACAAGCGAAAGCCACCAACCAATTTCTGTGGCAAAATCTAAAATAGCATCGATTTCGTCAATGTTGTATTGAGATAACACGCACCCAAGGGCACAAATCGAATCTTTCGGAGGAAACGTATTATTAATAAACCCAATGGTTTTCATGGCGTTGTTCCATGAATGCGGCAAGCCATTAATATAGTCAGAAAGCTCTTCGTCGAGAGAATCGATACTTACATTAATATCGCGAGCTCCATACTCAACGCACTTCGCAATTTTATCTTTTTTATGATACAACCCAGCCGTCTGGAGACGGACATCAAGCTTGTTTTGCTTGAAAATACGAACGATATCATCAATATCTGGGCGCAAAAAAGGTTCTCCGCCAGTAAGGAGAACGACCCCAGCACCAATTTTTACCAAATTCTTTGCAATTTTTTCAATTTTATCCGGAGTGAACGGTTCAATATCCTGATTTGCCTCTACGATATTACACATTTTGCACTTCTGATGGCAGTATTTTGCAATATAAAACTGAATGTAAAAGGGTGAATCCTTCGTCATGAGTGCCCGAGCCATCGACCGTTTTGTCTGAAGAGAAAACATAATAAATGTAACATGAAAGGCAGCCTGAACGACCGTTCGTGCACCTCCAAAATAGTAGCATGGGAAGTCTGTTTCGTCAAAAGCCTCACCCTCTATCGAAGGGCATAAATAATGTACTGATTATTTTCATAGACAGGCACCTCTTCTCGCGCCGTATACCCCGGAGAAGTTTTATCAAAAATAACAAAATCCGCATCCTTGGTCCTGAATTCCGAAAGTTCAATCTGATTGTATCGACTCCAATCAAACACCCCCCATTCGACCACGGTAAACCGAAGCTCAAGCAACCGATCGTACGCTGGGAAAAAATACTCTGGGATATAACTTAATTGAAATAAATCGCAAGTGTTCACATAAATACTATTCTTTGTAATGAATCGAAACGCACCGGAAAACATGCAATTATTCGGCGGGATGATAAACATTTTTCCCTTATACTGTTTTGCCCAGGTAAGCACCCCCCCAAATTCAGGGTGGGCTTTGGTGAGGCCGTAATTTTTGTCGATATCAAAACTAAAATTGAACTGGTTCTCGCCATGAAGAAGTCGGTACACTTTATGGAGCTTATTATTGAACTTATGTTCAAACATCCCAAGCACTATGATTGCAATAATGAGGGGCGGAAGAATAAGTAAACGTCTTTTTTTCACCGCCCCAATTGATTGATCAGCCAGAAGCCACGTGTTCCATTTTTTCTCCCCAAAAAATTTTTCTACCTGAAGCGCATAATACCCGAACACGAGAAGTAAAAGCCCGAGACCGAGGCGATGCGACGGAACAATAAGACTCCCTATAAGCGTAAGTGCGGCAGTAATTGAGGTGAGTGTTTTCTTACGATATAAATTCCACGAGAGTATCGTAAAGAGAAGCACAAACAACGGTTTAATAATATACGTTGCCCGAGAGGCAAAGTAGAGATAGAAAAACTGAACGTGGTGAATAACGTATACGTTCACCAACCAAATACCGACGAGTACAAAGGCTGCGGTAAACAGACGAAAAATAGTCTGTTCATGTAAAATAACGAACTGTTTTTTTGCTCGGACAAAGAGAAGAAATATCCAAGCGGCAAGAGTAAATGCGTAGGCCTCGGGGTAGCTCTCAATATAGATGTGCCCAAACCAATATCCGTTTAAGCTGCGAAAAAGCCGAAAAAACTTTTCTGCGTCAACTACCGGACCAATACGTGAAAGAGCCAGAAAGACATTCGGAAGAAAAAGTAAACCGGCGATCACTGACCCAATTAAGAATTCTCGATACTTTTTCGTCTGCCACGCATCGTAGAGCATAAGGAGCCCAAACGAACACATGAAAAAGATACCCGACGGCGGATGAAGATAGGTGGTTAAACTCGCGATTGTAATACTCCACACCGGTTTTTTAAGAAGATACAAATAAAGAGCCCACGTTTGAGCAAAGAGGACGCTCGAAACCGGACTCAAATAAAACAAAGGAATTGTCGACCCCCCAATCGCAAAACGCTCACCAACAAAAAGCATGAGAAACATGGCCGCCACCGTAAGCCATTTATTTTTCGTCAGAAGAAGAAAAATATTATACCAGGCAAGTAGGAGAAGGAGGCCAATCGGAAAACTAATCAAAACATCGGCCAATGGAAAATTGCTGGCATACCCTGGAACGTAGTAGAGAAGCTGATAGAGAATGAAGTTCCCTTTGAGACTGCCGAGGACTCCAAGATCATTATGCGCAAACGCCTGGCTGTCCATCCGCCGGATTGTCATGGCATACCCATACGAGCCGTCGCCATTTAACGTGAAGGTGGAGGCGAGCATATACGCTGCCACCATACCCAAAAGTACAACCAGTACCATGCCGCGGGGAAATTGAATGTTACGCCATATCTCTTGGAGATCTTTGATCATATTTTTTTATATACACGCATGGTGCGTGATGCAGGCCAAAAATGACGCACCCGGTGTTCCTGCACTCTTTTTGCTCCGAGTTCCAAAAGGAGAGCGTCCCAATCGCTTGGCGCGCGAAAGTGAAGTGTATCTTTTTTATACAAAAGATTGTCCCAAAACGTAGTCCACCACACATCTGGCATATCGTTTGCATCGACCTCTTTCATGACAAAAATCCCGCCAGGACGAAGCGTTTCTAGAACTTTTTTTAATAACTCACGTTGTTTTTCCTCTCCGTGATGATGAAGGACATCGTTTACAATCACCGCTTCGGCGTCTTTTACTTCTACGTCTTCCATGCGTCGACAAACAAAGGTAGCATTCGGTGATGCGGCCGAAGTTGCCTGAGCAATCCGTTTTTCATCAACATCAATGCCGATCATACGTGCGCCCGGGATCGCCTGCCCAAGAAGATTCGTGAGCATCCCCTCTCCGCACCCTAAGTCGAGGATGGTTCCACCGACTGGCAAAACTTCTTTGAAAAAAGAAACGGGGTAAAGAGACAGCTTGAGCCAGGCTCCAAAAAACCCAAAACCGATTTGGGTATATTTATGGACTTGTTTAAAAAGTGACGTATTGGTAGCAATAACATCTCGGATACCCTTCTCAAAAGAGACGGGGGCAGTGATTCCAAAATCGTGCATATACGACTCTCGATCAGCATAGAGATAGTCGACAAACAAATTGGCAACGGTGAGTGGAATACCGTAATGAAATTTTTTTACAAACCAAGAAACGCAGGTGGGCACTGGTATCTGACGGGGGGTCGTTCCAGTTACTTCCTTTCCGATGATACGGAATATGGCTCCGATAGACAACGCTTCAGTGGTTCCGAAATACGTCTTCCCTATCACTTTGGTATTTCCTATGCAGGAGATAAACGATTGTACAAGATCCCCCACATAGATAAGAGAAACACGGCCTGGAAATTGAATTCTCGTCAACAGTGAACGCTTGTAAACCATAGACACAAACGTATTGATATGAGAATTAGATCGCATGTGTGTTCCATATACCCATGTCGGACGAATAATGGTAAAGGGAAGGCCGCTCTCTTTGACCCATTGCTCTGATTTCAATTTTGACTTTCCATACTGCGTTCGTGGTGCCGGAGTACTTTCAATCGTAAGAGGAAGTGAGAAGGTGTCTTTTTTATGTCGATCCACAGCACCAATCGTACTTATAAAAATAAAATTTTTCAGCTGACGACTGTCGGACTTCAGAATATCAACCAGGTGTTTCGTCGACTCAAAATTCACCCTTTCATCCTCGGCGCCACCTCCAAAAAAATTGACGTTGGCACCGAGATGAAACACATACTGTGCCTCACGAATTTCAGTCGCATGCCTTTTAATATCACGGAGGTCTCCCTTGAGAGCAATAACACGGGGATCAGAAAAAACCACGTCATTTCGTACAAGCACATAAATCTTCGCACGCTCAGAAATAGTGGAGAGAAGGTGTGCTAAAAAATGTTTACCGATAAATCCAGTTGCCCCGGTTATGAATATCGTTGTCTGCTCTTCCATATACATTATAAACTAAGATCGTAAACAACATACCTCGCACTCTCAAATACAGGAGAGCCTCCACGAGGCTTAAACCCTGAAGAACGTTTATCGAAAATGGCAAAATCCGCACCAGTCGACTTCAAAACAGCATCACTCATTGTATTATACCCAGAAAAATCAAGCTGACGCTCTCCGGTAATACGAAACCCCAACGCCGACATTCGGTGATACCCTTCAAGAAAATCTTTCGGGCTATAGCTCAGCTGACCCATATCATCAATATTGGCGTAGATACTATTTTTAGTAAAATATCGAAAGTACACAAAATCGTTTCGGCCATCAAGGGGAACCAAAAATAGTTTTCCTTTGTATTGTTTGGCCCAGTCTACCAGTTCACTAAACGGTGGATTAGTTCGAGAAACAGAATAATTTCGGTCAAAATCAAAGGAAAAATTAAACACATTATTGCCACGGAGAAGTTGATAGACCTTATAAAACTTATTATTTCTTAGGTACCCAAAGACACCCGCGAGAAGTACCAAAACAAGGAGAAGAATTTTTAGATTTCTCTTCTCCTCCTCACGCGTTTGTGGTTCAAAAAACCAAAGAAGTTTTGCTTCAAAAAGATAGCAAAGTGTAACAAGAATAAGAATCAATGCTCCCGCCCACGAGGAAAGTGTCATCATGCTCACAGCCACTAGAAGGGCCAGAATCTTTGGTAGCCAATTTCGTCGTGAAAACAAATGGTCAAAAACGAGCACCAAATACAACACACTTAAGGGCTTGATGATGTAGAATGCACGAGCGACAAAGGTGGTGTAATAAATATTGAGGTTACCGTGCGCGTAAAAATTAAGAAGCCAGACTGCACTTCCTAAAAATCCGATAATCATAAATCGAATCAGCATCTCTTGTCGCTCCACAACAAACTTTTTCTTGAAGTAAAGAACAAGAACGAGAAAGAGAGCTGCGAATGTGTATGCGTAGGTATGAGAAAAATATGACTCAACAAAAAGCGCCGAGACTTGCCGGATCTGAAACATGATCGCAAAGAAAAGCTCTTTCTCTTCTTCAGACAGAGTCAGGTTATTTCCCAAAAGATAGATATTGGGTGCCACAATAACAAAGGCAGCCAAAAGAGGTTTCAAAAGATCGGAGAAACGTTTTGAACGCCAGACTTCTAAAAAAAGACAGGCACTCAGAATACCGAGGAAGACAAAACCAGAAGCAGGGTGCATGTAGGCGGTAACCCCAAGCAGGGCAAAACTGATAATATAACGCGCGCGGAGAAAATAGTAGAAGGCAAAAACTTGTAGAAAGTGAACACTTCCAATAGACGTAAAAATAAAAAATGGGATAGGGTACCCATGAAGGAATAATTTTGTATCAGAAAAGAGCAGGAAAAAAATGGCCAAAAGAACTATTTTTTTATTGTTGACCAACACGCGAAAAACATTGTACCAGGCAAGTACCAAAAGAAGTGTAAGTGGGGTACTGAAAACAAAATCACGAAGGTTATAATTATCCGCAAAAAGAGGAATAAGCGCGAGCAGCCGGTACAGCAAAAAATTTCCTGCTCCACTATTTACGAGAACATCACTCGCATGATAGAACGATGGATTTGCCAAACGCTCTGTAATTGCATACCCAAAAAAACAGTCTCCACAAATACTGAAGGCGTTCAGAAATGCGTAAACCGTAACCATGGCAATAAGCATGAGTGCTTCAAGACCACTTGGAATGTGGATCTCCCTCAATACTTCCCTACATTTTGCTAACCCCATACGAATCCATGTCATAGGAGAGTCATGAGACATAACGACGAGCTCGTTTAACAAAAAGAATAGTCAGATTTTTTATGGAAATCCAAAGCGGCATCCGCCTTGAAGCATGTTCTTTGGCAAACACTTCTGGTACGGGTTCCTGAATACGTCGGCCGATACCCGTGTAGGTTAGTCTTCGTTTACGACCCCGAGTTCCGCCTGAACTGTACGCAGCATCATCAAGAGGCGAGCGAGTAAGATGTGAGACATGCCAGTAACGCTCTTTCATCCACAACACCTCTGCCACCTCAAAAAAAACGTGATTCTCGCTATCACGGAGCATATCGTGGTCATAATCCCCTGCCCAATGCACTCCTCGTGTTTTTTTAAATGCTCGCGGAGAAAACCAACCCTGCTTCCCAAGCATATGGTACGCACCCTCTTTGCGTGTCTCGTGGAAAATATCACCAACGCACAGATAAAACGGCACGATAACACACTCTGCATTAGGCTGACTGATTAAACGGAGCAGCTCTTCCCCTCCGCGTTTCGTCCAAATCTCATCTCCGTCAACAATAAGGCACCACTCGGTATTTGTTCTTTCAATCATTTCTTGCCGAAGCGCGGTATGGCGCACACGGTCACACGGCCCCTTCTCTTCAAAAAGAATTTTTTCTGGAAACTCTCTCCTGACTCGCTCAATAATTTCAACCGTTGCGTCGGTTGATCCGGTATCAAATACCATGACTTGGTCGGCAAATGAAACAACCGAACGAAGTACGGCTTCAATAAAACACTCTTCATTTACGACAATACAGTGGACTGTAAATTTCGAAGGCATACTTACAAAGTAACAAGTGTTTTTCTCCGACGAACATACTCTGCGGCCACAACAGTATAGACATTCATAAGAAAGACTGTTCCAAAAAACGAGAAACTTGCTCCAATCACCCCAAATTGGGGAATAAGCACCATGTTAGCGCCAATCGTAATTGCAAGCTGAAGCACTCCTCCAATAGCAAGCACTTTCGTTGCATTTAATGCTGAAATCATGAGTGACCATGGCAGGGCAAGAAAATTGAGCAAAATACTATAACTCAAAATAACATAGACATTCATGGAGGCTGCGTACTCCGGCCCAAAAAGAAGAGGGAGAAAAACTTTAGACGGATAAATAAAAAGTGCCAAACAAATTACTAAGGGGATAATTTTTCGATACATTGCTTTAAGCAATGTTTGCATTTCTAATACCGTTGCTTTCGCACTCATTTTTGGTGCAAGAACTGTTGTAAGCGACTGCAGCATATAGGTATAGAACACAATGAGTTGCATGCCGGCACTGTAAATGGCCACGTCTTTTACCGATAAATACCGACTGATGAGTGTTTGATCAACCCGAGAGGCAATGATAATAAGAAAAGACCATATCATAACCCAAACACTAAACGAAAAAAGTTTCTGCCTCATTATAGCAACCTCCTCGGAAGGAATAATGGTCCGTGAAAATCCTTTGGGTAACTGAGGAAGAGTTCCCAAAGTAACAAGCCACGGCACCGTAATATAGGCAAGAAGGAGGAGGCGAAGATCAAGAACCCCACAAAATACTAAACCCGCCACAAAAACAAACCGCAAAGTCCCTTTTATGGCATTCACTCGGGCAGCCGCCAAAAAACGTTGCGTCGCTTGCAAATAGACACTAATTGCTGCCGATAAAATAACCCCTCCCACGCCGAGAAAGGCGAGTTGAAAATACGGAGTGAGTGCTTCTTCATGATACAAATGACGCGCTAACACCCCGGAGAGCAAAAGTCCACCAAGGGTAATACACAGAGTAAGGAAAAGGCGCCAACGCCACATCAATTTCACAAGGACCTTTAGTTTACTTTCTTCATGCTGGGCATAATAGTACGATGCAAAACGAAGAAAAGCGGCATTTAATCCAAAATCTGACAAATCGGTTACAGCCCCCAACACCAGAAGCGCCAACCCAAACATACCAAAAGCTTCTTGGGAAGTACTTCTTGCTAAAACTAAATTGGTCGCAAAAAGAGCAACATTATTTACAAACGAGCCAATATACACAACCGAAACATCACGGAACGCTTTCAGTTGAAATGTATTTCGAAGCACCTGAAACATACAGCTAATCAATAACCCGCTCTCCGTTTGTTGCATCTTCCCCTTCTACCCCAAGAAAAGAGTGAGAGACTACCCGGGTTCCTGACCAATACGCAGGCAAAAGAAATTCGGCCGGATAATCAAGAAGTGCAAAAGGAAGTGAAGACCACAGGGCCCGACGCCACCGCCAAAATTCGTAGCCAGGAAACCCATAGGCACGGGTCGAGAGATACTTAGGGCGGAGAAGCCGACCATGAAGCCCTGGCCCCTCCCAAGACGTAAGAGTGGCTTTAGGGGTAAGGATATAGCGTCCGCTCACCTTATAATACCACGATGCGCCTTTTGGTATGGTAGGGGCGAGCGCTAAAAGCATGGCAATTTCACCGAGACTTTTGAGCCGACTATCAACCAGGCGTCGCACCAGCCAGTGCTTTCCAACATGAACCACGCGAATGTCTGTATCTTCTAAAAGCTCTAGGGGTAATTTAGAGCTTCCCTCTGCCACAATAATACTGACTTTCCCAAAAAGACGTTTCACTGAAGCAATGGTTTCTTTGGTCTGTTTCAGCCGATCGAGAGGCGCATACACCGAGCGGACTGGCGTGTAGCTGAGGGGTTTTGTTGTCGGCTGGATAACCGACGTAATTATGACACACGGCGAAGCACTCGTCGTCGGTCGAGACCGCTTCCAAAACAACGCAGCCACAAAAACCATGACTTGCCACGGCCAAACCACACACACTCGGTACAGTTGTCGAAAAACAAAAAACATACGAATGTCTTACCCCTCTCGTTTGGCTTGATAGATAAACTGAATTGCAAAAAATTCTGGAAATGAATGAAGAAGGGGTTTGAGTGGATACCCGAGGCGACGCAAAAATCGCTCGTGCGATCCTGAACAGGGACGCGCAGACTCTACCAGATATCCCGCACTCTGTATCATCTCAGTCGCCGTTTTTTTGGTAAAAAAACGAAGGTGCGTTCGATCAAGAATTCCTGCATCCTCATAGGTAAAACGACCACAAAGGAGAGCTTTACGAATAGAGTAATGTGCAATGTTTGGCATGGAGATCACCAGTTTTCCTTGTGGAGCAAGGAGGGGCCGAAGACGTTGAAGTACTTTGACTGGGTCAACCATGTGTTCAAGAACGTCTGCCAAAAAAAGAACGTCAAATTGACCGGCCTCTGCTGCATGCCGCTCAATAAATTCTTCCACCGTCTCTTGAAATAACTTCGCATACCCAACACTTGAGGCATCACGAAAAAGGGTCTCAACCGGCTCAATTCCCCACACCTCACACTTTTTTTCATGAATAAGGTACTCCCCCATATATCCACTTGCTGTTCCAACCTCAAGAACACGGCTCTTCGCAGGAACTGTTTCTAAAAGAAGCTGGTGTGTACTAAACGGAGCAGGGTCGTATCGATATGTTCTTTTGGAATTATTCATAGAGGGTCTGTTTTACTCGGGCACGAATAAGTAAAAAGAGTGGATACCCCCACACACCGAGAGCGACTATGGCACCGAACCAAAAAAACGGAGTTGGGTCATTGTGTATGGACGTGTTTGAGATGAACCACAAGGGATAAAAGAAAAACGGTGCGGAACATATCCAAATCCACAGTCGTTTCGGCAGGCGAATAAGGTTCCGGCGTATACAGTACCAAGCAAACGGCAAAAGCCACGCAGTATACCACGGCCAAAAAGATTTTTGCCAAACCATAAGGAAAACGAGGAAGGAAAGAGTGATTGCACCTACGGTCTGTTCTTCACCCCACACCGTTCGAAAGAAAAGTGCCTGAAATGCTTTTTTTATCAGTGGCCAAAGGAGCCAGACAAGAAGAACGAAGAGTGTGCCTTGAACACCCCGAGTTAAATACCAGTGGTATCCTTCACCAAGAAGCGACTGTGACAGTGGTTTTAATCCGTAGTATACAGTGGAAAATAAACTCATGACCGCCCATTTTGACTGCATGAGAATAGGGGTAAACACTTTTGGACCATTCCAATATGGTGCCCACGCGGCAACAGTGAGAACGGTTACGACGCCACCCCCGAGGAGCAGATCTTTCAAGCGCACTGACCAATTTTTTCCCGTATCCTGCCACCACCACAAGAAAAACCATGGTGCTGTAAAAAGCGGAAGAAATTTAAGCCACACCCCAACCATCAAAATCCCCGCCACAAAAACCCACTGACGGCTCCGAGCAAAAATGATTGCTAACAAAACAGTGATCACCCACAGCGCATCAAAGTGACCATTCGTCACCCATTCAAAAAGAAGAATCGGAAAAAAGAGAAGCCAAATTTTTTTTTGAGATGTTGGTACTTCCTTTTCCAAAAGTTGTGAAAGGAGAAAAACTAAAAAAATCAAAGCTCCCACCATGAGCATCTTCCACAAAAAGAGAAATAAAAATGGATTTCCTTGGCTCGCTTTTTCTACGAGCACAAAAAGGTCAGCTGCAAGCGGACCGTACGAAAAGCCATGCACCGTGCTATCGGGCAAAGTATTCCCCGCAAACACATAGGAACGAGGCCAGGATTCGACAAACGGGTTCACCCCCTCAAGAATAGCTTGCCCTGCGGCTCGATAATACGTCATGTCGCTTGAACCGAGCGGAACAATAAGAAACGCAAGGCAGGCCACCAGTGGAAAAAGCCAACGATAGGTTGCTTTAGAAAAAAGCTCCTCCCTCTTTAAAAGAAAAGTGGTGGCGCCAGCAAAGAGTATTCCGACAAAAATAAGAAGAGCACCAATACCCACAGCCTGGAGAGTAGTCGTTGGGGCCTGGCAGGTGAGCCAACCCACTTGCCACGCGCAAACACCGACAAGCGAACGGTACCACAAAAAAAGTGACGGCACAGCAAGAATACCAAAGCCAAACAGAAGGGTGAGAAGTGGGGCCTCGCGGCGAAGACGAGCGATCATAGAGGACGACGAATAGTGGCAATAAGAGATACCCCCCAAGGAAGTGTGCCGAGAAGACGAAACATCCCGTATTCAAAAAAATAAGGAATACTCATGACTCCGGAAATAAATGGTGACACTGGCCGGACGTCTGACGTTTTTTTCTCTTTTTGAAACAAACGCATATACTGCCGAACCAAGACTACCCCCGGCAAAATAGTGGCATGAATCCAGCCAATACGGCTTTCTTTCGCAACGGAAGTAATCAGCGAGCGGAATGTCTTTTTAGTATACCGACGCTTATGGTGCAGAGCTACGTCGTGATACGACCAAAGGCTTGGGTGAGCCGGAACCGTGACCACAATAGTGCCGCCCGGCTTTACGACGCGATACAATTCCTTCATGACCTGCTCATCGTTATCGACATGCTCAATCATATCAAGCGCCGTAACGACATCAAATGACGCATCAGGGAATGGCAAGGCCGTAGCCTCTCCGAGGGTAACTCGCTGGCCTTTTTTTTCACAAAATGACTTTGCAAGAGGACTCATATCAAGACCTTCAGCCGCAAAACCAAGCTCACTCAATTCTAAAAGAACTGCCCCGGTGCCACACCCCACATCGAGTGCCCGAAGTGAGCCTTCTGACGCACGAACCCCATTGTGTTCTAGGGCGAGACGCAAAAAATGACGCTTGGCTTTAAACCACCAATGGTCCTGCTCCAAAATATTCATTGATGCGTACTCCTCTTGTTCCATAGCCTAACGATATTTACCACTGACACGGTTCGATAGCATTTGCCCGAGTTCCTGAAGCGAGCGAATAACGGCCTGAAATACTTTTACCCGGGAATCATCATCGTGGGCCCAAGCAACCGGCATTTGACGAACAGGGATTTTGTGAATATGCGCGATATAAAGAAGCTCGGTATCAAACCCCCAGCGATCAATGCGAGCCCGAGGAAAAATGACATCAGCCGCATCCCTATGAAACGCTTTAAACCCGCACGTAAAATCTTTAATTCCTGGAACCAAAAGGTTAGAAAGTTTCGTAAAACCATGACCCAAAAAGGTACGGATCGATGACTCACTTTTTTGAATTGCGGAACCCTCCAATCGCCGACTCCCGATAACAATACGATCGGTTGGCGCCAGGACCTCCAAAAGATGATTAAATTCAGTAAGTGGAGTCGCGAGATCGATATCAAAAAATAAAACCCACTCACCTTTTGCATGTTTTGCCCCTTGTCGGACCGCGTATCCTTTCCCGTGGTTTTCAGAATAGGTGACAAGTTCGAACTGATATCTTTTCTGATACTCACGAAGCATTTTTTCTGTCTCATCTTTTGATCCGTCATTCACAAAAAGAATTTCTACCGGCATCGGCACTGATTGAAAAAAAGAAAAAATCTGGTCAATCGTCTTAGGGATACGTCGTGTTTCGTTATACACCGGAATAACAATAGAAAAACGCGGTCGCTCCATATTAATTAAGAGAATATTTCTTGATAAGCTCTTCACGAGTGGCTCCTAAATCAATACCCGAGGAAACTGCGAGATCTAACGTTTTCTTCACTGCTTCTTTTTGACTTGTTACGTCATAGAGCCACAGAAGCCGAATCCAGCTCTCACGAATTTTCGGATCACTCTCCACGGCCCCCTGAAGCAAGGCCTCGGCTTCGGCAAATTTTCCTAAACGGGTCTTAATCGTAGCAAGCGTAAACGCAAGCTGTTGGCGCTTTGGCGAAAAAGGGATTGCTTGCTGCATGATCTCTTCAGCCTGAACAAGATATGATTGCTTTCCAGTAAGAACCGCCTGTTGCTCAAAGAGACTCGCCAATTGAATATTAATACGCACATCGCGAGGATGAAGTGTGTGATTTTTTTCAAGCTCAAGAGCAGCTTTTACAAGAAACGCTTCAGCAAGCTCTTTCTGTTTTTGCTCGGCCAGTGGCCCAGCCACCTCGCCCATCACTCTCCCGACATCGTTACGCACATCATCAATATGTGGCGTAGGGATAGCAAGTGTTTCATCGTAGAGGGCAATAGCAGCTTGTGGGTTTCCATACACCGCCTGAACCGTTTTGAGCGCAGATTGGTTTGCGCGTTTTGGACTTATGTCCGTACTATATAAAAGTAAAAGTACAATGATCCCAGCCCCAAGTACTGACGGCCAAGAAATCGCTTTTTTTGCTTCCCCTGTTTTTGCATGCTCACCCATGACGTAACCTGCGAGAAGAGCTAAAAAGAAGAAAAACGAAAGATACGAAGTCGGATTTTCAAAAACAAACAAGTTATGAACTAGGTGAGCTACAGTAAACCCGACCATCACAATAGCTGTTGCACTATTTATTCTTCCCGATTTCACGAGCCTGAAAATGGTATACACGGCAGCAGCAAATAACCCTAAATAACTTGCCACCCCAAGAACCCCCTGCGTCGCGAGGGTATTCATGATCACGTTATGGGCATTATCGAACCAGGTTTCTCCATACCCAAACCGTAAAAATTCTGGACGATAAAATTCGTTAAAGGCGTAATAATAATTATTCGGCCCCCATCCAAACACCGGTTTTGCTTTCCAGGCCTCAAAAGCCACTTTCCAGGCCATTAAACGGGTGCTTGCCGTCCCCTCAGAAAGCTCAGTGTTCAAAAGCGGGCCAAGCGAAGGGATCTCGCGGATAAACGAAGTCTGTCGAAACGAAACAAGCAAGGCTAAAACAATGACACCGAGAGCAATAACTCCGAGCGCAGGACGCCGAACTTTCGCATCAAAACGATACTTCCATAGTGTTAAAATGCTTATAATTCCAAGACCACTGAAAACCCCAAGGAGTGTTCCTCGAGTTCCACCCATGAAAATACCGAGAAATCCAAGAAAGGCACCAACGAGATAGGCGTATCGAACTGACATTTTAGCCACAGTGTCTTCAAAAAACATCCAGACTCCGAGAGCTAAAATAAACAAACCGTATCCACTTAAATAAATAGGGTTTCCGAGTGTTGCCGAAACACGGGTTGCCCCACGATTCAAAAACCACTCTGGATCAATTTTTTGCCGCACCGCAAGAAGCATGACTAAGCTCCCTACCCCCAAAGCGACACGCTCAAGGAATCTCCAATCTTCTTTTTTCCGAATAACCGAGGAAAGAATAAGTGCGTAGGCGCCATAATGAAGCAAGGTAAAAAGACCAAGCATGCGCTCGTGGTTATTCCACAAACTTTGGTATGGATCTACTCCGAAAATGGTCGACAAAAGCCAGCTGAACAAAAAAGCGCACAAAACAAACACGAGGGCGATCTTTTTTGGAGCATACGCTTTTACATCTGAAAAGAGTAAGACGCTATATACTCCGATCATCACAAGAACGACCGAACGAAAAAAAAGAATTTTTGGTACGATAAAAGGAAAGATATAATCCGATGGGAACACCATGAGTGGCACGAGAAACGCAATGGCTCCAAGACCAAGAATCACCCTCTCAAGAATTCGCTGCATACACTAGTAGATATGTTCGTCAAACCAGATTTCTTTGATTGCAACTTCAGCTTCTTTTACTTGGGCATTTGGAACACTGACCGCAAGATACCAATCATTCAGCACATTCGGAACCACGAGAAGTGATCGTCCGTTTGCATTACTTGTCACCTTAAATGCAGTATAGTCGCCCAATGTTCCGGCAATAAGCCGGCCAGTCCCCCGTAAACCTAACTGCGTGATAAGCTCAGCCTCTGGAGTTGAGGTGGTGAGGCAGGAAAAACATTTTGGACTAAACCCTGAAATAGACGGAAGTGCTTCACCCTTTCCATACCACCACACCAGCGTTTCTGTTTTCCCTCGGGCGGTTGAGGTAACAAAACTCATGCGATAGATATCAATACCTTTTTCTTTTGTAACAACAGGGCTCCCCCACGCTTGGTTGTAGCACATGGTAAGTGATGTTCCGCCGAGCACATACACCTCATCACCCCGACTCCGGCAGGTATTTGCGAAATCATATCGCACCATAACCAATTCAAATTCCTCTCTACTCGAAACCCGGGCACCAAAGCGATCACGACAAAACTTTTGTCCCTCATCGAGAACAGGAAATATTGGTGGACAAACACAGTACGGAGCAGTTGAAGTAACATCTCCGCCAGAAGCTTCGCACGACAGCGCTAAGGTCGCCCGCTCACGTTCACGGGCTTCTTTCTTTATATAGAGATACGAAGAAACGATAAGTACCGAAAAGAAAAGCAGATACCCAATACCTTGGAAAATAGAGCGAGGAGAAGTCATATAATGACGCCACTATACCATGAGGGAAAGAACCCGTCAAAAGACCTTTGAACCCTACCCAAAAACAAAACTCCCCCGCCGAAGCGAGGGAGAATTTGTTTCCTATCACGAAAGGATTACCCTTGACGTGAAAGTGAAGTACCAACGACATCATATGAATCTGATGCAACGTATGCTTCAGAGTTCACTGAACCGTTAACTGGAGTGTAGTAGTATTCAACTACGCCATTTGCCCAGTTATCTTCGAATTCGTCGGCTGAAGCGTCGTAGCCAGTAGCGCCGTCAAGTTTCGGTGAAACTGAAACGGTGATCTGACCAACACCACTCGCTTTACCATTGAACATAGCGGTAGTGTCAGCAACCAAGATGAGGGTGCGTGAGCTACCAACTGGAATGGTGAAGTTATCGAGAAGGCTGTTCGTGTCATTTGATTGACCGAATACAACGTTCAAAGTGTTACCTGCTGAAGCATTGACACCGTTTGTGATGCCGATACCACCAGCGAGGCTAGCGGTGCTCGTTGCAGCGATCTGTGTTCCAAGACCACCTGACGAGTTCGCTTCCCAGAGTTGCCATGTTCCGATCGTACCAGTTGCAGTTCCGTTTGCAGTAAGACCACTTGCAGCCACATTAATGGTTGTAGTAGAAATACGCATTTCACGGTCACCACTGTTGGTGATGCTGAACTGGAAGATCTTAGCTTGTGATGACTGTTCCAAAGTTGAACCAATGTTCACCGAAGCGATCACTGGAGCAGTGTTGTGGAACAAGTAGAACGATGAAGTAGCAAAACGAACTGAAGTCGTATTTGCACCTGACGTTGTGCTGTCGATCTGAGCTAATCCAAGCTCCCCGCCTGACGCTGCAACGATGCGAACATCGTTGGTGTCATTGTTGCTACGAATAGCAAACGCGTTGATGCTTGCAACATCCATGGTACCTGAACCGTTAATTTCACCCTTCAAAACAATGTACTTAGTTTCGTCTGCACCAACTGAGTAGTTAAGCCCAGTGAAGCGAACGTAACCTGCACTTGATCCTGGAGTGTAGCTTGCTGAACCGATAGGAGTTGACATGTTGTTTGAATCGTAGAGATACAACGTGCCAAAGTTTCCTGCTGAAGTATCAGAAGCTAATGTGTCGTCTACAACCTGGAAGGTAAGACGTTCAATATTAACAGTTTCGTTTTCAGCCTTGATTGACCACTTACCAAGCTGCATCGGAGCAGCACTTGGAGTGCGGATCGATGAGATGGTCGTGCTGTCATTTGATGCAGCGATAACAACGTTAGCAGCACCAAAGGTAATCGTCTGGCCGGTAACAGCAGTAGCTGTGTCACTGTTGCTGGTCGATTGACCAACGTAGGTAACAGCGAAGCTTACTGAAGTCGTACCAGATGAAGTTGATTCAGTGTCTGACCATACTTTGATCACCTTCTGCTCATTCGCAGCGAGTGCGAGTGAGAAGCTGAAGCTGTTCGATGAAGTAGCAACAGTGCTGAGGGTTGAACCCAAAGCGTTGTTGTTTGCATCACGAAGTTCAAGGTTCTTCAAGTATGTAGGAGCGCTGAATGCGCCACCGCCATTAAATGAAACGGTTGCGTTTGTAATGCTTACAGCTTCTGCATCACCTGCACGCACAACGAAGCGACCCACTTCGATCTTCGAACCTAGGGAAGCTGTGCGGTTACCAAGTGCTGTGTCTTTCGACAAAGTCAAGCTGGTAGTGTCTGCAGTAAGCGTGTTACCTGCAACAACTGACGTAGCGAGATCGCTGAAGTCATTTGTTGAGAGACGTTTCGCATACAAGTTACCGAACGATACCGTATAGGTAGCAGTTCCAGTAGCTGTTGTTGGGATGTTCCCGATAACTTCAACAACTTTCGTTTCGCCTGAAGCAATATTGATATATTGCGAAAGGTTGTACTGAGTTGCGCTGTTATAGAGGCTTGAACCAGCTGAAACGGTAAGAACCGTAACACCATCAACCACTACGCGAACGTTGCCGGTCAAACCAGCTGCGCCAGCGAATGATGAGGTAGCAACACGAAGTGCTGCTTTGCGGATTTCAAGATCTTCACCTACGGCCTTGAGGTCGTAGCGAGCAAGAACGCGATCGGTAGCACCAGCTGAAACGCGAGTTGATGGTGAATCATTGCGTTTTGAAACTGAAGCTGAACCTGACTTCATCTTGAACCAACCGTCTGATGACGATACAGCCAAGAATGATGCTGGCAACACGTAAAAACCTGTTGAAGCATCTTGAAGCAAGATGTCGTAATCGTTCTGAACTTGCGCGCGGAAGTAGTTACCTGAACCATCATTGATCTTACCACGGAGTGTAACTACGCGGTTTGAACCTTCTGGAATCGTGTAACCATTTGCGATGTTGAATGAAACGTAGCGGTCAGTAATTTGAGTAGCAGTACCAAGAACGGTATTGTCTGGAGCGCGGAGCTCAAGATCAGTTACGTCACGGTCCTGAAGGCTACCCTGGAAGTACACGCGAATATTCTTCAAGTGTACATCGTTATTACCACTCGTTTCGCTGATGCGGATCTTCAAAAGATCTTTTACTTCAGCAATTTCAACGTTCCCTGCGGTTCCGCTTGATGGTTCAGTACCCAACCCACCAACTGACTGACCAGTTAAGGTTACAGTTGAGAGTGCGTCATCGCCATCAGTTAAACCAAAGGTGTTCCCAATAATTGGAAATGCGCCTGAAACAGTACCGTTTGAGATAATGTCAGAAGCAAGAGCAATATTAGCACCAACAGTACCACCAGTTGCGTCGCTTGCTAAGTTCATAGCAACCGTCAAAACTTTTGATGAACCTGCTGGAATTGTTACTGCGTCAACACCGAAGTTGATTGTTACTTTATCTTCCGAGTTGAAAGATGACATAACATCACCAAGGCGCATACCATCAACCCAAGCGCTTACGCCTGAGATCTTTGAGTTTGCAACCAAGCCAGTTTTGCGAACAGTAATACCTGAAACGCGAACTGGAGCGCTGTTTGCCATGAGGTTGATTTTCAAAACCTCATTATACGCAGTGCTGTTTGAGAGTGTCGTACCTACTGGGGTATTTGCACTCAAACCAACTGAAAGGGCACCACCGGTTGGGGTAGGACCTGGAGTTGGGTTAGGTGTTGGGTTAGGGTTCACTGAACCTGAACCAGCACCTTGTGTTGGATCCATGCTGAGGTCAGCACGCATCACGTTTGAACCAGTACCAAACGAGTTGAATGTTGATTGAGGAACGGTCGCAACATATCCTGAAAGGAATGAAGGAACGCCACCATCAACCATGCGGAGCATTCCGCCTTCAACCATGTATACAGCTGATGATGAAGCGAGTTTCACAAGCATACCATTTACTGGCATACCAGTGCTGTCACCTGCAACAACGCTGAAGTTCGCCCAGAACGCTGGATGTACATCGTACACTTTGCGGTTCCAGTTGCTGCCAGCAAGCATTGCTGCTGCGGCTTCGCTTGCGATACGGCGAATTTTGTTTCCAGATTCTACTACGTAAACGGAGTTAGAAGCTTGGAGTTTGACCAAAGTACCAGGACGGAAGTTTACGCCGTATGGTGCTGCGGTTGGCATGGTGTAGTTATCGAAGCATGATGGATCAATTGTCACCACACCTGAGTAATCTGCGAACCATGATTTGTAGACATTTGCATTTGGGAAAAACAACGGTTGTAAATTCTGGTTAAGAATGTAAACCGCTGGATCTCCAGCGACCTTGAACTGACTGCCAACCTGAAGGGCTGGGCATTCAACAGCTTGCGCTGCCAAAGGTGCAAGGGCCGCAACTCCCATGCTCCACAAAATAGTGGTAACAACCACTGACATTGTGAAGCCTTTTTTTACAGCTTTTAAAGCACTATTCATAGGAATAATACGTGCGGCGACGAGCGCGCCTTCTGACAAAGCAGAAAGGTCCCATCGACACAATTTTATAATATACCCCCATGTGTCACGACTCGTTGCCGAGCCTCGACTTTTTGGTGTCACATGCCTCGCATTCAATCGCAGGCCCGCGGTGAATGAAAGGGTTTACCAAGTCAGATAATGACCTGGACCATACTGTATGGCATTCGGACGCCTGACCGAGGTCAAGCATACGTAGCCATACAATATGTAGTATTTTCTTACCGCACCACCGGTTGTGGTGACGGGGAAGCCTGTGTTGAGGAACTCGTTGCCGCAGAACCAGTTGGTGCGGGGGCAGTACTTACCGTACCAGTTGCGGTTGAAGCCGGTGGAACTGGTTGAGGTAACGACGTACTGTACACTTTGAGCGTTATTTCCGGAGTGACTGATGTTTCAATTTCTTTTTTCAAATTGAGTGCAGTTTGTAGTTTTTCAAGTGCTCCTCGCAAATTTTCTTGACCAAGCAGCACTTTTGCATCAGCCACAGCCTGAGCCGCAGTCTCCACCTTCTCTTGAACTGTTCTTTCTGGCGCGACTACTGTTGGTATAGTACCTGTTGCTGTAGAAGAAGTTGTTACAACAGCCATAGGAATAGTACTCGTTTCTGTTGACGCACCAGCAGTACTTGAAACAGTAGAAGAAGCTGAACTTGGAGTAGACGCCTCAACAACAGGCAGGGTACCAGTAGCCGTAGAGGAAGCTACTGATTGAAGGGCGTTAAATGTTGATTCTAAACTAACAAGAGCTTTTTCAAGCGTAAGATTTACCGCTTGAGAGGATCCTTCTGAAGGAGTAGGGCCATTTGCAATAATGTGAGCGGCGGTAACCACAGCATTCACATTTGTTTCTGCAACTAAATTTGCGACAACAGCAACCTCTGTTTTTACGGCCATCGAAAGATCTGTTGATTTTATTTCGGTCGGAATATTTGTAACAGAATTTGATAAATCGGTAGCGATCTGAGAAGTTTTTTCTGACACCACACTGAGAAGAGCAGAAGGATCACCTGAAGAAGTTTTTACTTTTTGAATCTCTTCATTTGTTGATTTAATATTTTCTTTCAAAGAAAGCACGACGGTCTTTGCCTGCTCCTGCTTTTTAACAACATCACTTGGAGAAGTTTGAATTTTTTTCAACTCCCCTGCTCGCTTCTGTGCATGATTCAAAAGAACTACCACTTTTTCCCCGTTACTGCCAGCAAGAAGCAGTTCCTTTTTTTCATTGACTTTTTTAACACTATATAAGAAGTCTCCTGGTAAACTTGATTCTGCGGCTGAAACTGACACACCCCATCCATATATTGCTACACCGAAAATAAGAACGTAGACGAATGAAGCGCGGGCAATGGTTGCGATTGGACGAGGTAATAAAAACGAAAGAAAGTTTGAGAAATTTTTTGCTCGTGATGGAGATGCTTCCCGACGAGGGGCTCCCGGAACCTCATTCATCAGGCGCGCCGAAACACGCGACTTCCATTCAGCGCGAGGAGCGAGGGTCGGCAGAGCCGAAAGAGACTTCAATTGTGACCGAAGGTCACGATTCATACAAAGGATTCCGAGGTTGGCGTTTAATAACTTCTTCTAATTTTTTCGTGGCGCGATGCAGAGTAACACGGACCGCAGTTTGCTTCTTTTGCAAGGCTTCGGCAATTTCTTTGACTGACATCTCTTCCACGTAACGAAGAAAAATGACATCTTGATATTCTTGCTTCAACTGCTTTACTGCCTGAAGAAGCATTTCAGCATCTCCAGATTTTGCAGCCGCTTCGAATGCACTTGGTCGTGAGTCTGGAGTTTCCATAACCACATCAACCGACTCTGTTGGATGTTTGGCTCGGCTACGATAGAAATCAATAATCGTACTCCGAGCAATGGTATACATGAATGCGCGGAAATGACGAACTTCTTCACGTTCAGAATTTGTAAGATACTGCCACGCTTTGGCAAACGTTTCAGCGGCTACATCTTCTGCTTCTTCGCGATGAGCAATTTTTAAAGCCACAAACCGGTAGATAGCCGAGGCATACTTTTGATACAGTATACTAAAGGCATCGCGGTCATGGTGGTGGCGAATGCGAAAAAGAAGAGTCAATTCATTCTGCACACTATCCATACAAGAAGACGTGAGAAAAGGAAAAACGTTACACCCAGCACTGTCACAACCAAAAAAGATATCTACGAGTATAGCCAAAAAAGCGGAAAAAAACAAGGCCCACACCCCTTAAATACGGTTTTTTGATTACCTTAGTGATACCATTTTGTAAAAAGGATTTTATTTGTGTACACAAGCCTATACAAATAAAAGTATACGCCTTCACAGCGCTCTTGACAAAACCCTAAAATTATGCTATATATTGTGTAGACTATTGTATACAAAAAAAGCTTACTTTCTCTTTTTTTCCTGCTTATGTCATCCCCTGCTCTTACGAGCGCTACCCCCGAAAAGCATCCCGAGGTTGTCCGCGTCTCTATTTCAGAGGCTGCTCGCCTCTTTGGGGTAAACGCTCAAACGATCCGCCGCGCAATTAAACAAAATGAGATCACCTATATCGTTGTTGCCGGCCGCTATAAGCTCAACTTTGAAAGTTTGGTGAAATGGTCTCAACAAAAAACAACCATTAAAAACAAGCTCAATGAACGCGGGATTGGCCAGTATATTGATCAATGGAAGATTTCAAACACTCTCTACTCCCCAAGCCCAAAATTAGTCACCCCTGAAGAAGAAACGCATAGCTAAAAAATACCGACCGTGAGGTCGGTATTTTTAATGAAAAATTTCTTATTCCGGAAGGACTGCGGTTCCCGCTGCACGACCTTGAAGATCGTGTGGAAGCGCCGTAGACAAGCCCTTTGTTATTTGCTCCCGCAGCATACGATTTGTAATCGGATCAAAGGCCTCACCTTGGACAGAATCAACCAGCGTAACAATCGTCCCCGCCATATCAGATGTTGGGGTAAACACAATTTCAAAAGCAACTTCAACTGTTTGAAACGGCTGAAGAGTACGACCATACCAGGTTATTTTTTTCTTCGCTTCATCAAAAACAGGAGTGTCGCCGCGTGTCACACTCGTTTGGCCAGTCAGCATAACCGCCCGCGGAAGGCTCACACTCAGTATTGGTTTTTCGGCCAACCCTCGCCCATTTTTCAAGGTAATAATCACCCAGTATTTCGTTGTCGCATTAACGCGTGGAGGTAGTGCCCCGCGACCCAACTGATCACCCTCAGAAGTGAAGTAACGAACCTCTGCATCAAGCGCAATACGGGTTCCAAGCATAAGTTGTGGAAGCTCAGCCTCACCCCTTAATTCACTTACTGTATCCCCGAGCCTTGCTTGCCCAACGACGCGCACCCGAACCACCTCGCTTGTCGCATCAGTACGTACAGGAAGACTCATGTTTTGTACAACCTCTTCACCTTTTCGAAGCGACACATCGCCAAGCGGTACGCGCACCCCACCGGAAATTCGAGTACTTTTTGTAAGCGTTCGAAGAAGTGCCGCTGTGTCTATCACCGCCTCATCAAACAACACATCGACTGCCGAAGCACGGACAGCACCATCTTCAGTATTTTTTATGGTAACCGTAAGAGGAATCTTTTCCCCAGGCGCAGTGCTTGTTATTGCCCCATTCCACTGACCACGAATTTCAATGGCGGCCTGACTCACCACCCCCGAAGACGCAATCGGCAGCTGTGGCAAAGAAACACCATCAGAAATAATCTCAGGCGTAAACTGAATTCGATAAGCGCGATCGGAGGTGCGAAATTGCGTCGACATCCACCCCTCAAGTTCTGCCACCTGCCCTGGCAATAGCGACTCTATGCGCCAACCAAGAGGGGTAATGGTTCCAAGGTCGGCACGAAGATCGTGAAACGTAACTCCTCGCGGAGGCGCGAGTGGCACAAAAACAGTATACCCATTCACCCCTCCTTCATGCCGAAGCGAAAACCGAAATGAACCCTGCCCATTCCGTACAACCTGCTCCGGCAAACTGAGATGTCCTCCAATAACACTGTCTCTTCCTAAGATAGTTGCGTGATTCGCTCCTAAAAACAGGTGAGTATTTTCTTCATAGATATGAACCGCAAAAACCGCTTCTTCACCTAACTGGCTGATGTATACCCCATCGACGACCAAAGAAAAGGTTGTGGTATTCGTAAAATCGAGCGGAAAGTGAACCGTGCCTGTTGCATATTCTTTTTCAGAAACAGTAATATGAGTAGGAGAAAAACCTTTCGGCCACTCGACCCTCGCTTCTGCGTGAAGATTTTCGATATCACTCGGGCGAATGATATCTGCTCGAAGGGTAAGCGTGTCTCCGGTTTTTACCCTTCCTTCTGGGAGATACATAACCACAATGGCGCGCGGGCTTACAGGTGGTGTGTATAAATAGTATCCAAGGGCCGCTGCAGCAAATAAAAGGGTGCTTGTAAGAAGTGCAAGATCAAAAAAAAACAATTTTCTGGCATGCCGAAATCGCAGAGCATATCGGCGCAGATAGTAATGATGAAGAAACGTAAAAGGAGATGCCATAATAAATACAATCCTCTCTAGTATAGAGATAGAAGAGAGATGTTTCAATATCCCCAACTTCTGCCAAAAAATGATTTTTTATGTTAAATTGGCCAAAATTAAGCGTATTCAGACAAAAGTTATCCCCTCTTCTCCCCCTTGACAAAATCCCTAAAAAAAGCTATAATAAGCCGTTATTATTAAGCGTGAGGTATGCGTATTGCCATGATCGGACAAAAGGGCATTCCAGCCACCTCAGGGGGTGTCGAGCGTCATGTGAATGATCTCGCTGTTTCCCTGAGTAAAGAAGGGCACGCCGTTGTGGTGTATGCTCGTCCTTGGTATACGCAATCAACTCCAGACACGGTTGACGGTGTTAGCATGGTGTATATCGGATCTCTTCACACCAAACACCTCGACACTATTACCTATACTTTTTTGGCTACGCTTCACGCCATGCGTCGCCGCCCCGATATTATTCATTATCACGGCGTAGGACCTGCACTTCTTTCGTGGATTCCTAAAATTTTTGCCCGAAAGACTACGATTGTCACGACATTTCATTCCATCGACCGCAAACATCAAAAATGGGGTGTATTTGCTCGCATGATGCTTCGCTTAGGTGAATGGGCAACCTGCCAGTTTGCTGATCGTGTTATTTCGGTTTCCCCAACCATTCAGCAATATGCTCGGGATGTATACGACCGCGAAACGGTGTATATTCCAAATGCCGTTCCAGAACGACACGACACTCCAAGCACTGAACCTCTCCAAAAATTTGGGATTACTTCAGGATCGTATCTTCTTATGGTTTCTCGCCTTATTCCTCATAAAGGCGCTCATTACTTGGTGCAAGCGTACCAAGAGTTAGAAAAAACCCGTCCCGATCTGGTAAAGAATATCCCCCTCGTTATTACAGGAGACGGATACTACACCGAATCGTATACAAAAAAACTTGATACCTTGATCAATAAAAACAAACACATTATTCGAACCGGAGCAGCTGCAGGCGAAACACTTTCAGCACTGTATGCACACGCAAAACTTGTTGTTCACCCATCGGATAACGAAGGTTTACCGCTTGTCGTTCTTGAAGCCATGAGTTATGGCAAACCGATTTTGGTTTCAAATATCACGGAACATGCGTACCTTATTCCGAATCATGAATTTCAATTTGACCAAGGAAGTGTTTCCTCGCTTACCCACAAGCTCATCACCTTGCTTGAAGCATCGAAAGAAGTTCTTGATCGCGCGGGGCAAGACAATAAAAAACATATGGAACTTGAATTCACCCTAGAGCGTATGGTTCGACGAACAGCACACCTCTACGAACAGGCAGTCAACTCGAAGAGAAAAAAATAAAATAACACCACAAAACCCTCGACACTGTGCCGAGGGTTTTGTTTTTTCCTGAACTATACGCCGGTATCTCGTGTCAAAAGAATAATATCATCGACCCCGTCAAAATTGACGTCAGCCGTATCGATAAGGAGCGTACTTGGCCGTTTCGTGATAGGGGTAGAATCAGGAAGCACTCGCACACCCAAAGCTGAAAAAATTCCAAGCGTTGCTTTACTTGCATTTAAACCGCCAACAACAATTTCGCTTGCCCCACCTGGCACAACATTCCCAACGGCCACAGCCAGGCCTCCGGTCGTTTGCGGTCCAAATGGTACCCATTCTCGAAGTCGTGTGGCCGCTGCAGAATAAATCCCCACCGTCCCCGCCCTTCCGCCGCCACTCCCAACCACAATCTCAGGCCCTGATCCATCGGATACATCACCTGCGCCGACCGTCATCCCTCCCGACCATTTTGGCCCAAAAGGAAAAACATCGGTAGCTAAAACATCGCCATACAGACTATATATTTTGAGCGGCGCTACGACTCCAGCTCCGGGCACTATGACTATTTCTTTTTTTCCATCGTCCTCGGCATCAAACACAGCAAAACGAAGTTCTGCTTTGAAATTAGCTGTATACGGAAACACCTCAGCGATACGTTTCCCCTCATGATTCAAAACCGTGAGCCGGGCCCCGTTCGCAATCACGATATCTCGCTCGCCATCACCATTCATATCCGTTCGAATCGTCGTAACTCCTGGCGGGATACTACTATCGAATGTAAAAAAACCGTTCCGAACACGCTCGCCTTTTCCGTTTACAAAACGCGCAAACCAGCCATTCGGGTACACCAATTCTTCAAGTGTTTTGAGCGGCTTTAGTAACACGACTCCGTCGGTTGGGCCAACCGTAACCTCTTCAACAATCGCGCCACTATTCACAGCCCGATCCTGAACTCCAGTTATTTTTTCATACTCTGAAAGAAGTGGCACGTGTACACTTTTTTCGCCCCCATTCACAATAGCTCGACCGCGCGCAAACTCACGCTGCCACACAGAATCCTCTGCCCCAACCGGTGCGGCTTCTCCAACCGGAACACCCAAATCAATATCGTACTCGTCGTACCACCACAGCTGTCCGTGATTTTTGTCTCCAAAATCAAACGAAAAATAATGATCGCTTAAAAGCGCACTCGTAAACCCAAGCCGCATAGCCGGATAATTCATCTGATTCCCGGTATTTCCGGAATTGCTATTCATAATATTCACGCGCGGGGGCAGCCGCAGCCGTGCATTCGCCCCTGCTTTCGCAAATAACTCGGCAAACCGCTTTTTATCATAATTCTCAAGAAGCATGCCGTTTAATTCTTTGGTATATGCTGGCGTGTCATTATTTCCGACAAGCACAATCGGATTTTTCGCCAGTGCCCGCGTCTGAGCAAACAAGCTAACCATACCCGCATGCCACCGCACATCTGGCGCCCGATCTTCAGCCCCGTCATGATCAAGATCAAGCGGACCTGGGGCAAAATAGGAAATATTATCCCAGGCATTGTCGTAAAAAATACCGTTCCACAAACCGGTCGAAAGTACTTCGCGGGTCATGAAGTCGGCTAAATACTCGGTCCAGGTTTTTCCACCCACCCGAGGGCATTCTGGCGTTACATTCAGAAGTGTTGTACCTGGCCAAAATGATTTTTTCGCTCCATCGGGCGCTGTCACATACCACCGCGGATCAATGCCTTGAAACAGGCGGTACCGCATAGGAAAAAGCTGTTTCAGTCCAGAAAAATCGTAAAATGTTTCCTGGCTTGCGACATAGGCGAGCAAAATAATATCGGGATTTCGGCGACGAAGTTCACGGAGCTCTCCTGGGTAAAGCACTTGAAAATCCATGGGCAAAATAAGCAGATCCCATTTTGCAAGTGAGACCACATCACTTTGGGTCATTTTGGTTGCCAAAAACATGTTCGCAAGTTTTGGCGCTGCTGTTGAAACTTTTGTACTCGGCACCTCAGCCAAAAGAATCCTCGGAAAAAAGAGGAGGAACGCAAGCATCACCAGACGATACTTCATACAAGATTCTGATATACCTCCTCGATTTTTATTCCGTGCGCGACCGGGTCATTTTCTCGCATTACTTCTTCTCGATTCGCGGCACCTATTTTTTCTCTTTCTTCTCGCTTCGCATTAAACCAATAGCGAATCGTTTCTGCAAGCACTGTCGCATTTCCCGCAGGCGCTGCCATATGGGCCGGAATCATTTCAGGAATTCCTCCAATCGCACTTCCGATAACCACCTTCCCCATCGCCTTCGCCTCAAGGATGGCTAAGGGATAATTTTCATACCACACCGACGGCACCACAACGAACCTGGCTGATCCAATCACTCGATATAACTCGAGCCCCGACAAAAAACCAGCAAAGGTTACATTGCGGATATGCAAATCTTCTGCGCGCTTTTCAAGTGCTTGCCGCATGGGCCCATCACCACAAATCACATACGGAATTTCTGGTGTCGCACTCGCAGCGGCAAATAATGTTTCAAGCCCCTTCTCTTCCGAGAGTCGGCCAGAGTAGACCACGGTTCCATTGTCTTCTGTTGTCATATCAGGAAACCCGTGAGCATCCACAGGATGCGGAATGTGCACCAATTTTTCTGGATTCCACCCCATACGACGGAACAATTCATACGAAAAAAGGGAGGGACAAATCAGTACATCAATATTTTTTTCGTATACGCGCAACATTTTGTGATGCAGAATCATTTCTGCCACACAAATCGCACTATACAGCCGACTATTTTTAATACTTTTATTCAAAATGGCGCGTACATACCACCCCATCATTTCTTCTTCATGAATCTGACCATGATGAAACAGCGTGTAATTTGGAGAAAGCAAAGCATAATCATGGACCGTCATGACAACCGGAATTTTTTTGTCGGCCAAAACCGGCAGAATGGACGGAGAAATGTGGTGATAAATATTGTGGAGGTGCGCCACATGCACCGACTGATCTTGAAGAAGTCGCTTCATTTCTTTGGCTGCTTCTTTCGACCACAGCATTGTTTTCACTCCGTGCACTTTTTCTGAAAAACGCATCTTTTCTGGCTCGTGAATATCAATCGACGGAATAAAATACGACTCAAAAGGAGTGGGTAAATTTTGCGGATGCTTTGTCGAAAACGGAATTACGACATGATTCTGTTTACCGAGAATGGACGACAAATCCAGCATGTATTTCGATGCGCCATCCCGTGGCCAAAAATACTTGTGGACCTGCAAAATATTCATACGCACTCTAGCGTTTTACGATATTTCGATACACCGATTCGTACGCTGCGACCATTCGGGCACGCGCAAAATGCTGTTTCGCATACACCCGCGCTGCCTCGGCTACCCGCACCGCTTCCTCAGGGTGCATAAGGATATTTCGAAGAGCATTTCGGAGCGCCTCGGAATCGTTTGGTGGAACAAGGAAACCGGTTTTATTATGCTGAATCAGTTCTGGCAAACCCCCAACCCGAGAAGCAAGAATGGGGCGGGCTGCGGCCATCGTTTCCATAGCCACGATACCAAGACCCTCCCAAAGTGAGGGCATAAGAATAATATCATGTTTTTGAAGTGTCCCAGGCACGTCTGAAGTTGCAGGGGCAAACGAAACGCGATCATTTAAATCGAGCTGCTCCACGAGCACACGAAGTTCGTCGTGCATTTCTCCGTCTCCAACAATCGACAAGTGCCATGGAATATCGGTCATTTTCGACAAGGCACGGAGTGCTACTGGTATTCCTTTTTGCGGCACTAATCGCCCAATCATAAGGAGCTTTGGCGTGGAAGAAAATACTGGCAGGGGTACCGACATGAACCGATCGAGGTCAATGCCGTACCGAATAACACATGAACCCGCGGCTTTATTCTTGTATGTTTTCATGGCAAACACATTGACCGCTTCAGAACATGCTACATACGCGCGCGACAAGGGCGAGAGCACTCGTTTGACGAATAAACGAAGTCGGCCGACATCGGCGTCAATATTATGCTCTGTTGTTACGACTGGAATTCCAAGTGATCTCGCAGCGAGCCTGCCCCACACATCGCCCCCGAACAAATGCGTATGCACCAAATCTGGCTTCATATTTTGAAGCGCCGCACGAAGCGCAAAAAATAGCCCAACACTCACTTTCCCCCGCTTTGGCACTAATCGCACGTTCGCGCCCCCCGGCAAAATTTCTTTCACCATCGGCACGGCATCTTTTAAAACAATAATACTATACCGAAAATGATGATGATCTCCCCCATTCACAATATCAACCACGCAGCGTTCAGCCCCGCCGTAATTTAAGGTCGGAATAATATGAACAACATGCAACGGTTTCATATGGTTAATTCTGTGGTGCAGGGCGAAGCACATGCACACCGGCAATAGCCACCCCAAACGGTAGCCACATCACACTTTGAAAGTACGATGTATTAAAAAGTTCAAACACCATAATACCGGTCACCATTAAAAGAAGGGCTATCGCCATTGGCCGGTCGCCTTCATGGGAATATCGTACCTGCCTCCACACGGTCATAAATACGTAAAGCAAAAATCCTAAAAAGAAAAGAACACCAAGGCCACCTTCTTCAAGAAGAACCTTTTGCAAAAATCCATGCGCATCAAGAGGCTCCCCAAAATCAATCGTATAGGCATTCGTTTCACCAAGTAACTTCTGATAGGTCCCAGGCCCATACCCAAGCCACGGCTCCCTTAGCGCATAAAACCACGTGGCCTCACTTGCTGCCACCCGGGCAGACGTAGAACTGGCCACAATTGAGGTCGTTAAAAAGTACCCCATGTATAAAAGGATTGGCAGAAACACCACTAAAAACGGAAGAATACTTTTCGACCATTCTACAAATTTTGCTTTTACTCCTTGTCGCGACAAAAAGAGCACTGCGACCATGGCCTGTGTAAGCATCGCGAGCCACGCTGCGCGCGACAGTGTGAGAAGTGCAGCGAGCCCAATGATGCCTGCCCCAAGCAAGTACCACGTGCGTTCACGTTTTTTTCCCTCCATCGCTAAAGCCACAACAAGAGGAAGAAGCACAACCAAAGGTTCTGCTAATAAATTATGGTTGTAGCCAAGTGGCGCAATACCAAAAATGTTATATGGCACCAACCGAACTACCGCCCCCTGAGACACTGCCACAAGTGATGAAAGTCCAAACAGGGCAATACCAATAGCAAGAAAGGCCCACAGTTTTACTGCGCGATAAAATATTTCTCGATCACGAATCACGATGAGCGGAAACCACAAAAATGCGACATACGCAAAAGCCATCACGCGAAACCAGTATTTGAACGATGAGCCTGTAATGCCATCGTATACCATGAAGGCCGACACGAGAGCCAAGAGAAGAAATAGACCATAATACCGAAAGCCCCACAATTTTTGCACTAAGAGATGTGTTGAGGCGCCGGGCATGCGCAGAAACCAAGCTACTGCGAGTGCAAGTAAACACCCTACGGCTAAAAATTCTACGAGTGGAGCATTCAGCCCGGGAATAATGGGCAGTGTTTTCGCCCATGCAAAACGGCTGAAATCAATTTGCCACCCCAGAAAAAAACCAAAAAATAAAATTACATACAAACCAATCTCCAAATGACGTGACAAAATCACAACCACAAGAATTCCGAGAAGTACGGCGGATACTGCCGGCTGCCAAGGCCAAAAGCCCATAACGAGCGCCAGCCAAACAATAAGTGTCGTTAAAAGGGCGCAAGACGGCTTGGCTTTTAAATCCAAAATGGTAGTACGAAGAAAATTCGGAGCAAGCATGAAAGAAAACGTACACGCATAGTATAGCGCAAAAAACGCGCTAAGAAAAGACAAAATAAAACACCCACCGGAGAAATCCGATGGGTGTTTTACAATCATGAAGCGAGAAACGTATTTCTCGATTTATGATTTTGAGGAGACGGCTAGGAATCCTCGGGGATTTCACTAGCCGTCTCGACAGAGGCATCTCCGCTTGGCACCTTGGTGTCTCACGACACGAGGTGCACTTGGGAGAGCTCTTGAGGGAAACCTACAGCTGCAGGTAGGCGTTGAAGCCGCTCGGGCGGTTGTTGCGCTCGTAGGTAATCCGCGTCGTCATCGTGCTGTGGAGCGTTGTGGGGACCTCGGCTTCGAGGTATCCAGTCTGCTGCAGCAAATGATTTGGCGGGGTACCGTTATCGGCGAGCGCGTACCAGATGTCCGTGTTTCCGGCGTTGTAGCCGAACACGTTCACCGCACACCGCACGTTCGGCTGCAAGTTCCGGAGGGTCGCCTCGATGACGATGTTCCCTACGGAACCCCACCCGCCTGCTGGCCGGTTCACCTGAACCCCTTGAGGACCCCATTGCATGATCGTGGCTCCCGTACCCGCGTTGGTACGGCACTCGACGATCATCCTGAGGTAGGTCACCTCAGCGGAGATCGATCCGGCTTCGGCCGCCGGAATTCGATAGAACGCTCGCACCGTCGTGGTCGCACTTCCCGTGCTCGTCACCACGATGATGCCGGGTCCACCAGGGGTGGTACCACCGTCGGGCGTTCCTCCGTCCCCTGCTCCTGCATCCGGGACCGATGCTGCCGCGTCGGGATTCGACGGGGCGGCGTCCGGGTTGCTCGGAGCTGCGTCGGGGAACACCGGTGCCGCATCCGGAAAGACCGGAGCGGCATCGGGGAACGTGGGTCCGGCGTCGGGGAAGACAGGCGTTGCGTCGGGGAAGACAGGCGTTGCGTCGGGGAAGACAGGCGTTGCGTCGGGGTTCACGGGCGCCGCGTCGGGATTCGACGGGGCGGCGTCCGGGTTGCTCGGAGCTGCGTCGGGATTGACCACACCTGCGTCCGGGTTCACCACGACACCACCGTCCGGAAGCCGAACACACATGTTCGGCCGACCAGCGACGGGGATGCACGTGAGACCCGTGTTGCAGGTGAGGTTACCGTAGCAGTCGCCACCCTCGGTGCCCACCGCGGGTCCACCATCGGTCGGCGGAGCGGCATCCGGATTCGGTGCGGCATCAGGGAAGACGGTCGCGTCGGGCGCAGGACCTGCATCACCGGGAATCACCACCCCACCGTCCGGCAGCCGAACACAGATGCTCGACATGCCGATCGGAAGGCAGCTCAGCCCCATGTTGCAAGTACCGTTGCCGTAGCACGGTCCACCCTCGGTACCCGTTGGCGGCCCCGAACCGGCGTCGTTCTCCCCTGCATCGATGACGCCCGCGTCCTGTTGAGGAAGCGGCTCACAGATGTTCACCTGCCCACCCTGATCCTGACATTGGAGGTCGCGATTGCACGTGTCGTTGTCACGACACGGGCAGTTCTCGGTCCCCCATTGGCAGAAGTCGCAGAAGGTCCCGCGACAGATCAGATCCTCGCGGCAGAACCCCCCGCCTCCACAGTCACACGCGAGCGTCCCCGGAACGCAGCCCGGCGGCGGCGCCAGCGGGCCGCACGAGAACTCGGAGACGCGCTGACCGTTGCAGGAGAGCGCGACACAGAGATTCGTGATGCCACTTCCGTTCGTCGAGGTGCGAACCTCGACGATGGTTCCGGGGTTCTGGCACGAGTTGCTGCCACCGATCGGCCGATCGACACACAGCTGACGCTGGGTCGGAGCCGCCGAACAGGTGAAGTTCACGCAGAACTTCTCCATGTCCGGAACCGTTGAGCTGCGGGTCTGCACTGACGTGGGCAGGCAGCTCGCACCGTCCATACCGGGAGTCCCCGGCTGTCCGGGCTCTCCGGGCGAACCGGGCTGACCATCCTGACCCCGCGGGACGTCCACGCAGAACGAAGATCCGGGGTTACACCCCGGGATCCCGTCGCCGAAGCAGAAGCGAACCCCTGCATCGTTCGCGACGGAGCTCGTCACGGGACATGCGGGTCCCGCCGGCCCTTGCGGACCAGTCGGACCCGTCGCGCCAGTCGGCCCGACGCCGCCCTTGAAGGGCGGGATCTCGATCGGCTGCTCATCGCAGCCGACGAGGAAAGAGGTGGAACAGAAGAAGAGACAGAACAAGAACCTCGCCATATTCATGACTACAGTTCCTTTCTCCCCGTAAACCGACGGGGTTGCGGATTCGAACCAGTGGGTTAACTCGCGTGAGGGCACCATACCCCCGGTTTTTTTAGGACCAGAGGTCATGCCGCTCAAGCGGACACTGAACTCCTCTACGCGCAACGTATCGTTTTCATAAAACAACACATTGCGCGAGAGGAATTATTTTTGTATAGATTTCCCTCAATTGAAATGAACTTTTTGTATCCAATTTCTGGGATACCAGTCGGGCATATACACTCGTACGTGCACCCCTGGAATACCACAAACAGTAACTATACATTATACCACTTTTTTACACATTTGTCAATCACGTTATTCACCTCTTTTTTTGCTTATTTAAGAGAAGAAATCTGAGGGAGGTTGAACACTTTTTCAACCTCCCCCGCTTTTGACTTTCCCCTATCCTCCAGGGCGGCCCTCTGAAACTGGTCCAGAGAGCCGCCCGTGTAGCGCTGGGGTGCGCTACGGCGTGGGAGCGATGACCCCATCCGGCTGCTTTTGCCGTGAGTAGCTGAAGTCACCCACCGTGTCGACGACGATTCCGAGAGAGAACGAGAACGCGCTCTGCTCGGGACCACCACCCGTCCACGATCGGTGGTCGGTGTCGCGAACCATGGATAGGGGGGACCATTCGATCCCCCACTTCATGAATCCGAACACCTTCCCGCCGACCTTTGCGCTGACCCCCTGGTAGTGGAACGACGGTCCGTCCCACTCCGCCTCCCCAGTGTTGAAGAGGCGCAGGTAGGAAACACCCACGTCGAGGGTCGCTTGTCGATCCCTCGACATGAGTGCCCGCCAGCCGACCCCGCCCCCGTACCCGAATGCGAAGTGAGTTCCCCGAGGGGAAGCCGCCAACGCCGAACCGGGCATGAGGTATGCCGACAGCACGATGCTGTCGATGATCACCAAATCGAGACCGAACCGTGCTCCGACGGCGACATCTCCGTTGTAGAAGACGACCGCCGACGGACCGGCACTGATCTCGAAAAGTGCGGGCTCTGTCCTGCGCTCTTTCTCGACCGCGGTGAGGCGCTGTTCGTGGTCGTCGATCCGATCCATGGCCAAGTCGGTCTGCTCGGTGAGGGCTGCGGTCGCAGTCGCCACCCGCTCGAGCGTGGCCGTGGCGGTCGAAACCGTCCCGACCATCTGCGAGAACAAGTCTTCCAGATACGTGATCTCGTTGCCGAGGATCACGTCGGACGACTCGCCCGCCTGCTCCTGGCAGAGATCACGGGCCGCCTGGCTCGTCTTCTTCATCTCGGCGCACTTGCGCCGAGCCTTGCAGTGCTTCACCCAGTCGTTGCCACGCCGCGAGAAGTTCTCCTCGCACGTCTGCTGGTCCAGGGTCCGCATCGTCGGAGCCGGGGTAGCCGCCGGCTGCGCGAGCGCAACCAGAGGGAGAAAGGTCAGAGCGAACAAACACACCAACAACTTACGCATACGTCCTCACTTTCCGGGCTTCTTGACGCCCGAGGCTTCGACTTCGTCGATGCACTTACTACGGAGTACTCCGATGGCCGTCTTGTCGGGGATCGACAGAGGAAGCTTCCGTTCGGCCATGAGTCGAGTATAGTCACCCGACTGCTTGATGGTCATAGCCACCTCGGGCGGAACACCGCGCTCGATGGCCCGCTTGATGTAAGCAGCCAAGTCACAGCATCCAGCCGCGGCCGTGCCCTTGCAGATGTCCTTCCAAGTCAGAGTACGCCCTACGGGAACCGCCGGAAACTCCGGAGGCTTCGGCTTGTCTGCCTTGGGCTTCTTGTCCTCGCGAACCGTCGACGCCGGGGCTGCCTGCACCTTCTTCGGATTGCACTTCTCCTTGTCCTGAGCGATGACCGCGTTGAAGAACGCGATCTGCCGAGCGATCTCCGCGATACGCGCCGGGTCAGCCTTCACACTCGAGCGAGTCTTCGCCCGATTGAGATAGGTCAACCCATCGCGTGCGTCGCGGACCTGATCGGCTTGGAGAGCCTTCGAACCCTTGTCCGTGCCGCATGGCACGACCTTGAGCTCGAGCTCCTCGCAACCAATCAGGTAGGGAACTGAATCAGCACACCACCCCGGCGCGACCGTCGCGGTCTTGCCCGGGTGAAGCACGTGCTTCAGCCCCTTCAGGGTCTTGTTCGGATCGGCCTGGCACACATAGGCCAGCTCCTCGATCTCGCTGTACCCCCTGTCCGGGTGCCACCAGGCGGTGGACGTGTAGGTCGCCGCGACCGTCGCGGTATTGACCTTACCCACCGTACCCTGGAACGCCGCCGGGTTGACGCTGATCGTCTGCCCACACTCCGGGAGGAGGAGGGCGACGATGAAGCCGGCGATGAAGCCGAGGAGCGTCCGCAGCTTGTTGCCGCGGGGCTTCTCGTTGCCGGTCGAAGTGACCGGCGCATCCATGTTCTCTTTTTTCATGGACACATCCTTTTCCCCCGACGCTGTCGGGAATTTCCGGTGGCACGAGCCACCTTGGCTCATGCCGACATATACATCGGCTGGTTTGTTTTCAGTTTCCTTCCGTGCACCGTGCACGAGGATCGTTCAAATGCTTTTTTCTCAAAGCATCTCGACGATCCTCGCCAACGAACACAAAAAGAAACCAAATTTTATAGTATTTCAAAGTGTAATGAACAAATGGGGTTTAGCCCCATTCACCAGACTACATGTACTCCTTTCAATGTAATCTCGTCAATGGGACCCGCGGAAGAGAATTGCTTCCGCGGTAGATGTGAAGATGAAGAAAACTACTTGCTGTCTCCGATGGCCTGGCGCTCGGTGCGGCATCGCTGCTGGAGCGATTTAGGCACCGAGTTGCAACATGCGACCGCGCCGACCACGTCACCAGTTCGCTGCTTGTTCAAGCACTGGTTGACCGGATCCGACACTGCCGGAATGGCGACGATCTCGCCTGCCGCATTCTCCATCGACGTCGGCAGGTTGCTCTTCGTGATCATGAAGACCGCGAATCCAGCACCCGCCGCTACCAGTGCGAGCGCGACGAAGATAAAGTGGAACAAGGTCCACCCCTTCCGCTTCGGCGGCGGACGCCTCGCCCGAGCCTTGACCTTCGGCTTGCGCGTCAGATCGTCGTCATCAGATGCCATCTCTCGAAGCAAGTAAGCGTCGCCGAGCTCCGTCGGCTGTTGGTCGGGCACTGCGCCAGACCCAGTAGACGGGAGCGGAGCGGTAGTTGAGGGAGAAATAGCAGGAGGAGGCTGAGGAGCGGGCGGCGGGGACTTGAACTCCCAGCCGGTCCGGTCAGCGAGCCTGAGCAAAAAGACGGACTCGCGATGACCTTTCTTCAGGCTCGACAAGTGGTCGAGCCAGAGGAATCTCTCCCCCTCATCGAGGGGAAAATCCTTCAGCTTTTCAGGGGCCACAGGCACAAGGGGGAAGAACGCGCTCGGTCGTTCGGCAATTTCTCCGAAGGGACCGAACTCGATGAGGTACTCCTTCGCTCCGAAAGGAGAGAGGTGATCGTATTCCTCGGGGCTAACGACAAGCCCCATCACCTTCTGCTCTTTCCAGTATCGGAGGCGATACTTCGCCTTCCCGATCACGACCGTCATCTTCCCCGATCCCTTTTCGAAGGGACGGAGGACACGCGTCGTGCTGTCGGCCGGATCTGCGGTGGGCGCCGAAGCGACCGCCACAGCCTGAGGCCGAGCCGGCAGAGTCGGTCGAACCGACTGCACCGGTGGACCAGGCATTCCGACCGTGTAATCAACACTCGGGCGGGCAGGCATCGCCGGAACCGTCCTTGCACGCGGTGCCGGAGCAGGAACCGGAATCGCCACTCGGGGTGGCGCGACCACGGTCTCTCCGTGAGCCGTAACCTGCTCTTCTGCCATGGCGAGACTCTCATCCATCCGCGCGAGGACAGCATCGATGGGAGCATCTTCTCCCAGGTCGGCCCCGACCGTGCGGGCGGTACCGATCCCTATCACGCCAGTGTTGGCCGTGATCGGCTCGCTATCCTCATCACCCCTGTCGTCGACTTCGTCCAGGATCTGGTGGGGGTCAATGTGCACCCCCGAAGGCTCGACCCCGGCCTCTTCGAGACCGATGACGCGCCCAGAGGCGCGGCCCACGATGACGACCCCGTCGCCAGCGACCAACCGCTCATCAGCAGCGATCTGCTGGACGACCAGCGCCGCGACCGTCACACGACGATCGAGGCCCGGAATGGGGGCTCCGTCCTCGGTACGCCCCACCTCATCCGCCCAGTTGGTGGACGGCGGAGGCGTGGGCTTGGGCGCCTCCGTACGAGCGGGTGGCGGGGGGTCGCTCTCGACACCGCGGCTGTTCCGCTCGAGAAAAGACTCCATGAGATCACCGTGATCAAGATCGAACATCATTCCCTCTCATCCTGCTGCATAAGGCGCAGCAATTCCTCGCCAAATCTCTTTGGCGCTTTTCTTAAAAATGTTTTCTTCAAACTTCAGTTGGATAGATCACGATTTGGAAGAGTTATTTGCGCATTGTGGGCACAAGCAACCCATAGCAAATCGACGGGTTAGAATAGCATAATTTAGCGCTTTTGTCAAGAGAAAGACCCTGTGTATAAACGAATATTAAAAAAGGCTCTACTCAGCCACTATTTTAGAGCATTTCTTCTCTTTTTTTCCTGTATAAAAAACACCTGATTTTTCTTCAGGTATTTTTTACTTTCCTCTATTTCCTCTCCCCAACCCTTTATCGATACCTTCGCACGACCACCGCAGCACTGAGAAGTGCCCCGAGGAAGAAGCCAACGGCGATATTGACCGGGATATTTGGCCGAACCGGAATGTTTGTTGGTACGGGTTGATTAATGATTTTTAAACTCACATCTCCGCCCACGTAGTCGGTTACTTTATTCACCAGCGCATCTGCTACCGCACCGGATAAAGCCACTGCCCCTTCTTTCGTTTCAGAAAATGCACTCACATTCAACACCCCAGTACCATACACAACCGAGGCACCGACCGATCGTTCCCAACGCTTGCGGCGCTCACGCTCGTTTCGAGCGCCCGCGAAATAATCTGCGGGGACTTCTTTTGGCGCATCCGTCATAACTTTTTTATAAAAATCATCACTGGCCATCACCTGCACAATATTTTCCCCTACTCGCTCGGCCGACTTAGCGGCGGTGTACGGGTCAATGCCGTACCGCGATTTAGAAACAATAAGCACCTGTGCGTCGGCGCGATACTCTAGTGGAAAAGCCAAACTCACCACCCCAGCCACGAAGGCCACAAAAAAACCGCTCACGAAAAGAATACGCCACCGCTTTTTTAAAATATGAATGGGATCGTTCAGAAGATACATATGTGCGTTAAGTAAAAAGCTATGAAAAAATATTATTTCAAACGAATGGTAATCCGCTCGCCTTTTCTTTGCACCGTTATAAATAACTCTGTAGAGAGAAGGCTCACTTTCTCAAATGTTTCAAATGAAAACGGCACGTTCCCGAGTGTCATAATAATATCGTTTGGCATAATACCAAGTGCGCGCGCTTTCGGCGTTACTTCTGTCACGAGAAAACCTTGTCGTGAAATAATCGTTTCGGCCTCAGGTATCGCCGATACAAACACTCCCTTAAACCCAAAATCGGGGTAAGTTATTTTTCCACTTTGAAGTACTTGCCGCATGTGCGATTCAACAAGCCACGATGGATAGAGCACATTATTTTTGGCCACAAGCCCGAGCACATCTCCGCGGCGATCGACGACAAACGAACCAAAAGGAACTCCTGGCAACACCTGCGGCAAAAGTTCTGGTCGATCAAACGTGTATGTTTTTTCCGGCACAATAAATTCTCTTGCAGGAATAATCGTCGCATTCTCTATTTTATTTCCTGGGGCAATCGCCCACACGGTTCCACCTTCAGCCTCCTCTGAACCAAACGCTGCCACACGAAATCCTTGGCCGACTAAATGCACATACACCAAATCGGTGTAGGGGTCTTCCACAATGGTGTCGATCGTTGTCGAAACACTTTGACTATCAACCGCGAGAAGCATTTCTGAACGGGTTTTCAGCGTATCTTGAACAAGTACGGCCCAGCCATCCGAAGAAAGAAGCATCGCCTCCCCCACCCGTGCAGTAAGCGGAAAAGCACCTTCGCTGACAGTTTTCGTTTTGTCGTACAAAGTTACTGTGCGGGCTCGCGTTTGGTTGAGCACATAGGGTTCAAGTGTGTCCGGTGTGGTGTCGCGCCGCAAAAGAATTCGATCAGAAAGGCCGGCTGCGCCAATATCGGGAAGAACCCAAACAGCGGCAGCTAACGCCGAGGCAACGCCAGCGAGAACTGAAAGAAACAACATCAGTGTGACCCACGGCAGTGACTGGCGAACATAGTACGCCGGAATAGAACACGAACGTGGAGGGAGATGCGGAGGATGGTTCATATTTATAAAAGTCGAGCGACAAAAACCAAAAAGACTATCATGAGTATTCCATTCAAAAGCAAAAACGACAAGTGTTTCTGCCACAAAATTCCCTGACGACTGACATGAAAACGAACAAATAGTTGCAAAAGATACCACACCCAGGCAGCCAAAAACCCTGAAACAAAATAATCAAACGGAAGCATGGTGAGTACCCATAGTAATTCTACCGCTGCAACGCCAACAACAACGAGCCAGGTAAAGAGGCCGGTAAACGTAATATCTTCATACTCGCGCCAAATCATACCGGCAGCGTAGGCGGCAAAGGCCGCCGCAAACACAGACAACAGCCACCACGGAAATGATGGGAAAAAAATGATTAGCGCAAAATGGCCGGTAAAAAAAGCATACACACTCCACGTCCACATGGCGACTAAAAATCGGCGAATACGTTTTTGTGCCGGAGGAAGAAGTGCGCCACGCACTGTGGCAAGCGCGTAAAGAAGCCCAAGCCCTCCAGCCACAAGAGCAATGGAAAGCCACGCCGCTTTATGATGATCAATTGCACTCATGAAAAGAGTTCCTGAAAGCGCAAATGAAGCTGCTAGTGGAAACACTCGACGTCGCCCGCGTGTGACTAAAAGGACATAGTCGGCAATAAATAAAAACGCGAGCCAAATTGGTAAAACCAGAGACAAAGTCAGGAGGTTCGGAAACGTTAAAAGAATCGACAGAAATATTCCTGTTACAAAGGCTACGACTGAGGCGAGCCCAACAAGAGGAATCATAAAGGAGAAGAAACAAGCGGTGCGAGATCTTCACGGAGTGAGTCGTAACAGTCCACCGAGGAACTTTCTCTTGAGATTTTCGATAAACTGAGAAATGCTTTCAAATGTACATCGCGTTTTTCTTTTGGGACGCGAAGTTCTTGTAAACTTTTTGTAACCGCATCAACTTGAGCACCACACGAAGATTGAGCACGAGAAGATTCAAGTGCCGACCGAACTGCGGCCTCATAAGCATCCCCCACTTCTTTTGGTGACGTGGGTGAAACACGTGGGCCGGTAACGATTTCTTTTTTGCTCATCAAAAAAACCCCTGCTCCAAGAGCAAGAACGATAACACTTACCAGAAAAAAGACCCAGGCGTATTTTGACGAATTGAGTTTCATACAGTATCGTACTTACGAGTATACGCAAAAAATGGACATCTGTCCAAGTCTTATCTGAAATCATGCCACAGCTCGCCAAAAACAAAAAAGCCCATTTCGATTATACGATTCAGGAAACCACTGAGGCGGGCTTGAAGTTGCTTGGGCATGAAGTGAAATCGGTCCGTGACGGGCACATGAAACTCGCGGGAGCGTTTATTCATTTTCGCGGAAGTAAAGCGTTTTTGGTTGGGGCCGGTATTCCGCCGTACCCTTCAGCAGGGCCGCTCAAAGATTACGACCCAGCCCGAAGCAGAGAAATTCTTTTGCATAAAAAACAAATTGATTATTTGCGTGGAAAAAGCGAGGAGCGAGGGTTGACAATTGTGCCTTTAGGCGTATATACTAAGGGCCGATATTTGAAGCTTGAAATTGGTGTGGCGCTTGGCAAAAAGGCCTATGATAAGCGTGAAACCATTAAGAAGCGTGACCTCGATCGCTCGATGCGACGCGGGGAAGAATGATCGTTACAATTTGGGGATGATTGGTCTCGCTAGACGGACCAGTTATGCATATGTGCATGTCGAGGTTGCTTAACTCCTCGTAAAAAAATAAGCAATCATACGTGCAAACGTATTCCAGGGCGTGAAGAACGCAATTGCTCGCGCATTTGCCGTTCCTTCATTTGCCCCTGTTCTCGCCTAATACCGAGAACCATCGCTCCCGAGATACTCGATATCGGATTCGCGGTGTAAACCCTTTCGAGCGTAGATGTTTGGTCGCTGGCCGACACTAAGCATTGAAGTTCTTTCGGCACAGCTTTGGTGGTTCTGTCGCCTCAACACACCGAAGCGCTTCTAGAGGCGGCAAAGCATGTTGACCATATCCATAACCCGCTCTACACCCGAGTTCGATTCTCGGCATCTCCACAATTATAAAGCCACCCTCTTGGGTGGTTTTATAATTGATTGAGTTTTGGCCGAGAATCGAACTGGGGAGAGTTTGGGAACCGGAAGGTTCCCACTTTTGCTGGGGGAAGGTTCTGAAGGGGTGGAAACCTCTTCCCAAGAGGAGCGACAGCGACGAGTGAGCATTCCTCGGCATAGCCTACAGAACTAAAAGAATCACATAAACATGCTATGATTCTGCTAGTCATTGTCCAAATAAATATCTTAATATGAAACAAAAAATATTGACTCCTGAAATAGATGAGCCCTGTAAAGAAATTTTAAATTCTCTTATTGCACGGGGCATGGAACTAGAATGGTGTATTGATCCGGATATAGGGGGGAAGTCGCTGGTTACCTCGGAAAATACAAATGCCACCATTACCTTCCGGAATAACGAAGAAATTACACCGGAGAGTATTCTACACGAATTACTGCACCTAGACTTGTTTACTCGGAGCTACCGTAAAATCATCGCGAAAGAAACAGAATACGAATACGCTATTACGATCATAAATGATCTTTTTCAACACATTCTCATGGTAGAAAAAATGGAAGAGTATGGATACTTTCTAAAGAAGACAGAAGGGGCAGCTTGCGAAAAAATGATTGAACAATTTATTTCCCTAGAGGGAGGTAAATCTTCTAATACCGCAATCGACTTGGTAGTCTTAGGCTCTGCGCTTTTGGCGAGAGCGGAGTGGGCCAATACGAACAAAACAAAAATTGAAAAATTAGTTGCACACATGAAGAAGACCGAACATTACGACGTTAATTTTATTAAATCCATAGCAGAGTCTCTTCCCTCACCCAACACAGAACGGGAGGATTATCACAAACTTCAAGCAAAATGTATAAATGGTATTAACCTAGCAAACTGTGTGAACTATACCGAGTATAACCCAACCGAAGCTAACGAGAAAAAATACTATTTTGAATAGACACTCCAGAAAATAAACACAGCGGATTAACCAAAATTAAATTTATAAAAAAACAATACCCCACGCCGCGCGATCGCAACGTGAGGTACTCCTCATGACCAGCCGAATGCTGGCCATGCCTGATGATGTGAGTTCAGGCGCCGAGAGCGATGCGCGCCCGCTCCTCGTCCGCGGCCTTCTTCGCGAGGTACGCTGCCCCATGCCCGAGGTTGGTGTTGACGGACACACCATCCCGACAGAACGGACAGTCGGCCTCGGACCACGAATCGAACTTGACCGTGTGGAGCGCGGAGAACGCAGGAAGCTCGAGCATCTCGGCGGTGATACCACCGCGATTGATGATCGCGACCGCACCGAGCACCTTGCCTCCAGCATCCCGAATGGCTTGAGCCACCTTGCGGATCGTACCGCCGGTCGTGGCCACGTCTTCGACGATGAGCACCCCCTGCCCCCGAACCAGCTCATCGTAGCCGCGCTTCAGCGCGAAGTTGTCCGTGCCGTCGACCTTCTCCGCGAAGCCCCACTTCACCGAGTCTGCCGCCGCATTCATCCGCGTGATCTGCAGAGCCAGGGTGTACGCGAGAACCGGCGCAGCCACAGCCGCTCCGATGACGGCCTGAACGCGCTTGTCCTTCCAGGCACGGGCCGGATCACCGAACATGTCGTACAGGATCTCGGGATCCGGGTACAGCGCGTTCTTGTTGATGTAGAGATCCCCATGCTTGCCCGAGGCGTACACGAAGTGCCCGCTCGAGATCGCACGACGCTGCTCGAGCAAGGCGGCGACTCCCACGATTTCTTCTCCTCTGAACTGACCTGAATCGACCATTGTTGTATGGTCCTCCTTGCGGCTGACCCTACCACATTTTTCGTCTCATGTCTACCCCTCCCACAAATCTCGAAGGATTTTTCGATATAACTGCTCAACAAGCATTTTTTCAGATTTTCCAATCATAGAAAAATGGTGTAGCTGCGGGGCTGGGTTTACCTCAAGCACACACCAAGTACTCTCTTTCCGTGGCCGAGTAATCTCACCTTGAATAAGGAAATCAATTCCAACCAATGTGAGCCCCACATCATTTGCAAGTTGTTTTGCAATTGTGCGCCAAGTTGGGTGAATGAATTTGGTAACGTTTTTTCCCTCACCCCCAGTCGACAAGTTCGCATTTGGTAATAGCGCCAGCTCAGTATATCGAGGCAAAATACTGCGAAAAGAATACCCGCTCGCGAGCACCTCTCTTTTTATTCTTTCATCATGAATCGTTACACGAACTTTTCTGCCATGAATATTGAAATTTTTTAATTTCTTTTGAATAAGAGCGTGGATAGTATTTTTTCCATCTCCCACAATACCAAGTGGCACACGTTCATACGCGGCAATCACATCCCCTTTATAAACTACTACTCGGTAATCACGCCCGGACATGACGCGCTGCACCAAAAACACACGATCAAGCGCGCAGACTTCTTTTACGGCTTTCAAAAATTCTTGTTTGGTGCGCACTTTCGCAACACCAATCCCCTCACTTTTACTATTTGGTTTTACAATCACCGGAAAACCGAGTGTTTTCGCATAGGTATACGCGGCCAGAATACTTCTCTTTTTTTCCCCAATGGCTTTGGCCCAGGCTGGTGAATAAAACTCCTTGCCAACCGGTACAGGGTATTTCATTTTTTCTAAAAAATAACTCGAATACGCTTTGTCAGACGCAATTGCCTTCGATCCTGCACCATTCACATCAAACAAACCGAGTCGAAGATATCGGCGCTGACCGCTCTTTGTTGCAATCGAAGCCACATAGCCGTACCCGGGTTCGGGAAAAAAAGGAACCCCCTCTTGTTTCGCCAGACGAGCGAGAAGTTTAAGCAGATGCGGGTGGTGTTCCGACATACGAATCAACAAAGCAAAAACCGAGGAATGGAGTATAATGCACCTGTTGTACCCTTTCTTTATGCCAATTGTCAAAACGACTGAAGAACTGCTGCGACACTTTCCACCAATTGATGCGGTACTTGCATATCAGCCGCTTTCTGATGAACCAGACATAACAGCGTTTCTTTTCGACCTCCCAAAAAATATCTCTATTTTGAATACGCCACAAACAAAAACTGATGACCCTTTCTTATTTGCCGAATCTCTTCTTAAAAAATACGATCAGAAAACACTCCTTCTTTTTATTCCCGGACAAAAATTTGATGCACACGGCACTCGACATGGCCGCGGTGGCGGTTGGTACGATCGATTTTTGTCGGGTGTGCCAAAACAATGGATTCGTGTGGGGGTTTTAACATCGTCACAATTTTCTTCCACCCCACTTTTAAAAGAGCCCTGGGATGAGGCGATGGACCATCTTTTTTTAGATGAAAAAAACGAATGGAACCTCATTGACACGAAGCAGAAAAACTGTTAGCGTTCGACACAGAAAGGAGGGCGCATGAAGACGCTCTTTGTGGATGGAACCAAAAAAACCTCACGCACTCCCCACCCCCCTGACACACCTGCTCGTGGGGATCTTCTTTTTTAGAGTTCATTAAACACTTGCCAAAACAAGATTTTGTGGTATACTGAGCCACAACTTACACCTTCTTCTTTTTTCTTTTACACTATGCGCATTTCTCGTAAAAAACGTCCGGATAAAGCCCTCATTTTGGACTACCGCAAAAATGAAGGGATTATCGTTCCCGAAGTACGTTTAATTGACCTTGAAGGAAATAACTTAGGGGTGGTGCCCACTTCTGAAGCCATCGAACGGGCCCGTGCACTTGAGATGGATTTGGTCGAAATTAACCCAAAAGCCAACCCTCCCGTTGCCCAAATTCACAACTTTTCTCACTTTAAATATCAGAAGGAGAAGGAAGTACGTAAGCAACGTACGAATTCTCATGTCAGCGATATTAAAGGGATCCGCCTATCGATCCGTATTGGCGAGCACGATCTGAATATCCGCCGCGAACAGGCCAAAAAGTTCTTGGAACGTGGGGATAAAGTAAAAGCCGAAATCATCCTCCGTGGACGGGAAAATGCGAAGGCAAATATCGCCTTTGATGTGATCAAGGAGTTCTTTGCCGGGCTCGACGCCATGATTCCGGTTCGCTACGAAGAAGAGGCCAAACGGAATGCCAATAAGGTAACCGCCATTATTATCCGCAGATAACCCTTGACGAAGGACGATTCCTTTGCTATACTCACCCCACTTGTTTAGCGATTTATGCCGAAACTCAAAACCCGTAAAGCCATGAAGAAACGTATTGACCTTCGTGTTACGAAGAAAAAAGGGGTCAAAAAGGTTCTCATGTTGAAGCGCAAAGAAGGGCAAAACCACTTCAATGCCAAAGAATCAGGGAATACACGTCGCAACAAACGAAACGACGTGAATATTCACTCGATGTATAAAAAAGTGGTGCTTCGCGCCATGCCACACGAATAATTTGACACTTCTATGCCACGCGTGAAACGAGGCGTCCATCACAGCAAACGCCGCAGAAATATAATGCAAAAGGTAAAAGGCTTTGAAGGCGGTCGCAAGAATTTAATCAAACTTGCACAAACTGCCATCAAAAAAGCTGGTGCTCACGCTTTCCGTGATCGCCGTGCCAAAAAGCGCACCTTCCGTGCCCTCTGGCAAATTCGTATCAATGCGGCCATTCGCCCATTTGGTATGAGCTACAGCGTATTTATGGGAGCCCTCAAGAAAAAAGGCATTACCATTGATCGCAAAGTGCTTTCAGAGCTCGGAGCAAAAATGCCACATGTTTTTGCCGAGATCGTCAAAGCAGCGAAATAACTTCTCATCAAAAACAAGAACCGCTTCAGTGAAATACTGAGGCGGTTTTGTTTGCGCTATAATTACTGGAGCCAGGAAGGCCCCGTCGTTGCGCGGCTTTCTTTGTTTCCAGGGGAATAGGCGCAAAAACCTTTTATTGTAAAATAAAAGGTGTACTATACAGGTGTACTGTATAGTTATCCACAGTTATACATTGACAAAACGAGAAAAAGGGCGTATACTAGCATCTATTAGATAAGGATCTTTCAAGTGTTTGGTGCAGGCTGGAGTGGCCCCTCCTTCACTCCACATGCCAGCGCCGAACACTTAAAGGGTCTTTGACAAAGACCAATGACTTCTGTGACAACCTCTATCCAGCACACGCTGGATTTTGTGTTTTACGGGTAAAACGTAGGGCTTTTGGCCACAGGTTATCCATATTGACAACTGAGGCCTACTTCGGTATACTGAGCCCATATTTGATTCCCCTACCTATGGGCATGCGTAAAAAAATGCGAAACAAAATGAAAGCTGACTGGAAAGTCGCGAAAATTCATCGTGACAAAAATAAGCTGAAACGCCTCAAAAAGGCAGCAGCTGCAAAAGCGGCGTAAGAACCGCTTCTTACGGGCTGGTAGTTCAACTGGTTAGAGCACTGCCCTGTCACGGCAGAAGTTGCGGGTTCGAACCCCGTCCAGCCCGCACAACGGAACGAACAGCGTCAGCATACGCTGTTTTGTTTTTGGTTGAGCCATTTTTTACAGTTATAGTGGCCGCAACCTCTTCTTTTAGGTCAATCAAAAACTGATATTGCTTTTCGGCTGAGTTGACGACTAATTTATCCTTAAGTGCGGGGTTGTAGTACAAAAATTGGAATACCTCTCTTTTCTTCTCTAAAGAGAGATTTGGATACTTATTTCTAAGCTCACAAGCAAAATCAAAATAAGCCACACACTTATCATACCAATTCAGTCTTTCCTGCTTTAACTCTACCCGTCTTTTCAGGAGTTGGTTTCTCTCATCCACAATCCCCTTTTTTCTTCTTAAGAATTCCTCATTATCTAAAAGTAATCCATCTGTGTTATCAGGAGAAATCTTAAGTGTGACCAGATTGTCCAACTTAATCTCGCATTCCTTAATTTTTCTCTCCTGCTGCTCATCAATCTTGGTAGACACACCAACCTCCTCCTCATTTGCCTTATTAAGCTCTTCGATTGCTAAACGCATAAAATCCTCATCTATCGCGAGCCTGCCAACCTCAACTAACACCTGCTCCTCAACTTTTTCCTCACGGATATACGATTTACCTACACATTTCATGCACCGATAATACCTATGCCCCTTGGCCATCATGCCTGAAATAGTACCCCCGCAATCGCCGCAACTCATGAAATTACTATATGGGTAAAACGTAATCGTAGAAACAGGATGACTATTATTTTTTAAAATCTTTTGATTCTGTACAAAAACTTCCCGAGAAATAATCGGATCATGACGATTCTCCGCTGGAAGATCCTCTGGTTCAATAATTTCACCTTTCCAACGAATAGCGCCGTAATAAAAGGGATTCTTTAGAATTCGTTCAATAGTAGCACCGCTTACCATTTTCTTTGATCTTGTAGCGGTCAACCCTAAATCAAAAGAAGCTCTCCGTAAAGCATTCATACTGTATTGACCCGTTGCGTGTAGCTCACAAGTTTTTTTTAAAATTTCAGAAATAAAAGGATCTGGCTCAATACGTTTAAGGCGTCTCCCTAGTTTCTGCAAAGCCTCCTGTTTCTCAAAAGAGTATTGTTTGCCAGAAATTTTCCCCTCCCTGTCTATATTAAGATACCCAATAGGTGCAAAATCAGGATATTCCCCTTTCCTTAATTTTGCCTGTATATCTCGCTTAACGAAATCACTAGTGTCATCTGAACTCTTTTTAGCCATGGCAAAATGTATCTGCATCATGAACTTGTCATCTGTAGTATTCGTATAGAGCTTCTCAGGCGTCCTAATCCCCTTTATAAGCCCCTGATCCATCATATAGATGATTTGCCCGCCATCGAGGCTATTACGTGCTAAGCGCGTCAAATGATAGGTCAGAATACAGTTTGCTTTCCCTGACCGGATAAGCTCTAGCAACCTACCAAATTCTTCACGGCCTTCTTTATACGCACTTTTAGACTCAGCCAAAAGCTCCAACACGGTAAGCTTGTCCCGTAAGGCAATATCGCCCATTTCTTTCTTTTGTGAATCAATCGAAAGAACTTGTCGATCTTCGGAATCGGAAGACTTTCTACAGTAGGTAACATACAAGAACTCTGATGTCTTATTCATACAGACAACATCTTACCGTTGGTTGCCATAATAAGCAATTTTAACTATCTTAATAAGACGAGAGAATGCTTCAAAGGCCTCCTGGTGTTCCAGGTGCACACCATACTTCCTTTCGTACAGTGCCATAAATTTTTGGAGGCCTTCCTCAGAGATCATAGTAAATTACGAAACTCTTACTTAATCGTTCTTCTGTAGTTCTACTAAAATAATGGAATTCTTATACGACCTATAAAGTTCCAAATTACGTAACCTGTACACAACATTTAATATTTGACTTGTAACCCCATGTCATCTAATTCTTTTTGGAGAGATCCCTCTCCTTTCTTTGACTCCTTAGAAATGTTCATAACATTCATATGTTCAAAATCAAAACCATACTTTTTCGCTAATTTTTCTAAATTCTCGTTTAACCCATTATCTTCTAGAACAAAACCATTCATCTTTTTTACGACCTTTAGATGAAGTTTATTTCTTACAATTTCACCAATTTTTCGAGGGCTTAACACTGTTTCATCAGAAGAAAATAAGTGATTATAGCCCTCAGCAACACGCTTCATTGTAATTCCACGCTCATCCAGACCAACTCGGATATTAATAATTGTTTCTAATACCTGACCCTCAAAACTCATTCCACGATCATTCATTAACTCTTTACCGTATCCTCGAATCATCTCCATGAGTTCTAGTCTTAAATTCTGATCATTAATAATACTCAGTAATGGCGCTATTATCTGATTAAGTCGTGACTCAACAGAGTGATCATAAACCGAAAGATCGATTGCTTTTTTTCCATAATTCCTTAGTCGCCACATGAGGCACTTATTTCGTATAACCGTAGCTTCCTGGTCGAAACTATCATTTAGGTTAATCGGAACATCTCTTCTGGTTAATTTCCCATCCATACGCTCTACTAAAAATCGGCTTTCTAGAGCTTTATCCTCAAACTTATTGCGTGTCGCAACGATCTTGGGGCAAAACACATCAAATGATGCGATATCATTGGGGTTCTTTCTATCCTTGCAACGTAATATTGCTAAACCGGTCTGAAAACCATTATTAAGAATTTTTATAATATCTACATTGGTATCACTAAAACGTAAATCAGCCTCATCTAAAATGAGGGTTCCTTTATACAAATCTATAAGACGAAAAATTGGAGCTGAAGTAGTCGCCCCCATTGTAAACATAGGTTTATAGCATACAGAACCAACTACCTTTAAAAACCGACTTTTACCGCTACCATAGTCGCCAATAGCGCGAAGATAGGGTAATTCTTTAAAAGAGTCATATGTCCAAGTCAATAGAACATAATAAGGGGCTATTTTTTCAAAAAACGAACTAATTTCTAAATACTTATGTATAAAATTCGCAATCTCATCAATAAGGTCTTTATCATTACCATATTCTGAGGGCTCTGTAGGGAATAAAATGACCTTATTCCTCACAAGATCGGCATCTGGAGGAAACGGGAAGATAACCCCTCCATTTGTTTCTACAAAATCCTTAATAACAACATCTCCATTACAATAACCAACAAATTTTGTGACTTGAGTATTGGGATCATAAATCATCTCAAATATACCTTCATCGGTCTTAACCAATGAGGATTTTTTAGTTTTTTCTTCTAAATTCATATTCATTGCATTAAAAGTGTGTAAACCGAAATTAGCGACGTTTAAAAATTGCCTGAGCAGTACGAATACCTTCTATCATGTCATGGGCATACACCTTTAACTTTTTTGAAAGTAGCTGGGTTAATATGCGTTTACATTTCCCTTGATCCTCAAAACGAAAAAAAACGGTTCCTCGCTCGGCCACTTCATATCCATCAACCACACAACCAGCACTTAGTAAAACGTAGATTTCAAAACGATCTTTAGTTACATAAAATGGTACGTAATCTATTTTCATATACATTAAATTAAAAAAATAAACTGCTTATGATCGCAGTTTATCAAATGGTATTTATTGTTATACCCTCGTCGAATGCAGCTGCATTCGACGTATCACCTAAACTTAGCCTTGACTCTTCCTAAATTAGACTTTACGCTATTTGGCGTAACATTTTTATAGCCCCATTCTTTCAAGATAGCAGCAATAACCTGATTTTTATACCTGTATTTTTTACTTTTATCTTTTAATAATTGAGGGAGAAAATTGATTGAACATTCATTAAGTCTAACACACGCCATGACTAAATTTTTATCTTTGAAAGGGGAGATTCTTTTTAACGGGCTATACACTGCACACCGTTTTATTTCAGATTTTATATTCTTCCAATTACTTTTAATATACTGCAAAACATCATCCCTAGATGCCATTTCAGGAATTATTAGTTTTACATATGACTGGCCGTTTTCAATCACTCCATCTCTGGAAGGCAATTCAATCAAAAAACCAACACTTGATACTTTTTCTTTAATTTTATCAAAATAATCTCCGAGTATTATGTAATTTTTAAGCAAACTTAAAAAATTTGGAGTCTGTGGTATTTTGTATTTTTTTAGAATTTCTCTTTCTTTAAGTTGAAATTCAGATAAACTGATAGTAGTTTTCTCGAGTGAAGATAGATATCTTTTGTAATGATCTTGACTGGAAAATCCCCCTATCGGGATATTAAAAATTAAACGAAATAAGTGTATATCCTCCAAAAACTCCTTATTGAAAATGAGAGAGTAGAACAGTTCTTTAGCCTTATTAGTCTCGTTTTTCATAACATATTCATATAATTTTATAAGCTAAATATACACCTTTTTCTTATTTTGATATATCGATAAGACTTGAAGAATAACTCTGGATAAGGTAATCTAAATTCAACAATTCAAGCCTAAACTCAATAGTCCCCCTATTGGGCATGGCACATAAACTACACAAATATAGAGATGGCTATGCCGTCTTTGGTATTATTTGTGTAGTCAGTAGTCGAAAGGCTACTGGGCCCCTAACGGGGTCGCCAAAGCAACGGATAGCCTTTTTTGTTATCTATTTTAGAAATATGGCAAAATACGAATCTATTGAGGATCTAAAAATAAAGTGGTGGTACCGACTTTTTCAGGTAATACTTACTTGTTTCTATCTAGCATCTTTAGCGTATGGAATTGGCTTAGTAGTGATTGAAATGGTGCAACCAAATTATGTACTTGATAGACAAAATTCAACCGTTACCTGTAAATATGGGACAAAAAAATCTTATTCCTTTTTTGAAGGAAATGTTTACGAACCAGTCTTCCCTTCTGACATTCAAAGATTATGTAATGGGAATGGTAACCAAGAGATAGTAGACCGAGTAAAGGAAATGCGTGACGCAAAATTTGATGATAAGAAAATTTTATCTTTATTCTACGAAGCAAGTGAGCAAGACTGGAGGGATTATGTAGACGAAGCAGGAAAAAGTAGTAGCCCCACAGAAATAGTAAATAGTTTTGTTTTAGATAGTCTTATTTTAAGTGAAATTGATGCACAAAAAGTCCTAAATGACCCCAGAGAAATATACGTATCCGTACATACAGTATTTAAGGCTGATAAAAGTCCTTGGGATTTAATGTGGGCAAAAATTGGATACTCTGTATTAACTATTCTTGGTATAAGCACTGTATTTGAAATTATTAGAAGCGTTTTTAATTACATCATTGCAGGGAAATACTTTCCTCTCAAATTTATGAATATTTTTAATAAGAAATAATGTATGAGAAAAATTATATTACTGGCGATTTTAGCGGTATCGTTTATTCCAATGGTAACACATGCAAGTTTTGACGCTAGCCTTAGATACGGAGCAAAAGGTAAAGCCGTAACTGAGCTTCAGGAATTTCTTGCTCAACAAAAACTATATTCAGGACCTATTACAGGAAATTTTTATAGCATGACCCTTAAGGCGGTTACAGCTTTCCAAAAGCAAGAAAAGCTTCCCTCAACTGGTTATGTGGGCCCACTTACACGTGAAAAGATGAAACTCTACACTAAAGAAAAAATGAATATACAAGAATCCGAGAAACCGATACCACCCGCAGATATTCCTTACATAAGCTTTCCTACCAACGCACAAATAATCACAAAAACCGATGATCAAACAAAAATTCTGCAGGATCAATTAACTAAACAACAAGCACAGAACGATTTATTAAAGAGACAGATTGAATACCAGAAGCATACACAAAGAAAGATAGAAGAAAGCTTAAATAAGATAGAACAAAATACCAGATCAATACCCACCCTAAACGCACCTCCTGTTCAACCGCCTCCATCTGTTACTCTAAAAGCTTTCGCACCAAATAAAAACGGAAAGGTACTGACAATAAAATCAACTGAAAAAATAACAATTGATATTAATATTGGTAATCCTAACGCAAATAACCTAAACCCAGGGTATACCTGCATCAAATTCGGTGATTGGCAAGGTCAAATTGTTCCGGTTGATCACAATGAGTCTAGTGCGCAGGATAGCAACTTAGACTTTTCAAAGTTGATTACTGGAGGAAATAAAACATTTGGAGTAACCTGTTCTAATTCAGCAGGTAGCAAAACTGATTCAGTAACAATAGATATTGAACCATTGCCCGTAGTAGCTAAAAAAGTTCCGACGGACTTAAAGGTTGTCAAAAGTTCTGATTTTGCATATTCCCTAGAGAATCTGGGTGTATTTACAGAGATCCTCCAGTATTCTGTGGATTACGAAGTATATCTTGTTGATAAGGATGGCAATAATTATCCAGAATTTGCAAACACAATAATTAGTGTGAATGCACCTGATCGCGATAGAATGACCGCCTATCAGCTTACCACTTTGAAACCACCACTTTCGGCTAGCGGTATGGATGGGGTGACATTTCACTACACACCAAGAACAAAAGGGCTACAAACCATAACATTCTTTACGGATAGTTTCACCAAATCAATAGTCTTGGAAGTGAGGTAATACACCCTTCTTTTAGAATGGTGAGTAAACAGGTAAATGTAGGAAGTAAAAATTTCAAAAAATAGGAATTACGAACGGAAAATTTCCCTAAACGATTCAAATATATTGCTAATTTAAGCCATTTTTTGATATTTAAATATCTTTTCTACTTGACCAAAACAAGTGAATAACGTAATATATACCATTACAAAGATCGGATAAGATGGTATTATATCTGTATAAATAAACTTAAGCCTATGCTTAACAAATTGTTTCGTACAATTTTTCCAGCAATGAGTCCCGCGGATATCGTTAAGCAGTACCATATCCCGTCAAAAATCAAATTTAATTTTCAAACAAAAGACGGATGGACTGTTGCTACTTCTGAGGACTTGCCAGGTTTCGTTACTGAGGCGCGTAATGATCGAGAGTTGTTAGAAATGATTAACGACGGTATTTTAACGTACTTTGATGTTCCCCGTCGTGCTGGTGACACCCTCCACGGAAAGCTAGTTACTGAGGGGCACGGAATCATATCCTTGAATGAACAGCCTCAAACAGTTTAACTGCTATGGGCGAATTTACATTTAACCGTCGGGAGTGTATACGAGCATTAGTGAAGTTGGGTTTTTACCTCGATAATAAGCGCTCAGGTAAACACGATAAGTATAAAGCACCGTTTAGTAATGCCAACCCGCCATTTATCATGGTTCCTAGACACAATGAGATTCATTGTCAGGATGCAATCATAAAGGAACTGGAAAAAATGGGCGGGAAAGAATTAGTCGAAAAATTTAAGCACTATTTATAAAAAGCCTCTAGGAAGGCTTTTTATAAATACTAATCTCACGCTGGCGCATATCTAAAAAGTCGAGGACTTCTTTGATTTCAGTCTCATTTAAGACTCTCAATCCTCGTTTTATTAACCAAGGAGCAAAACTCCGCCCACCAATCCAGACCCCCTGAACAGGTCGTTTAATAACCACTCTTGCATGAGGAAATAGAAGAAGGCTGGTGACAGGATAATCCCTGCCAGTCTTTTCTTTTAGTAAGTTCTCTACATAATGGGCCTCAGCTTTGGCTTGGCCTATAAAATCTCTTTCTGTTTCTTGACCGTTAATTAAAATTCTATTTTCTAGATTTGTAACCACACCCCTCATGGCCTTTACTTCGATCGTAAAAATACCAGTTTCTCCGACACAAATATAATCAATGTTCCCACGTCCTGTGTCATAATCAGGCAGTAGCTTATAGGAAGGAGTCAGAGTTTCTAACACACTACCCATCACCCACTCTGCTCCAGTCCCTCTACCCCAAGTGAAATAATTAAGCCTTCTCAGATCACTCAAGATATCTGCAAAAACACCAAATAAAAAGACGACAAGAAAAATAAATGGAATTGAATATTTACCTGAAAAATTTGCCCCAATGTAAAGAAGGAAAAGCGTATATAAAACTCCACATAAAATTACCAACTGAATACGGTTCTTATTCCTTTTATACGTCGTGTACGTATACGAATCCCTGTTATCCATATAAAGGGGCTTGATTTTGATAATAACAGCGATATGATACCATTTTAGGCCTTATGGATACATATATATGCCATCTACAGAACTATATGTTTTCAAATACACCAGAAAACCAGAATACTACAGTGATCTCTATGACAAAGGGACTATTGCGGAGTGTAAGTATTACCTGGATGCGTTTACCATAGACCCTAAAAAACTCTCAGAACCCCTTAAGGAAGAAAATGGGGAAGAAATGACTCCTGAGAAAAGGCAGGCACTCTATAAGTCGTTTGCAGACTTGAGCCTGTACTTCACTCGGGGTGAGCGTTATATGGCCAAGGACAAAACGATTAAAGAGTGGATGGATAGAGATCGCAAACTAGATGAGAGATTAGCAAGAGTAACCATTAAAACAAGGTATTGTGATCGATGCGGCCAAACCATGGATTGTATAGATAAAAGCTATCAGGGGGCAAATAACGAGCGAATTATCGTAATGTACATGTGCCCCGACTGTAAAAGAGCACGGGCCTTTTATGATAATGGTGAGGAATATGATCCAGAGAGTAAGTGTAAAAAATGTTATAGTACAAATACTAGTAAATCCATACGAAACGGGAGGACTATCACTATTACAGACACCTGTGATAATTGTGGAAACGTAGAAGTAGATGACATAACACTTAGCGAAGAAAAACAACCGGATAAGGCACAGGAAGAAAAGGAACGCCGTCAGTTTATCGCTGATCGTGAGAAGTATTGTATTGATGACCAAAAAGGAGGTGAATATATAAGCTTCAAAGAAGGTTTAAAAACAATGGAAGAAATAGCCAATAAGCACAAAGAAAAAGAGAATAATAAGGCTCTCTACGACGAAGTGGCCAAAGTACAAAAACTCAATGTTGCACAACTGAAACAACTACTCTCCCCTGCCCTAGAGAAAGAAAAGTACACTGCCCTTGAATTTAGTAACCCTGAAATGAAACGAGGGGTTATTGTTAGTTTTACTGTTCAAGAAAATGATACTGACCGCAAAGAATATGACAGTAAACATGGCTTACGTAAATTGATTGACGCCACCCTCCTCAATACCAACTGGCGTTTGATGTCAGATGGTATTTATACTAGACTTGGAGTACTTTCTGGTAGACTTAAAGGGGTGGAATCTGAAGAGGAAATTGCTAATTTGATTAAAAAGGATAGACTAAAAAATCTATGAACCATACTCAGCTACAGGATGAATCAGAAATAGCGTGTGTCTCTAGGTTTATCGAGACATACAATGTTACACATGGTACAAATTTTACACTCATCCAAAAAAATCCCATTCAAAACGAGGTGGACATTTTTTGCATAGATGAATCTAATGGTACAAAAATTCAGGTACAAGTTAAAAAATCAGATCCTACGATGGCAGGTGATGTGGGTAAACTTCGGGGAGTTCCTTCTGCAAAGAAAAATCAAATTCACAGACATAGTACGGGAATTTTAGAAAATGTTATAAACAATATAAACAATGTTGAAAACAAATATAAAGAACAAAACAAAAATATGTCGAAAATAATATTATTACTTGATGATCTCGGAGATCCTCCTGATTTTATACTACACCAGACTAAAGAAAAAATTCCAAAAAATTCGTTTAAGGAGATATGGATGACAAGAAGGCGACAAAGTCCCTATAGGCTATACTAAAGGTAAAATATTAGTATCAAATTGAATCTTTACTTTTTAGATATGTTTTTACTGATAGTTCTCTTTTTAATTCTAAATAAATTTTTTTATGAAGGATTTCTAAGTCCTTATGGGTGATAGCAAAATTATCTGTAAAAGAGAGTTTATTATATTTTTTATTTACTTCACAAATTGAACCAAGAATAACTCTGGCAATCTCAGCTATAAAAAATAGATTCGTCCTCACTGTTTTTTCATCCCATTCGTCAAAAAAAGTCATACCGACCTTTCCATCCATTTTAAAATTTTGAAATGCATTACTAGCATTCGAATGCGAAAAGTTATCGTTCATATAGTCTTTTAATCTTTTTATTTGGCTACTTGCTTCAGGAAAGTTTAAAAATAACCACTTATACGCATCATCTTTTAGTTTTTTACTTCTAAAAAAGTCAGTCTTCTTATTCTTTTCTTCTGTAAAAACCTTAACATCGAATGACAGTAAATACAGAGCAATCGCCGCAGCTTCAAGCACCTGCCTTAAACACATAAATGATTGAACTTGATGTTTTCTTATAGAAGACAAAAATGCAAGTCCTAAATGTTTTTGTATTTGAGAATAAAAAACAAAAAAGAAAAAACCGTCATGGTTTATAGGAGAAAAAGGTGTAGATAGAAATTCAAGCCATTGATAGGCATTATCATAAAACAGCCCGTTCTCCTGTTGTGCAATATCAGTAAGTCTGTTTTCAATTTCTATTATTTCTTCAAAATTCATAACGGATAATTGTCAGGGCTTACTAAAGACAAAAAACGAAGCATTCGATCCAATTTTGTCATCGGCTTTTTTTTGATCTGTTCCTCAAATTCTTCTCGACGAGCCCCATAAGCTTCTTTCATCGAAAGATTGAGCCGTAAAGTGTTTATATCAAATACTTTTTTATCGTCAGCCCATTTTCTTTTCAACCTTTTACGAGAATGAGGGTAGATAAACTCTATAACTACCTTTGGACCGAGGGCAAAATAATGTGTTCTCTCAAGGAAAGACGCACCATAAAAACCTGTTCTCTCTGGAATAAACTCAACAACTGGTGTATCAGAAGTAAAAAAATCAGACTCCCCTTTGGCGATATGAACCATCCAATTTTTTCCGTAGAATAGGTTGGCAAACCCCCTCATCTCACCTAACAAATTCAAATGGCTCGCGTTATTGAACTCTAAGCCATACTCTTCATTAATGAGCATTTGCTTATACGAATCTACATCTTCCAAGGAAATCTCTCTTTCACCGAGAGAGTCTACTTTTTCTTTCAGATCACTGGAGAATGTCTCCTGGCTCGCCCTGAATTTCATGCTGTGTTTATAGAACTCTTCATCCATTCTCTTTATCTGCCCCCTCATGTAACCTCCTCTCAAATAGAGCATGGAGGCAAGAGTGGCAATGGTATATCTTTCGCTTTCTGTAACAGACTCATAATGAAGTAGCTTTTGATAAATACCGTCTAATTTACCAGAGATGTCATCTTCGATCTGCCTAAAAAGCTCCTCTATAATCTGACTCACGTCATCGGGCACACCTGTGGTAACTGCATAATAAAATTTTTCATAACAAACGCTAGCATAAGGTCTGAATGGCTCAATTCTTACTTTTTTGATATTCAAAACACTAACAAACCCCCTTTCATTGGCGAAACGTTTTGTGTAAAACTTTGGTACAAAGTGCTGCTTCTCTGTAATTGGCTTTTTAGCACTTATATTTGACATACCATACGGGCGACATAATAAAACAGAAACTAGATAACGTCTTTATCTCGTGTGCAAAACATCTCCATAGGTAAATCCCCTTTATCAGGATACTGGGCAGTCATCCTATACTCTAAAATATTCTTTAAAGCAGAAATATCATTAAAAATTTTTGAAGCTTGTGCACCACATACACTTTTCGGCACATACTTACCTATAACCTTGCGAACCTGCCAATAACGCGTCTGTAAAGCTTTGAGTTCTGTGGCCATCTCCTTCCAATTCTCTATTGTGGGTTTTTCATATTTTGTCATAAGATATCTGTTATTTATAAAAATTTTTATAAGGTAAAAGTAGTATCTCACATAGTACAATAATCTGCTGGATGCCTGTGGTTAACTTTAAACGGGGCCACGTACAGCGAATTTTATGGCTAAAATTTTGACTGAGATAATCATAGCTCATACAACATCTTCCATTTGACCGCATGTAAACCCTGAGCCAGACAGTGTGAGCTGTTAAATTAAAGCGAAAAATAGCCACATTATTATAGGAAAAATGAAAATTTGGTTTACAAAAAATCGCTAAATAATCCATTTTTATGCTTTTATACGTTGATTTTCTCTTTATTTTTGTATACATTTTTGATTGTAACTTACAGTCTAGTTTTTGCGGGCGATAAATTCAACTCAAACACCCCCGCTTTTTCACGCAAAAACTGTGCAATAATTATTAATTACTTATAAAAAGTAGCGGAAATTATAGTGTTTTAATAGCTTAATTTAGCTTTTTTTTACAAAGTACAAGCTTAAGTTAATTTTTGCACCATTATTGCGAGTTATCTAATTACTTTTTATATACTAAATTAATTAATAATTAATACAAAAAATGAATGTATGAACATTATGAATGTTATAAAGATAATTTGGGTACACAGAAATAGCCTTGTAACTGAGCAAAGAAAGTTATAATCCCCTCCCGTCGGTTCCGCTACATAAAAAGGAACCTCTCCATAGGGGTTCCTTTTTATGTAGTTGTGTTTTGATAGGATTTCGAACCGAAAGGGTTTGGGAAAACTGCTTGGCGGTTTTCTTAACCTTAGTTGGGGGAAGGTTGGGAAGGGGTGGAAACCCTTTCCCAGGAGGAGGGGCAGCGACGAGTGAGAAAAAAACCGTACACACTTTTGTGTGTACAGCCCCAGAGAGTCCATAGTCGGCGCTGCACAGCGCCATATCGCGGGTGGCGTCGAGAGGTGGACCACCGGCGGTGGACTCATCGTCGAAGCCGTCGACGACCACATATATCAAGGACCACCATATACACATGGTACGTGATGCAAATCCCATCCATGATCCAACATATCGCCCAGAGGATGGTTTCTGCCATGACCCTCCTTCTCTACTCTCGACAAGCGTCTAGAATAGAGAAGGGTTTGCTATCAGAACGTATTCAAGTTTCTCCACCTTCTTTTTTGAGGTATACTACATGTACACTTTCTTAATAAATTCCCTCAAAAAAAATATGAAAAAATACACCCTTCTCCTGCTTCTTACTTTCGTCATAGGCTTTTCTCCTGTCTCTGCGCTCGCTGCAGCATGGAAACCTACTCCTCCGGAGGGTTTTACCCCAATCACCTGGGTAGGTGCAAACGGCGTAGCGAGTTTCATGCGAGCACCGGAAAATGCGGGGTATATTGACTACGTTACCATCATTCATCTCCCCTCAACGCAGGTAAAATTGATGTCATCAGATATACCGAGAATGATTACGAGCCCAGCCGTTGAACCATTTCCTCTTGAAACAGCACAAAACTGGCTATTTACCCGCTCGATTGTAGAAAAACTCAAGGCAGCAAACCCAGAAGTACGTTTCGTGTGGGACATGCCTTTTTTTAGTGTATCGGGCGACACCACGAACTTAAGCTTTGCGCTCAAATCGACTGATGCCATGGGCCCGTACATTACGAGCGGGTATCGGCTACCCTCAGACATCGCAGCACCTCGACGCATGCTTATTGTCGACAATAGTGCTGGTACGGGAAAAATTGTCGATTTTAACGAGAGTGTTTTTATTGCAGAAGGTGATCAGGCGGTTGAGGGGTTTGCTCCATTTGCTATCCCTAGCGTCGCCTCGGTTCAAACCGCAAGATTGTTTGTCGGCGTCCGAGGAGAAGGAAAAGAATTGGTTGTGTACTGCAGTCGAAGTGCGTCTCACGAAGAAGCCAGTAACGCCCTTATGGCTGCTGGGGTGCCTTTAGAGAATCAGCTTCAGGCGGATGGCGGAGGCAGTACTGCATGCGGATATAACTTACCCGGACAATATTTTGTTGAACCAGGCCGAGCACTTCCGCATATTATGGGTGCGACCCCGGTTGTTTTTCGCGGAACGATAACAATTGATGAACTTAATGTCCGAAGTGGTGCCAGCACAAATAGCAGCGTTGTGCGCAAACTTGCACTTGGCACGCCGATTACGGCCTATGAAGAAAAAAATGGTTGGTTCCGTATTGCTGTCGGCGAGTGGATCTCTGCAAAATATGTAAAAAAATTAGTGGTGTTTCCCTACTCTGCCAGTGTTTCCATTGATGAATTAAATGTTCGTTCAGGTGCTGGCACCAATTTTCCTGCAGTGCGACGCTTGCCAATCGGGACCACCGTGAACGTGCTTGAAGAAAAAAATGGTTGGGCACGCATTTCTCTCGATGAATGGGTTTCGGCTAAATATATAAAGTAGAACACTCTACCGTAAAATAACCTTCTGTGAAGAAGGTTATTTTATTTAATGGAAAACCGCTTATCACAAACCCGCTCTATCCGTATGGGGTGTGAAAAAAGTGGTTTTTTACACAACCCTATTATTCTTACAAATATCTGCGTAGAACACCGATGAAGAACGTGGCTTTCGTTCAAACGTCTGAAAATCTACCTCATACAATCCAAATCGTGGACGAAACCCCTCGGCCCATTCAAAGTTATCAATAAGCGACCAATGGAAGTAGCCTCGAACATCGGCCCCCTCTTCTATTGCCTTATGAATATTCGCAAGGGTTTCACGAATATACCATGAACGATGCTGATCTCCTTTATCAGCTAAACCATTCTCCGTAATGTAGACGGGTTTCTGAAATGAGTGTAATTCTTTGAGAGCATGGTACATGCCTTCCGGATGCAAACCCCACCCGAGGTCAGAATTTTTTTCATACACATGTTTTTCTCCTCCAATACGGACCAGTGAGTGAAAATAGTAATTAAGTCCGATAAAATCTGAGGTATCATGTATGGCGAGAAGAAACCGTCGATTCCACCACCAATCTGCCAACGATTTTGCAACACGATTAGGAAAATAATTCTTATACGCCTCAAAATAGATATTATGTTTGGCAATTCCCACTTGGCTCTCAGGACTTATGCGTTTAATACTCGCATACGCTTCTTCGTGACATATCATTAAGTGCCGAATCACTTTTATATACGAGAAAAAACTTTTCTTTTGTGGTGGCCACGCCCCCTTAAAATAACCCATCGAACTGTACACCATGGGCTCGTTTAACGTTATCCAAAAACGCACATCATCCTTGAGCGCGCTGACGACCTTTTCTGTACATCGTGTAAAATATTTGACCATTTCTTTCGATTCAAATCCCCCCTTGTCTCTCATCCACAGTGGAATTGGCCAATGCCACAGCGTTACAAACGGTTCAATGTGATGTGCACGGAGTTTACGAATAAAATTTTTATACGACTCTATCGCGACCTCATTAAATTCCCCTTCACTAGGCTCTATACGAGACCAGTCAATGGAAAAACGATACGCATTCGCGTGTAAGTCAACCAAGCACTGTATATCAGCATTCTGTTCTAAAAAAGAATTTGCAGCGTGGCCTGAAATAAAGTCTTCAGGTGAAAGGTTTTTTTCTTTGAGCTCACGGAGGCGTTCTTCCGACTGCTCCCACGCTGACCAGTCATTCGTGAGTCCACCCTCAATCTGGTGCGCACTGGTTGCTGCACCCCAAAAAAATCCACGCGGAAAAGTATATTGTTTCAAGGCTTCGTGCATACAAGAAGTAAGTCAGAAGACCCCTTTTTGAAGGGTCTTCTTTTATTCACCTGAGCACACTTCGTATCCGGTTGGAACATCGCATGGTGTTGGATAAAGCGTGCACTCTCCGCCACTGCGCGGTTTCGCATACGTTACAATCTGCACACACGTTCGTTTTTCACGGATATCCCACTGATTTATGGGCTTATCTGGAGTACCTTCAAATTTTATGGTGGCCAAAATAGCGTCGAGCTGTGGGGCTGTGGCATTTATTTCCACAAACATATCCGGTAAATCCACCTCAACAATTTGATATGGTGCACCGTCTTTTGGAGAAATATCCGTGTAGCGAGTAGCTTTATATTCACCGAGCATGAAATCTGTTTTTCCAGTCGTCTTGGCTGGGTGGCGAACCAGCTGCTCAAACACACTTACAAAATGTCCGGTTTTCGCATCACGCATCGTCATTCCACCTGGCCAATACTCTACGGCCCAGCCGCGAGGATGTTCCAAAGAAAAATTAGCAAATGTGGTTACTTTAATGCGTACCGGGTCTTTTCCCAAAGATGTTGCCTCACGCTCAACCTCTTTTGCCGCGTCCAAAGCTTGTTTTGCCTCTAGTCGTTCTCGAATAAGACCAGGCGCAACATCGGTTACTGGGGCATTTTGAAACGCATTTATTTGAGGGTTCACACAACCAGCCCCAAGACCCATGACCGCCGCGGAAAGAAGCCCGACAACTGCGACCAACCCAAGGTATGCCGGATTCGTTTTATGCCCCGTTTTTCCCAGAGTATTCTCGACAAACGCAATGCGTTCACGAGTTTTTACAATGGTATCGGGATTTAAGGAAATACTATCAATGCCTTCGCGAACTAAAAATTCGGCAAATTCAGGATAGTCGCTCGGTGCTTGACCACAGATTCCGATTTTTTTCTTGTTCTTTTTGGCCACGCGAATCACTTGGCGAATGAGAGTTTTTACGGCTTCATTGCGTTCATTGTACACATGGCTCACAAGTGCTGAATCCCGATCAACCCCAAGAGTAAGTTGTGTAAGATCATTTGACCCGATACTAAACCCATCAAAAATTGCTGCAAATTCTTCAGCTAAAATAACATTTGAAGGAATTTCGCACATGACGTAGACCTGCAAACCATTTTCCCCACGTTTGAGTCCGAATTCAGCCATGGTTTTAAGTACCTGCTCACCTTCTTCTGGGGTGCGACAAAAAGGAACCATGGTAATAACATTTGTAAGACCCCAGTCATTTCGTACTTTTTTGATCGCCTCGCACTCGAGCGCAAACCCTGGCTTATATTCTTTTGAGTAGTACCGACTTGCCCCACGCCAACCGATCATCGGGTTTTCTTCTTTTGGCTCAAATTCTTTTCCCCCAAGGAGCGTCGCGTACTCATTTGTTTTAAAATCAGAAAAACGAATGATGACGTCGTGTGGATAAAATGCTGCCGCAATACGCGCAATACCTTCTGCGAGCCTATCCACGCAGTAATCCGTTTTTTTCGCATACCCGCGAGTAATCTCGGCAATTTGTTTTTTCGCATTTTTGTCGGCCAAGGTATCGTAGTGAACCAACGCCAACGGATGAATGCGAATAAAATTCGTAAAAATAAACTCTTCGCGAGCTAACCCGACGCCATCGCTTGGAAGACGGGCCAGGCTAAACGCATTATCAGGATCACCCACATTCATCATGATCTTTGTCTTTGTGGGAACCCCTGGCTTAACGTCGGTTTTCTTCACTTCAAACGGAAGAATACCCGCGTAAATGACCCCTTCATCCCCTTCGGCACAGGAAATTGTTACCGGGCGGCCCGTTTTAAGAAGTCTTCTTGCGCCTCGTGCCCCAACAATGGCAGGTACACCAAGTTCACGCGAAACAATAGCCGCATGCGAGGTCTTTCCACCCTCTTCAGTCACAATCGCTGAAGCAATACGCATAATCGGTTCCCAATCTGGGTCAGTAATGCGCGTAACTAAAACTTCTCCTTTTTTGAAAGATTTCATTTGCGACGGGTGTTCGATAACCCGCACATGGCCTGCACCAATTTTTTGCCCAACCGAAACTCCTCGAAGTAAAATATTCCCCTTTTGTTTGAGTTCAAATGACTCAATCACTAAATTTCCTTCTGTTTTTGCCTTCACTGTCTCGGGTCGCGCCTGAACAATAAACAATTCCCCGGACTCACCATCTTTGGCCCATTCAATATCTTGAGCTCGACCATAGTGATCCTCAATTTGCATTCCCCATTTTGCAAGAGACACCACATCAGCATCGCTAATCGAAAAAGCATTGCGTTCAGCCTTGCCAGTAGATGCCTGCTTTGTTCCTGATCCGCCTTTTGCGTAAATAAGCTTTGCATCTTTTGTTCCAAGGGTGCGGCTAATAATGGCTTTTTTTCCTTGCTTTATCCCTTCTTTGAAGACATAAAATTGATCGGGAGTCACGCGCCCCTTCACCACATACTCCCCAAGACCGTAAGAGGCATTGATAAGTACTACCCCAGCAAAACCAGATTCGGTATCGATCGTAAACATGACCCCTGAAGACCCAACGTCAGAGCGAACCATTTTTTGAACACCGACAGACAGTGCCACATTTAAGTGGTCAAACCCCTGCGCCTCACGGTAAGAAAGAGCGCGATCCGTAAAGAGTGAGGCCACGCACTTTTTTACCGCCAGAAGGAGATCCTTTTCTCCGCGGATATTGAGATACGTCTCTTGTTGACCAGCAAAACTTGCACCAGGTAAGTCTTCAGCTGTCGCAGAAGAACGGACAGCAACTGAAAGTCGAGCATCTTTATATTCCTTGCCGAGTGCTTTGTACGCCTCACCAATTGCTTTCTCTACTTCCTTTGGCAGACGTTCTTTTAAAATAAGAGTGCGTACGATTTTACCCACCTTCGCAAGCATGCGAACATCGGACACATCAAGCCCTTTAATCGCTTGTTTAATTTTTTTATCGAGTCCGGTTTCTTTAAGAAAAAGCCAGTAAGCTTCAGCTGTTACAGCAAAACCATTCGGCACACGCACTCCTTTTTGCGTAAGCTTGGCATACATTTCTCCAAGCGACGCATTTTTGCCTCCGACAAGCGGCACGTCTGCAATCGTAATATCTTTAAAAGGAAGGACCAAGGCTTTGGATTTTTCAGAAGAAGAAGTGCTCATAGTTCAGAAACAGTATAGCATATTTTTTCTCCTCTGCACACTACCGAATTTCTCGCACTTCAAGTAAGTTCACATGACCTTCACCTACGGGTTCTCCGGCCACGATAATAAGCCTATCTCCCACAACCACTTCTTGACGCTCTCGCAAATGTGCGACGGAACGCTCAACCAATTCTTCAATAGAAGAACATTCAGGTAACATAAAAGGCTCAACGCCCCACGATAACACCAACTGGCGATACACTCGGTCCGCGGCAGTAGCTACAAAAATAGGTAATTCTGGGCGATGCCGGCTAATCAGCCGGGCGGTTTCCCCGGAAAGAGATGCGGCTAAAATTCCTTTTGCTTCAATTTCTTCAGCCACGAGGCGAGCCATGCGCGACACCACGTCGTCAACGGAACGACGATCCCCGTAATCACGAATAACCATATTGTCGTACGATGACGCTTCAGCTTCTGACACAATGCTCGCCATCATGCGGACAGTTTCAATGGGGTAGCGACCTGTGGCGGTCTCGTTCGAAAGCATCACGGCATCTGTATGATCAAACACTGCATTCGCCACATCCGATACTTCTGCGCGAGTAGGGCGCGGGTTGGATTGCATGGAATCAAGCATCTGGGTTGCCACAATAACCGGCTTTCCAAAATGCAGCGCAGCATCAATAAGCTTTTTTTGAAGTAATGGAACCTCCTCAGCGCGCACCTCAACCCCTAAATCTCCTCGTGCCACCATGATACCATCAGCCACAGACAAAATCGGTTCGATGCGTTCGACCGCCTCATGGCGTTCAATTTTCGCAATAACTCGAATCGGCTCGTGACTTACGATCTCTAGTTCTGATTCATATTGTTTCAAAAGATAGCGCACGTCAATTACGTCTTCAGGGCCCATGACAAACGATACAGCCACAAAATCCACACCCGATTGAACACCAAAACGAAGATCTTCTTTATCTTTTTCAGTTAAGGCTCGAATAAAAAGCGCGGTATCAGGCACATTAATTCCTTTATGCGAACTCAGTGTTCCACCCACTTTTACATGCGCGGTTATAATGGTGCCTTCTACTTGATCAACAATACACTCTACTCGCCCATCATCAATAAACAAACGCTCCCCTGGCTTAACATAGGTATGGAGTTTGTCGAAATCAATCGGCAAAGGACCATTCTTCTCGTACGATGTTTTTGAAGTATCAAAATGAAGAATATCACGATCTGCGATCACAATTCCCTCTAAGGGCAAAGCTCCTAAGCGAATTTTGGGACCCTGCAAGTCTTGCATAATGGCCACAGGCTTTCCTTCTTTTGCGCTCACCTCTCGAATCAATCGAATAAGTTCTGCGTGATCAGCATGGGTTCCGTGAGAAAAATTAAGCCGGGCGACACTCATCCCTGCCTGCACCATGCTTGTAACAGCCTCAAAGGTGTGCGATGAAGGACCGAGTGTGCACACTATTTTTGTTCGTGTACCATTCTTTTTTTCCATACGAGACCAGGGTCAAACTGCGAAAAATGAATTAAACACGTTGCATTCTTTTAAAACATTCTATGACTTCAAAAGATCGAGCATTTCTGCATAAGGATTTTGATTTTTGGACGCGCCTAAAAATTGCTGCGAAAAATCTTTCAAAAGCGGAGGAAGATAAAGAATCGCAAGCACGATAGGTACAACGATAATCGCCAAACGAAAAAAATTTCCAATCACCGCCCAAAATAAGTATCGCTGAATACGTGTCTGACCTTCAACTACTTTTTTTGACCAAGCAATGCTCTCTTCAATGCGAGCAAGAAGGTCTGCTGGAAGAGCCGAGGAGGTGAGAGGTGGTTTTTCTTCTTCAGGCATAAAAACGAAAAACATTATACAGACGAACGCTTTCTTTTTCTCCCTAAAGATTTGAGTTCGTTCTGAAAGGTATCTACATCCTCGAAGGCGCGGTAAATTGAAGCGAAACGAATATACGCCACCGTATCAAATTTTCGTAAATGCTTCATCACAAGCTCCCCAATATCTTGACTTGTTACTTCACGGCGTTTGTATTTCTGAATATCTCGCTCAATCGCATGAATGAGCGTATCAAAATTCTCTTCAGTATACGGCCGTTTGGTGAGTGACTGCAAAACTCCTCGTTCTAATTTTGGACGGGAATACGACTCTCGATGCCCATCACGCTTCACAACCATAACATCAAGAAGCTCTGCCTCTTCGAGAGTCGAGAAACGAAAATGGCATTTTTCGCATTCCCGACGACGCCGAATGGAGTATCCATCCTGAGCGATTCTCGTATCAATGACTCGTGTTTCTTTGGAACGACAAATCAAGCATTGCATATGGACAAGTATACCACAAAAACGGAAAGAGGGGCCGGCCGAAAATTACATGCCCATTTTCTTGCGAATAAACGCAGGGATCTCAAGATCGTTTTGATCAATCGGTTTTGGTTCAGCAGGCGGCGTCTGCGGACGAAGCGGTTGAATTTGCGGTGGAGGGGTTGGAGCAGATTCTTCAACCATCGGAGTTTGCCGCGTTTGAAACATACGACGTACCGGCTGAGGTGTAGGTGTTTCTTCTACAACCTCTTCCGCTACTTCCGCAGTGCTTGGTGTGGAAAACGGTTTGAGAAGTGGGGTTTTTTTCGGAAAAAGAGTTCCGCTATAGAGTGGTCGTTTCGGACGAGTGGCAAACTGCTCATCTTCCTCTGTGGTAATAACCGGTGGTGGTGCCTGCATTCCAAGCCGCCGATCGCGCGACTCAAAACCCGTCGCAATGACAGTAACACGCACATCTTCTCCCATACTATCATCGAACATGACACCAAAAATAACTTTTGCATCACCATCGGAAGAATTAGTGATGATTTTCGCCGCCTCATTCACCTCTTGCATGGTAAGGCTGCTTGAGGCAGTAATGGTAAAAAGAATACCGCGTGCACCATCAATTGAAAGGTCAAGGAGAGGGCTCGAAATAGCCATGTTTGCCGCATCAACCGCTCGTGTTTCTCCACGACCGACACCAATACCCATAAGCGCCGAACCCGTATTTGACATGATCGTTTTCACGTCGGCAAAATCAACATTGATGTGCCCTGGCACTGTAATAACTTCAGAAATTCCCTGAACACCTTGGCGCAAAATATCATCGACAATTTTGAACGCCTCCATCATCGAAGTTTTTTTGTCGATCACTTGAAGTACTCGATCGTTTGGAATTGTAATAATCGCATCAACATGGCGAGACAACTCATCGTGAGCGCGCTCTGCGATTGCTTTTCTTTGTGGTCCCTCGAAAGAAAAAGGTTTTGTTACTACGGCCACAGTAAGCGCGCCAAGTTCTTTGGCTATCGCCGCAACAACCGGAGCTGCTCCAGAACCGGTACCACCGCCAAGGCCGCAGGTAATAAAAACCATATCCGTATTTGCAAGCGCGTCCCGAATTTCATTCTGTGCCTCTTCCGCACTGCGACGACCCATTTCTGGATCCATACCTGCCCCAAGACCACGAGTGACTGTTTTTCCAATATGGAGTTTTTGTGAAGCGCTGTTATGATGGAGTGCCTGAACATCTGTATTTAGAGCCATGAACTCCACACCACGAATCCCCTCTTTCACCATGCGCTCAACAGCTGAGCCACCCCCCCCACCTACACCTACCACTTTTATTTTGGCAAATGTTTCAATATCAGGTTTTACTTGAGGCATATGAAGAGTGTTACTGAACAACAAATGTGTTCAAATGTATGTCAACTGAGCGAATTTGTGGATGTAGTGTATCGGGGTGAAGAACCCTATGTCAAGTGAACAAAAAACTGAGATCAAAAAAAACCGGCTTTCTCGTGGAACCGGCCATTCTTTTTTTAACACTACGGAATGAGGGAAGAGAAAATTTTACGAAATTTTTCTGCGATCTTACTTGTCGTGCCCGAAAAAGAGAATGATCGCTTGCCGCCAGATCGACGCATCATCTCACTCCCCCATCGCACGAGCCCAACAGCCGGCACAAACGCAGCATCATGAATTTTTTGCGTAATACTTGGCATATCAATCGGCGTACCAATCGTTACCGGGAGACGAAGAATTTCTTTTGCCAAAGGAAGGAGGCCTTCAATTTTTGATCCGCCACCCGTAAACACAACTCCGGCAGGTAAACGACCTGAGCGATCAATTCGAGCAAGCTCACGATCAACAGTCTCTAAAATTTCTGCCATGCGAGCACTTACAATCTCGGCAATATATTGCCGAGAAATTTCTTCGCTCTGTTTCGCCCCAACATCTTTCAGATTAATAAGATCTTTCTTTTTCACAGCCTCGGGAAGAGAGTGACCGTATAATAATTTCACCCTCTCCGCCACATCGATATCGGTTCGAAGCCCAATCGCAATGTCGCTCGTTACGTGAACCGAACCAATCGGAAGAGTGGCAGTATGAATCATATCACCATTCTCATACACCACCACATTTGTAGTCGCTCCTCCAATATCCACAACCGCCACCCCAATATCGCGCTGGCGCGCGGTGGTGACGACCTGGCTGGTCGCAAAAATAGAAACGACTAAATCATGAATGTCATACCCTGTGCGATAAATCGCTCTCTCGACATTCTTTAAATGACTCGAAAGAACATAGAGCATGTTCGCTTCTACCTCAAGGCGCACCCCGGTCATGCCGACTGGATCTTTAATCCCCATCTGACCATCCACGGTATAACGGTGCGGTAAAATATCAATCACTTCATAATTGAGCGGGGTTGAAACCATTCGAGAAGCTTCATGTGCTCGCGCCACATCATCTTCGGAAATTTCTCCATCAGCTTTAGCCACAGCCACGACCCCTTTAGTTGGTTGAAGCAAAATATGATTTCCTGTCACCCCCACCCAAACAGCCTCCAAAGGAACACCAACTAATCGCTCTGCCTGTTCAAGAGCACCGGCAATAGTTGAAACAACCTCTTCAATACTTGTGATCGTGCCCCGTTCGATACCATTTGAAGGCACCTCAACAACTGCAATAATGTTCATTTCGCCGCTGTCTCGCCCACTTTGGCCAACCGCAACCCGAACAGCCGTAGAACCAATATCGAGGCCGGTGATAAGTGCGGGTTGTCGACGATGTTTAGACATAGGGCACTGGCGATGAGTATACCGTATTCTTAACTACAAGAAAAGATGTATAATGCGCGGAAGAAAGACCGTGAGTCCAATAACAATTGCGATAAACGATGAAACGAGAACTGCACCGGCAAGCATATCTTTTACACGCGCAATAGGTTCAGACAAACGCGGGTTCGTAATGTCGATGAGCGCCTCAATCGCACTATTCACCAGTTCAAGAGAAAAAACCATGCCAACCACCAAAAAAAGACTAACCCATTCGCTCAGGGAAATACGAAAAAAGATACCGAAGAGAAAAACAACAGTAGCACACACTACATGAAAACGAATATTTTTTTCAGTTCGATACGCTGAAATAAGCCCTCGAAATGCATGGCGGATACTGTAGCGAAAGGAAATCGGGTTCATAGGACACGCTTTACAATAGCTTCTTGAAGCGGGTACATTTTTGCCTGCTCTGCTTTTGTACCATGATCAAAACCGAAAAGATGCAGCACTCCGTGCACAAGCATGCGCGTAAATTCTTCTTGAATGCGAATACCGTGCTTTTTGGCCTGGCGACAAATTTGTGGGTACGAGATGAAAATATCACCCATCTCATTTGAAGGAAAGAAACCAGGTAAACCTTCTTGAGTCGGGAAAGATAAGACATCGGTAGTCCCCTTCATGCGGCGATGCCGGCGATTGAGCGTTGTCATGCGTGTATCTCCAATAACATGAACACTCACACTGGCTTTCGGACGCCCGAGCTTTTTTAGTATTTCAGAAATAATTCCAAGAATATACCGATCAGAAAATGGAGATCCCGACACGGTTCGGTAGATCGTGGAAGATGAGGCCATAGACATGGTTAATTTCCTACCTCCGGAATTCTCGGCTGTTCGGCAGTTTCTACTGCACTTTTCTCTGGCCGAAAACTTTGATATACCATCTCCATCACATGACGGTAGAGCACCGTGTCGGCTGACCCTTGGCGATACAGAAGAACATACACCTTATTTGGAGTATCTTTGTAGGCGACAAGACCATCCTGACGAACAAAGATTTCTTCCATGAATCGATTTGTTTTTCGATTAATATCACTAAAACGCTGAGATAGTGCTACGCGTCCAAACCACATTTCAAACGTTTCTCCTGGCAATTTTGTCATCGTACGGATCTCGATGAAATCTCCCGTAACAGAACTTACCAAGACTTGAGTGGCTGCAGTATCTACGATACCTACGTCCCACGCCGACGGATAAAATAATCGCCAAGTATTCTCCGGATGGACAAACTCACGGACAAGTCCGGAATCAATAATTTTGACCGGAGCAAAACCGCTCGGATTATATAAATTTACCACTTCCTGACCATCAAAGTACCCGTCCGCATCACTATCCCAAGTACCACTGTCGGTTCGAAAAACCTCCTCCTCAATATCAGTAAGCGTATCTTTATCCACATCTTCTGCATCGACTAATCCTGTGAGAGGAAAAACAAGAGGTAATTCTCGAGACGGTGAGGTTGTTGGCACGGTCATTTCTGAGCTCGTAGAGGCAACGGGCGGAGGCACAATAACCGGCTCTGGTGCTACCGGAGGTGGGATAGGGACTGGTTCCGGCACAACCACAAGTGGCTCATTCGAAGTATTGGGCTGTTCTGGAAGCGAACGCGCAACATACCACCAAGAAATGCCTCCGAGCACAATGATAGTGAGCCCCCCTCCAACCCAGAAAAGTAAACGCCCCCTCCCCTTTTGTGGCGGCTGCACCAGACCCACATCTTCATTTGGAGGCACGGGTTGAGCAACCTCTTCCAGAGCCTCTTCTTGAATCATTTTCGCAACATCCTGACGATGTGTTTGCGATAATTGACGTGAAACAGAGTTTTGGGATTCAACAGTAATTGCTTTTGGTACGACAGACGACTCCGATTTTGCGTCGGTATCAGCATAAACCACAGGGTTTGCTCCACCATAAAAAACATCAGGGATACGAGTCACTCTCGCCTGAAGTGGTGGAGCTGCCGGCGCTGTGGGTTCTGTTTTTTTCTTCGACCAGAAAGCCATAGAAAATAATTGTCTACAAGGTACGCGGAGAAGTCGTTGGTGGTTCAAAGATACGTCCGGCACCTAAGGGGCTATATCCGTTTTTAATCTCTTCTTCATCGGTGTACCCATCATTATCAGTATCTGGGTTTTGCGGGTTACTCTTCCATGTTACCACTTCATCATAATCCGACAAACCGTCACCATCGGTATCGAATCGTTTTGGGTCGGTTCCAATATCCCCTTCTTTCAAATCATCGAGGCCGTCGCCATCCGTATCAGGAACATTCCCGAACAAAATTGCATCATCAATAGGGTCGGTTTCGTCATCTTCTGTAGGTTCTGGAATCACACCACCACCTTGGGTATCTGACGGAATCACACCGTCATTCTCATTCGGCACCTTGCCGCTATTGAGCGTAGGCGCAATATATGTTTTGTATGCCCAGTATCCACCAAACCCGAGACCTGCAACCAGGATAAGAATAGCAATAACCAAAAAGATGCTTTTAAAAATGGATGGCTCTTGGATACGGTATTCTGGATAGCTCGCTGGTGCCTCATGAAGTGGCTCTGTACCCCTTGGTGCTGGAACGTCTACCGGTCGAGCCATTGGTGTTTCTTCAAGAACTTCAAAATCGTCCGCGGGTAAAGGTTCTGCCAATTTTGGTGCCGCACTCGCCCGACGCACCTTCGGTTTAAGTACACCTGCCTCAAGAGCCGAGGGAGGGTCATCGCTCAAGCGAGGAGCTTCTTCTTTTGCCAATGCGCCAGAAAACATATCTTCTGGCTCCCCAATAGGAAGATTTGATGGTACTTGCCCTCTGGTTCCCGAACCTGTCAATTGATCGTCGAACATACAAACAGAATATATGGTTATGGAAGCTTCCCAGCCCCTCGTGGATTATACCCACCTAACACCTCAACGCCGTCAGAGAATGTATCTCCGTCAGTATCTGCCTTTGTTGGATCAGTTTTCGTAAGGTTTACCTCAAGCGCATCCGAGAGTCCATCACTATCCGAATCAAAATCGTTTGGATTGGTTTTTAGTTTTTTTTCTTCATCATTCGTTAACCCATCACGGTCATCATCATCGGGAAATGGGTTTGGGTTTGGGACCGGAGGAGGTGGGTCTACTGTCTTCACTTCCTCTTGATTTCCAATTATTTGTGGAGGAGAGGGTGATTTCGCGCTTGGCCGCAGGATGAAAAACAACCCGCCAACCAAGAGAATACCAGCAATAACGATTAGGATAATGCGACGCATGCGGCTGAACATATGGTGTATTATAGCACGAGAAGTCTATTCCCCAAATGAAGCCCCCCTTTTAGGTGTTGTTATGAATATCCACGATATCGGTTTCAATACTTCCATCACCAGTCGGACCAACTGGACGAATTTCATAGGTTCCTGTTGCTTGATTTCGAACAATGTTAAACACATGCCAGTAGTTCGCATTTGGATTTGAACTTGTACCTGCGATATTTCGAATTCTAAAGACACGGGGCGCATACACAGAACGAGCACTGTCTTGATCTTGCTGATATTCGTAGACCTCCACAATCAGACCTGGGTTTGCAACATACCTCCCCATCGGCCGGACACTATCATCAACAAAATACTGGAACGGAGCACTCGTCTGAGCTTGACTCAGGTCGATTGTCAGTGCTTTGACAAATGTATCCTCTAGCTGAATTTGTGGATGAACAAAGACGCGAGCCGTGCCGTCTGAAGTATTGAAGGTGGTACAGCCTGTTGACCACCAGTACGACTCATTCGGCCGGAGTGTCTGAAGGGAGATATTGTTGCAGAGATAATTTGTTCTTGACAAACGGGTTTGAGTATCCGCCACTGAAAAATCGATAATACGCCCAAAGACAGGAGAAAAATCATTATGATACAAGCGCCCCAAGAAACGCCCATCGTCCTCGGCACCAGACCAACGAAGAACGACACGGAAAACGTTTGGTGGTACCGCTGGAGAAAATACAAACTCACGAGTTACTTCCTGCTGTTCTCCATTTACAGGGAATGGAAATAAGGATCCTCGTCTCTGTGGCGTAAGCGGTTGACCAAATGCACGGCTGTAGCTCCCGATAAACATGCGATTAATATCAAGGTGGTACACGTCGGTACAAAGATTGTTGGTATTAATATTAAGCTGATCATTTAACCGAGCAGTATTTGCAGGGTAGGCAAACACTGATCCTGGTTGTCTGAAACTAAAGAGGGCACTCACTTCTTCGGTTAACAAACGACTGCCTAAAAGGCCACGGAACGCCCAGGTTCGGAGAATGACACCTCCAGCAGAAGAAGACTCCTGGAGAACGAATCCTGCAGTAGACGAGGCACGAAGCATGCTCACCTCAGTTGACTGTCCCCACGCATTCGCCCCACTTTGCGCATAATCAACGATAGGGTTAATTACGGCAATACGTGGATTTGCTCCACCCCCGGTAAAGTCGGCACAATCGACCAAACCATCCCCATCATCATCAAGGCCATTCGTACAAATAGGATTTGTATTGTCGGTATAACGGCAGTTCGTTGCCTGACCTGGCGCACACTGCACTCGATTTGCCCCTGACGAACAAAGCGCATCCTGGCAGCTTGGCTGCGAAGAAGAACCGTTCACGCGGCACAAACCCTGCTGCGCGCTACATGTTTCAATAACTCCACAAACCGTACAGTTATCTACGAGACGGCGGCAGTTATTTTGACAAGAAAACGCTCCTCGATTCGCCGTAGGAAGCGTTCCTCGGCTACAGGTAAGTGCAGGGCCGTTTGCAATAGTGCTCGTTGTTACACCCCCGGTCGAAAGAGTGTCGCATACTTCTCCAGCATCTCGCTGAACAATACCATCACCACAATATGTTATCGGATCACGGGTAACTGTAGTACATTCTGCCGAACACAATGTTACTCTCTGACCATATGGTGGATTTTGCGGTACAAGGCCGTTCGCATCCGCCTCATCACACGTCTCTCCTAAATTACTCTGAACAATTCCATCACCACAGAATGGACCGGCATTTGGATTTGAAATTACAACATTCGTTCGACGGAAACAGAGGTTCGAACACGAGTCTAAGTTATCGGTATTGCCGTCGTCACACTCTTCATGCGGCTCATTCACAAAACTATCCCCACAGTATCCTCCCGTAGCCTGACAATCAAACGAACAACTTGCTCCCCGAAGCGGATGATAGGTTGGGCGGGCGGTGAGTACACATGAATCTCCAGAAGAGCACTGACTATCCTGATCACAGGCAGTAGCCGCAGCACAGTATGTCGATCGAGTAAATCGTAAAAATTGGTTTAACCCTCGGAACAGTCCAATAATCTGATTTCCTGGAGCAAATTCAATTGTTCGTACAAATCCATTATTATTTGGCGTGGAAACCACCACCCATCGCTCTCCTCCATTGTTTGTAGCCCAAGCAGCGTACCCTGCTTGTCCACTGAATCCTTGGTACAAAACGATACGATCCAAAACAACTACAGTCTGTGCATCGAGGAGGGCAATAGCGCTCGGACCGGCAGAAGAAACAATTGCACGGTCAGGCGCCGGAAGATCAAGGGAAGTCCATGTTACACCGCTGTCTGTTGTACGAAAGACGCGACGAGATGCATCGGTTACCAAATACCCCAAATTTCTGTTTGCAAATACAAAGTCGACTTGCTCAGTTGCAGGATTTTCAGGCAACCGTTGCGCCACCCACGTTAACCCACCGTTGGTGGTACTGAAAAATCCTGCGGTTCCGTATGCAAAGCCTGTTTGCTGATCGATAAATTGTAATTTTGAAATCGAAGTATTTGCCGCAAGCGGTGCGTACGATTGCTGCGACCAAGTGTCACCAGCATTTTCTGTTCTCCACACATTTTCCCCTGTTCCAGCAACGTACACCATAGTTGGGGAAACCGCATGAACAGCCTGAAGCACCACTCCCGAAGTATTTGGAATTTCGCGAGTAGTCCAATTGGCGCCACCGTTACTCGTCCGCATTAAAATTGCATTCCGTGAACCTCCAGTCTGCGCTCCGACAGCAAACCCAACCTGCGCATTCAAGAAGGTGATACCGCGCAAAATGATGCCGGTTTCTTGACGACTCACGCTCCAGCCAAAACCTGAGAATCTCATAATCGACGCACGATTCTGCGCTGTGTCAGTCATAACCGCCCACGCACTCTGTTCACCCAAAACCGAGAGAGATTGAGCACCAATAATTTCTCCAGGATTTGGGGTGAGAAGAGGAACTACCGTCACATCAAACCGAGGATCACGACAGGATTGCTTGTCACAGAACCCTCTTTGGAACTGTGGTTGTGATTTCTCACAAAATTCAAGCGGAGCATTTGTCGCAGGGTCAACATCGATTACCAAGTTCGCTGCAACAGCAGCATCTTCGCCACATGCTAAATCTGACAACCCGGTACAACTCGCGTTACATCTTCCATACTGCTGCCCATTCACTCGGCCATCGTCACACACTTCTGGAGCTTCAATAACCCCATTACCGCAAAGGCCCGTTGCTCGGCACTGACCAAGCACAAGCCGGCACTCATTCGTACACTCAGTGGTGCGAATTTGCCCAGCCGAACAACCGTTCGTCGTAGTGCCTCGGCTATTCGCCGGATTATCACATTCTTCGCCTGGGTTAATAATTCCATTTCCGCAAACACCTGCAGACGGACTTTGTGGGGTACCCACGCACCAACGCGTTACAGATAAACGATCAGTATCCAAAAGACCATCCACAATACCGGTTTCACCTGAAAAATATTCAAGTGGAACATGGAGCTGGTAATTGGTGCCGTCGGCACGAACACTATATTCGTACATACTTGCCGAAGCTGGGCATTGAAATGTCGCCACATCAGGGCTCCAGCAAGTTTGAGGGTCAATCCCATCACACCCACTCCATGTGTTTAACGGGTCACTTGGGATAGCTCCACCAAGCGCCCCGGCGAGCGTACCACCCCAAGATGGCCAACGAGAATTGGTATATCCTGGAATATATGTCCCCGAATTAAGCACAGGAAAACGACCACCATTGAGAAGTGAGGCATTCAACGCTAAGTTCTGGAATGAGCTTGCATCCTGCAAACGATCCCAGTCACGAAGCATCTTCGTGCGTGCATTTGCACAGATACGATTTCCAGGAAGAGCACTGCACTGACTATCAACGGAACAAGCGATATTACTCTGAAGATCTGGTGTTGAAATATCTTCCCGATCTGTTCCATTACCGACGGAACAGTACCCAACATCGCTCAAGTTAATGTTGAAACGAATGGAGTTAACAAGAGAGGTGAAGACTCGTTTTGTATTATCAGAAGCATCTGCATTTACCGTAAAAAGATACACGAAACTTCCCACTTCATTGCGCTCTGACTCATCATACTGATTAAGCGCATTAATGTAGTACGTATTTCCATCAGTGAGGGCTTCGTACCCATCAACAGTAACGGAACGCATGGTTGATGGAACTTCACCAAACTTCTCACGATACCACTGTCGAAGAGGACGGAGAGATGACACTGTTGGACCACCACTAGCGACCGGAACCGGCGGCACAACAGGAGCTGATCGAGTTAGGGTAAAACGAGTCGAGAAACCTTGTGCCTGCGTCCCTTCTTCCACCACAATAATTTCATACAAACTATCTGGAGCTGGCTGAAGAACTCTCTGAGGAATGGTGATATAAGCCGAACCATCATTTACGATGTTACCCGTGAGATCAATCTGACCATTAGTGTCATTTGAATAAGCGTAACGTCCTTGGTCGTCGAGAACAAGCAGAAGGAGACTCAGTCGCACCTGCTGACCTGGCTGACCACCTCTCCACTGAATAAGCACGGGTTCGCCGATTGGGAAATCTGATCTGGTTGCAGCCGAGTCAACAAACCGAAGAGCTCCTCCGTCTGGAGTGACAGCGGGCGGAAGAGGAAGATTCGGAGCTGCTGGAGGTGGCGGTGGCGTCGCTGACCCACCTACGGCACGAGTCGTGTTGTTAAAAATCTGGAATCCAATAGCATCATCATTTTTTTCATTAAAGAAGAAAATACGACGCACAGAATCTCCAAATGGAGGAATAGGTGAAGTACCATTCGCACCTAAAATGCTTGGTCGCAAATATGGCAAGTCGTCTGTTATATCACCTGTTCTTCCGGCATCAGCGCAGTATCCGAATCGAACATTTCCGAAAATAGTATCACTACCGAGGGCAATACCTGGAATTGACTGGCCCGTAAATACACCGCCCGTGTAATCATCGTTGTTCGCGTTTCTTCCTCGCGAAACCCCATCTTCATACGGATAAATTCCACGCGGTGGCCACGGACGTTCACAGAAAAACGTGATTAATTCTGCAGTGTCAGAAAAACGTGGAAGAGTTGTGCCAGTAGCCGCCAAACGATCTTCTGTCACGCGAAGTTCAGCCACTAATGTTCCTGTTTCCCCTTGACCCAAGTTGCGAGAACGGACCGTTGCCTGGTCTGACGCACCAGTATTTCCTGCGGCTGGAATTACAAACGCTGGGTGGGTTGATGGACCCCAGCTCCACACCCAATTATAAATTCCAGGAATTGGTGCGATGGCGCGGTTGTTCAATGTTCTCGCTGTCGCAATAAAATCGGTTGAAGTGTTTGGAGCTGTAAAAAGATATGATTCCGGTTCCACGGTCACAGACTCTACACGACACACATCTCCCGTTTGTGTACGGAACACCCAAGAACTTGCGGACGTACCGACGGAGTTTGTATCCGGGCGAATGCCTACCCCTCGAGTATTTTCTATACCATTTACCCCACCCTGAAGAAGGACGGCGTATGTAGTACCCGCATCAAGAAGTGAAGTAAGCTGCAAACGAACTCGCGTTTCTGTAACAACACCACTTGCGTCGGTTACCGGAGTGACGGTTGGAACAAATCGAATCTGCCCACCACACCAAGATCCTACGTTTATTTGATCCGGTCGAAGAGCCGAAGCAAATGCCTGCCCCTCAAGTAGTGCGCGGAAAAAATATCGAACACGATAAATCGTTCCACGGAAAAATCCTTCTGGTGGATTTTCGTACGCGAGTGTACCGCGGACCACAGTGGTCACATCATCGTTCGTCCCCTGACATGGCACTGCTGAGGCACCGACCGCATACCCTCGCGCAATCAAGATATTGTCTTGAAGTGATGCTTCATCAATTTCACCAGAAAGCGTAAATTCAATGAGGGTATTTCTACATGCCGCTTCAGACCCATTAAACCCGGTTCCGTCTGCAGGATAAGTAGAGGTACGCTCAGGACGAAGTTGGCAACATGAATTCGTACCAACCCCATATCGATTCAAAGCATTCCCACTATTTTGGGGGCAATTATTATATTGATTCGCTTGTGGAGCATTATTTGCATACTCTTCAAAACCACATTGAAGTGCGTACGCACCACTGCCTCGTACCGAAAGGGTTCTCCCCCCGGTCGTTGCGATGGCTTCGGCCTGGATTGTCGTTTCTTGTCGGCCGTCCGCAGGGATGTTTGTAGAAGCGCCAACTGCAGTCACAATCTGCGTTGCATTTTGACCAAGTGGTACCCGTGTTCCAAGATCACCTGGTTGATACTCACACATTGCGTACTCCCCTATCCCTCGAACACCGTCTCCACACAATGAAGGTGTGCCGTACGAAATATCTGAGCCACGCAAGGTACAATTCTCTGTACACCCTTCGGCGTTTCGATCACAACGGAATGTATTTGGAATAGTAGTTTCACTGCAAATATTTCCAAGTAAACACCGTGAGGAGCATACACCAACATCTTGGACCGCAATAGGATTTGGTTCGCCATATACGCGAATCGTACCAGCGCTTCCAGGATTTCCTGTAACAATTTCACATGCCTCACCGCGATTAACAACCCCATCACCGCAAATACTCACTCCCCGATTGCGGCAAGCAGAAACAACCTCAGCCGAAGTACCCACAAGAGGTCGCGATTCACACCAACTTGCAGCAAGCGATGGTACACCGATATTCAAACACGTAGAGGTACAGCTTTCGTTCTCAACTGCCCCGTTTACTCCTGGTTCACACTCTTCTCCTGGGGAAACAGTTCGATCACCACAAAACGGCGCACCGCTTGTTGCAATACCCGGAGTAAAGCGATCACTTGTCCCTGTTCTTAAACATCGTTCGTTACAAAAACGTACATCAGGGCTCCCTGTGGCCGGATCACACTCCTCACCACCTTCAACGGTGGCGTTACCACACTGGCCAGGTCCGGTACCACGATTCGTATTTCCGGGTCGAAGACAGGTGAGGGTACAGGTTGTACCAACCACTTCTCCATTCGCTGCCACATCACAGTCTTCACCAACATCAATACGTCCGTTACCACACATTGATCGGTTCGGCGCACCTACAGCCAACGTTGAACCGAGTGGAATACAGGTTGCGGTACACTGACTTCGTGGTGACCCAAGGCTTGAAAAGGTAGTAACACGGGCAACGGCCGGATCAGCACTTCCCCAGCGCCATCCAAATAACCAAGGGTTTAATTCTTGCCCCAAAGCACTGCATTGATCTGGGGAACTTTGTGGAAGAGCAACATATCCGGTAGTTTCGCCAATAGTTGTTGCAGTAAAAGGAGTTGGCTCCACCTGAACACTCGCGGCCACACAGAATCCATCACTCGATTTTGTACGGAATCTCCAAGAGAACGGAGCGAGAGGATTTCCAGGATTGGTTGAACCGATGGCAGATTGCGCACGAATCGTATCCGCGACAGTAACAAGGTACCAGGTATTTTCAAGAAGTGGTGTTTGCGAAGGTGGAGCAAACCGATACAACATTGGGTTACCGCCCTCAACCACATCAAAAAAGATTTCTTCGGCTCTGACCGCACACAAAGCGTCGGCACAGCGATACATACGCACAGCGCCCGGATACGTATCTGGAAGCATCATTTGGTTAAATCGGATACCGATACCCGCATTCGTACATGACTCACTACAATTTGGCCAAAAACCAACCACCCGTGGATCCCCAAGATCAACGGTAAGAGTACTTACCGCCGTAATAACTGGGGCACCTGGTTGGCTTGACACAGCTCGGATTTGAGCCGTATTCGGAGCACTGTTTGCAAGTGCCGTAACCGTTGCTCGTGAATCAGTAAAATCAGGAGGATCACGGTCAAGAAGAACTCGTGCATACGCATTTCCTGGGGCTGGCACTGACCAATTCCACCCTAAACCATCCGCACGAATAACAGTACACGCTTCATTCGGAGCACCCCACACATAGTAATAGAAAGGATGTGGCGGGCTAAGCACATTCGTCGTCACGCGAGGATAGCTTGGGTCCTGGAGCATCCCAAGCATGTTTGTCGTGTATGTTGGAGGACGAATGAACGCATTCGCAATTTCACACCGACGACTCCCTGCTTGGAAGGTAAAGCAATAGGCAGTTCCTGCGCCACACGGACGAGTCGCCAAAATCGGTTCGTTTACCGTAACTTGTCGACTTAAAATTTCTCTTGTTTCGTTCGAACGGATACCCGACCCGAGTTCAACACGATACCACGTGTCTGCGGTAAGCACAGCTCCTGCACCACGTGGACGAGCAACGACATTCGGATTCTCATATCGGATATCGAATTGATCGGTAACATTCACCCGATTTGAACAGTTCGCACTGGTGCCATTTCCACAAGTATAGATACGCGTATTCGCGACAACACTTGCCGGATCCATTTCCACAGTAAACCGGGCATTAATTTCCGCATTGATACACGCGGCTCCACGGAGAGTTTGAACATCTGGGGTTGGAGACGGCATGGTTGAAGAACCCTGTTCACAAAATTCGTCCACTTGTGGCAAACGACTTAATTGCCCAGTGGTAAAACGCCATACATATCCGGCATTCCGACTCTCTCCAGGACACGATTGATTTTCTGGGAGAAAACTTCCATCGGTGCAGCAACGAAGTCCAGCAGGAATCTGACTTTGCGGCAAGGCTCGGCAATCTTCTACGGTATAGGTCAAACTATTTGATAACTGACCACCTGAACCAACCCGAATTGGACCAGTTTGCATCGTTACACCGTTTCTCTCAGGAATTGGGGTCAGAATCTGCGTCGCAGTAAGAATTTGGGCTTCAGGAGCACGAGTTGAGAGCCACGTTGTGACATCATTCGCCACAGCGCCGCGCGTCCAAAAATAGGTTGTCGCTGCTGCTGCAAAATTAACCCCGGTTAAAGTAAGACCTGGGCTTGCAGGAGCAAGTGGAGCTGGACCACGTGCAGGGGAAATACGACAAAGACCAGGGCGAGGGGTACCGGCCTGAACAGTGAGGCGCGCCGTGTTAGCTAATTGAGTTTGAAGACCATTCGTCGTTCTGACCGTTACATACCACTGACCCGGAGCAAGAGTTGTAGGAACTTGAACCACAACACTCTCGGGAGTCCAGGTATCACCACACGCCGGAGGCAAAGTCACTTGTGCCGCCACACAGCCAGCGGGCATGTTTGGGGGTGCACAAACGAGGCTAATATCATTCGCAAAATAAACATTCCCTGTAGCTCCCCCGAATCCCCGACCAGCAAGTGTAATCAAACTCCCCGGGGTCGTGGTTTCAGGGTCAATCGCAGTAATAGAAGGCAGTGAAGCATCGTCCGGAGAAAGAATGGTAAACGGAACAGCATTACTTGAAACTCCATCGATAACTGCAGCCACAGAAACAACTCCGGGTCGGAGGCCGGCTGGTACGCGAGTATCAACACGTGCATCCGCCCACGAAGTGACTGGTGCACTGGCAAGCCCGAAACGAAGCTCACGATTTGTGCCCCCTGAAAACTGCCCAATAGCACGGGCATCCGTTGAAGGAAGTCCGGCTGAAACACCAGCGCCGACTTCTACACGACATAAACGAGGACGATTGGTCGTATTTTTCAAAAACAAGCCGTTACGAGTACCCCCACGAGGACCACGACTATCGATCGTGGTATCAGTAAGAGTATTATTATCCGCTCGAACGATACGAATCGCAGAAAAAGACCCTTGCGGCAAGGCCGCGTCTCCTGGGACTTCAACCACGGTATATGTGTCAGTCCAAGTAACCGCTCCACCACACGTTGCAGGAGCGGCCGTAATCCATTCGGCACCAGCAATCGTACCACTATTATCACGATCAATTCCGAATTGAACTTGCCCTGGAGTTGTTCCAAAAAAACGACCACTAACCGTCACCCATGAACCGGCCGCGGCATCCCACGGATCAACATTCGTAATAAGCGGACTCGATACACACTGTCCTGAAACACACTGCCCAGATGCACATTGCCAATTTTGCGCACACTGCCCAACCCCTTGGCAGGAACCGCCAGCATCAACGTCCGTTTCGTCGCCATCTTGGACACCGTTACCACAATGCGCTGCCACGCTTACAAAAGTAGTACTTGCGGTTGCGCGATTTCCATCAATGTCATAGGCAGTCGCTGTAACAACATATCGCTCACCCGGACGAGTATTTGCGGCCAAAAATAAACGGTATGTGTATACGAATGGATCAAGAACTGTCGTTCCAGATCCACGCGCAATGGTTGGGCCACCAACCGAAACAATCGAGGCCGCTCGGCCTTCTTGACCAATATCAAGCCGAACGTACCCTGCACCCGTATTGTCGGTCATTGGTACTGAAATTTCCACTTCACGATTCACGGGAAGTGGCTGATCATTAGCACGAACACCATCGACAGAAATACCACCGGGAATAACCGGAGCGGTAACATCGAGAGTGTTTGGCGTATTTACTCGAAACGTTGCTTCTCGTGGAAAGTTGCCACAGGCAACAGATTCTTGAATGCTTCCCCCACGAGCATCGACCACGGTATTGCGAACACTGACACGGTATTCCCCTGAAGGCATACACCCATTTGTGCCGGCACACACCGTAGCACCCGTATAGGTAGCTTCAAGCACTTGGTTCGCTGGATCAGCAAAACGGAAAGAGAAGTCAGTCACGGGTTCGCCGTCTCGCGTAATGGTAACCACCTGATTCGCAGCGGTTCGAACACCACGGCTAAACACCACACGAATAGTGGCGTTATTCATGTTTGTTGTTTCTGTGCGTGGGGTGATACTCTGCACGATAAAATTATCACGGCCGCAGCACCATGACGGATTTGAGGAGCAATTAAGCGATGGCCCGGTTCGCCCACACAATTCGTCGTACCGTGGGTCATTTGCTAACGCAAGATCAGCACAACTTGCAAGAGGATCACTTTGCCCCAAACCCGTTGCTCCCTGAAGCCGAGTTAACACGAAACGGCTGATGGCAAAAGCAGAAAGAACAATCACAAGACCAATTGCCCCGTTCATAAGGATTTTACGCGCGTCCTCCACCTTACCCTCATCCCCTCCTGCGGTCATGTACGTAATACCACCATAGATCACGATACCAACTGCAATAACCGAAAGAAGGCCGAGAAAAATATTAATAATCCGAGCCACGATGACACGGATATCGGTTCCGGCTAAATTACTCGCACCGTCAAATGCCGTTACCCCAAGCGCATCATTTGCTTCTTGCGCAAATGTGATCTGAGGAAGAAAAACAAAAACGGCTGCTAGGAAAATGAAAAAGGAAATAGCGTGCAGGGCGCGGGCTCGAGAAAAAAAAGACATGAGGCGGGACATATGGTAAAACAAGGGTCTATCGAACTCCAACCGGACTAATTGCCGGTCTCTGTAAAACAGAAATACATGCAGGAATATCTGCTTGTACTCGCAAATTTTGACCCCCTTCTTGCAGCTGGGTCGTCTGAATGCATCCGGTATCTTGATCCACATTCGTCTGAGGCAATACCGGTGCACAGTTAGTTGAACGAACCACTACTCCGTCAGCATTTTCCTCGTAATCACACATGGTAGGAAGTCCAGGAGAATTTGCGATTGGTCCACGACCGGGGTAAAAACAATTCTGGTTTGCCCCGCGAACACTACTTGGAACACGGACAAAGTAGTAGAACGGCTGTCCATTTGGACCGAACATTCGATGACGAAGTGTTACACGCGTAGAGAGAATACCGAGTGCGTCTGAAACTGACTCTGCTATTGGAGCAACCCAAGGAGCCTCGATGCCAGCTGGTGCAGGGTGTTCAGTAAGGCCAATATCAAGCAGGGTCGAAGGCCACATAGCGCCCGCAAACGTCATTTCCGTTGGAGCATCACTTTGTACCGCTTCTTCGTCAATCGCAGGGCGAACTTCTCGAATATACGGCACACTCCGATCAATAAGCGGCTCTACTTCAAAACTCCACCAAAAGTTATCAGGCGCCTGTTCTGTTGCACTTGCCCGGAGACTGGTTACGATTGACGGCTTATGAGGGTCTGCGAGACGACCATCACCCGGAAAAACTCCATTTCCATTTCTCGCTCCGCTACTGCTATCAAGGGCATTCCCGGCCATATCCATAACCCCACTAAATGGTACGGCCTCAAAACTATTACCAATAACATCTGCGGTACGAATAAGAACCGTAAGTGGGTTTGCACAAGCAGCATTGCTGTCATCGGTACAAATGGTTGGCAAACAATACATGGCATCACCGCAACTATTGCGGCCACACGGCTCACTTGGGATAAATTCAACTGACTGATATCCATTCGATACGCGCCATTCTCCAGATGGCATCACCCCATTCGCTGCGCTTGATCCAAACACAATATGGGTAAATACACCGGTTTGCCCCTGCACCACTGTTGGATCCATGGCCTCATTAAACTGCACCTGTACAATGGTATTGCGAGCAATATCTGAAGCGTGATTCGGATAAATTTGTGTAACGCGTGGCGGAATGGTGTCGAGTTCAGTATTAGTTTCAAAATTCCAGCTATAGCGCTGCGCACGCTCATTCGCAAAGATACTCGCACTTCTATTTTGCACCTGAATACCAGTAAGCAAATCAACAGTGTAGCGTACAGCATCTGTTTCATTCCCCAAAAGTTCGAGTGGGCGAAAAAGTACCGTTCGAACGGTTCCGTCTCCGGCATAGCTGAGAATTGCCGCAAGCTCCACCCCAGATGGAGTACCTGAGGCGGTTAAACGAACTGCGGCCGTGGCTCGATCACAATCAAGACTCCAGTCCATAGGGCGGGCAGCAGGGGTAACACAGTCACCGAAAATACCGTTTCCATTTCTATCGTCAGCGATACTGCCAGGGTAAACAGCCTCACGAAAGGTAACTGAAATACGACTATTTCGTGGGACATCACGCTGATTTCGGAACGGATAATGATCGCGCACAGCACGCCCAAGAGCCCCACTCGCAAAAAAGGTGTCGCCTGTATTTCCTTGAGCAACAAACGCACCAGAGCCTGTTCCTGTTGCTCCGGCGAAACGAGATAAAATAAATCGAGTAATCCCCCAAGCTGACATGATAATAATGAGCCCAATGATGGCATTGGTAATAATCCTTCGACCTTCAGCAACAGCATCTTCATTTCCATTAGAAAAGAGAATCTTCCCCCCTGCGTATAAAATAAGCCCAACCGTAATAATTCCAAGTAACGTTAAGAAAATATTAATAATCCGCAAAGCAATCACCCGAATGTCGGTTCCAGCAAGTGGCAGGGCATTATCAAGCGCCGTTACGCCAAGGGCGTCTGTATTGTCAGGAACATTCTGAGCAAAACTAACCGTCAAATCAAAGGCTCCAAAAAAGCTAGCAACAAAAAAGACTGCCACAAGAAGTACCCCGAGGGTATGTGCAGTCTTCTTTGAGAATATATATTGTGTGAACCCCGGAAGCATGATACCAAGGAATCACGAATGAATCAGAACAATCTAGGCCAGAAGTTCGGTGACCATGGCTCGAACCCGAGCCCCGTCTGCCTCGCCTCTTACCTCTTTCATTACCGCACCCATCACTTTCCCAACATCTTTCACATCTCCAAGCGACGCGATTACTTTCTGAATACGTGCTTTGAGATCTTCATCAGGAATCTGTGCTGGCAGATATGCCTCAAGTACGGCAATCTCGGCCAGTGCAGCTTCTTGTAAATCAGTTCGTCCGCCTTTTTCATATTCTGAAACGGCATCCTTGAGCTGTTTTACTTGTTTTTGAACCACACCAACAATCGCCTCATCCGAAAGCGGTTCTTTATTATCAATATCCGCATTCCGAATTGCCGACCACAACATCCGAAGAGGGTTGAGCCGGGCCTGATTTTTGGTTTTCATGGCTTCCACTTGAGCCTCTTTAATTTGGTCGCGAAGCGACATACAAAATACCAGTATTACTACGCTCGTTTAAAACGCTGCTGAGGTTCTTCCTCTAAAGGAAGTTTCCCTGTTTTGCGCAGATATTGCTCTTTTGACTGTTCTTGAGCGTAGGCAACCGCCTGTTTGCGGCGAACATTACGACTTTTTGGCGGCGTGTAATATTTTACTTTTTTCGCCTGAAGAATCTTGCCTGATTGTTGCCAGCTTCGTTTAACCCGGCGCATGAACCCTTCAAAAGATTCCCCTTTCTTTCGTTTCATTTCTGACATAAACCACTCGTCACCTCCTCATGGGTGAATTAAAAATAGATAATACCTTCACTATAGCAGGTTTTTTTTGACTCGTCAATTGCCGTCTTAGGCCTTCCCTTGGAGAATTTTCCGAACATGGACGGAGAGCTGTTTTTCGTCAATAATCTCCTGAATTCCTGAAGCCATATCCCGAATAATCACTGTACCATCCTGGATCTCTTTTTGACCCAAAATAATCGCATGAGTAACGGCCAAACGATTTGCGATCTCAAGCTGCGCCTTCAGAGAGCCTTTTGCCAAGGCATGGTATACAAATACCCCATCACGACGCATGGTTTCAATAAGTTTAAGTGCGCGGCGGCGTGATTGTTCGCCTAAATGAGCGAAAAACAAGCGGGAAAACGGTTCAAATACCTGCGCCTGACCGCCCTTTGCCTCATCATTTTTCCGCATAATCGCAATAATGCGCTCTACCCCAAGGCCAAACCCTGCAGCAGGAGTCGGTCTCCCCCCAAGCTGTTCCACCAGTCCGTCATAGCGTCCTCCGCCACCTAAAGAGAGCGGTCGACTTCCTTCAGCAGCCACTTGGTCTTCAGCAAAAAACTCGAAAACCGTATCAGAATAGTAATCAAGTCCACGAACAAGAGTTGGTTCTGGTAAATACGGAATCTCCATCTCGTCGAGATACTCGAGGACGTGCATGAAGTACTTACGGGAATCATCGGAAAGCCAATCAATAATCTTCGGTGCCTCAGCAATGAGTTCCTGATCCTCAGGTTCTTTTGAATCTAGAATACGAAGTGGGTTTTTTACGAGGCGCTTCTTCGATTCTTCAGAGAGCGCATGGCGCTTGCTTCGGAAATAACCGACGAGCTCAACCAAATAGCGCTCACGATCTTCTTTTGTACCAATACTATTCACATGAACACGAGTCATCACACCCAAATCGCGCATAAAATTATACGCAAGGGCAATAAGCTCCGCATCAATTACTGCATCGCGCTCTCCGAGCACATCGGCGTTAAATTGATGAAATTGACGATAACGGCCAGCCTGGGGACGATCATGGCGAAACACTGGTCCGAGATCCCATACTTTTACCGGCTGTGGAACAGCATGCAAACCATGTTCGATGTATGCACGGGCAACAGAGGCTGTGGTTTCTGGACGAAGTGCAATCTTTTTGGCCTCAGCATCTTCAAAGACATACATTTCTTTGTCGACCACATCTGTCCCCTTCCCTACACCACGCACAAAAAGGTTCGCATCTTCCAAAATGGGTGTGCCAATATGGCCGAACCCATACGCCTCAGAAACATTTTCTGCAGCGTGTGTTACTTTTTTCCAATAGTGCTCCTCACGAGGCAAAATATCACGCATGCCCCGAAGAAGGGAAAACGTTTTTGCTGATTTCGCAGCAGGAGCAACTGCGGGTGCAGCCTGAGCCTTCGCTGGAGCCGATGCCTTTTTTGGCGCTGTTTTTTTTGCAGCTGGTTTGGTTTTTTTAGTCGTCATAGAGCGATATCAAAGAGTAGATTATTCAGATGTTGTGGTTTCGTAACTTGGTGTCGTAAAAATACCGGCTTTCGAAAATGGCCACCCACGGAACCAGGCGCGACCAACAATACTTTGGCGATCGATAGGGCCGAACCCTCGAGAATCAAAACTTTCATCTCGATTATCTCCCATAACAAAGTACTGAAGATCAGTTAAAACAAAGTTTTTGTCGGTTCTAGGAGTTGGTTCTGCCAAGTAGGTTTCCTGAAGGACAAAGCCTTGAGGAAACTCTGAATTGTAGATAATAATTTGCCCTTCTTTGATGGAAACCCGTTCACCCGGAAGACCGATGACACGTTTCAGGTAATGCTCAGTCGGGTTGACCGGAGACACAATGACAACCACCTCACCTCGCTGTACGTTTTCCTGATGCTGCAAGGTGCGCAATCGGTAGGTAAGCTTATCGATAATCAAGTACTCATTTTCATGAAAGTTTGGTTCCATTGACTTACCCTTCACATAAAAAGGTTTGAAGAGGAACGTACGCACAAGACCAATGGTAATCCCTGCCAACACCACAATTTTAATCACCTCAAGAAAAAAAAGGCCAAGAGACGAAAAAAACGAAGTGTCAGACGAGCCCGGCGGCGGCGTGGGAGGGGTACCAACTGGTGCGAAAGGCTGATTTTCCACAAAAAATTGGCTAAAATAAGAAAAAAGTATTGGTACTATAGCAGGAAAATAGGGGTGTGTCAATGTAAGAAGAAGCAACGTATTTTTAGTGGAAACTTACAATTCTTGCGGCGTGGAGTATACTCACTATGTACTCTAAAACGCTTTTTTATGAAAAGAATACTTTTACTCACCCTTCTCGCAATCCTCCTTCTCCCCTATCGCACACTTGCAACGAGCGAGGCGACAACCACAGACAGGGCACGAATGAGAAATGCTCCATCAACCATAAATACCGCTACGCTGCTCGTGATACCAAAAGGCGCAGCGGTGACTGTTTTTGAAGAAACAGATGGATGGTCGCGACTCTCATACGGAAATAAAGAAGGGTGGACCGCGAGTTGGCTTTTAAAGCCAACGATAGCAGTCACCCCTCAGACACCAAGTACTGCCACCCTAAATGAACATGGACAATACATAAGTGCTGCTCGAGTTCGAAGTGGAGCATCACTCTCAGGTGCGATTGTTACTACCCTCTCGAAAGGAACCGGAGTCGACATTCTTGAAGAAGTTTCTGGATGGTACCGCGTTCGGACGACAGCAGGCGTCGAGGGTTTTACCGCCACATGGCTTATTACAAAAATACCGGCCTCTCCACCTCCAGAACCAACCCCGCCTCCACCAACACCGATATTACCCAGAGCTACACCCCAACCCCAAGTAATAGATGCCAGTGTTCAGCAAGTAGGGGTTGTACCAAGTGATGTTGACCTTACACAACTGAGTCAGTATTGGTTAGAAAAAGTAAATTCTCTCCGACGAGAAAAAGGGCTCCGTGAACTTGTGCTCGATCAACGCTTCGTGAATACTGCGAGTGAGTATGCCGGGTATATGGGAACAACAGGGGCAAAAAACCACGAACGAGCAGATGGAAAAACCATGCACCAATGGATTGACAGCCAAGGCCTCGCTTTTACGAAGCGCTATAGTGCCGGTGGTTGGCAGACCAATTATTTTAGCGAAAATATTTCTTGGGGATATGCTTCGGGAAACACTGAAGCCGTGAAAAAAGTACTCGATGATACCATGGACATGTACTTGGCCGAGGCTTCGTATAATGGCGCACATTATCGCACAACGTATCACCCGGATTGGAATGTTCTTGGTGTAGGATTTTATTTTAAAGACGAGGGGGATGGACGGTACCAGGTGTTTTGCGTGTTTCATTATGGAAGTCTGACGCTTTAGGGCGTGGATCGGAATCTCACTCGTCGCTTCGCTCCTCTTGGGAAAGGGTTTCCACCCCTTCCCAACCTTCCCCCAACTGAAGTGAGAACCTTCCGGTTCTCGAACCCTCCCCCGGTTCGACTCCATCAATCCCAACACACGAATACAAAAACAGACGCGCGATGCGTCTGTTTTTGTATTCGTGGGCGTGGATGGAGTCGAACCATCGACCTTTACATTATCAGTGTAACGCTCTAACCAACTGAGCTACACGCCCATGTCCCCGTGGGTCCGAGAAGAGTCGAACTTCTGACCTCCACAATGTCAATGTGGCGCTCTAACCAACTGAGCTACGAACCCTTCTCAAACTAAAATGCAAAAAGAGTATAACCCATTCTTTCTCACCTGTCAATACAAAAAACCAGCCTTTCGGCCGGTTATTTGTGATATTAGATGTTCAAATTTTCTACAGCGCTCGTATCGATATCATCGTTGTAGTGCGCTGCGGCAACCGGAGCCTGGAACGAAGGTCCACGACCACCAGCTGGTTCATTAATTTTCAAATTAACGCGGGCATTGTTTTTTGCCCCAACCACACGAAGTAAGGTGCGGATCGCTCGGGCAGTTTGACCTTGACGGCCAATCACATATCCCATATCACTTGGGTTCACGTCAAGCGTGATAAGAACCCCACGTTCGTCCACCGTACGAGTTGTTTTCACATCGTTCGGATTGTTGACAATGGCTTTCACCACGAAGTCAACGAATTGCAAATCTGATTCCGGCATAGGAAATCGTTACAGAAATAATTGAATGAACAAAGAACTGCAATAAAGTATACCAAGTCCTGAAAAAACCTGTCAATTCTTATTTTACGCTGCTTTGGCTTTCTTTGCTTCGAGTTTCGCTTTGCGCTTCTTCGAAACAATCACTGAGCGGCGTTTTTCCCCTGCTTTCATAATGCCAGCTTTCGCAAGCACATTTTCCATAGTAACTGAAGCCTGAGCTCCAAGTGAGAGCCAGTGCTTTACGCGATCAGCGTCTACGATCAACTGTTTTTCCGCATCTTTACTGAGCGGATAATACTGACCCAAAAGTTCCAAATACCGACCTTGAGTATCACGACGTTTGTCTGACACGATAATGCGGTATGTTGGGGCTTTGATTTTTCCGACACGCTGCAAGCGAATCATGAGCATAATACCTGATGTACATTACCTCAACGAATAAATAAATTGACGGATCTGTGAGAGTGATCCGAAGTATAGCACAAAAACACGAAAAAGGTCAAGACCGGCCTGCTTTTAGCCAAGTTTGATCCCAATGAGCTGACTAATACCATCATTTCCCATAGTGACCCCGTATAAGGCGTCGGCTGCGTGCATGGTGGTTCGATTATGGGAAATAAGGATAAACTGCGAAGCTTCGGCAAGCTCTTTTAGAATGGTCGTAAAACGAAGGGTATTCGCCTCATCGAGGGCCGCCTCAACTTCATCAAGAAGCACGAATGGCGAAGGGTTCGTTTTTAAAATAGCACAAATGAGGGCGATCGAGGTCATCGTGCGCTCTCCGCCAGAAAGCGAGGCCAGTTCTTTAATCTTCTTCCCTGGAGGGTTTGCGACAATATCGATACCAATAAGCACCTCTTCGGCTTTAGGTTTTTCTTCTGTCGAAACTTGAAGAGTCTCTCCTTCCCCGGCCTCCCCCATATCTTCCCCTTCTTCACCCTCTGGGGTCTCTGCCGAACCATACACTTCCACCAAATCGGCCTTTCCTCCCTCAAATAAAATCTCGAAGTAGCGTGAAAATTCTTTTTTGATTTTACGAAATGCTTTATCCCGTCGTTTCTTCATGACCTCATCCAACTCCTTTACTAAGCCAGATAAATCACGAAGTGCTTTTTCCAAATCATTCAATTCGGCAGCGAGATGTTCGTGGCGGTTTTTCGTCTCTTCGTGTTCACGAATAACATCTTCATCAATTCCGCCGATAAGGGTCAATTTATATTTCAATTTTTGGATATTTCCAAGCACACCCTCAAGCGCCTCTGGAGAAACGGTTGGGATACCGCGCGAAACAATAGCAGACATTGACTCGTGCAGTTCTTGAAAAACCTCTTGCGATACATCTTCACACTTCGTATCGTACTTCGCAAGTTCAATTTGTTTACTATTTCTTTCTTCGGAAAGAACATTTAACCCTGACTGTTCGCTTTGCATCGAATCTTGGAGAGCGAATACACGACGTTTTTTCTCCTCCTCTTCTTCTTGAAAAGCTGCCATACCATTCTCGGCTTTTTTCTGTACCGCAAGCGCCGCTTCTACTTTTTCTTGAAGAACCGCTTGTTCCGCCTCAAGCAATTTCAACGCTTCCGTATATTCTTCCGGACTCATGGTCAGAAGCGCACGCTCTTGTTCAAGCCGAGCAAGCTCCTGAAGAGCGGTTTGTTTTTGCTCAGAAAGCACAGACAACTTTGTTTGCGCAGCAACTTCAGCCCCTTCGCGACTTCGTTTTTCATTCAAGATGTCAGCAATACGCGCCTCTACTTCTTGTTGACGCTCAACGAGAATTTGCCGATCTTCTTCTTTTACAGCGTGGGCTGCGAGTGGCACCTCATGCGACCCAAAACTGAGCCCTTCATGACGACGCCGACGAAAACCCCCCTTCATACTTCCATTCATTTCCATAAGATCCCCTTCAAGGGTGACCATACGCGCCCGACCGATCCCAATATTTCGAGCAATCGGAGTGGCATCGACCACAACGGTACCACCAAATACAAAAGCAAAAATGTCGGCAAAGCGTTTATCAAAACGAAGTAAATCAAGCGCGCGACCATGTACACCAGCAGTGGCTAGAATATCAGTTGCCACCGTCACAGGTCGTGGGCGAATGGTTGAGAGCGGCAAAAATGTTGCGATACCAAGTTCTTCTCGACGTAAAAATTCAATACATCGTTCAGCCACTTGTTCGTCTTGAACGACAAGAGAAGACACATGGCTTCCCGCCGCCACATCAATCGCCACTTGAAAACGCGTATCAATGCTCCCAAGCGCCGCTACCGGACCATACACCGTGCCAAAACGATCGCGGGATTCGAGAATAGCCTGAACCGCCCGAAGGCCAATCGCCTGAAATAAACGCTCTTCATGCTTCACGCTCCGAAGTGCTTCTTCATGTCTTGCGAGGCCTGCCAAAATTTCAGTCCGCTCCAAAGAAAGAGCCGTGTACTGGGCATCAAGTTCAGCTAATCTTTCACGTTCACTATCGGCAATTTTTTGAAGTGATTCAACCTCGATACTAAGTCGATCGATATCTGCTTTTGTTACGCTGAGTCGCTCTTCAAGCCAGCCTAATGTTTTCTGACCGGCCTGAGAATACTCGGTCTGCAATTTGCCTTGAAGCACCGCCTTTTCTCTTGAGAGACGATTCACTTCATCGCTCGCTCGCGTGTATTCTTGCTGAAGGGCACGATATGCATCCTGACGCGAAGCCGCACCAGCTAAAGTGGCCAATTCTGTTTGAATCGCATGAAGCCGAGCCTGACCCTCACGAATAACGCCGTCGAGGTTTGTCACTCCGAGGGTAAGATGCCGACGCTTTCGATCATACTCCTGCCAAAGTGTTGCATAGTACGTTTCTTGATTTTGTCGAAGCTCCTCCTCAACCCCTTTTCGTTCCTCTAATTTTTTCAATTGACGCGACAGTGTTTTCAATCGAGGTTCAACCTCAAGAAGAAGCGCTGACGCCTCACGCATATGTTCCCGCGTACGAGCAAGTTTGAGCGCGGACTGATGCCGTTTAATTTGAAGCTCTTTAATTCCCGAAGCTTCATCAAAAAATACTTTTCGTTCAGTTGCAGTCTGAAGAAGCATCCGATCAATCATCCCCTGCCCTACAATACTATACGACCCTTGCCCAAATTGAGCCCGTGCTAAAAGCAACTGAACATCAAGTAATCGCGCTGGCGCTCCATTGATAAGGTATTCACTCTCACCGGTCCGATAGATACGTCTCGTAAGTACGAGCTCATCGTATTCAAAAGGTAGAGAATGGTCAGCATTATCAATCGTTAAAGTAACACTCGCCATACCAAGCTGACCCTTCGTCGCTGACCCAGAAAAAATAACATCATCGCTTTTTTTTCCCCGCAGAGTCTTCATGCGCTGCTCCCCCATCACCCACCGAATCGCGTCAGCAATATTCGACTTTCCACTTCCATTTGGACCAACCACGGCTGTAATACTTTGCCGATTTTCATGTTTCGGCAAAAAAACCACCGTTGTTTTGTTGGCAAACGACTTGAATCCCTGAATATCGAGAGACTTGAGAAACATACAGCGAGACCAGTATAACATGGCTTGACAAACGCTCACAAGAGACGTATACTCACAAGTTCGTTCCCCCAACAGAATGCGCAGAGTATCGAACCGTCCGACTCTATGAAAAACACTGCAGAACGTATTTATCACACCATTTTAAATGCTAATCAAGTACTTCTTATTCCTCACCAACACCCCGACGGTGATGCTTTGGGTTCTGTGGCAGCGATGATGCAGTGGCTTCGGGAAATTGGCAAACCTCACATGGTTTTTTGCAAAACCGAGGTGACCGAACGCATGCGCTACCTCCCCCACACAAACTACATTGTTTCAGACGAAAGTCTGTGGCAAAGAGAACCCTTTGATGTGGTCATTGTGTTTGATTCTGGCGACACGGACTACGCAGGCATTACCCCTCTACTCGAGAGCATGCCGAAAAAACCAACGGTTATTAACATTGATCACCATGTATCGAATGTCTTTTTTGGCGATTTAAACATGGTGAACGTCAAAGCGAGCTCCACGAGCGAGGTGCTGTATGAATTTTTCCGCGTAAATGCTTTACCTATTGAAGGGAATACTGCCACCTGTTTATTGACGGGAATTTTGTATGATACAAACAATTTTACAAACGCCGCAACAACTGAGCGATCGCTTACTATTGCAAGCGAGCTCATTCGTCGTGGCGCCGACCTCCATTTTGTCCGCCGCGCACTCTTTCAAGACAAATCACTTGGTACCTTAAAACTGTGGGGCATCGCACTCTCCCGTCTTGAAAAACATGATGACCTTGATTTGGTTCACACATTTATCCGCCGTGAAGATTTAGAACTTCATGGGGTAAGCGATAAAGATACTGAAGGAATTGCGAACCTCCTCACTGTTCTTGGAGATGGCAAAGCTTCCATGATTATGCGCGAAGTATCAGGCGGACAAGTCAAAACGAGTTTACGCACCACACGCGACGATGTCGATGTCAGTCGGTTAGCAGGGTTTTTTGGTGGAGGAGGCCACCAAAAATCTGCAGGGTTCACGATTCAGGGAAGCCTTGAAGAGGTGCGGGAACAATTTCTGCATCGAGTGGCCGCAGAAGGGGGAATTATGACCCCAGTGCTTGCCGAAGCCTAAAACACCTTGCTATACTCGATTGAAGACTTAACCTCTATAACTATGAAACTCAATAATAACTATCTTGTTCCGACGGTTATCGAAAAAACGACCTATGGTGAACGCGCCTACGATATTTACTCTCGTCTTTTAAAGGATCGTATCATCTTCTTAGGCACAGAAATTGATGATGGCGTCGCCAATGCTGTTATTGCTCAGCTTCTTTTTCTCGATAACCAAGACCAGGAAAAAGATATTAAAATTTACATTAACTCTCCGGGAGGATCAGTAACATCCGGGCTCGCCATTTACGACACAATGCAGTTCATTAAACCAGATGTTTCTACCATTTGTGTTGGCATGGCAGCAAGTATGGCATCTGTTCTTCTCGCCGCAGGTGAGCCTGGAAAACGATTTGCGCTTCCGAATAGCGAAGTTATGATCCACCAGGTGATGGGGGGAACCCAAGGACAGGCCAGTGACATTAAAATTCACGCAGAGCGTATTTTGAAAATGAAAGACCAGCTCAATCAAATACTTGCAAAACATACCGGCCAAAATATTAAAACGATCGAAAAAGATGCTGACCGAGACAACTTCATGGATGCAGATACTGCCCTCAAATACGGACTTATCGATAAAGTGGTAAAACCGTAACGCAAAAAAACACCAAAAAAGCAAAGCCCACCCCCCGAAGGGGGTGGGATTGGTTTTATTCTGTGGGGCAAAGCCCCGGGAATACCGCACCCAAGAAGGTGTATTTTTGATCAAATGCGAGCCGAAGCCTGCCTAAGCCGAAAACACACCTCCATGCTTGTCTGGATGCAGAGGAGTACATGTTGTTAACACCACGTACCTACTCTATACCCATATCGCGCGGATATGAGGATAACCTCATTTGTAACGACTTCGAATCATACCAGAAAAAGCCCCTTATGTCAAGAGACAATATGGGGATAAGACTTTTTCTCCAAGAAAAACCTTATTATTTAGCTTATTTAAGGCAAAATTGCTGGTATTGGTTCGCCGGAAGGAAAAACGAATTCTGTTTCTTCTGAGGGAGTTTCTGGGGAAACTTCAGCACTTGGACCAACCAGACAAATCTGAGGGAGTGCTCGATACGAGCTGGCAAACTCTTTCTTTTCTTCGGTTCCATCCCCGAAAAAGCGATAATATGTGAAAGTGGTTTCTGCTCCCCGAAAAGCTTTTTGACAATTTTCTGTACCTGGTCCCATTTCAGGAGAAGGAATTTTCACGGATTCTCCGTATGGAATCCAGCGTAACACTTTAGGCGGATCATAATACCCTCGACGCCCGTCATTTGTACCCCAGAGCGTAAAGACCAAATCTCCTGTTTTCGTATTCACCTCAGTTTGAATCAACACAGAATGACCGGTGTCATTTTTAAACTTGAAGTCGGGCGAAGGCTCGTAAATGGTTGCGTCTGTTCCAGGCAACCCATTCCCTAAATCATTGTAATAAGAAACCGCCAAGGAGTGATTCCGGCGCTCGGTGATTTCAAGAGCCCCATTCATGGCCATACGAAAAAGCGTTGTCCCAATTTGGCAGAGACCTCCCCCAATTTCAGGCACAAGCCTTGAGCCTTTAATAACAAGTTCTGGTACATACCCACCATCATCAGTATACGGCAGAGTAGAAGAGATTGTTGAAAATTCAGCTCCTGGAGGAATAATAAGACCATTTAATTTTTTCGCTCCTGTTCTTATGTTCTTAATCCGATTCGCTGGGCTTCCGGCAAAATTAGAAACACCAACACCTAAGACCTCGCGAATACCAAGCATGACAAGCTCTGGGTCAATATCAGGCGCATCAAATGAAATAACCGGAACGGAAACAGGCATCGCCTTCCCCCCAAGAAGACGCCGAACGAGTTCTAAATTCACAAGTTCTACTGTGCTTGTAGCATCCACCTCTTGCCCCCTCTCGGCTGGGACAAAGGTTACCACCCGCCCTGTATCATCACGGGTTATTTCTCCAGGTGTTGGTTTCTTATTAATTGCGCTTCCAATAGCAAGTGCAATGTATTGTTCAGTCGGCTCTGGTTTTACCCGAAATACCAACGCGTCTTCCCTATCTCGAACCACTTGAAGCCAACCTGCCACCATGTTCGGGCTTGCTGAAACCGTGCTCGTCGGAGCAGCCGAACTTGTATGAAAAATAAACTCAAGTGGCTCGCCCACCACCGTTGAGAGGCGTGGCATGAATGTCTCAATATCTTGTGTCGTAATTTTCGGCTCCGCAGAAACACCCACAAGCAGTACCTGGGGAACCTCTCCGTGTTGATATGCCTGCCACACCTGCTCAACACCCGTATCGAGAGGAAACTGAAGGCCGGTTCTTTCTGGAGAAATAGTATACGCAAGTGGTTCAAGAGATGAAATTCGAAGCTCTGCATCACGATACTCGTTTGAAAATTCCCCTGCTTTTTCTTGTAGAGTCTCACGAAGACGAGGCTCATCAAAAACAAGGGTAGTTAGGGTAAACTGCTTCGGAGCGTAAAGTGCGTGAAATGGCGCCCACGCCTGTCGCAATATTCCACGATTCTTTCCATACTGAATAATATATTCAGCTTCTTTTTGAACATTAAACGTAGCAAAAGCGCCTGACACCCCTTCCCCACCTTCTCTTTTGAGAGTCAGGTACTTTTTCTCCCCTGAACCCTCAAAGGTTACATAGCCCCCTTCTTGGTTGAGACGTGCCTCTACCTGACGAAGTACATTTTCTACCTCCGGCTGCTTAAGCCCGGAAAGCGACATTCTGCCAATATGTGCACCTGGCATTGCGCGGTCAGAAAACCACACATACGACGCTCCAAGAACGGCTACCCCACCGACAATAACTACACCTGTAATAATAAAAAAAGCCCGAAGCTTTGTTTTGGCTCCTGGTGCAGGATTTTGTTCTTGTGTATGTGCTGACAAAAACATGTTTTATTCGTCAACTATTTCTACCGGAATAGTACCGTGAATGTTTCGTTTTGGCATCTTTAGTGTAAGAACTCCGTACTTGTATGTCGCCTTGGCTTTATCAGCTCGGACATCAACAGGAAGGACGATCGTCCGGGAAAATGGCCCCCAAAAGCATTCAAGGTAAATAGCAGATGCCTCCCCCTCGCGAAATGGGGACTGACGCACCCCTCGAATGGTAAGAAGTTCATTATGCAAAGAAACCTCAAGAGTTGCAGTCTTTACTCCCGCAAGCGCGCTTACCACATAGAGGTCATCCTCTGTTTCAAAAACATCAACCGCCAACTGACCTTCTTTGTGCGATAAATGACGCCAATCTTGTTCAGCAAAATCATCAGATTTTGACTCAGGTTTTTCTTTACTCAAAGAAACACGAATAGTATCGAGTGGAGACATACGTAAATAGTATAGCAGTCTCGAGGAAAAAAACAATATGAATGAGAAGGTGGATAACGACCAAGCAAAACTTTTTTTACTCACTCTTCACCTCTTCATTTCCTAGAACCAAAGCCGATTCCCAGCCGATCATCGCCACCTTTCGCCCACTTCCCCAATGATAGTTTCCAAAAATACCGGTAGAGCGAATGACACGATGACAGGGAATAAGATAGGCGACTGGGTTATCGCCGACCGCCGTACCAACGGCTCGCATAGCAGAAGAATTACCGATACTCTTGGCAATAGTGCCGTAGGTCGAAAGTCCGCCTGTCGGAATCTTAAGCAACGCCGACCAAACCTTTAACTGAAAAGGGGTACCCTTAACATGAAGGGTGATTGGCGAGAGAGCACCCTGCTTTGAATGAAAAAATTGCTCAACAGCCTTATGTTGGGCATTTTTCTTTTGAAGAAAAATGGCTTTCGGAAAAGTTTTTTGCAGAGATTTGAACGCTTGACCTTCATGATCGGCAAATGCCAAAAAACAAATGCCTTTCGGCGTGGAGGCGACCAGAATTTTCCCAAATGGACTTTTCAAAAAGCCATACTCAATTCTCAATTGCGCTCCCCCATTTTTATATTCTGCTGGAGTCATGCCTTCGATATTCACAAATAAATCATGGAGGCGGCTTGGGCTCGAGAAGCCCGTTTTATAAGCAGCGCGGAGCACAGACACATGATCGTTTTGTAAAAGCTGTTTTGCATGCTCAATACTTATATATTGCAAAAACTTTTTTGGACTCGTTCCTGCCCACTTGGTAAAAAGACGTTGGAAATGAAAAGGGCTTACACCGACAATTCGAGCCACCTCTTCCAAATCTGGCTGGTCTTTAAAATGACCCACAATGTAGTTGATCGCTTCAGTAATTCGCAAAAAATCTTGCTGCTGTTTGGTGCTCATAGAAACGCATAGATAATACTACGCGTAGTATAGAAAAATGGGAAGAGTAATGGCAATCCGATTCTTGCTCGCTCGTATCTCACCTCCGCTCATGAATACCAAAAAGGGGCCCTGGTGGGCCCTTTTTGGTATTCGCGG